>NZ_VAWE01000001.1:7257500-7857500 GCF_005795905.1 Streptomyces marianii
ATGGGGTGACGCAGGAAGGTAGTCCAGCCCGGGCGGTGGTTGTCCCGGGGTAAGGGTGTAGGACGTCACGTAGGCAAATCCGCGTGACACGTAGTCTGAGACCTGATGCCGAGCCGATTGTGGTGAAGTGGATGATCCTATGCTGTCGAGAAAAGCCTCTAGCGAGTTTCATGGCGGCCCGTACCCTAAACCGACTCAGGTGGTCAGGTAGAGAATACCGAGGCGTTCGGGTGAACTATGGTTAAGGAACTCGGCAAAATGCCCCCGTAACTTCGGGAGAAGGGGGGCCACGCCTGGTGATGGGATGTACTCCTTGAGCTGGGGGTGGCCGCAGAGACCAGCGAGAAGCGACTGTTTACTAAAAACACAGGTCCGTGCGAAGCCGTAAGGCGATGTATACGGACTGACGCCTGCCCGGTGCTGGAACGTTAAGGGGACCGGTTAGCTCCATTTCGGTGGGGCGAAGCTGAGAACTTAAGCGCCAGTAAACGGCGGTGGTAACTATAACCATCCTAAGGTAGCGAAATTCCTTGTCGGGTAAGTTCCGACCTGCACGAATGGCGTAACGACTTCTCGACTGTCTCAACCATAGGCCCGGTGAAATTGCACTACGAGTAAAGATGCTCGTTTCGCGCAGCAGGACGGAAAGACCCCGGGACCTTTACTACAGTTTGATATTGGTGTTCGGTTCGGCTTGTGTAGGATAGGTGGGAGACTGTGAAGCTTGGACGCCAGTTCAGGTGGAGTCGTCGTTGAAATACCACTCTGGTCGTGCTGGATGTCTAACCTGGGTCCGTGATCCGGATCAGGGACAGTGTCTGATGGGTAGTTTAACTGGGGCGGTTGCCTCCCAAAGGGTAACGGAGGCGCCCAAAGGTTCCCTCAGCCTGGTTGGCAATCAGGTGTTGAGTGTAAGTGCACAAGGGAGCTTGACTGTGAGACCGACGGGTCGAGCAGGGACGAAAGTCGGGACTAGTGATCCGGCGGTGGCTTGTGGAAGCGCCGTCGCTCAACGGATAAAAGGTACCCCGGGGATAACAGGCTGATCTTCCCCAAGAGTCCATATCGACGGGATGGTTTGGCACCTCGATGTCGGCTCGTCGCATCCTGGGGCTGGAGTCGGTCCCAAGGGTTGGGCTGTTCGCCCATTAAAGCGGTACGCGAGCTGGGTTTAGAACGTCGTGAGACAGTTCGGTCCCTATCCGCTGTGCGCGTAGGAGTCTTGAGAAGGGCTGTCCCTAGTACGAGAGGACCGGGACGGACGAACCTCTGGTGTGCCAGTTGTCCTGCCAAGGGCATGGCTGGTTGGCTACGTTCGGGAGGGATAACCGCTGAAAGCATCTAAGCGGGAAGCCTGCTTCGAGATGAGGACTCCCACCCACTTGATGGGGTAAGGCTCCCAGTAGACGACTGGGTTGATAGGCCGGATATGGAAGCCAGGTGACTGGTGGAGTTGACCGGTACTAATAGGCCGAGGGCTTGTCCTCAGTTGCTCGCGTCCACTGTGTTAGTTCTGAAGTAACGAACATGCCGAGACCACTGTGTGGTCGGCCGGGTTCGATATCTTCATAGTGTTTCGGTGGTCATAGCGTTAGGGAAACGCCCGGTTACATTCCGAACCCGGAAGCTAAGCCTTTCAGCGCCGATGGTACTGCAGGGGGGACCCTGTGGGAGAGTAGGACACCGCCGAACAATTCTTCTGGGAAAGCCCCGGACCGTGATGGTCCGGGGCTTTCTCATGTCCCGGGGGCAGGGGCAGACCGTGCCCGAGTGACCGCCACCCCTGTGTACACCGCTCATCCTGCTGACGGTAAGGTCAGGAGGCATCGTTGGTACGTTCGGCAGGAGGCCCCCGGGTGGAGGTCCAGGAGACCCGCGTTCAGACCGACCGGGTACTCACCATCCCCAACATCCTCAGTATGGCTCGCCTGCTCGGCGTACCGCTGTTCCTGTGGCTGATTCTCCTACCCGAGTTCGGTGGTCCGAAGGCCGACGGCTGGGCCCTGCTCGTGCTCGCGCTGAGTGGCGTCAGCGACTATCTCGACGGCAAGCTCGCCCGCCGATGGAACCAGATCAGCAGCCTGGGCCGGATCCTCGATCCCGCCGCTGACCGGCTCTACATCCTTTCCACCCTGGTGGGCCTGACCTGGCGGGGGATCCTGCCTCTTTGGTTGACCGCGGCACTTTTGGCGCGGGACCTGATGCTCCTCGTGATGGTGGGAATCCTGCGCCGGCACGGCTATCCGCCTCCCCAGGTGAACTTTCTGGGCAAGGCGGCTACCTTCAACTTGATGTACGCGTTCCCACTCCTGCTGCTCAGCGACGGAGACGGGTGGCTTGCGTCACTCGCCGAAGTTTTCGGATGGGCGTTCGCAGGATGGGGTACAACTCTGTACTGGTGGGCAGGGATCCTCTATGTGGTCCAGGTCCGCCGACTCGTCAAGGCTGACGCCGTGGCCGATTGAGCCGTATGCACGGAGCTGTGCAGAGTCCCACCGGTCCGCATGAGAACTGGAGAGGGGCCTGCCCGGACGGGTGAAGTCGGCTGGACCGTCGTCTCTTCAAGGAGGACGCTTCCGACATGAAGGCCGTCGTGATGGCTGGTGGCGAAGGAACACGACTTCGCCCTATGACCTCGAGCATGCCCAAGCCACTGCTGCCGGTGGTCAACAGGCCGATCATGGAGCACGTGCTGCGCCTGCTCAAGCGGCACGGGCTCACTGAGACGGTCGTGACCGTCCAGTTCCTCGCTTCCCTCGTCAAGAACTACTTCGGCGACGGTGAAGAGCTGGGTATGGAGCTCACCTACGCGCACGAGGAAAAGCCACTCGGTACCGCGGGCAGTGTGAAGAATGCGGAAGAGGCGCTCAAGGACGACGCATTCCTCGTCATTTCCGGAGATGCACTCACCGACTTCGACCTCTCGGATCTCATCCGGTTCCACAAGGAGAAGGGCGCACTGGTCACGGTGTGTCTGACCCGGGTGCCGAATCCCCTTGAATTCGGCATCACGATCGTGGACGAACAGGGCAAGGTCGAGAGGTTCCTGGAGAAGCCCACCTGGGGCCAGGTCTTCTCGGACACCGTGAACACCGGCATCTACGTGATGGAGCCGGAAGTCTTCGACTACGTCGAGCCGGATGTCTCGGTGGACTGGTCCGGTGATGTCTTCCCGCAGCTGATGAAGGAAGGCAAGCCGATCTACGGCTACATCGCCGAGGGCTACTGGGAGGACGTCGGCACCCACGAGAGCTATGTGAAGGCACAGGCCGACGTGCTCGAGGGCAAGGTCGACGTGGACATCGACGGCTTCGAGATCTCGCCCGGCGTCTGGGTGGCGGAGGGTGCCGAGGTGCATCCTGACGCCGTGCTGCGCGGTCCCCTCTACGTCGGCGACTACGCCAAGGTCGAAGCCGGCGTCGAGATCCGCGAACACACCGTGGTCGGGTCCAATGTGGTCGTGAAATCGGGTGCGTTCCTCCACCGGGCCGTCATCCACGACAACGTCTACATCGGGCCCCACAGCAATCTGCGCGGCTGCGTCATCGGCAAGAACACCGACATCATGCGCGCCGTTCGGATCGAGGACGGCGCTGTCATCGGCGACGAATGCCTGATCGGCGAGGAGTCCATCGTCCAGGGCAACGTCCGGGTCTATCCGTTCAAGACCATCGAAGCCGGCGCCTTCGTCAACACCTCGGTGATCTGGGAGTCCCGCGGCCAGGCGCATCTCTTCGGGGCCCGGGGCGTATCGGGAATCCTGAACGTCGAGATCACGCCCGAACTCGCCGTGCGACTCGCGGGCGCGTACGCCACCACGCTGAAGAAGGGCGCGACCGTCACCACGGCCCGCGACCACTCCCGAGGCGCGCGAGCCCTCAAACGCGCGGTGATCTCCGCACTCCAGACCAGCGCCATCGACGTCCGGGACCTGGAGAACGTCCCCCTGCCGGTGGCCCGGCAGCAGACGGCCCGGGGCAGCGCCGGCGGCATCATGATCCGCACCTCGCCGGGTGTGCCCGACTCGGTCGACATCATGTTCTTCGACGAGCGGGGTGCGGACCTGTCCCAGGGCGGCCAGCGGAAGCTCGACCGCGTGTACGCGCGTCAGGAGTACCGGCGTGCGTTCCCCGGCGAGATCGGGGACCTCTCCTTCCCGGCGAGCATCTACGACTCCTACACGGGCTCGTTGCTGCGCAACGTCGACACCAGCGGGATCGCGGAGGCCGGCCTCAAGGTCGTCATCGACGCGTCCAACGGCAGCGCCGGTCTCGTACTGCCGAGCCTCCTCGGCAGGCTCGGCGTGGACGCGCTGACGATCAACCCCGGGCTCGACGAGTCGCGACCGACCGAGACGCTCGAGCAGCGCAGGCAGGGCCTGGTGCGGTTGGGCGAGATCGTGGCGTCCGCGCACGCCGCCTTCGGCGTGCGCTTCGACCCCGTCGGCGAGCGGTTGTCGTTCGTGGACGAGCGCGGCCGGATCGTGGAGGACGACAGGGCGCTGCTCGTCATGCTGGACCTCGTGGCCGCGGAACGCCGCAGCGGCAAGGTGGCGTTGCCCGTGACGACGACGCGCATCGCCGAGCAGGTCGCCGCCTACCACGGCACCCAGGTGGAGTGGACGACCACATCGCCCGACGACCTGACCCGGGTCTGCCGGGAGGAGTCCACCATCTTCGGCGGTGACGGCCGCGGTGGCTTCATCATCCCGGAGTTCAGCAGCGTCTTCGACGGTCCGGCGGCGTTCGTGCGACTCCTCGGCCTGGTGGCCCGTACCCAGCTCACGCTGAGCCAGATCGACGCCCGTATCCCGAGGGCCCATGTGCTGCGCACGGACATCGCGACGCCGTGGGCGGTCAAGGGCCTCGTGATGCGCCGGGTCGTCGAGGCCGCCGGTGACCGGTTCGTGGACACGACCGACGGTGTCCGCGTCGTGGAGGCCGACGGCCGCTGGGTCCTCGTGCTCCCCGACCCGTCCGAGGCAGTCACCCATCTGTGGGCCGAGGGTCCCGACGACACATCCGCCCAGGCACTCCTCGGCGAGTGGTCCGCGGTGGTGGAAGGCGCAGGTGACGACACGAAGCAGTGAGCGGGCCGGCGGTCTGAGGACGGAGTGCCGGGGCGCGGGACGGCCCGCGTCCCGGCACAACCGTGGGGCCATTCGGCGGTAGCGGCTGCGACGTGCGACGATGTGCGGCATGCCGCAGCAGCCCCCCGTACCGAGGACAGCCTCACCGCCGCGTCCCGATGCCTCGATGTCGCTGCTGAACAACGTCATGGACCACAGCCTCGACGACGGTTACGCGGAGGCGGCGGCCCGCAGGGACGCGGAGGGCGGGCGGCTGCCCCAGACGCTTCGGGCGAAGTTGTGGCTCGCGGCCGGGCTGGTGCTGGCAGCGCTGGTGGTCACTCTCGGCGCTGCTCAGGCGCGGATATCGGCACCCGTCGTGGCGAAGGAACGGGAAGAGCTCATCGACCGTATCGAGGCCGAGACCACGGCCGCGGACGAACTGGAGCAGGACGTCGACAGCCTCCGCGAGGAGGTCGGCGAACGGCAGCGCAAGGCGCTCCAGCGGCAGGGCGGGCACCAGGGAGACCTCGTGGCGCTGCTCTCCGGAGCGACCGAGGTGACAGGCCAGGGGGTGAAGCTGGTCGTCGACGACGCCAAGGGCAGCAAGGCGGGCGGTGGCGGTCCGCGGGAGAGCAGCGGCTTCTCCGACACCGGCCGGGTCCGCGACCGCGACATGCAGCGCGTCGTCAACGGACTCTGGGAGTCCGGCGCGGAGGCCGTCGCGATCAACGGGCAGCGGTTGACGGCCCTGTCCGCGATCAGGGCCGCCGGTGACGCCATACTCGTCGACAACAAGCCGCTGGTGCCGCCCTACACGGTGCTCGCCGTCGGGGACGGGAAGAAGCTGAGCACCGCCTTCCAGGACAGCGCGGACGGCCAGTACCTCCACGCGCTGCGGGAGAACTTCGGGATCCGGAGCAGCATCTCCGCCCAGGAACGGGTGCGTCTGCCGGCCGCGCCGAGCCTGATCGTACGTACCGCAGAGCCGAGGACCGCCGGTGGTACGCCCGCCGGTCAGGGAACGGCAGAGACAGGGAAGGGCACATCGTGATCGCCGTACTGGGCCTGGTCTTGGGAGTCGTGGCGGGACTGTTGCTCCGCCCTGAGGTGCCGGCGGTGGTCGAGCCCTACCTTCCGATCGCCGTGGTCGCTGCTCTCGACGCGGTGTTCGGCGGCCTGCGGGCCATGCTCGACGGGATCTTCGTCGACAAGGTCTTCGTGGTCTCCTTCCTGTCGAACGTCGTCGTGGCCGCGCTGATCGTCTTCCTCGGCGACAAGCTGGGCGTCGGTGCGCAGCTGTCCACGGGTGTGGTGGTCGTCCTCGGCATCCGGATCTTCTCCAACGCGGCCGCCATCCGCCGCCATGTGTTCCGGGCGTGAGGCCGATGAGTGACGACGACAAGACCCTGCGTGAGAAGCCGGCCCCCCAGGACGGGAAGCCGACGACGACGGGCGACCGCCCGCCCGAGGCGACGCCGCCGCAGAGGCCCGAGGCGACACCGTCCCACCCGCCCGTCCCCGCACTCGGATCCGTGCCGGGGCCGCTCCCCGCCCCGGCTCCCTCGACGCCCGCGGGAACCGGGAAGGCCGGCGAACGGTCCGCCGCTGCCGGGAACGCGGGCTCCGGGACCGACGAGGCGGAGCGGACGGACCGCACCGACGTCCACGGCACGGACGCTCCCGCGGAGGAGGGCCCAAAGACGCCGCCGTCCGGCGACGGGACGCGGTTGACCGGGCGGCAGCGACTGGTGGCCGGGCTGTGGCCGCCCCGCTTCTCTCGCGCCCAACTCATCGTGGCCCTCCTGCTGTTCGTCCTCGGCCTCGGCCTGGCCATCCAGGTCCAGTCGACGAGCGACAACAGCGCCCTGCGCGGCGCCCGCCAGGAGGATCTCGTGCGCATCCTCGATGAACTGGATGACCGCACCAAGCGTCTGGAAGATGAGAAGCGGCGCCTCGAGGACCAGCGGACCGAACTGGAGACCAGCTCGGACCAGGCCGAAGAGGCGCGCAGGCAGACACAGGAAAAGGAGCGGCAGCTGGGCATCCTCGCAGGTACCGTGGCGGCACAGGGCCCGGGCATCACGCTGACCATCGGCGACGGTGCCGGAGCGGTCGAGTCGGACATGCTGCTCGATGCGATCCAGGAGCTGCGCGCCGCCGGGGCCGAGGCGATCCAGGTCAACGGGGTGAGGGTCGTCGCGGACTCCTACTTCTCCGACGGCGGCGGTTCCATCGAGGTGGACGGCAAGAAGATCAGCGCTCCCTACCGCTTCAAGGTCATCGGCAAGCCGCAGGACCTCGAGCCGGCGCTGAACATTCCCGGCGGCGTGGTGCAGACCCTGGAGAAGGAGCAGGCCACCGCCTCGGTGACCCGCTCGGAGAAGATCGTCGTGGACGCCTTGCGGCCCGTGGAACGGCCTGACTACGCTCGGTCGTCCTCTCAGTGAGACAAGGGCGTACCAGGGAGGCCGGAGATGGACGAGGGGTTGCGGGGGGTCGGCGCATCGTAGGAGTGCTGCGTGGTGGAAACTGTCCGGAGGGTACGGACGTTGTGAGGATGTCCGGTCGGCAGGTGTGTTCATTCAGGGTTCCTGCCCCACGGGCGGGTCTGTTTTTCGGTCAAGGGGAATCGCCCGTGAAGTTGTTTGGGAAGTTGTTCGGCAAGAGCGCACGCGAGGACGGCGGCACCACCCGTCATCGCGCACCGCGCCATGGCCAGGAGGCGGAGCAGAGCGGCGAGCGTCCGCTCTTCCGGGACGAGATCGCCGGTGGTGACATTCCCGGCGGTCCGGGCGCGTCTGCTGTTGACCCTGCCGGTCCCGGCCGCATAGGTTTCGGGGAACCGTCAACCTCAAGTGCGGGTGGAGGGTTTACGCCCGACCCGTATGCATCCCATGCCCCCGCGGGGCAGCCGCGGCAGGAGGACCCGTCCATGCCGGTGTGTACGCGATGCGGCAATCGCAACGCCGAGACCAGCCGCTTCTGTTCCAACTGCGGCGCGCCGCTGCGGGCCGGAGCTTCGGCGGAGCGTGCCTCGGAGACGACCTCGACGATCTCCATCTCGGGGATCGAGGCCTATGAGGCGGAGGCCACCGGCCAGACGCCCATTCCTTCGCTCTCGCCCGAGGCACAGGCGGCCGTCGACGCCCTGCCGCTCGGATCCGCCCTGCTCGTGGTGCGCCGCGGGCCGAACGCGGGCAGCCGCTTCCTCCTGGACAGCGAACTGACCACGGCGGGCCGCCACCCTCAGAGCGACATCTTCCTCGACGACTTCACCGTCTCCCGGCGGCATGTGGAGTTCCGCAGGGCGGCCGACGGCACCTTCACCGTCACCGATGTCGGCAGCCTCAACGGCACGTACGTCAACCGTGAGCCGATCGACTCGGTCGTCCTGGCGAACGGTGACGAAGTTCAGATCGGAAAGTACCGGCTGGTCTTCTACGCGAACCAGCGGGGCATGTGACCTCAGGGACCTCCATGCGGCGAACTCCGACGGGCGGTGCCGGTCACGGCACCGCCGGTGGCGACCAGCTGGTCAGTATCGGCTCGGTGCTGAGTCAGCTGCGCGAAGAGTTCCCCGAGGTCACGATCTCCAAGATCCGGTTCCTGGAGGCCGAGGGGCTCGTCGAGCCGAAGCGCACACCGTCCGGCTATCGCAAGTTCAGCGCCGAGGACGTCCGGCGGCTCGCTCAGGTGCTCCGGATGCAGCGGGACCACTACCTGCCTCTGAAGGTCATCCGCGAGCACCTCGACGCGCCGGCCCGGGGAGAGCGGCCTCCGCCGCCGTCCGAGAGCGGGCCAGTGGATTCCGGTGCGGCGGACGAGTTCCTCTCCGAGAAGCCCACGGCGGCCCGCGTCGGCCGGGCGGAGCTGCTCGCCGCCGCGGAAGTGACCGAGGCGGAGCTCGACGAGTGGGAGTCCTACGGTCTGATCACTCCTTCGGCGGAGTCCGCCTACGACGCCGAGTCCGTGACGGTGGCCAAACTGATCGCCGACCTGGGCAGATTCGGTCTGGAGCCGAGGCATCTGCGGGCGATGAAGGCGGCTGCCGACCGTGAGGCCGGACTGGTCGAACAAGTGGTCGCACCGCTGCGCCGGCACCGCAATCCGCAGACCAGAGCGCATGCCGAGGCGACCGCGAAGGAGCTGGCGGCGCTCTCGGTCAGGCTGCACTCCGCGCTGGTCCAGACGGCGCTGGGGGTGCGTCTCCCCTGAACTCCCGGGCGGGCTTGCACCGATCTTGGGGGAACCCGACTACCCAAACCTGCCGGGCACGTCCTAGGGTTGCTGTGTGAACGAGCTCGACGTTGTGGGTGTCCGGGTGGAAATGCCCTCCAACCAGCCGATCGTGCTCCTGCGCGAAGTGGGAGGCGATCGGTACCTCCCCATCTGGATCGGACCGGGTGAGGCGACCGCGATTGCCTTCGCGCAGCAGGGAATGGCGCCGGCCAGGCCGTTGACCCACGACCTGTTCAAGGACGTCCTGGAGGCCGTCGGACAGGAACTCACCGAGGTGCGGATCACGGACCTGCGGGAGGGTGTCTTCTACGCGGAGCTGGTTTTCGCCAGCGGCGTCGAGGTCAGCGCCAGGCCGTCCGACGCCATAGCTCTGGCGCTGCGGACCGGCACGCCGATCTACGGCAGCGACGGCGTTCTGGACGATGCGGGCATCGCGATCCCGGACGAGCAGGAGGACGAGGTCGAGAAGTTCCGCGAGTTCCTCGACCAGATCTCGCCGGAGGACTTCGGCTCCAGCAGTCAGTGATTCCGCCGGTCCGGCGCCGCCATCCGTAGGGAGGAGGCGTCGCTGTCCGGTCCGGGCCCGGTGAGTCGGAACTTCGCCCGCCGGGCATCCGGCCACCTATTCCCCGAATCAGGGCACGCAAAACCACTCTCAGGGTGATTATCACTCGGCGTGCCGAGTGTGGCGATCGTTGACGCACCCGGGGCGACTCCCTACCGTCGAGGAGGCAGGTCAAGGACGGAGGTCGGCGTGAGAAGCAGCGGCGACGGTACGGCAGCGGGTGCTCACGGGCGTGGTCCCGCGGAGGGCTTGCAGCCGTATTCGCTTCACGACAGTGCGCAAGCCGATGTGACGCCCGAGACCGTGGGCTACCGGGGGCCGACCGCCTGCGCGGCGGCGGGCATCACCTACCGGCAGCTCGACTACTGGGCGCGCACCGGTCTGGTCGAACCGAGCGTCCGGCCGGCCTACGGATCGGGCACGCAGCGGCTCTACAGCTTCCGGGACGTGGTCGTCCTCAAGATCGTCAAGCGCTTCCTGGACACGGGCGTCGCCCTGCAGAACATCCGCGCTGCGGTACAGCACCTGCGGGCCCGCGGCTTCGCGGACCTGGAGCGGATGACCCTCATGAGTGACGGCGCGACGGTCTACGAGTGCTCCTCGCCGGACGAGGTCGTCGATCTCCTCCAGGGAGGGCAGGGCGTGTTCGGGATCGCGGTCGGAGTCGTGTGGCGGGACGTCGAGGCGGCGCTCGCGCAGCTGCACGGCGAGCGCGTCGACACCGGTGAGACTCTGATCGGCCACGACCCGGGTGACGAGCTGGCCCGGCGCCGCCGCGAGCGCGCCGGCTGACCCCCGGGCCGGGCCGGACTTCCTGGCCGGCCGGTACGGGCACGGGCGATTGTCAGTGCCATAGGGCAGCATCGGAGCCGTGAGACCCGCGCCCACCATCCTGCATCTGGACATGGATGCGTTCTTCGCCGCCGCGGAGCAGGCGGCGAAGCCGAGTCTGCGCGGGAAGCCGGTGGTCGTCGGCGGCCTGGGGCCGCGCGGAGTTGTCGCCACCGCTTCGTACGAGGCGAGACGGTTCGGTGTGCACTCGGCGATGCCCATGGCACAGGCGCGGAGGCTGTGCCCAAACGCCGCCTACCTGGTGCCGCGCTTCTCGCTCTACCGGACGGTCAGCGACCAAGTGATGGAGCTGCTGGGCGAGCTCTCGCCCCTGGTGGAACCGCTGAGCCTGGACGAGGCCTTCGTGGATCTCGAGGCGGGTGGGACGGCGGATGACTCCCGATCGGCCCGGGAGGCCGGTGAGCGGCTGCGCAGGGACATCCTGGTGACCACCGGGCTGACGGGTTCGGTGGGATTGGCGGGTTCCAAGATGCTGGCGAAGATCGCCTCGGAGCAGGCCAAGCCGGACGGGCTGGTGCTCATAGCGCCCGGCACCGAGCGGGAGCTGCTGGGGCCGATGCCGGTACGGACTCTGCCGGGCGTAGGTCCGGCGACGGGCGAGCATCTGCGGCGGGCCGGCATGACCACGGTCGCGGATCTGGCCGAGGCGGGGGAGGACGAGCTCGTACGGCTGCTGGGGAAGGCGCACGGGAGAGCGATCTTCCGGATGGCCATGGGCCACGACGACCGGCCCGTGGTCGCCGAGCGGGACGCCAAGTCCGTGTCGGTCGAGGACACCTTCGACGTGGACCTGCACGACCGGGTCCGCATCCGGACGGAGGTCGAGCGGCTGGCCGACCGGTGTGTCCGCCGGCTCCGTGCCTCCGGGCACTCGGGACGGACGATCGTGCTGAAGGTGCGGCGGTTCGACTTCTCGACGCTGACCCGGTCGGAGACGCTGCGCGGGCCCACGGACGATCCCGCGGTGGTGCGGGAGGCTGCGGCCCGGCTGCTGGAGGCGGTGGACACCACGGGCGGGGTCCGGCTGCTCGGCGTCGGTGTGAGCGGCCTCGCCGACTACACGCAGGAGGACCTCTTCGCACAGGCAGCCGCGGGGGAGCGACACGACGAGGACGAGGAGTCCGCGCCGTCCCGTGAGCCGACGCCGGGCGAGGAGCGGTCGCCGGGCGGGGACGCGAGGCCGGTGGCGGACCGGCGCTGGGCCGCCGGGCAGGATGTACGCCACGCCGAGTACGGCTCCGGATGGGTTCAGGGCAGCGGGCTGGGGAAGGTCACGGTCCGCTTCGAGGAGCCGTGGTCGGCCGCGCCCGGCCGGGTGCGGACGTTCGCGGTGGACGACCCGGGCCTGGAGCCCTCGGAGCCGCTGCCGCTGGTGCGCCCGCCGGAGGATCAGTCGTCGTGGCCGGCCAGCCGCCCGAAGTCGCGGTCACCGGCGGAGCCGGTGCCGGGGCCCCCGGCCTCGTCGCCGGGGGACGGAGAGGTGGTCGGCCTCTCCGGAAGCGAGGGCAGGTCGAGACCGTAGTGGTGGTACAGCTGCAGCTCCTGCTCGGGAGAGAGATGGCGGCCGACACCGAAGTCCGGCGCGTCCTTGATCAGGGCGCGCTCGAAGGGTATGTGGAGGCCGTCGCCCTCGAGCCGGCTGGGCTCCAGTGGTACGAACGCGTCCCGGCTGAACAGGCCGGTTCGTACGGCCGCCCATTCGGGGACGCCCGTGGCGTCGTCGAGGTACACCTCGTCCACGGTCCCGATCTTGTGGCCGTCGCGGTCGAACGCCTTGCGGCCGATCAGGCTGCGCGGATCGATGTCGGTCTGCACGGTCCCTCCAAACAGGTCGCACGGGTTCGCTGAACACTACGAAAGTGCACATCCAGGGCGGCGTCCACTCGAAGCTCCCAGGTGAGGCCGCGCTGGTACGCTGGCAGCGGCTGCTGACCCCGTGCGGGAGAGTGCCCCGGTGAAAGCCGGAGCCGCCGAAGGAGCAAATCCTCCCCGGAATCTCTCAGGCCCCTGTACCGCACGGACGAGGTCACTCTGGAAAGCAGGGCGGGCGTCGGACGGCATCCGCTCTCACCGACGGTGAAAGCCGGCGCGCCCCGGGGCGTTCCGGTGAAGCTCTCAGGTTGAGATGACAGAGGGGGAGGCCGTCCGGGCACCCGCGCCGTGGTGCCCCTCGCAGGTCGTTACGACCAGGAGGCCTCCGCAATGACCGCCAACCGCATTCCGCTCTCCCAGCTGGAGCGAGGCACCCCCTTCGAGCAGCGCCACATCGGCCCCGACACCGAGGCCCAGGCGAAGATGCTGGCGCAGGTCGGCTACGGCTCGCTGGACGAGCTGACCGCCGCCGCCGTGCCGGACGTCATCAAGAGCACCGAGGCTCTGGGACTGCCCGGCGCCCGCACCGAGGCCGAAGTGCTCGCCGAGCTCCGCGGCCTCGCCGACCGCAACCAGGTGCTCGCCCCGATGATCGGCCTCGGCTACTACGGGACCTTCACCCCGCCGGTCGTCCTGCGGAACGTGATGGAGAACCCGGCCTGGTACACGGCGTACACGCCGTACCAGCCGGAGATCTCGCAGGGCCGTCTGGAGGCGCTGCTCAACTTCCAGACCATGGTCGCCGACCTGACCGGACTGCCCACGTCCGGCGCCTCGCTGCTCGACGAGGGCACCGCCGCCGCGGAGGCCATGGCGCTGTCCCGGCGCGTCGGCAAGGTCAAGAACGGTGTCTTCCTGATCGACGCCGACGCGCTGCCGCAGACCATCGCCGTGATCGAGACCCGGGCCGAGCCGACCGGCGTCGAGGTCGTCGTGGCCGACCTCGGCGACGGGATCCCGGCGGAGATCGCCGAGCGCGGAGTTTTCGGCGTACTGGTCCAGTACCCGGGTGCCTCCGGTGCCGTCCGGGACATAAAGCCGGTCATCGACCAGGCCCACGAGCTCGGCGCGATCGTCACCGTCGCCGCCGATCTGCTCGCCCTGACGCTGCTCACCTCGCCCGGTGAGCTCGGTGCGGACATCGCCGTCGGCACGACGCAGCGCTTCGGCGTCCCCATGGGCTTCGGCGGCCCGCACGCCGGCTACATGGCCGTCCAGCAGAAGCACGCCCGCAGCCTGCCCGGGCGACTCGTCGGCGTCTCCGTCGACGCCGACGGCAACAAGGCGTACCGTCTCGCCCTGCAGACCCGCGAGCAGCACATCCGCCGCGAGAAGGCCACCAGCAACATCTGCACCGCCCAGGTGCTCCTCGCGGTCATGGCCGGGATGTACGCCGTCTACCACGGTCCCGAGGGGCTGCGGACGATCGCGCGCCGGACCCACCGCTACGCCGCGATCCTCGCCGAGGGGCTGCGCGCGGGCGGTGTCGAGGTCGTCCACGGCACGTTCTTCGACACGCTGACCGCCCGTGTCCCGGGCAAGGCCGCCGGCATCGTCGCCGCGGCCCGCGAGGGTGGTGTCAATCTGCACCTCGTGGACGCCGACCACGTGTCGCTCTCCTGCGACGAGACCACGCTGCGTGCCCAGGTCTCCGCCGTCTGGGCCGCGTTCGGCGTCTCCGGCGACATCGAGGCGCTGGACGCGACCGTCGAGGACACGCTGCCCGCCGCGCTGCTCCGCAGGGACGATTACCTCACCCACCCGGTCTTCCACGCGCACCGCTCCGAGACCGCGATGCTCCGCTACCTGCGCCGGCTCGCCGACCGCGACTACGCGCTGGATCGCGGCATGATCCCGCTCGGCTCCTGCACGATGAAGCTGAACGCGACCACCGAGATGGAGCCGGTCACCTGGCCGGAGTTCGGCCAGATCCACCCCTTCGCCCCGGTCGGGCAGGCCGAGGGTTATCTGACCCTGATCCACGAGCTGGAGGAGCGCCTCGCCGAGGTCACCGGCTACGACAAGGTCTCGATCCAGCCGAATGCCGGATCCCAGGGCGAACTGGCCGGCCTCCTCGCGGTCCGCGCGTACCACCGTGCCAACGGCGACGAGCAGCGCACCGTCTGCCTGATCCCGTCCTCCGCGCACGGTACGAACGCCGCCAGCGCGGTGATGGCCGGGATGAAGGTCGTCGTCGTCCGCACCGCCGACGACGGTGAGATCGACGTCCACGACCTGCGCGCCAAGATCGAGAAGTACCGCGACGAGCTGTCCGTCCTCATGATCACCTACCCGTCGACGCACGGGGTGTTCGAGGAGCACGTCGCCGACATCTGCGCCCAGGTGCACGAGGCCGGCGGTCAGGTGTACGTCGACGGTGCCAACCTGAACGCGCTGGTCGGCCTCGCCAGGCCGGGCAAGTTCGGCGGCGACGTCTCACACCTCAACCTGCACAAGACGTTCTGCATCCCGCACGGCGGCGGCGGTCCCGGTGTCGGCCCGGTGGCCGTCCGTGAGCACCTCGCCCCGTACCTGCCGAACCACCCGCTCCAGCCCTCCGCCGGGCCCGAGACCGGCGTCGGCCCGATCTCGGCCGCCCCCTGGGGCTCCGCGGGCATCCTGCCCATCTCGTGGGCGTACATGAGGCTGATGGGCGGCGAGGGCCTCAAGAGCGCCACCCAGGTCGCGGTGCTCGCGGCGAACTACATCGCCAAGCGCCTCGAGCCGCACTACCCGGTGCTGTACACCGGACCGGCGGGCCTGGTCGCGCACGAGTGCATCGTCGACCTGCGACCGCTGTCCAAGACGACCGGTGTGAGCGTCGACGACATCGCCAAGCGCCTCATCGACTACGGCTTCCACGCGCCGACGATGTCGTTCCCGGTGGCCGGCACGCTGATGATCGAGCCCACCGAGAGCGAGGACCTGACCGAGATCGACCGGTTCTGCGACGCGATGATCGCCATTCGCGCGGAGATCGAGAAGGTCGCCTCCGGCGAGTGGCCCGCCGAGGACAACCCGCTGCGCAACGCCCCGCACACCGCGGCCGTGCTCGGCGGGGAGTGGGAGCACGCGTACAGCCGCGAGGAAGCCGTCTTCCCTTCGGGTGTCGAGGTGACGGACAAGTACTGGCCGCCGGTGCGCCGGATCGACGGCGCCTTCGGTGACCGGAACCTGGTCTGCTCCTGCCCGCCGCTTGACGAGTACGACGGCTAAGGGCTGTCCCCGGGGCTGCCCGGAAAGCGTCAGGGCCGGCTCGGAGGCGTCTCCGAGCCGGCCCTCTCGCGTCCGTGGCCCGGTCACCCCTCGCTCCGTCGGTACGGAGCAGGGGAGGGGCCCCGGGCGGATGGTCCGATCGACGCGGCGGCGGGCCTCAGGCCGCCGTCACGATCCGCAGCGGCCGGTGCGGGGCGATGATCTGGCCGTCCGGGAGCAGTTCGCCCGTGTCCTCGAAGAGCAGCACGCCGTTGCACAGCAGGCTCCAGCCCTGCTCCGGATGGTGCGCCACGAGGCGGGCGGCCTCCCGGTCGGCGGAGTCTGCTGTCGGGCACGGCGGCTGGTGCTGGCACATGGATGGGTTCTTTCGCTGCGATGTGGTGAGTGTCCTGCGGCTCGATGCGGTGCTCATGGCCGCCCCCCGTATCTGTCGTCGATCCCAGTGTTGCCCCACGGGCGTCAATCCGCAGGGATTTCACGGCAGCTCGTCCTACCAGTTAAGGACGCATCACCCCGGTGGGCGGTTCAGCTCAACTGCACCGTCCCTTCGGGTGGTTCGCAGTGGCCCTAGTGGGCTAGTCCGGAAGGGGTGTGAACATGCCCCGTGACTCCATGTCACGGGGCAGCTGGTGTCCGGTGGCTCAGGTCAGGCCGGGAATCCGAGCAGGGGTGCGGGAGTGACCCTCGAGGTCATCACCGGCAGCAGATCGGCCACCCGGTGCGATCGGTGGGCGGCGATGCCCGGGGGTGCGGGAGCGAGCGGCACCAGCAGGTCGGCGGGGGCCGGTTTGCCCTTCGCCGGGTCGGCCTCGCGGTTGCCGTGCAGCCAGAGCGTGATCATGTACAGCTCGGGCACGGACAGCAACCGTGGCTGGTAGCTGCCGGGGAGGGCCTCGGCCTGTTGCAGCGCCCGCTCCGTCGACGCGATGTACGGGCCCTCGAAGAAGTGCGAGAAGGCCCAGCCGTCCGGGGTCAGCATGGTGTCCGCGGCGGCGATGGCGCGGTCGCCGCCGCGGATCAGGAACCGCCAGCCCGCCAGCCGGGTGCGGGGCCGGCGGTCGCCCTGTGGCACCACCTGGTCCAGGACGTGGACGGGAAGTGGGAGTTCGGCGGTCACCGCTCCCTGGACGGAACGGAGAGCGGGAGTGCGCGCCTCGCGGACTGCGGAGGGGGATCCGAGTGCCGTGAGGACGCTGCGCAGTGCGGGCGCGGGTGCCGGGGGGACATGGAGCGGCATGGTGGGTCGCCTCTCACTCAAGAGACAGGGTGATGCGAGGGCAGATGCGGACGGCTCTGTCGGCGTGGGCCGGAGGGGGCCGGATTTCCGTGGCCGGGCGCCGACTTTCTGCCTCGTTCGCGTGAGTTTATACGACGTGTGTTCACTCAATGTTTCTGCTAGCCGTCCCCGGCATTGCAGTCAAGGTCGAATCAGGACCTTCGGTGCGCGAAGTTCGAGGGGGTTATTCGTGAGCGTAACGGCGTCACCTGGTGTGTTACCCCACGAGTGGTCGGCCGAATCTCGTCGGACTTTTTCACCACACCTCGGGAAGTGGTAAATGCTCACTGCGTCATGCCGACGGAATGTGCCGGACGGATGGCGCACGGTCGCTGCTTCAGACTAGCGGCCCACCGGTCGCGCGCGAGACGTTATGGATCTCTTCGTCTGGGCATTATCGTCCGTGACACGAGCGGCCCGGCCGCGGACTGCCCACTCGAGGAGGGACCCTTCGATGGGGGAGAAGATCGTGGCAGGCGGGTTCGACCTGTCCGATCGGCAACGCTACCGGAGAAAGCTCCAGCAGTGCCTGGCGGGACTGGGGAGACTCCTGGCGGAAAAGAGGTTCGATCGCCCCAGGAATCTGATGGGGATGGAGATCGAGCTCAATCTCGCGGGCTCCGACGGCCTGCCCCGGATGATGAATGCCGAGGTGCTCGACAGGATTGCCAGCCGTGATTTCCAGACCGAGCTCGGAATGTTCAACCTGGAGGTGAACATAGCGCCGCACCGGCTCGGCGGACGGGTCCTCGACCAGCTCGCGGAGGAACTTCGCACGGGTCTGGGATATGCCCATCGCAAAGCCGCGGAGGTCGATGCCGGAATCGTGATGATCGGCATCCTTCCGACCCTCGCCGGTAAGGATCTGGTTTCCGCGAATCTGTCGGACGTCGACCGCTATGTCCTTCTCAACGACCAGATCGTCGCCGCCCGCGGTGAGGACTTCACCCTCGACATCGAAGGGGTCGAGCACCTCGGCTGCACGTCGTCCTCGATCGCTCCGGAGGCGGCCTGCACGTCGGTGCAACTGCACCTCCAGGTGACACCGGGCCGGTTCGCCCAGGTGTGGAACGCCGCCCAGGCCGTGGCGGCGGTCCAGATCGCCGTCGGCGCGAACTCCCCGTTCCTGTTCGGCAAGGAACTCTGGCGCGAGTCCCGGCCACCGCTCTTCCGGCAGGCGACGGACACCCGGCCGCCAGAGCTCCAGGCCCAGGGCGTGCGGCCCAGGACCTGGTTCGGCGAGCGCTGGGTGGGCTCCGCCTACGAACTCTTCGAGGAGAACCTGCGCTACTTCCCGGCCCTCCTGCCGATCTGCGACGACGAGGAGCCGCTGCGGGTGCTCGACGACGGCGGCGTGCCGCGGCTGCAGGAACTCGTCCTGCACAACGGCACGGTCTACCGCTGGAACCGGCCGGTCTACGGTCTCGCGGACGGCGTGCCCCATCTGCGCGTCGAGAACCGGGTGCTCCCGGCCGGTCCCACCGTCACCGACGTCGTGGCCAACGCGGCCTTCTACTACGGGCTCGTGCGGGCGCTCGCCGAGGAGTCGCGACCGCTGTGGACCCGGATGTCGTTCGAGACCGCCGCGGCGAACTTCGAAACCGCCTGCCGGAACGGCATCGAGGCCGAGCTGGAGTGGCCGCGTCCGGGCCGGGGCGGCGGGCTCACCCGCGTTCCCGCCGTCAAACTCGTACGGGACGAACTGCTGCCGCTCGCGGCGGCCGGGCTGGACGCCTGGAACGTGGAGCCCGCGGACCGGGATTTCTACCTGGGTGTTGTCGAGGGGCGGTGCAGACGCCGGGTGAACGGTGCGTCCTGGCAGGTCGAGGCCTTCCACAGGGCGCTGGACGCCGGGCTCGACCGGCGTGCCGCGCTCGCCGCGGTCACGCGCCGCTACAGCGTGCTGATGCACGCGGACGAGCCCGTGCACACCTGGCCGGCGGGACCGGGGGACTGATCGCTTCGCATTCGGGTCCCGCCTTCGACCTCGGTCCCGCCGTCGGGCAAGCTGTGACGGCGGGACCGAGGAAACGGGAGGCAGTGTGCAGGCGGAGGCGGGACGGGTGTCCGGATCGGTCCCCGACGGGGGATTCCCGCGCGGGATACTGCGGTCCGAGACCCTGATCGTCCTGGCGCTCTCGCTGGGCGCCAGCGCGGTGTCGTCGCTCATCAGCTTCATCGGGGCGCTGACGAAGCCCGGCGGTCTCGCGGACCAGGCCGCGAACCTCAACAGCTCCTACGCGCCCGGCCGGCCGTGGCTCGACCTCGCATGGCAGCTGTTCGGGATCGCGACGGCACTGGTTCCCGTCGTCCTCGTCGGCCATCTGCTGCTCAGGGAGGGCGCCGGCGGGCTGAGGGCCGTCGGCTTCGACCGGACCAGGCCGTGGTCCGACCTGGGGCGCGGTGCGCTGGTGGCGGCCGGCATCGGCAGTGCGGGGCTGGCGTTCTACCTGGTGGTCAGGGCAGCGGGGGCCAACCTCACGGTGGTTCCGGAGTCGCTTCCCGACGTGTGGTGGAAGTACCCGGTCCTCGTTCTCTCCGCGGTGCAGAACTCCGTCGTCGAGGAGGTCATCGTCGTCGGGTACCTGCTGCGGCGGCTGGACCAACTGGGCTGGAGCCCGGTCCGCGCCCTCGTCGCCAGTTCGGTGCTGCGCGG
Source organism: Streptomyces marianii (assembly GCF_005795905.1). Classification (NCBI taxonomy): domain Bacteria; kingdom Bacillati; phylum Actinomycetota; class Actinomycetes; order Kitasatosporales; family Streptomycetaceae; genus Streptomyces; species Streptomyces marianii. Next base: position 7,277,248 of record NZ_VAWE01000001.1, read on the forward strand.
CTCGTACCACCTCTACCAGGGGATCGGCGGCTTCGTCGGCAACATGGTGATGGGCGTGGTCTTCGTTCTGCTGTACCGCCGCTGGGGCCGGGTGGGGCCGCTCGTGGCCGCCCACGCGCTTCTCGACATCGTCGCCTTCGTGGGCTACGGACTGCTGGCGGGGAAGGTGGGCTGGCTGCCCACGGCATGAAGTGTGCCGTGGCCGGCCGCGGCGCGGGGCCGCGGTGCACGGCGCCGAGGGGCGTACGGCGGAGAACCGTCGTACGCCCCTCCCGCACCCCGGGGGCCCGGCTGCCGTGCCCGCAGTGGCCCCGCGACCGGCCGCGTCCCGGTCAGAGGGTGACGAGCAGTTCGCCGTCGACGACGGTCACGGCGCTGCCGGTGAGCAGGACGCGGTCGCCGCGCAGCGCCGTCCGCACCAGGCCGGAGCGGGCGGAGGCCTGCAGCCCGGTCAGCTCCGGTCGGCCCAGCCGCGCCGACCAGAACGGCGCGAGGGCGGAGTGCGCACTGCCGGTGACGGGATCCTCGTCGATGCCGACGTTCGGGAAGAAGCAGCGCGAGACGTAGTCGTACCCCTCCCCCGGGTTCGCGGCCGCCGCCGTGGCGATGATCCCGCGCTGCGAATGGGCGGCGAGGGCGCGGATGTCCGGGCGCAGACCGCGGACGGCCGCCTCGTCGCCGAGCTCGACCAGCAGATCGCCTATGTGGTCCGAGGTGTCCAGGACCGAGAGCGGAGCGGCCCCCAGCGCGTCGGCGATGCCGTCCGGAGTCTCTACCGGGGTCAGGGACGACACGGGGAGGTCCAGGGTGATCGAGCCGTCCTCGTGCACGGTCGTCGTCAGGATCCCGCAGCGCGCGGCGAAGCGCACGGTGCCGCTCGCGGTGCCGGTCCGGTGGAGGACGTGGGCCGTGGCGAGTGTCGCGTGCCCGCACATGTCCACCTCGGCGGCCGGTGTGAACCAGCGCAGCGCCCAGTCCGCCTCGCCGCCCTCGGGCAGCGGATGTGCGAAGGCCGTCTCGGAGAGGTTCATCTCCGTCGCCACGTCCTGGAGCCGGCCGTCGTCGGGGAAGGCGTCGGTGTCGAGCAGCAGGACCGCGGCGGGATTGCCCGCGAAGGGCCGGTCGGTGAAGGCGTCCACGATTCGAATCCGCATGGCGCCGACCGTAGGGCGCGGACGGCTCCGCAGGCCAAGGCCAATCCCGGTGTGACCTGTGACAGCGAACCTTGATCGGTTGCCACCGAAGATCGATCAACGCTAGTTTGTGCCACTGAAGATCAACTGATTGGTGTACGGGTGGGTGGGGGACGTGTTGGGGGCGCGTGCTGGCGTGTTCGAAGATGCTGCTCTGACAGCCTTTGAACTGGCCTTTTCCGAAGACGGCACGCGCGTACGCCGGTCGCTGGGGGCGAGTTGGGGAACGCGGTTCGAAGCTGTGGCCCCTGTACGCGAGTTCAGCTGGCACAAGGACGGTCGCGGTTTCGCTGGCTGGTACTACTCAGCAACGGTGCGGGACCATGTGGGCTACGAGTCGTGGCTTGAGCGGGATCGGCTGATCCTGCTGGATCGTGATCCCAGGGTGGCTGCGATTGGTTCACAGCCGTTCTGGCTGCACTGGAACGACGGCACTCGCAAGCGGCGACACGCCCCTGACTACTTCGTCCGGCTGTCCGATGGACGGGCCCGCGTCGTTGACGTCCGCGCCGAAGACGAAGTCGATGAGGCGACGGGGGAGGCGTTCGCCGCGACCCACGAGGCGTGTCGGGCGGTGGGTTGGGAGTTCGAGTGGGTGGGGCGGCCTGAGCCGGTGTTCATGGCGAACGTCCGCTGGCTATCCCGTTATCGGCGGGCCCGCTGCGGGCGGCCGACGGCGGTGGCGGAGCGGCTCCTGGAGGTCTTCCGTGAGCCGATGGGGCTATGGGATGGCGCTGGACTGGTCGGGGAGCGTCTTCAGGTGCTGCCGGTGCTGTTTCACCTGCTGTGGTCCGGTGCTCTGGGAACGGACCTCGTCGGTCGTCTGATGGAGACCGACAGTCTGGTCTGGACGGAGGGAAGCGGATGGGCAGCTTGAAGCGGCCGCCGGTTCTGGCGGTCGGTCAGAGGGTGCGGTTCGAGGGCCAGGTGAGGGGTGTTCTCGAGGTCGCCGCCCAGGCAGCGGTGCTGGAGGACGCCGAGGCGCCACACCGAGTCGTCGCCTTGATCGATCTATTCGAGGCACCAGACTTCGAGGTGCTGTTCCGTCCGGAGCGCATGCCGCTGCCGCCGTCCGGCTTGCTGGAGACCCTTTCGTCCGAGGCGGTGAAGCAGGCGCTTTGGTGGGAACAGCACATTCTCGAAGTCCTCCACGGGCTTCCGCCGGACGCCGAGCCAGACACGGTGCCGCGGCCCGGTTACGGTCCAGGCACGTCGGTGACCTCACGGCAGAAGGTCAAAGCGGCCGAACTCACCGCCCTCGGTTACGACGTCAAGCCCGGAACAGTGGGTTTTCGGCGGCGCCGCTACCAAGCTGACGGCCTGGCCGGGCTGGCCGATCACCGGCCGGTCCGCAAGCGCAAGGAGTTCGGCTCCGTGCCCGATGCCGTCGTCGAGGCGATGCGGCAGGCGGTCAAAGAGGGAGTCGACACGTCGACGCGCAACGGGGCCTATCTGATCTGGCGGACTGGGGAGATCATCCGGGAGAATGGCGGGGACCCGGTCAAGCTACCGTCGCGGCGGACGCTCTACCGGCTGGTGGCGAAGCTGACCGCGGGCACGCACACCACCGGATCGGCGGTCACACGCCGCTCCAGGGCCCACGGAGCCGCTGCACCGTTCGGTGAGCTGACGGTGTCGGCACCGGGCGAAGTCATGCAGATCGACTCCACTCCCCTGGACGTCATGGTCCGGCTGGACAACGGCGTTGTCGGCAAGGTCGAGCTCACCGGCATGATCGACGTTGCTACCCGGACGCTCATGGCGGCCGTGCTGAGGCCCACGACGAAGTCGGTCGATGCCAGCGTGCTGCTGGCCCGCACGGTCACGCCGGAATTGATGCGACCGGGCTGGGTCGACGTGTTGAAGATGTCCCGCTCGGTGCTGCCGCACAGGCGCTTGCTGACGCTCGACGAGCGTCTTGAACACGCCGCGGCCAGGCCAGTGATCGTCCCGGAGATGATCGTCTGCGATCACGGGAAGGTGTTCGTCTCGCACAACTTCCGTGCTTCCTGCCGGTTCCTGGAGATTGACTTCCAGCCGACCCATAAGGGCTCGCCCTTCGAGAAGGGCCACATCGAGAAGATGCTGGGCTCCGTCGCCACGATGTTCGCCCAGTTCCTCCCCGGCTACACTGGCCGCAACACCGACCATCGCGGCCGCCACCCGGAACAGGAGAACCTGTGGTCGCTGCCTGAACTGCAGGAACTGCTGGACGAGTGGGTCGTCGCCCAGTGGCAGAACCGCCCTCATGAGGGCCTGCGCGATCCCGACCACCCCGGTCGGTTGTTCACGCCGAACCAGAAGTACGCCGCACTGGTCGAGTCCTGCGGTTACGTCCCCGTTGCGCTCAGCGGCCAGGACTACGTCGAACTCCTCCCCGCAGCCTGGCGGGCCGTCAACTCCTACGGCATCCGGATCAACAACCGCACTTACGATGCCCCCGAGCTGGGTCCGATGCGGCGGCGCGATTCAGGGGTCACCGCCAAGAGGGGGCTCTGGGAAGTGCACCGGGACCCCTACGACGTCTCCCGAGTCTGGGTACGCAACCACCGCGGCGAAGGCGAGTGGGTCCAGGCAACCTGGAAATACCTGAACCGGGCGCCCGTTCCCTTTGGCGACCTTGCCTGGGATCACGTCAGCCACCAGTTGCCCAAGGCCACCGAGGAAGAACTCGCTGCGGCAGTGTCCGCCTTGTTGACCCGGGCCCACGCCGGCCCTGACCAGCCAGCGGCAAAGAAGCGGAAGGCCAAGCCGTCCAAGGCGGACCGCCGCGTCGCCGCCCGGACCAAGGCCACCGCACCGGCAGCAGCCAAACCCCCGCCGCGACCGGAGACGCAACCCTTGCCGGAGCCGCCGGTGGAGGACGAGGAAACGATGGCCGAAGTGATCCCGCTGGGAATCTTCGACCCGCTTGAGGACCCCTGGAGACGTTCGTGAGCATGCCGCTGGCAGCACAGTCGGATGACGATTTCGGCCGCTACCTGACGGTCCTGCCCGGCTGGCGCGAGTTCGTCGCTGGGGCGATCAGCGAGCCGATGGTCATGCTGACGCAGGACGAGTACGACGCCCTGGCCAAGGAGGACCGATACCAGTACGACGAGGACCGGCTTGACCACCACGCCCGCCTGCAGGTGGTGGCCACCTCGACCGTCCGGCACACAGTCACCTGCGGACGCCGCCTGATCATCCTCAACCGCGGCGCGATCAGTGCCCGCAGGGGCCTCATCGTCAGCGGGCCGGCCAACACCGGCAAGACGATCGCCCTGACCCAGCTCGGCCTGGCCCACGAACTCCAGGACCGCCGCCGGCATCCCGGCCAGGACGAACGCATACCGGTCATCTACATCACCGTCCCGCCCGCCGCGACACCCCGCATGATCGCTGCGGAGTTCGCCCGCTTCCTCGGCCTTCCGGTCCTGCGAAGCTCCAACATCACCGACCTCACCGAGGCCGTGGTCGGCGTCTGCACCAAGGCTCGCACCAGCCTCGTCCTGGTCGACGAGATCCATAACATCTCCCTGCACACCCGCACGGGAGCCGAGGCGTCCGACACGCTCAAGTACTTCTCTGAGCGCGTCCCTGCGACGTTCGCCTACGCCGGCATCGACATCGAAGACAGCGGTCTGCTGTCCGGCACCCGCGGCGACCAGATCGCCGCCCGCTTCACCTCGGTGGCCACCCACTCGTTCCCCTACAACAAGGAGTGGAAGGCGCTGGTCGCGCAGATGGAGGCGAACCTTGTGCTGCACCAGCACAAGCGCGGCACCCTGACCCGTCTGGACCGCTTCCTGCACACCCGAACGAGCGGCATGATCGGCACCCTCTCCCACCAGCTCCGCGGTGCCGCCGTGGACGCCATCCTCACCGGCTCAGAAAAGATCACGAAGTCCGGACTGCTGGCCGTCGACCTGGACATCGCCTCCGGCCGGAAGCGGCCAGGCGGCCCCTCGGCAGCGGTTGGCGATCAGTGACAGCACCCGCTCAAAGCGCTCTCTCGATCGCTCGCCTCCCCTTTCAGGTCCGTCCTCAAGCAGGAGAAGGCGGCCCTTCTTTCATCAGGCGCCTCGCCCACGCCAACCACCTCCCGCCTCCCTATCTTCGAAAGTTCCTGCTGGAACCGCCAGGGCTTCGGGGGACGCCGTCCTGGGACCGCCTGGCTGCGGTCACCGGCCGCGACCCTGACTTTCTGCGAGTCACCCTGGAGACGAAGAAGTGCAGAGAGTGCGGCACGGACATACCGCCCACGGGGGCGTTCGGCAGGCGGGCGATCCTCTGCTCCATGCGCTGCAAGACGCGGGCACATCGCCGACGGCAGACCACGGCACCCTGCCGGGTCTGTCAGAAGCCGATGAAGATCCAGATCGGACAGCGTCACCGGCTCTGCTCGTCGACCTGCCGCCGCACCGCCTACCTTCTCCGCCAGCAAGGTGGCGCTTCCTCCACGGCATCCACCGCCGACGATGACCCTGTCGGCGAAGGAGACCGGCGCTGCATAGCCTGCGATAAACCTCTGCCTCCAGGCTCTCGCTCGCACCGCCAGACGTGCTCAGCGGCCTGTCGCCAGCACGCGCGGCGCTGGAGCCGTCTCGCTACACCGGAACGCTTCCTGCGCTCACCGGCTGAGACGTGTGAGTTCTGTCAGGACCCTCTCCCGAAAACGAAGCCCAGTACCAGCCTGCGCCGCTGGTGCTCGGGCCGTTGCAGGCAACGAGCCCACCGAGGACTCGACCCGGCTCCTTATCGGATCCGGACCTGCGAGCACTGTCAGGACCCCATCGAGAGGGATGAGTCCGGAACGGCCCGTCGCTGGTGCTCAAGGAGCTGCCGGGAGAAGGCGCAGCGACGCCGTCGCAAGTCCACTGCTGGCAGCAACTAGGCTCGAGGTCCCAATTTCGCCGCGCCGCGTGTGCTCGATCAGCTGAGGTCAGAGGCAGGAGATCTACTCAGATGACGAGACGACTGGGCACAGCGTCCGCGCGTCCGTAGTTGAGCACCTGGGCGAGAACTTCTCGGAACTGGACGATGTCTTCGGTCGACGCTTCTATGACGGCCTCGATCTCGCTGTCATCCAATCGCAGGTCTTCCAGCGCGTCAGGGTCGAGTGAGACGTGGAGCACGTTGCCCGTCAGAACGGCCCCACGCACACAGCCATAGGCGGTCCCCTGGCCGGCCGTGACCAGGCAATGCGTGTCCATCCCTAGGGCAACCTCCTGATCATCAGGCTCTTCCTCTCCCGCCATGAACATCAAGATGAAGCCACTCCCGTCCTCTCCTTCGGCAAGGGCGGCTTCGGTGAAGTAGCCGTCAGGGTCGATCTCGGTTCTAGGGAGCGTATGTGGTTGTGATCATCAGGTGGTCCGGGTGAGCTCTCTGAGCCAGATCATCGAGGCGCGGAGGTGGAGGCCGGCGAGGTAGCTGTCGGGGGTCTTGTCGTACCGCGTGGCGATGCCTCGCCAGGCCTTCAGCTTGTTGATCAGCCGCTCGACGGTGTTCCGCTCCTTGTAAAGGTCGGCATCGTGGCTGACGGGCCGGCCGCCTCTGGAGCCCTTCTTCTTCCGGTTGGCGGCCTGGTCCTTCTTCTCCGGGATGACCGCCTTGATACGGCGTTTGCGCAGGTGGGCGCGGTTGCCGCAGGACGAGTACGCCTTGTCCCCGGCGACTGCGCCGGGCCGGGTGCGCGGACGGCCGACGGGCATGCGCACCCGCACCTTCCCCAATACGGGGATGAACTGCGGGCTGTCGGCGGCCTGGCCCGCGGTCAGTATGAACGCCAGCGGGCGGCACTTCCGGTCGCCGACGACATGGATCTTGCTGGTCTGCCCTCCCCTGGAACGCCCGAGCAGGGCGGCCTTCAGCCGGAGTTTTCGTCGGCGCCGGATGCGCCGCCGCTCTTCCCGCACGGGATCGCCTTCGGCCTCCTGTCCGGTTTGTTCGTCGCAGTCGCCCCTTTTGACCTGGCCTTCTCGGTCTCGGCGGCAGCCTTCTCCAAAGCGGTGAGGACGTCTTCGTCCATGTGCATCCCGGCAGCGTCGTGGTGGGCCCGGGCGGTGGTGGAATCGATGCTGACCAGGGACAGGTCCACCTCGCCGCGCTTCGCGGCTTCCGTGACCAGGCCCTCCATGATGGCTTCGAAGACGCCGGAGTCACGCCACTGCCGGAAGCGGTTGTGGACGGTCGACCAGGCGCCGAACTCCGTCGGCATCTCCCGCCACTGCCCGCCTGTCTTGAACCTCCAGATCACGCCCTCGAACTGCTGCCGCAGCCGCTCGGGGTACGGGCCGTACTCGCCGATCGGCAGGTACGGCTCGATCAACTCCCACTCCACATCCGTCAGTTGCGCTCGCGTCACCCAAAGAGGTCTACCGGTCCAAACCCTGCCGCGCAGGCAGATCTCGCAGATTGATCACGACGCAATACGCCCCCTAGCGGCGCGGGCGGTGAATCGGAACGTCATGACGGGGTTCTATCAGCGTTTCCCTCTGGGCTGTGAGGCAGGGGCAGGTCTGAGCAGAGAGATAGGCGGAAAGTGCGTCACCTTCGTCATCTACGGCTGATCCAGCGAGAAAGAGCCAGGTCATGGCCATCGGAGTCAGGCTTGAGTGCGTCACCCGGGACCATCGTTGATCAAACTTCGCTGGCACAAACTGTCTAGTCGTTCCTCTTGGATGGCACGGATCACCATGCATCGATCTTCGGTGGCAACCGGTCAAGGTTCGCTGTCACAGGTCACGGTGATCTGGACCGCTCGGCGATTGCCAATCGAAGTATTCCGATATATCGTTGAAGCATCGCGACAGATCGACGGTGGAGGGAGCGTGTGATGCGTTCACATGGACACGGCTTCGGACCCGGCCCGGGACAGGGCGGTTGCGGGCCCGGCCATCACGGTCGGGGTGAGCACGAGGGGCGCCGCGCCGCCTTCGGCCCGTTCGGGCCGGGGTTCGGCGGCCCCCCGTGGGGTGGCGGCCGCGGCCGCGGCCGGGGGAGGGCCCGCCGGGGTGATGTGCGCGCCTCGATCCTGGCCCTGCTGAAGGACCGCCCGATGCACGGTTACGAGATGATCCAGGAGATCGGCGAGCGCAGCGGCGGGGCCTGGAAACCCAGCCCCGGATCGGTGTACCCCACTCTTCAGCTGCTGGAGGACGAGGGGCTGATCACCAGCGAGAGTGACGGCGGCAAGAAGCTGTTCACGCTCACCGAGGCGGGGCGCGCCGAGGCCGAGTCGGTTCCCGACGCGCCCTGGGAGGAGGCCGGCCGCGGGATCGACTGGGATGCCATGAACGAGATCCGTCAGGCCGGATTCGGGCTCATGGAGGCCTTCGGCCAGGTCTGGAAGACGGGCACCCCGGATCAGCGGCAGAAGGCGATCTCGGTGATCAACGAGGCCCGCAAGAAGCTGTACCTGATCCTGGCCGACGAGGACTGAGCCCCGCCTGGGCCCGGCCCGGGCGCGGGGAAGGGCCCCGTAAACAAGGGGCCCTTCCCCGCGCCTCCGGCCCGTCAGCTCACGAGCCCGCCCAGCTTGCGGAGTGATTCGTGGAGCGCGACGGTCGCCGAGTCCCTGAGCTTGCCCGCCATCAGCGAGACGGCGGCGCCCGTGAACTCGCCGACGATGCGAACGGTCGTCGTGCCGCCTTCCGGGGTGAGGGTGTAGCGGGTGCCGACGAGGACGCCCATCGGGCCCTTGCCCCTGATCGCGAGGACCCGCTCGGGCTCCAGTTCCTCCACCGTCCACTGCACTTCCGCGGGGAATCCCATGAGCTTCATGCTCTCGGTGAAGGTCGCGCCGGTCTCGAGAGTCTCGGGGCCGCCCTGCGGGAAGCTCGTGTGGGTGGCGTTCCACCGGCCGTAGGAAGCGAAGTCCGTCAGTTGGGCCCATACCTTCCCGGCAGGCGCCCCGATGCGTGCGTCCGCGCTGACCTCGGCCATGGTGACCACCCCTTCTCGTCGGGCTCGGTGGCTTTCGGGTCCCGGTGCCGTCGGAACGTAGCCGCGCGGCCTGCAACGTTCAATACTGATGAACTGTCAGATCCGGTCGCCTCCCCGTCGATGCGCGCGGTCTCCGGGGCCGGTGCCCGACGGCCTCCCACCGGCGGGGGAGCGCACGGAACCGCTCGTGAGGGGCGCGCCTCCTCCGCAAGGAGCAGGCGCGGCACGCGGTGCCCACCCTCCCCGGGATGCCCGAACGCTCCCGTGCGGCGATGGCCGGGGCCGTTCGCCGCTGATGGGGTGTGACCGTGCACCTCCCTGTCCCGCGCGTTCCCCGGCAGCCCGCTCCCGCCCCACCGGGACCGACGCCGGACTCTCCGAGGAACTGGCCCCGGTCGTCGCCGGCGCTCGGCGGTGTGCGCTGCGGGACCGTCAGATCGACACGGCCCATCTGCCGCACTCCCTGGTCGAGTCCGAACCCGGCGTCCGGGCGGCCTTCGGCGGCCCGGACCGGGTCGCGCCCGCGTCCTCGGCCGTCTCGTGCAGCGCAGCATCGGGTACGGGCTGCGCCGGCAGGTGACGGTCGAGGACTCCGGCGCGGTCCCGGCGGTCCGGGACCCCGCGCAGACGGGCTGGGCGCCGTCGGCCGCCTCCGCCGTGCTGCGGGCGCGGGAGCGGCCAGCGGAGCGCGGGGAGCCCCGGGTCCGGCGGCCTCGATCTGCTCGCCGGACTCGCCGCCGACCGCGACTCCAGGGCCGCCGAAGTCCTCGTGCGTGCGGGGGGCGCCCCCGACCGGCTGGCCTGCCGGATCGCCGAGCTGTCTCAACAGGTGCGACAGATGTGACGCTCCTGACTCGGGCTGCCATGATGTGCCGATGCACGCGTCTCGGGAAAGGAGCGCCGGGCTGGGACTCGCCCTGGCCTCGGCGTTCGCCTTCGGTGGTTCAGGTGTGGCGGCCAAGCCGCTTATCGAAGCGGGGCTCGACCCCCTGCATGTGGTGTGGCTGCGAGTGGCCGGTGCCGCCCTCGTCATGCTTCCCGTCGCCTGGCGCCACCGCGACCTGCTGATACGCAAACCGGCGCTGCTCGCCGGGTTCGGAATGCTCGCCGTCGCCGGTGTCCAGGCCTGCTACTTCGCCGCGATCTCCCGCATCCCCGTGGGCGTGGCGCTGCTCATCGAGTACCTGGCCCCCGCCCTCGTCCTCGCCTGGGTCCGCTTCGTCCAGCGCCGCCCGGTCACCCGTGCCGCCGCCGTCGGTGTCGTCCTCGCCGTCGGCGGACTCGCCTGCGTGGTCGAGGTCTGGTCCGGGCTCGGCTTCGACGCGATCGGCCTGCTGCTCGCCCTCGGGGCGGCCTGCTGCCAGGTCGGCTACTTCGTCCTCTCCGCCCAGGGCGCCGACGCCGACGACGCCGCCGACCCGCTCGGCGTCATCGCGTACGGACTGCTCGTCGGTGCGCTCGTGCTGACCGTCGTCGCCCGCCCGTGGGGAATGGACTGGCAGGTGCTCGGCGGCGGGGCCGTCCTGGCCGGCACGACCGTCCCGGCGGCGCTGCTGCTCGGCTGGATCGTCCTGATCGCCACGGTCGTCGCCTATGTCACCGGCGTCGTGTCCGTCCGCAGGCTCTCGCCGCAGGTCGCGGGAGTCGTCGCCTGTCTGGAGGCCGTGATCGCGACGATGCTGGCCTGGGTCCTGCTCGGCGAGCATCTCTCCGCGCCCCAGATCGCCGGCGGTGCCGTGGTGCTCGTGGGGGCTTTCATCGCCCAGTCCTCCACGCCGAAGGCCGCATCCGGACCGGTGGCAGGTGGTTCCGGCACCGTGGCCGGGGCTGCCGACGGCGACTTGGCGGCCGAGCGGGCTGCGGTCTAGGGTGGCGATCATGCATTCGACCGTCCTCCCGCCGCCCGCCGCATAGCGCGGGCGGTTCTCCGCCGACGAAGACCGGGTCCGGGGTGTGGAGTCCCCCGGACGGTTCGTCGCTGCCCGCGTGTGGAGTCCAGCGGCCAACTGTCCTGTCTTCCGGCCCGTCGTGGGACGCGTTCCCCACCCTTCGGGGCGGGCCTCCGGGGCTTTCCCCGGACACCCAGCACGGAGTACTCACGTGTCGAATCCATCTTCGGCTGCCGTCACCGGCCTGCCCGTCGGGCGCAGCCTGTTCTATCTCGTCGTGGCCGGTGCGGCCTGGGGGACCGCGGGGGCTGCCGCCGCACTGGTCTTCGAGGTCAGCGATCTGGGCCCGCTCGCCCTGTCCTTCTGGCGCTGCCTCGGCGGGCTGCTGCTGCTCGCGGGCGCGCTCGCGCTGCGCGGACGCCGGGCGGCGCGGAGCGGCGGCGCCGTCGTGGCCAGGCCCGAACCGCGCCGCCGCAGGCTGCTGCGCATCCTCGGCACCGGCGTCGGTCTGACCGTCTTTCAGAGCTCCTACTTCGCCGCCGTCGAACAGACCGGGCTGGCGGTCGGCACGGTCGTCACCCTGGGCGCCGGGCCCGTACTGATCGCCTTCGGCGCCAGGATCACCATGGGGGAGCGGCTCGGGGGCGGCGGGATCGCCGCCGTCGCCGGAGCGCTGACCGGGCTCGTGGTGCTGGTCCTGGGCGGCGGGAGCGGCACGGTGCGGCCGGTGGGCGTGGCGCTGGCGGTCGTCTCGGCGGCGGGCTACGCGGCCATCACCCTGCTGACCCGCCGGCTCGGCCGGGACGGCGACGGTCCCGATCCTCTGTCGACGACGATGTGGACCTTCGTGGTCGGCGCCGTCGGGCTGCTGCCGGCGGCCCTCGTCGAGGGGCTCCTGCCGCACACCGCGGAGCCGCTGCGGGTGCTGGGCATGCTGGTGTACATCGCCGCCGTCCCGACGGCGCTCGCGTACGCGCTCTACTTCGCGGGAGCGGCTGTCGTCCGTGCCGCGACGGTGTCGGTGATCATGCTTCTGGAGCCGGTCAGCGCAGCCGTCCTGGCCGTGACCGTGCTGAACGAACGGCTGACCTCGGCAACGGTGGCCGGGACGGTGGTCCTGCTCACGGCGGTGGTCGGGCTGGCCTGGCAGGAGGCCCGGCCGGCCGGGCGGCGCGGCGCCGTGGACGTGGCGGCCTGATCCTGCGACCCCGTCGGCGCCGGTGACCACGGCGAGGGCGGAACCGGGCCCGACTGGCCCGGTTCCGCCCTCGCCGTGCCGCGGCCTGTTCACCTGCCTCTCGGCGTCGGACCGTCCGTGTGACGCCCGCGGGCGTCACACGGACGGTCCGATCGGCCTCTCCGGAGGCCGGCCGCTACAGCGAGGACAGGTACGGGGGCAGGACCACCGACGGGTCCATGTCGTCCGCGGGGACCGGCACGCCATGGCCACGGACCAGCGGGACGACGCCGGTCCAGTGCGGAAGCGCCAGGTCCTCCGGGTCGTCGTCCGGTCCGCCCGTCCGGACCTTGGCGGAGACCTCGTCCAGATCGAGTCGGAGCACGGCCGTCGCGGCGAGTTCCCTGGCGTTGGCCGGACGCGAGTCGGAGGAACGGCCGGGGATGACATGGTCGACGAGGGCGTCGAGAGCGGTGCGCTTCTCCTCCGGGTCGGTCACCTGGCGGGCGGTGCCGTGAACCACCACCGACCGGTAGTTGATCGAGTGGTGGAACGCCGAGCGGGCGAGCACCAGGCCGTCGACGTGCGTGACGGTCAGACAGACCTCCAGGCCGGGATCGGCCTGACCGGCCATGCGCAGCGGACGGGATCCGGTCGAGCCGTGCACGTAGAGCACGTCGCCGACCCGGCCGTACAGCGTCGGCAGTACCACCGGTGCCCCGTCGCGCACGAAGCCGAGATGGCAGACGGAGGTCTCGTCGAGTATCGCGTGCACCAGTGCGCGGTCGTGGGACGCGCGCTCCCGCGCTCTGGTGGGGACGGTCCGGTCGGTGGACCGGTAGGTCGGCGACTCCTGGGACGGTGCCATTGCGTGCTCCCATTGCACTAGTGCATAATTCTATTTGTGCTAGGAGAGTATCGGATCGAAGGGCGCGGCGCATCGGACATCGCGGCCAGCGTCGAGCGAGGTGTCGGGTCGGGAGACCTCCGCCCCGGCCAACCGCTGCCCCCCATGCGGGAGCTGGCGGCTTCCCTGGGGGTCAATCCGAACACCGTCGCGGCCGCCTACCGGACGCTGCGCGACCGCGGCGTGATCGAGACGGCCGGCCGCAAGGGCAGTCGTGTGCGCGAACGGCCGGCCAGCACGGCGCGCGGCTCGCTCGCGATCGACGCCCCGCCCGGCGTACGGCAGATCTCCGAGGGAAACCCGGACGCCGCCCTGCTGCCCCCGCTCCACGACGCCTTCGCGGCGGCTGCGCGCCATCACGACGCCCGGCCGGTGCTCTACGGGCAGGACGCCGTGGACCCCGAGTTGGCGCGGCTCGCCCGTGCCGGACTGGACGCGGACGGGGTGCCGGAAGGCCCCGTCGCCGTCACCTCCGGGTCGCTCGACGCCATCGAGCGGGTGCTCCACGCCCATCTCCGGCCCGGCGACGCCGTGGCCGTGGAGGACCCCGGCTGGGGGAGCCTGCTGGACCTGGTCCCGGCGCTCGGGCTGCGGCCGGTTCCGGTCGCCGTCGACGACGACGGTCCGCGTCCCGAGGACGTCGAGCGGGCGCTCGACCGCGGGGCGAGGGCCCTGATCGTGACCGACCGGGCACAGAACCCCACGGGTGCCGTCGTCTCCGCGTCCCGCGCCCGCGAACTCCGCGACGTGCTCGGCCGGTACCCGCGGACGCTGCTCGTCGAGGACGACCACGGCCATGCGATCGTCGGCGAGCCGCTGTGTCCCCTCGCCGGTGTCACGGACCACTGGGTGCTCGTACGATCGGTGGCCAAGGCGTACGGTCCCGACCTCAGGCTCGCCGTGCTCACCGGCGACCGGGTGACCCTCGACCGGGTCCAGGGGCGGCAGCAACTCGGCCCGGGCTGGGTCAGCCGGCTGACCCAGCGCGCCGTCGTGGAGCTGTGGACCTCCGGGGCCGTCGACCCGCCGGCCGTCGCGGCCGCCTACTCGGAGCGGCGCGACGCGCTGCTGAGGGCCCTGGCGGTGCGGGGAGTCGAGGCCCGCGGCCGCAGCGGTATGAACGTGTGGGTGCCCGTGGCCGACGAGACGGGCACGGTGGCCCGGCTGCTGCACTCCGGCTGGGCCGTGGCGCCGGGTGCCCGCTTCCGCATCTCCTCACCACCGGCGGTGCGGCTCACCGTGTCGGGCCTGACGGCCGACGACATCTCCGTGCTCGCCGACGCGGTGGCCCTGGCGGCCGGCCCGGTACGTCCGCGCAGCTACGGCTGAGCGGACGTACCGGGCCGGCCGGCCCGAGCGGCGACCGCCGGGGCGGCGAGGTGTCCCGCACGGCACCTGTCGCACACGCCGGCCCGCGAGCCCGCGGCCACCGCCGGCCGCCGCGGCCGTTCGCCCGGGCCCCTACGCGGTCACGACCGGTTCCGGCGCTTCCGTGCCCGAGGCGGGCGGACGCCCTTCCCCGCACGCCTCGGTCCGGACGCGTTCTGGGTGAGCGCGGCGCCCGCCAGCACGATCAGGGCGCCGACGGGAGTGTTCCAGCCCAGCCTCTCGTCGAGCAGCGTGACTCCCGCCGCAGTCGCGATCACCGGGATGAAGTACGTGACCATCGTCGCGGTCGTGGGTCCTACCTCGGCGACCAGTCCGTACTGCAGCAGCATGGCGAACCCGGTGCCCAGTGCACCCAGGGCGACCACCGCGAGCAGCGGAACCACCGGGAACGAGCTGGGCATCCTGGTGAACAGAGGTGTCACCACCGCCAGTTGGAGCGTCGCCAGCATCAGCTGCGCCCCGGTCAGGGACAGATGGGAATGGGACGAGCCGGCGAGCGTCCGCCGGACGTAGATCCAGCCGACCGGGTAGCTCAGGGAGGCGAGCAGGGCCATCGCCGCGCCGCCGACGTCGAGCCCGGAGAAGCCCTGCCAGGCGCCGAGCACGGTGAGGACGCCGAGGAAGCCGATGCCCAGGCCGGCGACACGTCGGCGGGTCGGCCGGTCCTCGGAGAGCGCCACCAGCGACAGCGCCATGCCCCACAGCGGGGACGTGGCGTTGCAGATCCCGGCCAGTGTCGAGGGGATGGTCAGCTCCGCATAGGCGAAGAGCGAGAAGGGCAGCGCGTTGAGGAAGAACGCCGCGACGGTCAGATGCGCCCAGGTACGCACACCGCGAGGCAGCCCCTCGCGCCGCACCGCCATGGCGGCGGCCAGCACGGCCGTACCGAAGAGCAGCCGGCCGAACGTGACCTGGAAGGGTGCGTAGCCCTCCGTGCCGACCTTGATGAGCAGAAAGCTGAAGCCCCAGATCAGGGCGAGTACGGCGAACCTCAGGCGCCAGTCGAAGGCCGGGTGGCCGCGCCCGGTGGAGGGCGGGGTCGCGGGGGGAGGGGTGGGCGCAGCGGATGCGGACGCGGATCCCGTGGCGGGCTCCGTGCGCGACGGCGGCATGGCGGTGGTCATGGGGTCCAGCCTGGAGCGCCATGTCTTCTTAGAACAAGCGAGATTTCTTTCAGTTGTTTGATTAGCATTGCTTACATGTTGAACCTGGAGCGCCTTCGGACCCTGGACGCCCTGGCCCGGCACGGTTCCGTCAGTGCCGCGGCCGACGGACTGCACGTCACGACCTCGGCCGTGTCCCAGCAGATGGCCAAGCTGGAGCGCGAGGTGGGCCAGCAGCTGCTGGCCAGGAACGGGCGCGGGGTGCGGCTCACGGACGCCGGCCGTCTGCTTGCCGACCACGCCGCCCGCATTCTGTCGCAGGTCGAGCTGGCTCAGTCCGACATAGAGGCGCAGCGGGGCCAGGCGGTCGGCGAAGTGCGGCTCGGGGCGTTCCCGACGGCCGCCCGGGGCCTCTTCCCCACGGCGCTCAGGGCCCTCCGCGCCGACCACCCCGACCTGCGGGTACGTACGAGCGAACTGGAACCGGAGTACGCCCTGCGCCAGGTGATCAGGGGCGATCTCGATCTGGCGGTGGCGCTGGACTGGAGCAACAAGCGGCTCCCCGTCCCGGGCGGGCTCACGCGCGAACCGCTGCTGGACGACGCCGCCGACGTGGCGATGCCCGCCGGTCACCCGCTCGCCGACCGAGCGGACGTGGATCTCGAGGACTTCGCCGACGACGACTGGGTCTCCTGGCCCGAGGGCGAGTTCTGCTACGAGTGGCTGGTGTTCACGCTACGCGCCAGGGGAATCGAACCCCGCATCGTCCACCTCGCCGGCGAACACCACACCCAGCTGGCACTGATCGCGGCGGGCCTCGGTGTGTGCGTGACCCCGCGGCTGGGCCGGGGGCCGGTCCCCGACGGCGTCCGGCTCGTCCCGGTGCGGCAGAAGGTACGCCGGCACATCTACGCGGTCTGGCGGACGGACGCCGACCGCCGGCCGTCGATCCGCGCGGCGCTCGCGGCGCTCCGGTCGGCCGCGGCGACGGCCTGACGCCCGCCGGGCAAGGACAGGGCGCGCCTCCTCCGCACGCGGGCCCCGCGGTGGCGCCCGCGGACGTCCCGGGGCCCAGCGGTCACGGGGCGGCGCGCCACCCGCCGGACCGGCTCGTCGGCCGCACCCCCCGCGCCGCCACCCCCGCACCGCGCCTCGCGGCGCCGCCGGCCATGAAAGGGGCGCCCGGTTCAGAGCCCGCTCAGCTTGCGGAAGTCCCACGACGCGATCGCCTCGGGCGTCAGCCGGAGCCAGGCGTGCCGGCCGTCGTGCGGCATCGAGTCCAGGCCGAAGTTCTTCCGCGCGAACAACTGCTCGGGCACCTCGAGTTCCGGGCAGGGTTCGCCGGTGCGCGGGGCCTCGCCCACGAAGACCGCCGTCCCGGAGAGTTCCACGCCGCGCAGCTCGCCGTACTCCTCCCCGGCGTCCACCACGACCGCGATCCGCGGATCACGGCGCAGTTCGGACCACCGCCGGCTGCGGGTGATCGAATACAGCCACAGCGACGTACCGTCCCAAGCGAACCACAGGGCACTGGCGTGCGGCATGCCGTCGGGCGAGACCGTCGCCACCCGGCAGGTGCGCTGCTCGGCCAGGAAGGCGTCCAGTTCGGCGGGCGACATCATGATCCGCCGGCCCCGGCGCTGTGTGACGGCCATCGGCGGCCCCTCCTCCCGCGAGCCGGCGTTCCGCCGGCCGACCGGCTGATGTGGTGTCAGAAATGATGGGTGCTCTTCCCCTGTGAGGCAATGCCCGTTACCGTCGCGCGCCCGGGCCGGCCCGGGCGCGCGGATCTTCCGGGGCCGGTCGGGCCCTACCGGACCCGACCGGCGACGACGGGCCTCCGCGGCCCGGACGAGGAGAAAGGCGGGGCGCATGCCCTCGTACGAGCAGCTACAGGCGCAGCTCGACCCGGCCCGTACGGTCCTGCTCACCGTCGAGTGCCAGCAGGGCGTCGTCGGCCGGGACAGCGCCCTCCCGGAACTCGCGGCACAGGCGCGGTCATCGGGCGCCCTGGAGAACATCGGACGGCTCGTCGACGTGGCCCACGAAGCGGGCGTGCAGGTCATGCACGCGGTCGCCGAGCGGCGTCCCGACGGGCGCGGGGCCGGCAGCAACGCCCGGCTGTTCCGGGCCGCCGAGCGGCTGCCCGTCCGGCAGTACTCGGGCAGCAAGGCGGTCCGGGTCGCCGAGCCCATCGAGGTCGCGGACGAGGACATCGTGGTGCGCCGGCTCCACGGCCTGTCGCCGATCGCCGGCACGGACGTCGACGCGCTGCTGCGCAACCTGGGCTGCCGCACGCTGGTCGTCACGGGCGTCTCGGCCAATGTGGCGATCCCGAACGCCGTCTTCGACGCGGTCAACCTCGGCTACACCGCGGTCGTCCCCGCGGACGCCGTCGCGGGGGTGCCCCCCGAGTACACCCCCGCGATGATCAGGAACACGCTCGCTCTCGTCGCCACCGTCACCACCACGGACGACGTGCTCGCGTGCTGGAAGGCGCCGCGCCGGACCCAACGCACCTGAGGTGCGCGGCCCCGACGGCCGCCGTCTCCCCGGATGCTCCGGGGGCTGTCAGGCGAGCTTGATCGAGCCGCCTTCGACGACGATGGCCGCGGCAGGCAGCGGTGAGGTCGCCGGGCCGCTCTTCACGCTGCCGTCACGGGCGTCGAAGTTGCTGTTGTGGCACGGGCAGTTGATCATTCCGTCGGCGACGCCCTTCACCGCGCAGCCCTGGTGGGTGCACTTCGACGAGAAGGCCTTGAACTCGCCCGAGGCCGGCTGCGTCACCACGATGTCGCCGATGACCTTGCCGCCGCCCTCGGGGATGTCGGCGACGTTCGCGATGACCTCGCCCCCGCCTCCGCCCGTCGTGCCCCCCGTGCTGCCGCCCGTCGAACCGCCCGTGGAATAACCGGTCGTGCCGCCCGCTGCCGGGGACACGGCCCCGCTGCCCGGACTCTCCGAGCCGCCGCACGCCGTCAGCGCCGCGGCGAGTCCGGCACCGCCGGCGGCCGTGAAGACGGTACGTCGCGCCACCGTGCGCGCCGGTCCCTGCGTTCCGGTCATGCCGCTCCCTTTCCACAGTCGGCCCCGTCCCGGGCCGTTCGTGTTGTTCTACGGGACCGGGCCACCGCTCGTTCAACGGCCACGCCGCAAGACCGCAAAGTAGTCTGGCGCAATGCTCTCCGAAGTCACAGCGACCCGCTACGTCACGCCCCTGCGTGAGGGCGGCTCGCTCCCGGGCGTCGTCGAGGCCGACGATCTCGGTACGTACGTCATGGCGTTGTCCACCCGGTGGCGCTGACCTGCGGGCGGTAATGCGGCCTTCCGCGCCTCTGACCTGCCCAGACGAGTCTTTCAGGGTCTTGCAGAATCGTGCCGCATCACGCAACCCGCCCCCCACGTGCTCCCCAGCGCCGCCCGTACTCCCCCGCGGTGTCGGGACCGGGGTACGGGGCTCACCATGGGCGTCGTCCCCGCCGAGTGGCGTCCCGGCACACGTCTCTGCCGCGCGGGTTCCGAACGTTTCGTCACATGCCCTGCCTCTGGGGCGGAGCGTCAGCCGTCCTGGGCGATCAGGGCGGCAGGAGCCGTGCAACGGGAATCCGCTAAGCGACGGTTCTGTGGGGCCGGAGGGTGAGACTCCCTCCGGTTCCCCGACACCTCACCGGTGCGGTGGTGCAGGTTGTGGGGACGGTCGAACGGTCAGCCGGGGGCCGGCATGGCGTGGAGCCAGTCGACTGCGCGGGTGATGACGTCGGTCCAGGCGCCATCGGGCGGGCAGGCGGAGCCAGCGTCGGCGGCCGGTGTGCACGAGCTGCGCGGCGGCGGAGAACAGGCGCACGCGGAGCTTCTTGGGTTCCCAGCGGCGGGTCTCGCCGGACTGCGCGAAAGACTCGCCCCTCCTTGCGGTCCACGGAATGCGAATTGGCCTTGGCAGTGCGAGGTTCGTCGATGGTCCCCTGACAACCAAACCCCCCGACACCGTTCTTGGTTGGGCTTCTTCACTACTGGAATGCTCCGCGGCCACGTCGATGGCCTGACGGCCGCGCGGCCAGGGGAGCAAGAAGAGGGATTCTCACAATGAGCCGTATTGACCGGCGTGGTGACTCTGCTGCCCAATTCCGGGGCAACTCCGACACGCGGACCATGACCTGCGACAACGCGGTGACCGTTGCGGCCTTCCCGGCATGACTCTGCTGCTCAGCCGAATTGAGCAGCAGAGTCCGTGGTCTGCTCAAAGCCGGGTCTTCGAATTTAGTGGGGGTGCGCCTGCCGTCGGCTCCGGCGGGTGGTCGCACAGCGTGAGCGTAGGCGCTGGTTGGCGCGGTTGCGGAAGCCGAAGGCGTTACGCGCTTCGAGCTTGATGAGGCGGTTGTTGCCTTCGGAGGCGGCGTTGGTGATGCCGGTGGTCAGGTAGGTCTCGATGCCGTCCCACCACTGCTCGATGGTCTCGGCGAGGGTGAGGAGTTCGTGCAGGTGGGCGTGGTCGGCGACGTGGGTGAAGAAGCGGTGGCGGGCGGCGGAGATCGCGGAGCGGTCGGGGGCGTGGTGGGTGCGGCTGACGGCCAGGCCGAGGAGGTCGCGCAGGAGTTCCTTGGCCTGCCAGGCCGCGTGGATCTGCCGGCCGTAGGTACCCATGTACTCCAACTCGGTCTTCAGGAGGAGGCGTTGGTCTTCGGTGAGGTCTTCTTTGTTGCGGCGCAGGAGTTTGCGGACGGTGTAGATGCCGTCGCCCTTGCGGGCCCGGCGGCCGTGCTGCCGCCAGGTGAGGCGTCGGCGCAGGTCGGCGAGGTGGCGCTGGGCGAGTTGCACGATGTGGAAGCAGTCGACGACCACGGTCGCGTGCGGCAGGGCACGGTGGACGGCGGCGCGGAAGGTGGAACACAGGTCGATGGCGACGTAGCGCACCTGTGCCCGCCAGGATGCGGGCTGGGAGCTGAGCCAGTCGGCGACCGAGGTGGCGTTGCGGCCTTCGACCTGCCCGAACAGTCCTTGCCCGCCGATCGCGTCGACGAAGCCGATGTGCCAGGCGTCCGCGACCAGTTCCCACTTCTGCGTGGCCGGGTTCTGGGCCCAGACCGGCTTGCCCCGCCGGGTCTCGTCGATCCCGACCGCCTCGGTCGCGGGCGGCGTCTCGGGCAGGACCGTCGCGGCGTAGTCCTCAAAGCATCGCTGCACGATGGGCCAGCTCAAGGACAGGTCGCGGCCGGCCTGCACGACGGTGCGGGATCCGTCGCAGACCGCGGCCCCCGCCGCCCGGCGCAGGGCGGTGGTGGTGCGCATCCCGGCGGGCACCGCGTGGATCGCCTCGGTGAACGAGCCGCGCTCGCACGCGGGTTCGGCGCAGTACCAGCGTGCCTTGCGCCACCGGATACTCACAGGGCGTCCACCGCAGGGCAGGTGCCGGGGCCGGGTGGTGCGGTAGTCCTTCAGCCGGGTGGCGAAGACCCCGCACGAGGGGCAGGCCCGGGCGGAGTCCTCGCTCGTGACCACGTACACCGTCGAACCGCCCGCCCCGTCGTCCTTGACCTGCGTCACACTCACCCCCTCCAGCCCCAGAAGTCGCGTTGCCGCTTCGTTGATGCCGGTATCGTCGCTGTTCAAGCCCGTGGGGTTTCATGATCGGTTGCCTAGACAACAACCATGATCACGAAGGCCCGCGGGCTCCTTGCGTCCAGGGCGCCCGCACCCCAACCACCTCACACAGCGTGACCGGCGAGCGCGCCCGTCACCGCCGCACCCCCCACTAAATTCGAAGACCCTCAAAGCCACGGGGGTGATCGCCGCCGCGGCCGCCGTCGGTGCCGAGGGTGCACCTGCCTTCGCGGCCGACGACTGGAACCCCAGGTTGCCCTGGAACCCGTTCGACGACCTGGGAGTTGCATCCGGCGACCCGACCGCTGAGAGCGTGCTGATTTGGACTCGGCTGTGCCTGCACGCGGCGGCAGAGGACGGACTCGGAGGGATGCCATTCGCATTGTACGCCGCGCGTTACGACGTATCGACGTCCGCCGACTTCAACAAGGGAGGCATCGTTGCCAGCGGTTCCGTCGGTACCGTCGAGGCGTTGGGGTACAGCATGCGGGTGCGCGTGACCGGGCTGCAGCCGGACACGGCGTTCGTGGGGACGCCGAGATCGTCGACCGGCAAAGCTCCACAACGCTGCCGCGAGTCAGGGGAGTGGCCCAACGCGATAGGCACCAATCGTCGTTGCCGGGGCTGATCGGGAACCACCCACTCACGAGATGAGGAATGACACATGCACCATGGCCTCGCCCTGGATCTGGCGCACCTTCCCCAACTGCTCAAGTGCGTCCAGGACCAGGCGACATCGTTTCTCGACCGTGTCGCTGAGCGGCCGGTCGTCCCGCTGGCGCAGCCTCCGCAGGAGGTGCCCCTTCCCGAGCGGGGAGTCGGGGCGCGGGGCGGAATGCGGGACTTCGTGGAGCGCTGGGAACCGGCTCTGTCGGCGAGCGCCGGCCCCCGCTATCTTGGCTTCGTCACGGGCGGGGTAACCCCGGCGGCACTGGCCGGAGACTGGCTCACTGCGGTGGCCGACCAGAACGTCATGTCGTCCGCCGACGATACGGGGCAGCGTCTGGAGCATGAGACGATCGCGTGGCTCCGCGAACTGTTCGGGCTCACCCGCGAGCATCAGGGGACGTTCGTCAGCGGCGCCACGATGTCCAACACGGTCGGCCTGGCGATCGGCCGTGAATGGGTAGGGGAGCGGCTGGGTGTTTCCGTAGCGGAAGCGGGAGTGGCCGCTCTCGGGCCGGTCCGAGTGCTGTCGGGCAGTCCCCATTCCAGCGTGCCCAAGGGACTGTCGATGCTGGGACTCGGCCGGGAAGCGCTGGCCTCCGTGCCCACACTTCCCGGGCGGGAGGCGGTGGACCCGATGGCGCTGGAGGCAGCGCTCGCACAGAGCGACACCCCCTGCATCGTGGTCGCGAACGCGGGCACGGTGAACACCGGCGACTTCGACGATCTGCGTGCCGTGGCAGCTCTGCGCGGCCGCTACGACTTCTGGCTGCACGTGGATGCCGCGTTCGGTGCCTTCGCTGCTCTCTCGCCCGCCGAGGCTCACCTGGTGGAGGGGCTCGATCTCGCCGACTCGGTCTGTGTGGATCTGCACAAGTGGCTCAACGTCCCCTACGACAGCGCCGTGCAGTTCACGCGGCGCCGGGACCTGCAGGCCCGTGTCTTCCAGAATGCCGCCGCCTATCTCGGCCCTCTGGGCGACGTGCCGGACTGCGTACACCTGACCCCGGAGAACTCCCGTCGGCTGCGGGCGCTGGCTGCGTGGTTCACGCTGCGCGCGTACGGGCGGGAGGGGTACCGCGAAATCGTCGAACGGTGCATCGCCTGCGCGCGGTCCCTGGCGGCGTCCCTTGAGCAGATTCCGGAGCTGCGACTGCTGGCGCCTGCCAGGCTGAACGTCGTGTGCTTCACACTCGCGGACGACCCCACTCCGGCCCGGCTGGCTGGCCTCGCCCGGGAACTCGCGGACCAGGCTTTCCTCACTCCGACCGTCTATGACGGGGTCCCCGCGCTTCGTGCCGCGTTCAGCAACTGGCGCACCACGGATGCCGACGTCCTTACCGTCATCGAGGCTCTTCGGGCAAAGTTCGCGGCGACTACGGCGGGCCCCGGATCGTCGTGATCCGCCTGCACCGTCCAGTGTGGGGCGCATTCTCCACGGTCGTCGACTGACGCAGCATCCGGGGCCGCCGCCTGTGCAACGTCAGAGCCAGGGGGTTCGCTGCGCGCGACGCACCGTCTGGATCGGGTGATCGTCGCGGTCAGCGTCGACCCCGAGCCCGGCCCGCCTGTACCGGACGCCCCGCTCCACGATTGCGTGGACGAGATGGACGGCGTGCGGGTGATCTACCACGTGACGGCGCTGCGCATCCTCACGATCGAAACAGCAGCGCCCCGGATCCGGATGGATTCCGGGCGCTGCTGCGTCTGCTGCTTCGGTGCGGCCGCTGTGTGGTGTCGGATCGCCGCTCGGTGTCCGTGTGCCGGCCGACCCCGGCGGCACAGGGTGTGCTGCTCAGATGGCAGCCGACCGGCGGGCGCCGGCGGCGGAAGGGAGCGGCCGGCCGACGATTCGTGACAGAGCCTCCTGCACGTCACAGTCGGCAACTACGGAAGTGGTGCGCGATTTGGGCTGTGACGATGCGTGATGCGCGCGAGGGTTGTCGCCGGCTGTGGCGTACCAGGTGGACGGAGGCATCGGGGAGGGAGGGGCCGGGCACCGTCCTGAGACGTCCATCGCTCAGCGACTCGGCTACGTTGGCGAGGGGGAGGATGGTGAGGCCGAGTCCGGCCGCCACACAGGAGCGGGCGGCTTCGATGCTGCCGAACCGCGTCAGTCGGGGCTGGGCTCCCTCAGTCGCTTGCAGGCGTCGAGCGAGCCAGTCGCTGTAGGAACATCCCTGTTCGTGGAGGAAGAAACTCTCCCTCCCCAGTTCCTGCCAGGTTACCGGCTGTTTGCGGCCGGCAAGGGGATGGTCGGGGGCACACAGGAGGGCCAAGGGCTGGCTGGCGATGTGCTCGGCCGTGATGTCCGGGAAGTCAACCCGCTCTTCCAGCAACAGCGCACAGTCCAGACTTCCGGCCCTGAGCCCTTCCACGGCGTTGCCGGTGCCGCATGGCTGCAGGTGCACTTCCACGTCCGGGTGCAGACCGCGCAGCGCGGCGACCACCCTCGGCAGATGGGCTGAGCACAGGGTCTCACCCGCGCCCACCACCACGGTCCCGGTGACCGGCCCGTCGTCGGTGGCCGCCGCGAACAACCGTGACTCGGCCTCGAGGACTTCTTCGGCCAGAACAAGCAACCGTTGCCCCGGCTCGGTGAGCAGCGCGCCTCTGGACAGGCGGTCAAAGAGCCGGGCGCCCAACGCCTTCTCCAGGGTCCTGATCTGCACGGTGACCGTGGACTGTGCGAGCTGCAGCTCAGCGGCGGCGGCGGTAAAGCTCCCCGTCCGGGCCAGCGCGGTGAAGGTCTTCAGCAGCCGGGTATCCATGGCCGCACCCTAGCAAGCAATCGTGAAAGTCGATGGCTTTCATGTGAAACCATCGTTGGTAATAATGTGGCGATGGCGGAAGTATGAAGGCATGACCTTCCCAGCAACCGCCTCTGTCCTCCGCTACTCGGCGTTCGCATCCCGCCCTGGCGGCGGAAATCCGGCCGGCGTCGTCCTCGACGCCTCACCACTCGACGAGCAGCAGATGCTGGCGGTCGCCGCCGAGGTCGGGTACTCGGAGACCGTGTTCGTCACGTCGCGAGACGAGCAGCGGCGCCGGTTCACACTGCGCTACTTCAGCCCTCTCGCCGAGGTCGCCTTCTGCGGGCACGCAACCGTCGCCGCATCGGTGGCGCTCGCCGAGCGCATAGGCCCCGGCGATCTGGTCTACGACACACTCGCCGGCGAGATCAGGGTGGAGACCGTGGCCGATGGTCCAGGTCTTGTGAGGGCGACGCTGACCAGTGTCCCCACCCGATCCCGTCCGGCGCAGGCCGCCGAGGTGGACGCTGCGCTTTCGGCTCTGAGGTGGGGAAAGGCCGACCTTGACCCGGCGCTGCCGGCGCACGTGGCCTTCGGTGGTAACGAGCACCTGGTGCTCGCGGCTGCCACCCGTGCCCGACTGGCCGATCTCGACTACGATTTCGAGGCCCTCACGGCTGTCATGAAGATCCACGGCTGGACGACCGTGCACTTGGTCTGGCGCGAGAGTGACGGCCGCTTCCATGCGCGTGACCCCTTCCCCGTCGGGGGCGTCATCGAAGACCCGGCCACCGGAGCAGCGGCAGCCGCGTTCGGTGGCTATCTGCGTACGCTCGGCCTGGTGGCAGCGGCGGATACGATCGCCATCCGCCAAGGCGAGGACATGGGACGGCCGAGTGATCTGATCATCGAAGTGGACTCCCACGACCCTCGGGTGCGCGTTACCGGTCATGCCGTGCCGATCCCTGGTTGATCAGGACCTGGACCACCATCGGCACCGGCAGCGCCGACCGCAGACGCAGCGCCAACCTGCCTTCGTGGACAACGGCTTCAGCTCAGCGAGGGCGCCGCCGTCTCCTGGGCGCAGATGTCCGGGGACGACGACGATGCCCCGATGTGTTCCTCGCACTCCTGCAAACGGGCTGCCTACCGCCTGGCGCCGGCGCACGCCCGGCCGTCTGCGGGCGACCAGCCTGCATGACACGGATGCGCGCATCCGAGGTCGAAGCCCTGGCCGGCACCGGACAAGTCCCGTTCGAGAGGAGGGAACTGGGCGACATCGACGACGTCGGCGCCTTCCTCGGCCCGGACGTCGGCGAGAGCGCCCGCCACGGGCACCGCCTCGCCTCGGGCCCGGCAGGAAGGGGCCGTCCACGAGGGGTGGTACCGCCTCGAATGCGCAGATCGCGCAGTCGCTGGAGGGACGCCCTGCTTTCCGCGGTCCCGACCTCGATACAGGGGGCGGGGTCGGGACCGCCGTCACCACACCTGCCCGGATCATCGTTCACCCTCGGAGAAAGTGACCTCATGCTGCGACACCCGACCGTCCACAGGCTTGCCATCCTGGCGGGTACCACCACCGCCGCCTTCGCCCTGACCGCTCCCGCACACGCTGAACCTCAGCCGCTGGCCGCCGTCGACCTGGCCGAGAGCTATGTGCTCTCCGCTACCGACAGCACCCTCAACACCTACGGGGGCGGAGCCACGGCGCATCTCCACCGCAACGCCGAGGGTGTCACCGACGCCCGAGTGGAGTGCAGTCACTTCATCAGCCTTCTCACCACCCAGGCCTGGGCCAACATCGACACCGGCACGATCGTCGATCTGGTCGACGGGCCCGACGCCGGCACATTCTCCAACGCCGGTGAATGGCACGACGCCATCGTCGACGGGAGGAGTACCAACGACACTCCTGGCAGTGACAACACCGTGGCCTTGGTCCAGCGGCCCCAGTGGATGGACCCCAGCGGTGAGGTGCTGGTCCGGCGCGGCGACATCCTGGCGACAAAGCACCCGGCGGGCAATTCCACGAGCGGCCACATGGGCCTGGTCCAGTCGGTCGTGCCCATCTCCGAGACGGCCGACGACCACGATTCCAGCCAGTCGTCGTACGCCCAGTTCCGGGTCCGGATCACCGACTCCGCGGGCAGCCCCCACAGCGACGACACCCGGTCCGCCTACCCTGCCGGTGACCGGGACGGTATCGGAACGGGTGACATCCGTGTCCTCGTGGACCCGGTCACACGCCAGCCCGTGGCCTGGAAGTTCACGATGTCCACCGGTGCGACGATGCGCACCGAGGACATCGCGGTCGGAACTCTCATCGGCGGCGACAACTGAACCGCGGCATGGTGTCCGGCTGTGTGAGGCCGATCCAAGGCCGGGTAGTTAGCGACTACCCGGGCCTTGGAGGCCGATCCCTCGGAGTGGTCACCCTGACAATGGATCTTGATGGTCCAGGAAGGGATGTCCAGGTGGGCGGGCGGGTACATCGAGGGCCGTGCCATGACTTTGTCCCTTACCCGGGATCGCGGCTCCACCCGACCCGGGGCGGTTCGATTCCCCAGGCTGGACGGCACTGTGCTCGTCCGTCGATTGACAGGTAGCCAAGCCGTATAGCCTGGCGAAATGCTGACAGAAGTCACAGCGACCCGCTATGTCACGCCTTTGCGTGAGGGCGGCTCGCTCCCCGGGATCGTCGAGGCCGACGATCTCGGCACGTACGTCATGAAGTTCACGGGGGCCGGGCAGGGGCGCAAGACCCTGGTGGCCGAGGTCATCTGCGGGCAGCTCGGGCGCAGGCTCGGGCTGCGCGTGCCCGAACTGGTCCGGATGCAGCTCGACCCGGTCATCGGCCTGTCCGAGCCCGACCAGGAGGTGCAGGAACTGCTGAAGGCCAGCGGCGGGCTGAACCTCGGGATGGACTTCCTGCCCGGCTCGATCGGTTTCGATCCGCTCGCGTACGGAGTGGACTCCGCGGAGGCGGGCCGGGTCGTCTGGTTCGACGCACTGATCAACAATGTCGACCGGTCCTGGCGGAACCCCAACATGCTCGTGTGGCACGGCGACCTGTGGCTCATCGACCACGGCGCCACCATGATCTGGCACCACAGCTGGCCCGGGGCGGCGGCCTCGGCGGCGAAGCCGTACAACGCGTCCGACCATGCCCTCGCGCCGTTCCGGCCGGACATCGCGGGCGCCGCCGCCGCGCTGGCCCCGCTGGTCACCCGCGACCTGCTGACCGAGGTCGTCGCGGACGTCCCCGACGAATGGCTCGTGGACGAGCCCGGGTTCGACACCACCCACGCGGTCCGCCGCGCCTATGTGGAGGCCCTGCTGCCGCGGGCTGCCTCGATCCACGAGCGCATCACACTGGAGGCACCCTCCAGGCCCCGGCCGTCCCAGGCGCCGGGCTGGCTCACCGACCACCTCGGCCCCTGGCCGCACCCCACCGAGAAGAGCACGAAGGGCGGCGGCCAGTGACCCGGCACGATCCCAGGCGGGATGTCTTCGAGTACGCGCTGCTGCGCGTCGTCCCGCGCGTCGAGCGCGGTGAGTGCTTCAACGCGGGCGTGGTGGTGTACTGCCGCGCGAGGTCCTTCGTGGCCGCCCGCACCCTTCTGGACGAGACCAAACTGAGGGCGCTGGACCCGCGGGCCGACGTCACCGGTGTACGGGCGGCACTGCACGCCGTAGAGGGTGTCTGCCGTGGCGGTGAGGAGGCCGGGCAGGCGGCCCGGGACGACGCGGGCCGGCGCTTTCGCTGGCTGATCGCGCCCCGGTCCACCGTGGTCCAGCCGGGACCCGTGCACACCGGTCTGACCGCCGATCCGGAGGCCGAGGTCGAACGGCTGCTGGACGTCCTGGTGCGCTGAACGAGCCCATCGGAGGGGGCAAGTGACGGGGGGCACCCGGTGTGCCGTTGACACCGGGTGCCAGGGCTTCTAGCGTCTCGTCTGCTGAAGGTACTAAGCGGTCGCTCACCCTCTCGGGTCGAGTCGACGGGCCGTGCCGGGCGAGCCGTATCCAAGGGATCCGAGGGCGAGGAGAACCAACCATGTCCAGCAACGAGCAGCGCGTCGCGATCGTGACGGGGGCGGCGCGCGGCATTGGCGCCGCCACCGCCGTGCGCCTGGCGGCCGAGGGCCGTGCCGTGGCCGTACTCGACCTCGACGAGGCGGCCTGCAAGGACACCGTCGAGAAGATCACCTCGGCGGGCGGCAAGGCGATCGCGGTCGGCTGCGACGTCTCGGACTCCGCCCAGGTGGAGGCCGCCGTGGAGCGGGTCGCCGCCGAGCTCGGCGCGCCGACCGTCCTCGTCAACAACGCGGGCGTGCTCCGCGACAACCTGCTGTTCAAGATGAGCGAGTCCGACTGGGACATCGTGATGAACGTGCACCTCAAGGGTGCGTTCCTGATGGCCAGGGCGTGCCAGAAGCACATGGTCGACGCGGGCTTCGGCCGTATCGTCTCCCTCTCCTCCAGCTCCGCGCTGGGGAACCGGGGGCAGGCGAACTACTCGGCGGTCAAGGCCGGTCTGCAGGGCTTCACCAAGACCCTCGCCAAGGAACTCGGCAAGTTCGGCGTCACCGCCAACGCCGTCGCACCCGGCTTCATCGTCACGGAGATGACCGCCCAGACCGCCGCCCGGGTCGGCATGGGCTTCGAGGAGTTCCAGGCCGCCGCCGCCACCCAGATCCCGGTCCAGCGGGTCGGTCGGCCGGAGGACGTCGCGGCCGCGATCGCCTTCTTCACCGGCGACGACGCCGGCTTCGTCTCGGGCCAGGTCATGTACGTGGCCGGCGGCCCGCTCAACTGAACCGGAGGCGACCGACATGACCGCACAGGAGCGAGAGCTTCCCCCGCTGTCCGGCAAGGCGGCCCTGGTGACGGGCGGCAGCCGCGGTATCGGCTACGGCGTCGCCGAGGCGCTCGTCGCCCGCGGCGACCGGGTGTGCATCACCGGCCGTGGCGAGGACGCGCTGAAGGAGGCCGTCGAGAGCCTCGGCGCGGACCGGGTGATCGCCGTCGCGGGCAAGGCCCACGACGAGGCGCACCAGGCCGTCGCCGTCGAACGCGCCATGGAGGCGTTCGGCCGGGTCGACTTCCTCGTGAACAACGCCGGCACCAACCCGGTGTTCGGCCCCATCGCGGAGCTCGATCTCAACGTCGCCCGCAAGGTGTTCGAGACGAACGTGATCTCGGCGCTCGGCTTCGCCCAGCAGACCTGGAAAGCCTGGCAGAAGGAGAACGGCGGCGCGATCGTGAACATCGCGTCCGTCGCGGGACTCTCCGCGTCCCCCTTCATCGGGGCGTACGGCATGAGCAAGGCGGCCATGGTCAATCTGACCCTCCAGCTGGCGCACGAGTTCGCGCCGGCGGTCCGGGTCAACGCGATCGCCCCCGCCGTGATCAAGACGAAGTTCGCCGAGGCGCTGTACGAGGGCCGGGAGGCCGAGGCCGCCGCGGCGTACCCGATGGGCCGGCTCGGTGTCCCGTCGGACATCGGCGGGGCCGCGGCGTTCCTCACATCCGACCAATCGGACTGGATCACGGGGCAGACACTCGTGGTGGACGGCGGTATCTTTCTCAACGCCGGAGTCCACTGAGTCGATTTCTACCTGAATGGCTCGGGATAGCCCTAAGTGCCCCGCCGGACCACCACGTTGTTCCGGCGGGGCACTGCGGTATGGTTCGCCGACCCATGGCTGAACGAGGAGCGTGCACGTGTTCAACCGGACGATGCTGCAGGCGGCTGCAGCCCTTGCGTCCATATCCCTGGTGGCGGGATGCGGTCTGTTTTCGGACGACGACGCCGATGGGGCGCAGCACGTAGTGGTCGGTACGATGAGTGCACCCAGCACACTCGACCCGGCCGCCGCGTGGGACAGCTCCTGGGAGCTGTACCGCAACGTCTTCCAGACTCTTCTCAGCTTCCCGACCGGAAGCACCACCCCCCAGCCGGACGCGGCCGAGAAGTGCAAATTCACCAATCCGGCCAATACCGCATTCCAGTGCACCCTCCGTGAGGGCCTGACCTTCTCCAACGGTCACCCGCTCGACGCGGCCGCGGTCAAGCACTCCATCGACCGCATCCAGAGGATCGATGTGGACAGCGGTCCCAACGGTCTCCTCGGCTCGCTCCGCGAGGTCAAGCAGGAGGACGACCGGACCGTCACCTTCCACCTGACCAAGCCCGACGCCACCTTCCCGTTCATCCTCGCCACGCCCGCGATGTCCCTGGTGGACCCGGCCGAGTACCCCGCGGACAAGCTCCGGGAGGACGGCAAGCTCACCGGCTCCGGCCCGTACGTCCTGGAGTCCTACCAGGAGAGCTCGAAGGCGGAGCTGAAGAAGAACACCCGCTACAACGGGTTCGCGGACCGCAAGAACGACGCCGTCACGATCCGCTACTTCAAGCGCTCGGAAGCCATGGTGGCCGCGCTCAAGAGCAAGGAGATCGACGCCACCTACCTCGGTCTGACCGCGGAGGAAGTGGCCGATCTCCAGGAGAAGAAGAAGGCGAACGAGGGCCTCCAGATCGTGGAGAGCCCCGGTGTCGACATCCGCTACCTGGTGTTCAACCCCAAGGATCCCTCCGTCCGCGATGTCGAGGTCCGCCAGGCGATCGCCCAGCTGATCGACCGCGGCGAGCTCATCAACAAGGTGTACCGGGGCACGGCCGAGCCGCTGTACTCCATGGTCCCCAAGGGCATCGCCGGCCACGCGACCAGCTTCTTCGACAAGTACGGCGACCCCAGTGCGGCGAAGGCGCGGGACATCCTCGATGAAGCGGGCATCAAGACACCGGTCCGGCTCGACTTCTGGTTCACCACTGACCGCTACGGCTCCGCCACCGCCGCCGAGTTCGCCGAGATCAAGCGGCAGCTGGAGCAGTCCCAGCTGTTCGAGGTCTCGATCCAGGGCAAGCCCTGGAAGGACTTCCAGGAGGGCTACCAGAAGGGCAGCTATCCGGTCTTCGGACGAGGCTGGTTCCCCGACTTCCCGGACCCCGACAACTTCATCGCGCCGTTCGTCGGCAAGGAGAACGTGCTCGGGACGCCCTACGAGAGCCCTGAGATCACCCAGCAGCTGCTGCCGCAGACCCGTCAGCTGAGCGATCGCGGTGCGGTGTCCAAGAAGTTCGAGCGGGCCCAGACGATCCTGGTCGAGGACGTGCGCCTGCTCCCACTGTGGCAGGGCAAGATCAACATCGCGTCCCGGGAGGAGATCGCGGGTTCCGAGCGTGCCCTGGACCCGCAGATGATCATGCAGCTCTGGACGCTGCACCGCCAGACCAGCTGGTAGTGCGGATCCGACCTCCGCACGCCCCACTGCCGGGAGCGTTGTCAGTGGCCGCGTATAGGTTGGGTCGTCGGTAACTGATCGCACACCGGAGGTTGTTGACGTGACCGACACCGACATGCTGCCCGAGTCCTGGCGCGGCGTCCTGGGCGAGGAGCTCCAGAAGCCGTACTTCAAGGAGCTCGTCGACTTCGTCGAGGACGAGCGCGCCAGGGGGCCGGTGTACCCGCCTCGCGAGGACGTCTTCGCGGCGCTGGAGGCCACGCCCTACGACCGGGTGAAGGTGCTGGTTCTGGGGCAGGACCCTTATCACGGTGAGGGGCAGGGGCACGGCCTCTGCTTCTCCGTGCGCCCCGGTGTGAGGGTCCCTCCCTCGCTGCGGAACATCTACAAGGAGATGAAGGAGGAGCTCGGTCTGCCGGTGCCGGACAACGGCTGCCTGACGCCGTGGGCCGAGCAGGGCGTCCTGCTGCTCAACGCGGTGCTGACCGTCCGCGCCGGAGAGGCGAACTCCCACAAGGGCAAGGGCTGGGAGAAGTTCACCGACGCGGTGATCCGTGCGGTCGCCTCCCGGCCGGACCCGGCCGTCTTCGTGCTGTGGGGGAACTACGCCCAGAAGAAGCTGCCGCTGATCGACGACACGCGCCATGTGGTGGTGAAGGGCGCGCACCCCTCGCCGCTGTCCGCGAAGCGATTCTTCGGGTCCCGTCCGTTCACCCGCATCAACGAGGCGGTCGCCGCCCAGGGCCACGACGCCATCGACTGGCGCATCCCGGACCTGGGCTGACGGTTGGCGCACCTGGCTGACAGGTTCGGGTCACCGCCCGAGCCTGTGCCGGATTGCCTCCGGCGGCGGCTAGCGTCGGGAGGACGCGTCGAGGTGCTGGAGGGCCGCAGTGGTGGAGCAGCAGGGGGCGTCGGGTGACGCGGTCATGACCACCAGGATCGGGCAGGCGATCATGCTGCTCCACGGCGGGGACCGCGAGGAGGCACGCAACCGTTTCTCCGCGCTGTGGGCACAGCTCGGCCAGGAAGGCGATCCCCTGCACCGCTGCACGCTCGCCCACTATCTGGCGGACACCCAGGACGATCCCGGAGACGAGCTCGCCTGGGACCTCCGGGCGCTCGCGGCCGCCGAGGCGCTCACCGAAGAGCGCCCGGTGCGGCACGAGGCCGCCGTCGCCGCGCGCGGGCTCTATCCCTCGCTCCATCTGAATCTGGCCGCCGACTATCTGAAGCTGCATCGCCCCGAGGCCGCCCGGGCCCATCTGGACCGTGCCAGGGCGTCCTCGGCCGCACTCGGGGACGACGGCTACGGCGATGGGGTGCGGGCGGCCATCGACCGGCTGGACCGGCGGTTGTCCGGCCTCTGACGTCGCGCCCGACAACCTGGGGCGCCGCCTGACGCGACGGGTGGTGGGGTCGTCTCAGGCTCCCGTGGCCCCGTCGATCCGCTCCCTGAGGAGATCCGCGTGTCCGTTGTGCCGGGCGTACTCCTCGATCATGTGGACGTAGATCCAGCGGAGGCTGAACCGCTTGCCGTGCCGCTCCTCCTT
Source organism: Streptomyces marianii (assembly GCF_005795905.1). NCBI lineage: Bacteria > Bacillati > Actinomycetota > Actinomycetes > Kitasatosporales > Streptomycetaceae > Streptomyces > Streptomyces marianii. Next base: position 7,310,713 of record NZ_VAWE01000001.1, read on the forward strand.
GGAGGTGTCGTCCAGGGACCGTGACGCGGCCAGCTCGCGGGCCCGTTCGATCTCGGCACGCCAGACGGTCTCCGCCGCCTCGAAGGTGTCCGCCGACCCGAGGTGGAACTCCCCGTCCGGATCCTCGTCGCTGAAGTAGAGGGGTGGGGCGGCCTCACCCTCGAGGACCCTGCGGAACCAGATCCGCTCGACCTCGGCCATGTGCCGCACCAGTCCGAGCAGGCTCAGCCCGGACGGCGGCACCGAGGTCTCCCGCAGCTGCTCGTCGCCGAGTCCGGCGCACTTGAGGGCGAGGGTCTCGCGGTGGAAGTCGAGCCAGCCCTCCAGCATCTCCCGCTCGCCCGCGATCGTGGACACCTCGGTCCGTTCCCATGTCGTCATGGCCCGATCCTCGACGACGCGCACGACCCGCCGCCAGTGGTTTCGGCCCTCTGCCCCGAAGCTGCGTCGAAGTGACGAACGGCTCTCCGCAGGTCCGCCGCCGGTGATGGGCGTCACCCGCGACCACTTCGCCGAGGGCCGTGGTCGGCGTACAGGACGGCGAAGGCCTGCCGTCACGAGAAAACGAGGAACATGACACCGAAGACGGTGGCGAATCCACCGAGCGCGACACAGCCGCGCCCCACCATCCTGAAGGCCCACACGCTGCGTTCGTCGCCGGGCATCAGGTTGATCGGCGAGGCCAGGAGACGGTCGGCCAGGCCTCGGTGGTTGCGTACCCACGCCAGCCCGAACAGCAGCCAGCCCAGGCCGAGAAACAGGGGAACTATACGCATCATCGGTGATCCCTAACTCGGGTCTGCTACGGGAGTGCCAGTACGAAGGACAGACCGAAGAGCATGACGACAAGTCCGACGACTATCCATCCGAGGCCCATCAGCCTGGCCATCACCAGGGGATATCGGTCCATTCGGCTCGCACGTCCCCGGAGGTCGAGAGCGACGGCGCCACCGAGGGCGAGGAAGCAGATTCCGAGGCCCATGAAGAGCCCTCCGAAGATCCAGGTGAGTGCTGTCATGGGATTTGCTCCTGAGCCCTTCTCGGAAGATCGGGACGACACGCCAGGGACGTTCATATGCCCCGCCCGGACGGGCGCCCTCCGGCGGGTTCTTCCCGCCGGAGGGCGCCGACGCGGCAGGCCGTGTCCGGTTGGCCGGTGGCGGTTCGGTCAGGGATTGCAGCCTGGTCTGAAACTGCAGGTCAAGGTGTGGTTGAGGCCTACCTCCGCCCCCGCCTCGATGCCGACGCCGGTCCCCGCTGTGACAGCCCAGACAGGCTCGCCCTCACTGTTTCGCACCAGCCCCCGCTCGGGGTGGAGGTTGATGGCATTCTCGTGGTTGACGAAGCCATCGACCTTGTAGTGCAGGGACAGCTCCTTGTCCAGACCGTAGCCCGCGAGCTGGTCCATGCCGTCGGCGTTGCTGACGAGGAGCCCGCCGTCCAGGGAGGCGCCTGCCCCGGGGCCGGACAGCCCCACGGAGGTGCTGCCGCCCAGGTCCCACCCGTCAGGGCCGTGAGTGACGATGACACACAACTCGCCGGAGGCCATGAGCCATTTTCCGCCCGACGCGCTGCCGCAGAAGCCGAAGGTGTTCGGGACGGTTCCGATGCCGATGATCTCGGTGATCTTTGACCAGCGGATCAGCGGCGGGCAGGCGGAGCCGAGTACCGGTCGCCCGGTTGAGGCTGTCGTAGGCGGTGACCGACTTCGTGTACGCCAGGCCCGTCTTCCCCCCGACGTAGCGGGTGCTGGAGGCGGGCTGCCCCTTGAGCACGGTGTCGTAGGTGTAGGACGTCAGCTGTTCGGCGTCCGTCTTCTCACCGGACCAGGTCCCGAGGCTCCGGCCGAGTGCGTCGTACTCGGTGAGGATGCTGTGGCCCCGCGTGTCCGTTGCCTTGATCACCCGGTCGAGGCCGTCGTACGCGAGTGTGGACGCTCCCTTGTCCGGATCGTCGGCCGACACCATGCGGCCGTTCAGGTCGTACGCGCTGTTCCATCGAGCGCCGTCGGGGCCGGTGACCGACTCCTTCTTGTCGTCGAGGCTGTACGTGAACTTCGTCGCGGTGTACGGGGTTCCCAGACCGCCGCCGTACGCGGGGTCTGCCGGGTTCACTCCCGCGTACTCGCGGCTCTCCGTCGTACGGCCGCGGGCGTCCGTGATCGTGCGTTCCGCCGTTCCGCCCTGCACGGCCGTGGTGGCGGTGGAGTCACCGGTGTACGTGGTGCCGGTCGACCACTTCTTCACGCCGTACACGTGCAGCGTGCTGGTGGTGGCCCGCTCGGCACCGTCGTAGACGGTCTCCGTCTGGGTGGGCGCCTCGCCGTACTCGGCGCGTGTGTAGGTGCCGTTCGGTTCCGTGGTGCTGTCGAAGATGTCGGAGCAGGTCCCGTAGGCGAGGCCCCGGGAGTCGTAGCGGGTGTCGGTCAGCAGCCGGCCGCCCTGCGGGGTCGGCGCCTGGTCCTGCAGCTTGCGCAGCAGCGCGTCGTGGATCGCGTAGGTGGTGTTGTAGGTCTCGCCGTCGGCCTTGAGCGTGGCCGTCGACACCCAGGACGCCTTGGTGTTGCTGAGGAGGTACCGGAACTTCTGGCGGCGCCAGGCGGCGCCGCTGTAGACGTACTGCTGCTCCAGGCCGTCGTTCTGGCCGGCCGGGTCCGAGGTGCTCACCGCGAGGACACGGTACTTGTGGACCCAGTCCACGGACGCGGTGGTGGACCCGTTGACGTTCCAGTACTGCGGGAAGCAGTTGCGGGTGTTGGTGTCCTCCGCGGCGCCGACGACCTGGCTGCGTACGCACTCGGCCGCGGAAAGGGTGACCGTGGTGATCGCACCCGTCTCCGAGGTGACCGTCGAGACACGGGGACGGGTCAGCGGCGGGATGTCGTCCGTACCGTCCACACGGTTCGGACGCATCCGGTACGTGAACGAGATCGGGTCCATCCCGATGGCCGTGCCCGCCTTGGCGGTCCGCTTGATCGATTGGAGTGTCAGGGATCGTCCTCCGCGGTCCCGACGGCATCGCCGACTGGCGGCGGCCCGGGCGGACGTATGCTGCCGGGGCGGAGCGGACGGCTGCGCCGCGCTGACGGCAGGCAGGACAGGGCGGACTGAGGAGGTCCAGGTGAAGGTCGGCTGCATCGGGCTCGGGGACATCGCGCAGAAGGCCTATCTGCCGGTCCTCACCACCCTGCCGGGCGTCGAACTGCATCTGCAGACCCGGACGACGGCCACCCTCGACCGGGTCGCGGCGGCCCACCGCATCCCAGGCGGCCAGTGCCACACCACCCTGGGCTCCCTCCTCGCCGCCGGGCTCGACGCCGCCTTCGTCCACGCCCCGACCACCGTGCACCCCGGGATCGCGACCCGGCTGCTGGAGGCCGGAGTCCCCACGTACGTCGACAAGCCCCTCGCGTACGAACTCGACGACTCGCAGCGGCTGGTGGAGCTCTCCGAACGGACCCGCACCAGTCTCGCGGTCGGCTTCAACCGGCGCTTCGCCCCCGGGTACGCCCAGTGCCTGGAGCACCCGCGCGATCTCATCCTCATGCGGAAGAACCGGGTCGGCCTCCCCGAGGACCCCCGCACCCTCGTGCTCGACGACTTCATCCACGTCGTCGACACCCTGCGCTTCCTGCTCCCCGGGCCGGTCGAGCACACCGGCGTACGGGCCCGGGTCCGCGACGGGCGCATGCACCACGTGGTGCTGCAGCTGTCGGGGGACGGGTTCACCGCCGTCGGCATGATGAACCGGATGAGCGGCTCCGCCGAGGAGATCCTCGAGGTCTCCGGACAGGACACCAAGCGTGAGGTACTCAACCTCGCGGAGGTCGTCGACCACAAGGGCCAGCCGTCGGTGCGGCGGCGCGGCGACTGGGTGCCGGTCGCCCGGCAGCGCGGTATCGAGCAGGTCGTGCTCACCTTCCTCGACGCCGTCCGCGCGGAGAAGTTCCTCAGCGCCCAGGACGCACTGGCGACCCATGAGCTGTGTGAGCGGGTGGTGCGGGAGGCACTGGAGCAGGCCTTCTGAGGGCGCGCAGCCCCTCGGCCGCGCAGAACGCCCCCAGCGCGGCCAGCGCGCCGTACACCGCCCAGTCCCCGAACCGGGCGTACGGCGTCGTGGCCCGGGCGAGCGGGATCTCGTAGACGGCCGCGGCGCTCTCGTCCGTACCGAGTCGGGGGCCCAGCCGCTCCCCCTCCGGCCCGTACACCGCGCTCACGCCCGTCAGGGTGGCGTGCACCATCGGCCGCCCCGTCTCCGCAGCCCTCAGCGCCGCCAGCGAGGCGTGCTGAGCGGGCGCCCAGCTGTCCTGGAACGTGGAGGTCGCGGACTGCGCCACGAGGAGTTCGGCGCCGCTCCTCGCGAGCCTTCTGCTCATGTCGGGGAACGCCGACTCGAAGCACACCAGCGGCCCCACCCGCAGCCCTGCCCGGCCCTCGTCGCCCGGCAGCACCATCACCACCTGCTCGCGGCCGCGCATCCGGTCCTCGCCCGCGGCCCTGCCCACCGACGTGGCCCAGCCGAGGATGGTGCGGAACGGCACGTACTCGCCGAACGGCACGAGCCGCATCTTGTCGTAGCGGTCGCCGGTCGGGCCGCCGGGACCCACCAGCACGCTGCTCTTGTAGATGCCCGGCCGGTCCGAGCGCCGGGCGTCGACGTTCACCAGCACCTCGGCGCCCACCTCGCGGGACAGCGCGGCGAGCCGCGCCGCGAGGTCGCGCCGCGCCGCCAGATCCGCGCCGACACTGCTCTCGCCCCACACCACGAGGTCCAGCCGCTGTCCCGCCAGCTGCCGGGTGAGCTCCTCACTGCGGGCGAATCGCCGCTCCGCCCCGCCCAGGCCGTTGAGGACCCCCGGCTGGACGACTGCCACACGGATCACCCCGCCCGGCCGGTCCGGTCGCGGTGCCCACAGCCATACCGCGCCCACCGCCAGCGCGCAGGCCGAGACGGCCGCGACCGCCGGGATCCGCGCGTGCGGAACGGCCACCAGCACGGCCACCGCGCTGTTCACCGCCACCACGAGCAGCGTCACCAGCCAGACGCCGCCCACCGAGGCCAGTCGCAGCGCCGGCTGGACCTGCCACTGGCTCGCCCCCAGCAGTCCCCACGGCCCGCCCAGCCCCTCCCAGGACCTGACCAGTTCGATCGCCAGCCAGCCCGAGGGGACGACGACGACCGCCACCGCCGCCCGCCGGGGGGAGGGACGGCCGCCCAGTGCCGTCCGGACCAGAAGTCCCCACGGGGCCCACAGCAGCCCGAGCAGAGCCGCCAGGACCACGATGAAGACATGCAGGTTCGGCATCAACCAGTGGTGCACGGCGATCATGAAGCCGGTGCCGCCGAGCCAGCCGTCCAGAGCGGCCCGGCGGGCCGTGGGAGCGGTACGGACGAGCAGCAGCCACGGTACGAGCGCCACGTAGGCGAACCACCACAACCCGGGGTCGGGGAACGCGAGGGCGGGCAGCGCGCCCGCCGTCACCCCGGCCGCGCCGCGCCACCACGGCGACGACAGCAGCCGCGTCAGCTGCTCCCGCCGGCCCACCGGAATCCGCATGCGGCGCCTCCACGAGAGCGATGTCTGTCTCCAGTGTGAGGGAGCGGCCCGCGGCCGGGACAGGCCACGTCGATCATTCGGCCGCGCGGAGGAACGCGGCACGCCGCCACTTCTCGTGCACGGTGACCGAGCTCAGCCGCCAGCCGTCGTCCCCGCGTGCCAGCTCGAACGAGTAGCGGCCGCCGGCCACGAAGTCGTCGCCCGACTCCAGCCGCATCGGATTGACGTAGTCCGCCTGCACGTCCGCCCGGTCTCCCGGGCAGCCGTCCACGTCCCGCAGACGTACTCGCCGGTTCACGATCAGATGCTGGCGCACGGGGAACAGCCGCATCTTCTTCGCGAGCCAGCCCGCCACCTCGGCCGCGGGTCCCTCGACGCCTCCGGCGCCGCGGTAGTCGGCACGCCCGTCGCGGGTGAACAGTGCCCGGTAGGCGGGCCAGTCGGCGTCGTCCACGGCCACCGCGTACCGGGTGACGACTTCGTCGATGGCCAGCCGGTCCATCACGGTCGCGAGATCCACGCGCTGCGTCATCGGCCAAGTGTCGGGCAGCGGGGGCGTGGCGCCAAGAGGCCCGGCACGGTCAGGAGCGGGGAGGCGGGACCGGTTCGCCCCGGCGCACCGCGCCCGGGGCACGGGCGGCGGGATGGTCGGCGAGGGCGGCGGACTCCAGTCGCCAGGGGACGCTCGTCACCATCACACCGGGCGTGAACAGCAGCCGGCTCTTCAGCCACAGTGCGGACTGGTTGTGCAGCACGTTCTCCCACCAGTGGCCCACGACGTACTCGGGGATGAACACCGCGACGACATCCCTCGGGCTCTCGCGCCGGATCGACCGCACGTACAGCAGTACCGGGCCGGTGATCTCCCGGTAGGGCGAGTCCAGGACCTTCAGCGGGACATCGATCCCGGCCTCCTCCCACTGCCGCTTCAGCTCCGCTGCGGACTCCCGGTCGACGGCAACGGTCAGCGCCTCCAGCCGGTCCGGACGGGTGGCCCGGGCGTACGCGAGCGCCCGCAGCGTGGCCTTGTGCAGCCGGGAGACCAGAACCACCGTCAGGACCCGGGAGGGTGGCGCGAGCTCCTTGCGAGGGTCGGTGACCGCCAGTTCGGCCGCCGTCGTGTCGTAGTGCCTGCGGATGCCCCGCATCGTCACCCACAGCACCGCGGCCGCGAGGACGGCCAGCCAGGCTCCCTCGGTGAACTTGGTCAGCAGCACGATCACCAGCACCAGTGCCGTGATGACCGCGCCGGTCCCGTTGACGACCCGGGACGTGCGGTGACGGCGGCGCAGCCGGGGATCCGTCTCCGTGCGCAGTTCACGGCCCCAGTGCAGGACCATGCCGGTCTGACAGAGCGTGAAGGAGGTGAACACACCGAGGATGTAGAGGTGGATGAGACTCGTGACGTTCGCGCGGTAGGCCCACAGCAGTACGCCTGCCACGACCGCGAGCGCCAGGATGCCGTTGGAGAAGGCGAGCCGGTCACCCCGGTTGTGCAACTGGCGGGGCAGGTAGCGGTGCTGCGCGAGGATCGAGGCGAGCAGCGGGAAGCCGTTGAAGGCGGTGTTGGCGGCGAGGATCAGGACGAGCGCGGTGGCGGCCTGGACGTAGAAGAAGCCGAAGCTGCCCTCCCCGCCGAACACGGCGGCGGCCAGTTGCGCGATGACGGTGCGCTGGGTGTAGTTCTCGCAGTCTGGCAGGCCCGTCAGCCGGCAGGGGTCGTCGGTGACGCGGACGTCGGCGACGATCGCGAGCGTGGTGACGCCGACGAACATCGTCACGGCGATGAGCCCCATCGCGGCCATGGTGGCGGCCGCGTTGCGCGACTTCGGCCTGCGGAACGCGGGCACGCCGTTCGAGATCGCCTCCACGCCGGTCAGCGCGGTGCAGCCGCTGGTGAAGGCCCGCAGGACCAGCATCACCAGGGCGAGACCGACCAGGTTCGCCTCCGCCGGGACCGGCTCGATCCCGTACTGCGCGGTCGCCGCCACCGGAGGATCGCCGAGGAGGTAGCGGAGCAGTCCCGTCCCGCACATCAGGAGCACCCCGGCGACGAACAGATACGTCGGCGCGGCGAACGCCCGGCCCGACTCGCGCACTCCGCGCAGGTTGACCGCGGTCAGCAGCCCGACGAAGACCAGTGCCATCGGCACGCGGTACCCGGCCAGCGCCGGCACCGCCGAGATGACGTTGTCGACACCGGAGGCCACGGACACGGCCACGGTCATCACATAGTCGACCAGCAGCGCCGCGGCGACCACGAGTCCGGCCGAGGACCCGAGGTTGGTCGAGGCGACCTCGTAGGACCCGCCGCCGCTCGGGTAGGCGTGCACCACCTGGCGGTAGGACAGCACGACCACGGTCATCAGGAACACGACAGCGGCCGCGATCCACGGGGTGAAGTGCAGGTACGCCAGCCCGCCCAGAGTGAGGACCAGCAGGATCTCCTGCGTCGCGTAGGCCACCGAGGAGAGCGGGTCCGAGGCGAAGATCGGCAGCGCCAGCCGCTTGGGCAGCAGCGTCTCGCCGAGTTCCTCGCTCCGCAGCGCGCGGCCCAGGACCAGCCGCTTGAGGAACGCCGTCACGTTGGACACGGCGCGAGGTTATGCGCGGGACCCGCCACGGCCCCGCCCCGCCGCGCCGTGGCGCGGCGGGGCGGGGGTGTCATGAGCCCGCCCGAGGGAGCGGCGGGGGCGCGCGAGGTGCGCCGCCGGACGCCGTCGCCGTCCCCGGAGGACCGCCGGGTGTCAGCCCGCGGACTCGCCCGCGTGGGGGCTCAGTACGTCGGTGCCGACCAGGATGAAGATCGGGCAACAGCGGTGTGCTCCACTGCCCCCCTGATCACCTCCGTCCAGGACTCGAGCGCTTTCCGAGCCCGGGCCTCACGGAACTCCAGCAACGCGATCAACGACGGCACCGCACACCTACAGGGCACAGCCAACCCACGGGCAGGGACACGGGTCATCTTCGGGCAACTCGTGAGACCAACCGCCAAGACCACCTGCCTCGCAGCGTGACGACTCACAAAATGTGCGCCAGAACCCCACGTACACAGGTGATGGAACGGCCACCGACCCACACCTCTGCATCCTGGGCCTCGATGGTGACCATGCCCTGCCGACCAAGACGGCCGCCCTGCCCGGCGCGGTAACGGCGGGGGGCGGCGCCGGTGCGGATGAGCCACTGGGCGATACCGGCGTGCAGACTTCCGGTCACCGGATCCTCCGGTACGCCCGCGGGCATGGCGAAGGCTCGGACCTCGAACGCGACGGGTGAGCCCTCGGGGTAGGCCCCGACCACGCCGAGCATCAGGTCGCCCATCCGACGGTCGTCCGGATCCAGTGCCAGGACTTCCCCGGCTGTGGCCAGTTGCACGGCAGCCCAGCCCGGCCCGTTGTCCACCCACTGATGGGCGACGATCCGCTCCCGGCTGATCGCGAGCCCCCGTGCGATCCGGTCGAGATGCGTGGAGTCCAGTGGACCGTCGCGCTTGAGGTCCGGCGCACGGAAACTCAGGCCGGTGCCGGACCGCCGAACCTCGATCAGCCCGAGCGGACACTCCTGGACGAGCTTCCCCGGCGACCTCGGGACACCGCCCGCCTCCAGCCACGCGTGGGCGGAGCCGAGCGTCGGGTGGCCGGCGAACGGAATCTCGCCGCCCGGGGTGAAGATGCGCAGCCCGTAGTCGGCCTCACCGGAGGAGGGCGGTACCACGAAGGTCGTCTCGGAGAGATTGGTCCAGTTCGCGAGCCGGGCCATGTCTTCGTCGCTGATCCCCTCACCGTCGAGGACAACCGCGACGGGATTACCGAGAAGGGGCCCGTCGGCGAACACGTCGACCTGGGAGAATGCCCGGGTGCGGGGACTGGCCGGGGCCGAGGTCACCGGCCCTCCACCAGGATCAGGTCCATATGGGTGCCATCACGCAGCGGGACGATGTCCCGGTACTCGGGAGACGTGTACCACTGCCGGGCCTGGTCGGCCGTCGGGAACACCATGACCGACAGGTGTGTGGGCCGCCAGTCGCCTTCCAGCACCTCGAACTCACCGCCTCGGATCATGAACTCGCCGCCGTACAGTTCCAGCGTCCGGAGCACCTTCGCCCGGTATTCCGCCATGCGTTCCTCGTCGCCGATGACTCCGACGTTGCCGATCAGCAATGCGGTCATACGCTCACTCCGTCGTCTCCAAGGGGCTAGCAGGTGAAGTCGGTGACGGTACCGATGCCGAGGCGCCGGGCAGCCCGTACGACGGCGAAGCCGGACGCGACGTCCTGGGCGGCCATCCCCAGCGACTTGTAGAGCGTGCGCTCGGCCGGATCCGTACGGCCGGGGTGCTTGCCGAGCAGCACCTCGCCGATCTCGGGCAGTGGCCGGTCGGCCGGTACCAGGCCCGCCTCGACCGGGGCGGCAAGTTCCGAGGACTCGCGCAGAGCACCTTCCCTGCTGTCCACGAACACCGTGCAGGACGCCACCGCCGCCGCGTCGAGTTCGCGCTTGCCGGGCACCGAGGAACCGACCGCGTTGACATGGGTTCCCTCGGCCAGGTGCCCGGCGCTGACCACGGGCTCCGCCGTGTCCACCGTCGTGCACACCAGGTCCGCGCCGTGCAGCGCCTCGGCAGGGGATCCCCTCAGCTCCACGTCGATGCCGGCCTCCGTACGCGCCCATGCGACGAACTCCTCGGCGCGCGTCGCGCCCCGGTTCCACAGCCGTACCCGGCGCAGCTCCCTGACCTCACGGAGCGCGAGAAGGTGACTGCGGGCTTGGGTGCCGGCACCGATCAGAGCCAGGTCACCGGCATCGGGCAGGGCCAGCGCGTCGGTTGCGACGGCGGACGCGGCAGCCGTACGCAGCGCGGTCACCGCCGCCCCCTCCAGCATGGCCAGCGGCTGACCGGTCTCGGGGTCGAACACCACCACCACACCCACGTGCGTCGGCAGTCCGCGCGCCGCGTTGCCAGGAGCGTGCAGCACGGCCTTCAGCCCGTATCCGGAGTCGGACTCGCCGATGACATGACAGGGCATGGCGGCGAACAGTGACGTGTCACGTCCGGACGACAGGACCGTGCGCACGGGCTGGACGACTTCGCCCCCGCTGTAGCGGCGCATCACGTCGGCCACCACCCGGTACGCCTCAGCCACCGGTAACGCCTCTCGTACCTGGTCTCCACTCAGCAGCAACATGGAGTCGCCTCCTGGCTCGTCTCGTGCGTCATGGCGCTCATGCCGTCCGCGCTTCCGTTTCGGCCCGAACGAACACCGACCAGACCATCAGGATCGGTCGGGTGTCGGAGATGAATTCCAGGCCGTGCAACTCGGCCGACGGAACGGTGGTGAGCGCGAGGTCGGCGGTGCCGTCGGTGACCGCCTGGGCGGCGGCACTGGTCGAGGTGGAGTGGATCACCTTGTAGGTGGTGTGCCTGCGGGGCAGCAGCTGGCTGATGATCGGTTCGGGCGCGGGATGGGTCGCGATGGTGGGGGAGTCCGGCACCGCTGCGTTGGGCGGCACGGCAATGCCGTACAGCGGTGTGTCCATGACGAACACGTGGGTCAGTGCCAGGCCGGGGTCCATGTAGAACTGGTTGACGGCACTGTAGGCGTTGGCCACGATCACGTGCGTGACCTGGCCGTCACGGAGCGCGGCTCCCGCTTCCTCATACGTGTCGAAGAGGTGGATGGGGGGTTGGGACCTGTCGGATCCGGAGAGGCGTATGAAGTGTCTTGCGGCGGCCTCGCTGCTAGTGCCCTGCGGTCCGAGGGTGCCCACAGCGGACACCAGGTCCGAGTCACGCAGGAGTGCCGTGAAGCTCAACAGCGTCATGCTTTGCTCCCTGCGGGCTGGCGATGTGGTGGGGCGGGGGTGCCGTCGGCTTCCGGGACGTTCACGGGAAGGCGCCATTCGGGATGGGCTCCGTCGGCATGCCGCGTGACCGCGTCGTAGAGGTCGGCGAGTCGGCGGGTGACCTCACCGACGGCGCCGTTTCCGATGACTCGGCCCGCGAGACCGACCACAGGGACCACGCCGTTGCCTGTGGAGGAGAGGAAGACCTCGTCAGCGGTGAACACGTCCGACGGGCTGAGCTCACGCTCAAGGACCTCCGTACCGGATTCCCGGCACAGCGTGATCAAGGTGTCCCTGGTGATGCCGGGCAGGATGTCGCTCGTACCGGGCGGCGTGAGGACCCGCCCGGCGGCCACGGCGAAGACGTTCGCGGTGGTCGCCTCGGCCACGTGTCCTGAGCCGTCCAGGAGCAGTGCGTCGTCGTAGCCGGCGGCACGGGCCTGGTCGGAGGCCAGCGCGCTGGTCACATAGCCACCTGTGATCTTGTGCTGGGTGGGCAGGCTGTCGCGGGGCGGACGCCGCCACGTGCTGAGTCCACAGCGTGCCTCCTTCGCGATCCCGTAGGACGGGAAGCCGAACGTGGTGATGGACAGCCCGTCGGAGACGCCCGCCAGCGAGACGCCGGGAGGCGTGTCGGGCAGCAGGGCGAGCTTGTGCGCCAGCGGCCGTATGTAGACGTCGGCGTCGTGGTTGTTGCGCCCGATCAGCTCAACGGTGATGGCGATGAGGTCCTCGACCTCGGTGGGGATGTCGGTGATGCGCAGGACCCGGCAGGCACGCAGCATGCGTTCGTAGTGCTCGCGCACCCTGAACAGCTGCAGAGACCCCCGGTCGGAACGGTAGGCGCGGATGCCCTCGAAGGTGCCGGTGCCGTAGTGCAGAGCCTGGGTGGACAGGGGCAGCCGGGGCTCGGCCGCATGGACGAACTCGCCTCGGTCGTAGGCCCACGTCCCGAGTCCCATCCTCGGCGCCGGGCGCCGCTGCGAGCCGGTTGCGGTGTGGTCCGGGTGTCGGGTGGTCATCGAGCCCTCGCCGCCGCGATGCGCTCGGCCGATGTGTTCTCGATCGAGGACTCTGCACGCAGGTCCACGACCCGGGCGGCCTTCCAGCTCACCATGGCACCGGTACTCGTGATGGGGCCGGGAGAACCGGACGTGACCGTCAGAGGGGTGTCCAGCTCCCGGCGGCAGTCCTCTACGGCGTCTTCGAGGGCGTCCGAGTGGTCACCTTCGGGGCCGGCCTGCAAGGTCAGTGACAGGATGTCTGTGCCGAGGGCGTCCTGATCCACGGTGATCTGGTAGTCCAGGCAGCCTCGGAACCGACGCAGCAGCAAGTCTTCGAGGTCGTATCCATCGACGAGACGCCCGTTGAGGCGGAGCCGGTCACGTACCCGTCCGACGGCCTCCAGCGCCGGGGCCGGCACGGTGGCTTCGGGGTCGGGGTCGGTCATCCGGACCAGGTCGCCGGTGCGGTACCTGATGAGGGGTTTGGCTCCCGTGTAAAGGTTCGTCACGACAAGTTCGCCACATCGAACGCCGTCCGCGTCCGGGGCCACGGGCTCGGTGCCCTCGGGTTCGATCACCTCGTAGTGGTTGATCAGGGGGGCGGTGCGCAGCGCACCGTCCGCGGTGGCCGCGGCGAGCACCGACGCCTCCTGCGAGGCATAGAGGCAGTTACGTGCCTCGGCACCCCACACCTGGCCGATGTTCCGCAGCAGACTGGGGGACATCAGCTCGCCCGTGAGCATCAGTATGTCGAGCGAGAAGTCCCGCTTGGGGTCGAACCCCGCTGCCACCGCTTTCTGAGCAAGGCTCATGGCCATGCCCGGAGTGCAGAACAGCCCGGTCAAGGGCAGGGAACGCATGAGCTCCAGCGCGCGGTCGAAACCGACGAGCGGAGAGTGCGGCCACATCTTGGCAACCCCGTGGCCCAGGTTACGGCAGACATCGCCGAAGGTGTCCCCGGTCGCGTGGAGTTCGGTGGGACCCGAGACCCCGATGACCTGGTGGTGCCCGTACCGGGCAAGAACATCGCGATAATACGCGGTGAGAACGCTGTTGTTGTGGATGGAGTCGGAGTTCGTGCGCGGGCACGGCGTCGCCACTCCGGTCGTGCCGGTGGTCTCATAGAAGATCCAGGCCTGGGAGACCGGCAGGGACAGAATGTCGAGCTGGGCCTTCCTCAGGTCCTCCTTGGTGGTGAACGGGAGGATCCGCAGGTCGTCGATACCCAGTGCGGAGACCTCATCGTCGGTGAGATCCGCCAGTCTCTCCCGGTAGAAGGGGGATTTGGCCCGTACGTACGTCACGACTTGGCGCAGTCGCCGCGTCTGATGGGCTTTCAGCCTCGCCGCATCCCACTCCCCTGCGACAAAGGCGTCGAAGTGGTCGCGCAGCTCACGTGTGAGAGCCCCTGCTTCGGGATCGTATTCGGTGAACACCCGGGTCTCCAGTCGCTCGATTCGTAAGGAGTGGTTCACGCGTCGTTCAGATCGACTACCACCCAGTCGGAGATGCGCCGCCACAGCTCCACCGAGGCACGGTGAAAACTGTTGACCTGATACTTTTCCAGGGCTGCCGCATCGGGCAATACGCCGATCACGGCGAAATCGTAGGAGATGTCACGATCGACTGTGTTCCAACCCGTGCGCCAGGCAAGAAGCTCGGGAACGTGGCGTCCGACATCTCTCGCATACTTCTCGGCCTCAATGACCGCCGGTGAGCCCCGCTCGAAACCGTCTTTGAGTTTGAAGAGAGCTATATGAGTGATCATCGACACCTTCACGCAGGCTGGAGTGTGCGGTTTGGTCCCTTTGGGGCAAGGCCTTAACGGCAGCTGCCGCAGCTTCCCCTTGCGGTGATCATGCCGACACAACCGGTGTCAATCAATCGCATGTTGTCGATGGTGTGGATCGAGGAATTGAATGCCCCGTGCAACACGCCGCTCCGGTCACCGATATGGCGATGCGGCTCAGGGGGGACGCAAGGTGGGGCGGAGGAATCGTGCGTCGGCGGCTCACGTGAGGTGCCGACGGAGCCCGGCACGGTGGGTTGATACGCACCACCGTGCGCGACAACATGCCTGAGCGTGTGGCAGGCATGCTTCTTGCGGGTGCGACGTTGCGGCGCCGCGACTCACATCGCGCGCAGCGCTGGGATCTGACTCCTCGACGACAGCGGGGGCACCCTGCCGAGTGGTGCAGCCGTATGGACCGCGCGGCTCCGATCAGAGCCGTGGTGGCGGCTGCCGGCCGGCTCGCCCTGCCGCGTGCGTGAAGCTCGTCGGCGTCAGCGCCCCGATCCGGCGCGGAGGCGGCTGCATCGCCCGGCCGACCTGCAGAGACATGAACTCCGCGCCGCTACACCACTCGACAGGACGCCATCGCGGCAGAGTTCACAGGGAGGCGACCGGGCCGTCCGGTTGTTGCCAGCGCTGTGCGACCATCTCGCGGCTCAAGTCCTCCGTCTCCTGTTCGGAGAAGCGTTCGAAGCCGTCTTCGGTGATCACCGCAACGACCGGGAAGATCCGGCGGCTCAGGTCCGGGCCACCGGTGGCCGAGTCGTCGTCGGCGGCGTCATAGAGAGCCTGGAGCGCGGCGAGGGCCGCGTCACGGCGGGACATACCCGGGCGGTAAAGCTTCTTCAACGAGCCCCGGGCGTGGGGCGATCCGGAGCCCTCGGCGTAGAAGTCGCGCTTCTCGTACGGACCGCCGGTGACGTCGAAACTGAAGATGCGGCCGCGCTTCCCCTCGGGGGCGGACGGCTCGTATCCGGCGAGCAGCGGAACCACGGCGAGCCCCTGCATGGCCTGCCCGAGGTTCTGCCGGACCATCGTGGCCAACCTGGTCGCCTTGGCGTTGAGGGTCATGGGGATGCCCTCGATCTTCTCGAAATGCGTCAACTCGACCTGATACAGCTTCACCAGGTCGATCGCGAGTCCCACGGTGCCGGCGAACGCGACCGCGGTGTAGTCGTCCGTAGGGTGGACCTTCTCCAGGTCGCGCTGGGCGATGAGGTGCCCCATCGTGGCCCTGCGGTCACCGGCGATCAACACTCCGTCGCCGTAGGTGAGCGCTAATACCGTGGTGCCGTGCGGCACTTGGTCCGGCGCGGCCCGAACTCCCTCGGGCAGGACAGGGTGCAGGCTGAGCAGCTCCGGCCGGTGGGCGCGGACGAACTCGGTGAAGGAACTTCCAGGGGCGAAGAACTCCGCGCCCAGGCGGCCATCGGACTCGTACCCAGTCATGCTTCGCCTCCCGAAACCCAGCGGTCGATCAACTACTACCATGAGCGGCTCGTCTGGCGCACCGGCGTCACCGACGACCTACGGACCGGCCGCGCGCAGAACCCGGACGCCTCCGCCCGCTCTCCGCCGCACGAGCGGCCACCGCCGGCCGAGGCGTGGAGCCGGCGCCCGCCCGACGCGACCACCGGGCCCTGACGAAAAGCGGGACCGAACGGCATTGGCCCGGGCACCCGTCAGCAGAATTCATGCGGGGATCGAGGATCACATAAGGCGTTCCTGTGCATCGATAAAGCACGTTTGGAGATCGACTCCGGATGTCGGATAGTAGGTGCACCAGCCCCTAATTCCATGTTCGGCATGTGTTGGTCCTCTGGAAAGGGAGACCATGGCTACGTTGCTCGATTATTTCCACTCCGCGCTCTTTCAGATGGTCGACAATCCGGAACTCCGACTCCAGCGCAGCACTTCGGAGTCGGAGCAGAAAGGAATCGAGCTGTGACGGTCACCACAGGGACGTTGCACGGGAGGTTGCTGGAGTACGCCGCCCAGGCCCCGGAGACACCGGCGATCTACTCCGACGCGGGCGTGATGACCTACGGGGAGCTTGACCGGCGATCCGCGCTTCTGGCCGAGCAGCTGGTGGTGGAAGGCGCGGGGCCTGGAGTACCGGTCGGCATCTGCGCGGAGCGGACTTCGGACCTGTTCGTCGCCATTCTCGCGACCCTCCGCTCGGGCGCCTGCTATCTGCCGCTCGACCCCAAGTACCCGGACGAGCGACTGGCCTTCATGGTGGCGGACAGTGGCACTCGCCTGCTCCTGTCCACACCCGCGTCGGCGGACCGCTGCCCGGCCGGCCCCAAGGTGCTGGTGCTGGGAGGATCCGTCACCGTGGAGCCGCGGTCCGGCTCGACGCGGGCCCCCGCCGTCATGGCTCCGGCCGACACCGCGTATGTGATCTACACCTCTGGTTCCACGGGCCGGCCCAAGGGCGTACCGATCAGACACAGCAGCTGCGCGGCCATGCTGTCCGAGGCCGACCGGATCTTCGCGGAGTGCGATCTGAGTGGTGTGGCCGCCGTGAGCTCGATCTGTTTCGACCTGGCTGTCATGGAGATCTTCGTGCCGCTCTCCCGGGGCGGCGGTGTGGTGTTGCTGGAGAGCGCGGTCCACCTTTTCGAGAGTCCGCATCTGCACCGGGTGACACACATCAACACCGTGCCGTCCGTCATGGGGAGCCTGCTCGACGGAGGCAGCATGCCGGACGGGCTGCGGTCCGTGGTCCTCGGGGGCGAGGTGGTACGCCGCCAGCTCGTCGACCGGGTGTACGCCGAGTCGAAGGTGGAGCGGGTCTTCAACGGGTACGGCCCCACGGAGGGCACCGTCTTCTGTACCTTCAAAACGGTCCCGCGCGACGAGACCGGCGAGCCGTCCATAGGCAGGCCCAGTTCCACCGCCCGGATCTACGTCCTGGACGACGGACTGCGTCCCCTGCCGGAAGGGGAGCCGGGAGAGATCTACCTCGGCGGCGACGGCCTGGCCCGGGGCTACCTCAACCGGCCGCTGCTGACCGCAGAACGTTTCGTACCGGATCCGCAGCTGGTCGGCGAACGCATGTACCGCACCGGTGACATAGGCCGTTTCCTGCCCGGCGGGGAACTGGAGTTCATCGGCCGTGCGGACCACCAGGTGAAGGTGCGCGGGTACCGCATCGAACTGGAGGAGGCCGAGTCCTGGCTGTCCGGGTGCCCTGAGGTGCGGGCGGCGGCGGTCGCGGTCCACGCGCGCGAAGGGCAGCCGAACGCGGGTTCACTGGTGGCCTACGTCGTGCCGGACGAGCCCCGGGCGGTGGACGCCGAAGGCAAGGACGTCTGGTTGGACGAAGCCCTCCAGGCCCGTATCACCAAGAGGCTGGGGGCGTCGCTGCCCGACCACATGGTGCCCGAGAAGGTGGTGTTCCTCGCCGAGCTTCCGGTGTCACCCAACGGCAAGCTCGACCGGGCGGCGTTGCCCGAGCCGCCCGCGGCGGTCGCGTCCGCGACGAAGGAGCCCGCGAGCACCCCGACCGAGGCGGCTCTCGTCGAGCTGTGGGCGCAACTTCTCGAACGCGATCCGAAGACGATCGGTATCCACGACACGTTCTTCGACCTCGGTGGGGACTCGCTGCTGCTGATCCGCCTGGCCAAGCAGATGACCAGGCGGTTCGGGAGGAGGGTCGGGGTGGCGGATCTCTTCCGGTTCCGTGAGATCACCGCACTCGCCGACTGGCTGGACAGCGGTGACGATGCCGAGTCCACAGCGATCACCGAGGCGAAGCGTCGTGCGACGAACCGGCGCGCCTTCGTACGCGGCCGGGGCCGGCAGTCGGCCCGCTGAGCCCATCCCGTGCACGACCCCCGGCACGCACAGGAGGTTTTCACGCCGATGACAGTGATGTCGTTTGAGCACCGTATCCACAGGGCGAGCAGCCGCGACCTTCTCGAGGATTCCGTCCGCCGCCCGGAGCGGGTCCGGGAGACAGGCCGGTGAGCGCCGGCTCCTCCTCGGTCCGGGCCGGCCGGAGCGGCAGAACGCAACCGGCCGACGCCAGCGTCGACCTGGGCGACCCCGCCACGTTCGCTGAGCACGATCTCTCCGAGTTCTGGCGAGGGCTGAGAGACACCCGCCCCGTCCACTGGAACCCGCCCACGGGAAAACGCCGCGGATTCTGGGTCCTGTCACGCCATGAGGACATCATGGCCGTGCATCGCGACGACGAGACCTTCACCTCTGAGCGGGGCAACGTACTCGTGACCCTGCTGGAGGGCGGCGACGCGGGGGCGGGCAAGATGCTCGCGGTCACCGACGGCCCACGGCACGAGCAGTTGCGCAAGGTCCTGCTGAGGTCCCTGGGACCACGTGTACTCCAACCCGTTGCGGACGCCGTGCGGGCGAACACTCGTCAGTTGGTCCGGGAGGCGGTCTGTCGTGACGAGTGCGACTTCGCCCTCGAGATCGCCAGCCGTATCCCCATGACCACCATCTGCAATCTGCTGGGCGTACCCGAGAGTGACCGCGACTTCCTCCTGAAGCAGACGAAGACCGCGCTGAGCGCCGATGACGACGGAGTGGACGAGACGGAGTCGGCGATGGCGCGCAACGAGATCCTGCTCTACTTCCTGGACCTGGTGGAGGAACGGCGAAGCGCCCCTGGTGAGGATCTGATCAGCACGCTGGCCGCCAGCACGGTCGACGGGGCCGGACTGAGCGACGAGGACGTCGTGCTCAACTGCTACAGCCTGATCATCGGTGGCGACGAGACCAGTCGGCTGACCATGATCGACAGTGTGTCTTCGCTCGCCGCGCACCCGAAGCAGTGGCAGCGGTTGAAGAACGGCCTCTGTTCGATCGATACGGCGGTGGATGAGGTACTGCGTTGGGCGTCCCCGTCGATGCACTTCGGTAGGAGCGCCGTGCGGGACACGGAGATCCACGGCGTCCGTATCGCGAAGGGCGACATCGTCACCCTGTGGCATATCTCCGCCAACCATGATGAACGGGTCTTCGACCGACCCGAGGTGTTCGACTTGGGACGCCGGCCCAACAAACACATCTCCTTCGGCTATGGCCCGCATTTCTGCGTCGGCTCCTATCTTGCCAAGATCGAGATATCTGAACTCCTGATGGCGCTGCGAGACTTTGCCCTGGACGTCGAACAGACCGGCGACGCGCTGAGGGTCCACTCGAACCTTCTGAACGGCTATCACAGCCTGCCGGTGCGATTGCGGCCGGACCATTCTGGACTGGCACGCGACAACGACGCGAACGAGGTGAAGCGATGACGGGCAATCCGTTCGACACGGATGACGGTGGCTGGCAGGTGGTCACCAACGATCAGGGGCACCATGCTCTTTGGCGCCCGTTCCTGGAACTCCCGGCCGGCTGGAATCTGGTCTTCTCGGGTACCGGCCGGGAGGACGCACTGCATTACATCGAGCGGAACTGGACGGTCCTCGGCCCGGTGGGGAGCTGAAATGTCTCAAGAGCGTGTAGCGCGAGACGTGCATGCTGTAACAGAGTTTCTGCTTTCTCGTGTCGTTGAACTGCTGGACGTGTCCAGAAACGAAGTGAATCGCTGGGTACCGGTCCACCGTTACGGACTGGACTCGATGAAGTCAGTGGCTCTTGCGGCGTCGCTGTCCGAATTCCTCGGCTGGCAGGTTCCGGCCACCTGGATCTGGCAGTACCCGACCGTCGACGAGCTCGCCCGTGCGCTTGTCGACGGCCCTCGTGCGGCCGAGCCCGCCCCGAGCAACGATCGCCGGGTGGGATCGCACGAACCCATCGCGATCGTGGGCATCGGCTGCCGGTTCCCGGGCGGACCGGACCCGTCCTCGTTCTGGCGCCTGCTGGTCGAGGGCGGCGACGCTGTCGGACCGGTACCGGCCGCGCGGCGCGAACTCCTGAACGACAAGGTGCGCTGGGGCGGATTCATCGACGGGATCGACCAGTTCGATCCGCTGTTCTTCGGCATCTCACCCCGCGAGGCCGTCCAGATGGACCCGCAGCAGCGCCTGATACTGGAGCTGTCCTGGGAGGCGCTGGAGGACGCGGGCATCGCGGCCCACAGCCTCGTCGGCAGCGACACCGGAGTGTTCATGGCCTCCTGCTGGGGCGACTACGCCGCATTGGCGCACTATCGCGGTCCCGACGCCCAGATCACCCCGCACACCGCGACCGGTATGCACGACGGCATCATCGCCAACCGCGTCTCGTACGTCCTCGGCCTGCAGGGCCCGAGTATGGCCATCGACGCCGCCTGCGCCGGATCGCTCGTCTCGGTGCACGTGGGATGCCAGTCGATCTGGTTGGGCGAGAGCGATCTGGTGCTCGCCGGCGGCGTGAACCTGAGCTTCGTCTCCGACTACTACACCGCCATGGACGCGATGGGCGCGCTCGCTCCGGACGGCCGCTGCAAGTCGTTCGACGCCCGCGCCGACGGCTACGTCCGCGGTGAGGGCGCCGGCGTCGTCGTACTCGCCCCGCTGAGCGTGGCGCTGGAGCGCGACCTGCCGGTGTACTGCCTGATCAAGGGCAGCTCCTCCAACAACGACGGTCTGAGCAACGGCATGACCGCGCCGAACCCCCAGGCACAGGAGAAGATGCTCCGCACCGCGTACCGACGGGCGGGTATCGCACCGCACCTCGTGGACTACATCGAGTGCCACGGCTCCGCGACCCCTCTCGGCGACCCGATCGAGGCCAACGCCATCGGCGCGGTCCTGGGCGGTGACCGCGCGGATCCGCTACGGCTCGGTTCCGTCAAGTCCAACGTGGGGCACCTGGAGGCGGCGGCCGGCATCGTCGGCCTGGTCAAACTGGCGATGTCGATGCGGAACGGCGTGCTGCCGCCGAGCCTGCACTACACCGCCCCGAACGCGCAGATCATGTTCGACGAGTACAACCTCACCGTCCAGGACCGGCTGACACCGTGGCCGCGCCGGTCCGACGCGCGCCGGGGCGGCGTCAGCTCGTTCGGATTCGGCGGCGCGATCTGTCACGTCGCCGTCGAGGAACTGCCGCGCCCCGAGAGCTCGCTCCTCCTGCTGGCCGCGGACTCCCGGGAGGCCCTGGCCGCGCAGGTCGAGGCGCTGCGTGACGAGAACGGCCTGCGCGCGGTCTGCAGCCGGGCACCTGGCGACGGCGCCTTCCGGCTCGCGGCCACCGCCCGCGACATGGCCGAACTCAGGACACGGCTGGACGCCTTCGCCGACGGCGCGACGGCTGCCGGGCTGAGCGTCGGGGAGAAGACCGGACGCAAGCCGCGGGTGGCGTTCCTGTTCTCCGGCAACGGTTCGCAGTGGGTGGGCATGGGCAGGCAACTGCTCGCCGGCATGCCCGTGTTCCGCCGGTCCATGATGCGCTCCGACAAGCGGATGCGGGAGTTGCTGGGCTTCTCGCTCGTCGACCAGATGCTGTCCACTGACGGCCGCATCGACGACATGGACGTCTTCCAGCCGTTGCTGTTCTCCATACAGGTCGCGCTCGCCGACGCCTGGCGCTCGCTGGGTGTGGAGCCGGACGTCGTCGTGGGACAGAGCGTCGGCGAGTTCGCCGCCTCCCACATCGCCGGCGCGCTCGACTTCGACGACGCCTCCCGCCTGGCCGCCCGGCACGGCCGGCTCCTCCAGCAACTGGCAGTCGGACGCGGCGACGGCATCGTGGTCGCGACCGCCGCGGACGAAGTCAGGCAGTACCTGACGGGCCGACTCACCGTCTCCGGCTACAACGGCCTCAACTCCACCCTGGTCACCGGCACACCGCAGGAGATCGACGACCTCGTCCAGCTGCTGAACGAGAAGGGCGTCACGAACCACCGGGTGCGGATGGGCCACGCCCCGCACTCGCCACTGGTCGACCACGTCCTCGCCCCATTGAGGGCCGAACTGGACGGCATCAGGCCCCGGACCACACGCATCCCGATGATCTCGACGGTCACCGGCGAAACGGTCGACGGCGCGGAGCTCGGGCCGGACTACTGGGCGGACAACCTGCGCCAGGAGATCCGGGTGGTCGACGCCCTGACGCACCTGCGCGACCACGACGTCGACGCGGTGATCGAACTCAGCCCGCATCCAGTCCTGCTCAAGTCGGTGTCGGAAATCCTCCCGGTGACGACGCTGCCCTCGCTCCGGCGCGGTGCCGACGAAGCCGAGACCCTGCTCGGCTCGCTCGGCACCCTGTTCACCGCGGGACTTCCCGTCGCGGCCCATCCGTTCCTCGCGGGTGACCGTGGGCGGCACGTCGCGCCGAGCCGGGGTGACGTCGCTGCCGACGAGCAGGTGCATCTCGTCCCCGTCTCGGCGCACACGGAGGCCGCTCTGGCCGACACCTGCCGAGAGTTGTCCAACCATGTCGAACGTGACGCGGGCCTGCGGGTCGGCGACCTCGCCTACACGCTCGCGACCAGGCGTACCCACCACGGCCGGCGGACGGCGCTGTTCGCCCGCAACCGTCAGGACGTCCTGGAAGGACTTGCCCGGGTCGCCACCGGTCAGTCGCATCCCGATGTCGTCACCGGCACGGTCTCCGGCAACGTCGACCGGCGGGTGGCGCTGATGTTCTCCGGCGGTGGCACGCAGTGGGTCGGCATGGGCCGGGAACTCATGCGCTCGCACGCCGGGTTCCGCGCTTCGATGGAGGCCTGCGACGCCGCCGTGCGCAGGGCCGGCGGCTGCTCGGTGCTCGACGAGCTCGCCGCCCCGGCCGACGAGTCCAGGTTCGAGGAGATGGACTTGCAGCAGCCCGTGCTGTTCGCCTTGCAGGTCTCGCTGGCGAAGGTCTGGCTCGAGTTCGGCATCCAGCCGACCGCGGTCGTCGGGCACAGCCTGGGCGAGGTCGCTGCCGCATGCGTGGCCGGCGCGCTGTCGTTGGACGACGCCGCCCGCGTCGTGGTCGCCCGCTCGCACCTGCTCGAACGGAAAGCGGACCGTGGCGCCATGATCTCGGTCGATCTGCCGGAGGAGGAGCTGCTGCCGAGGCTCGCCCCGTATGCCGAGCACGCGGCGATCGCCGTGGTCAACAGCCCCACCAGCGCGGCGGTCTCCGGCTCGCCCGAGGCCGTACGCGCCCTGGAGGCCGACCTTCAGCGGGACGGGGTCTCGACCAGGAACATCAGGGTCGAGCGGCCGGTGCACAGCCCCGGCATGGATCCGCTGATCGAGCCGCTGCGCGAAAGCATCGACGGCATCACCCCCCTGGCCAACACCATTGAGTTCCGTTCCACGGCCCTGGCCGGGACCGTGAACCCGGTCACCGACGTCGACTACTGGGTGCACAACCTGCGCAACCAGGTCCGGTTTGCCGAGACGATCGGTGCGCTGGTCGATGAAGGCGTCAGCACCTTCATCGAGATCGGCCCGCACGAGACGCTCCCCGGCGCGGTCGAGGAGATCGCGCTGACCCGGGGCGCCCAGGTGCACGCGATCAACTCCCTGCGGCGCGGCGAGAGCGACGTACGCTGCCTGCTGGGGGCCGTCGCGTCGCTGTACGTCAGGGGCCTGCCGCTGACCTTCGACTCGTGGTTCGCCGACGACGTCGAGGTCGTGGAAACCCCGCTGGTGCAGTGGCAGAGGGATCGCTACTGGCTGGACACCGCACCGCGCCGCGAAGTCGCGCCGGCCCCGGCCGCCGAGACCGTGGCCGACGTCGACGTCAAGCCGGTGGAGCATCAGCCGGCCGCGGTCAGGCCAGTGGGGGAGGTCGTCCTCGCCGAGCTCGCCGACGCGCTGGGCGTCCCGGTGAGCAGGCTCGACGAGAACGCCGGCCTGCGCGACTTCGGCCTGGACTCGATGCTGGCGATCCGCCTCGTCAACAGGTTGCAGGCACTGTACGGGCAGCGCGTGTCGCCGGTGGTCTTCCTGGACGGTCGACCGATATCCGAGGTCGTCGCCCACTGCGTCGGGGTTGCCGGTGGGGCGACGTCGGCCGTGGCGGCCCAGCCGGCCCCGACGCCGGTACCTGAGCCGGTTTCCGCGCCGACGCCCAGGGCCAGGTCGTCACAGACGTTCCTCGACGACCTGTCCGAGCTCGACGCCGAGGAGCTGGTGGACGAACTGAGCGCGCGCGGGCTGCTCGACCCCATCGACGCACCGGCGTCGGAGCAGCTGCGTGCCGACGGTCTCGGTCTGGAACTGGCGCCGACGTCACACGGCCAGGCCTCGCTGTGGTTCATGCAACAGGTCGACCCGGACGCGGTGCCATACAACTTCATGGTGGCCGCCCGGATCCGGACCCCGGTCGACGAACAATTGCTCGACAACACCATACGGGCCGTCATGGAGCGGCATCCCGCGCTGCGCACGGTCTTCGTCGAGGCCGGCGGCCGGCCGTACCAAGTCGTCCTGGACGAACCGGTGTACGAGTTCATCGTGGTGGACAGCTCTGACCGGGACGACGAAGAGGCCCGCGAGAAACTGGCCGAGTACGGGCACCTGCCCCTCGACCTGGACAACGGGCCGTTGGTGCGCGTCGTGCTGATGACCCGTGGGCCGGCGGACCACTACCTGCTTGTGCTCGTGCACCACATCGCGTCGGACGCGGCGTCGGCAGATGTGATGATCCGTGAGATCCAGGAGTTCTACGAGGGCGCCGACTCCGCCGCGAGCAATCCGGTTCCCCCGTACACGGACTTTGTCGAGTGGGAGCGGGAGTGGCTGGCCGGCCCGGCGGCCGACGCGGCACTGGACTGGTGGTCGCGGCAGCTGGCCGACCCGCCCGCCCACGTCGACCTGTCCACCGTGGAGCGCCCTCCCGGTGTCACCTACGAGGGCCGGGACCTCACATTCCACTGGAGCGCCGAGGAAACGCGTCGGCTCAAGGAGTTCGCGCTGCGCGAGGGAGTGTCGATCAGCACCGTCGTGCTGGCCGGCTTCTTCGCCACGCTCAACCGGGTGGCCGGCGTCAAGGATTCCGTACTGGCCACCGCCATCGCCCAACGCGGCGAGCCCGGCTGGGAGTCAGCCATCGGCTACTACCTCAATACGGTGCTGGTGCGGGCGAAACCTGCCGGCGAGCGCAGTTTCCGGGACCTGCTGGGTGAGGTCCACGCGTTCTCGCTCGGCCTGCTCGAGCACATGAACTACCCGCTCGACCGGCTGGCATCCGTCCTGAAGCCGCTCAGAGCCGAGGGCCGACCGCCGTGGTTCGACATCGCGGTGAACTGGCTGTCGTCGGACGCCTTTCCCCGCGCCACCAGGCTCTTCCACGGCCGGGGCGACACCCTCGCACCCGACAGCGCGCTGCCGCTCGAACCGCTGCCGGTGCGCAGGCACATCGCCAAGTTCGACCTGGAGATCTCGATGGCCGACATCGGCGGCGAGGCGTTCGGTCACGTCCAGTACAAGCCCAGCTATCTGGAGAAGGAGACCGTGTCGGAGCTCCTCGCGCTCTACCGCACTGTGCTCTTCGACTCGATGGCCCAGCCCGACCTGGCACTGAAGGACATCGCGCCGAGCACCACACCTGAGGAAGCAGGCCAGTGACGGAAACCTCGTACTTCACCAGACCCCTCAAAGCAGGAGCCTTCCATGTCCGACAGCCCTGAGCAGGACTACGACCCGGGTGACGTGGCCATCATCGGTATGTCCCTGCGGGCGCCCGGGGCCCGCACCAAGGAACAGTTCTGGCACAACCTCATACACGGCAGGGAATCCGTGTCGATCCTCGACAAGGACGACATCCACGTCGACGAGACCTTGATCCACAGTCCGTTCTACGTCCCGGCCTGCGGCGTGCTCGACACCTACGACAAGTTCGATCCGTCGGTGTTCGGCATCAGCGACCGGATGGCCGCCGCGATGACCCCGGAGAACCGGCTGTTCCTGGAGAGCGCGTGGGAGTCGCTGGAGGACGGCGGGTACGACCCGGATCGCGTCGAGGGCGAGGTCGGCATCTACGGTGCCAACAACGCGCAGACCGCCGCGCTCTACAGTTCCCCGCCGGACCGGGTGTCCGTCGGCCCCGAGGCGATGGAAGCCGGCGCGGCGTGGTCCCCGGACACCATGACGTCCAACGCCCTGTACTACATGGGGCTGAGAGGTGAGGCCGTGACCCTCGCGGCCGTCTGCGCCGGCTTCCACTATTCGGTGCACATGGCCTGCCAGTCGCTGCTGCTCGGCCAGATCGACATGGCGATCGCCGGTGGCGCGATGGTCCGCCTGCCGCACCCCCGCGGTCATCTGTGGGAGGAGAACCGCATCCTGTCAAAGGACGGACACTGCCGTCCGTTCGACGCCAACGGCACCGGCACCGTGCTGTCCAGCGGTGTTGTCACCGTGCTGCTCAAGCCGCTGGCGGAGGCCGTCAAGGACCGCGACCACATCTATACCGTGGTCAAGGGTTCGGCCGTCAACAACAACGGTGTCAGCGCGGTGGCCTACGGTATGGCACAGCCTGAGCGGCTGAGCGCGTGCATCGCCAACGCCATGCAGGTCGGCGGCGTCACTCCGGACACGGTGTCCATGTACGAGGCCAATGCTCTCGGTCTGCCGATGACCGACGAACTCGAGGTGCACGCGGCGAACATGGCGTTCGGCAAGACGACCGGCACCACCTCGATCGGCGGGGTCAAGGGCAATGTGGGCCATGGCGGTGTGGTGTCGGGCGGCTTCGGCGCGATCAAGGCCGCGATGGCCCTGTACCACAAGAAGCTGCCGGCGACGATCAACCTGACCGAGGTCAACGAGGACATCGGCTTCCCCGGCACCCCGTTCGTGCCACAGTCCGGGACGGCGGACTGGGAGACGGAGTCCGGCATCCGCCGTGCGGGCATCACCTCGATCGGCGGCGGTGGATACAACGCCCACCTGGTGCTGGAGGAGCCGCCGAACGCCGCCGAGCGCGGTCCCGAGTCCGAGGGCAGGCCAC
Organism: Streptomyces marianii; assembly: GCF_005795905.1. Taxonomy (NCBI): domain Bacteria; kingdom Bacillati; phylum Actinomycetota; class Actinomycetes; order Kitasatosporales; family Streptomycetaceae; genus Streptomyces; species Streptomyces marianii. Next base: position 7,337,761 of record NZ_VAWE01000001.1, read on the forward strand.
GACTGGCCACGCTGTCCGCCCTGGACGACGAAGCGCTGGCCGCTCAGCGCGCACGGCTGAAGGACTGGCTGGTCGCCCATCCCGAGCTGCGGCTGGACGACATCTGCTTCAGCCTCAACCTGGGCCGCAAGGTGATGGACCGCCGCTGGGCGGCCGTGGTCCGCAGCCGTGCGGAGCTGATCGCGGCGCTGTCCGACGACGCCCCCCGCGGACTGGCCACCGAGACCGCAGCCGCGCCGCAGGCGAACGTGGACTCCTTCCAGCGCAACGACAACGGGATCCTGCCGTCCGGAAACGATGGACAGGCGCTGTCCGAGCTGGCCGCCGCCTGGGTGACCGGCCAGCGGGTGGACTTCGCCTCCCTGCACCCGGAGGAGGCAAGCCACCGCGTGCCGCTGCCCACGTACCCCTTCCGGCCGCGCCGGTTCTGGCGTACGAACTGGTGACCCTGAGCGGACCACATGCACGCCATCGGGCGTCATGAGGACCAGCTCGCTTCCTCGCACCACCTGTGGCACACGCCGCCGATGCCCGCCCGCCGTGCCGCCGGCGGGCGGGCGCCGACGCCGGTTGCGGACATGGCGACACCAGGCGCGGGCGTCGAGCCCTGTCCGGACCACCTCCAAGCCGGGACCCGCCTGTGGCATCGGTCCATCTGATGGACAACCCGTGCTGAACCGATACCCGACCAGCGACCGCCGGGAGCGCAAGTGAACATCTATATTTCAGGACGAGGGGGATTCGCGGTGGAGGTCGCGGACGCCCTCCTGGACGCAGGCCACAAGATGGTCGGCGCAGCCGCCCCCCGCCTGCGCAGGGGGCATTCCGACGAGAGCAACGCGATGTCCTGGGACCGCCTGCGCGCCTGGGCGTATCCCAGGGACGTCCAGTGGACGGACGCGGCCGAGCTACGCGCGATGCACATCCCGGACGGAGTGGACATCATCGTCGCCGCGCATTCGCACGCTTTCATCGGCCGCCGGACCCGTGCCAGGGCCGCCGTCGCCACCATCGGCTATCACCCGAGCCTGCTGCCGTTGCACCGCGGCCGGGACGCCATTCGCTGGACGATCCGCGACGGTGACAAGGTGACGGGCGGCAGCGTCTACCACCTCACCGAGCGTACGGACGCCGGCCCCCTCGCCGCCCAGGAGCACCTGCTCGTGCCCCCGGGCTCGACCGCGCAGAGCCTGTGGCGCGAGCACCTTGCCCCGCTCGGTGTGCGGTTGCTGCTGCGGGTGGTCGCCGACCTCGCCGAGGGCAGGCGGATCGAGGTCCCGCAGGACGAGAAGCTGGCGACCTGGGAGCCGGCGATGGACTCGGCACCGCTGTTCAAGCCCGAACTCATCGCGCTGCCCGGAGCAACGCCCGTCGACAGCAACAAGTGGGCACTCTACGCACAGTGAAGTCCCGCACCCCGCTCAGGCGGTTGCCGGAGTGTAGAGCTGCTGGGCTGTCATGCGAAGGGCTGTCACGAAGTTGCGCGCACGCTGGGTCGGTACGGTGCTCCGCAGCATCTGCACGCCTATGGACAGGTGAGGGATGTCGTCGGTGATGGCCACCAAGGCGATCCGGCTGCCGTCCGGTGTATCCATCGACTGGGGCCTGTGATGGGTCAGCATGAATCCGAGCCCGGCCCCCGCCAAAGCACGCATGGCCTCCGTTCCAGTTGTATAAATAACTCTGGGCATGGGGACATCTGCTTTTATGAAGGCACTCTCCACATACGCCTGAATTCCGGTGGAGGAAGGTACGTCGGCCATCAGGATCGGATACTTCGCCAGATCGGCCAACGAGACCGTACCCGAATCGGCCAACGGATGACTCTGCGCGACGAGCGCGTACAGCGCGGGCGTGACTACTTCCGTGAACCTGGTCTCCTCCGACGAGGTGATGCTGTAGGTGACTGCTAATTCGCAGGTGCCGTCCAGTAACAGGTCTATGGGTGAGTGGACGTCGTGGACTTTTACCGTCAGTCGGGGTTGGCAATCGGCGATTCGGGAGATGGTCCGCAACATCAAGAATGAGGTGATCGAGTAATATGATGCGATGTCGAGGCGCCCCTCGGACTCGTCCTGGAGCCTGCTGCTGTAGCGATTCAGGGCGTAGGCCTGCCTGAGGATCGCCCGCGCGTCGTCAATGAGCAACTTCCCGGCCGAGGTCAGACTGACTCCCTTGGCGTGGTGGCGCACGAGTAATTGGTTCGCCAGCTGTCTTTCCAGTCGCTGGATCGCGGCGGACACCGCGGACTGGGACGCATGCAGGCGCTCGGCGGCTTCGGAAATGTTTCCCGTCTCGGCAATGGTGACGAAGTAGAGAAGTTGGGTGAGGCTGAATTCCGGCCGATCCCCCATGCGAGTGATCCTTTCTTTTCCAAGTGGAGCTTGGACCACTGCTTTCCGTGACGAGAAAGACAGGAGTCCGATACGCGTGAACATTCAAATGCCAGCCCTGCCTGGTTGTCTACCGGCGGTATATCCGCACGGGTGAATTTGGCCGGTATCCGCCCCTGCGGGGCGGAGGGGCGGCATGACGACTTCGCTCCTGTTTAGAGGTAGGTACCAGTTTTTCACGGTATCGCAACACAAATAGCCGTGATCTTCTGGATAATGACAAAAGGGGGCGGCTGTTCGTTCTTGGTTGCTGGCCGTTTAGCGAGGATTGGACGGATTGAAATTCTCTCGTTCCGTATGCGGATCGGCCGGGTTCGGCGGATTGGCCGGATTTCGACGCTCGTTCGGTCGTCGCCTGGTCAGCCAGGAACTGCCGACCACGGTCCGGTGGACGGGAAACGCCCCTGAAACCGCTGCCGCGCGGGTAGTCGATCACTTGCGCGGCAGCGGCTTCAGGGGCGGTCGATCTCGGCGGCCTTGACCCAGCGCCCCGTGTTCGGCGATGGTCGGCCGGTCTTCTTCAGGCCGTGCTCGCCCCACGGCCTGCCATGGCGACGATTACAGCTCCGAGTACACAACCGGCGCCGGCTGCGAGATAGGCGAGGTGGTAGCCGCTGAGCCGGTCATCGCTGGTCGCCGCGATCAGGACCATGACCGCCACTCCGATGCTGGCGCCGATCTGCTGGGCCACGACGTTCACCGCCCCGGCGACCGCGTGCCGTTCCGGCTCGATGCCGCTGAGCGCGGCGGACGTCATCGCGGGGAAGTTCAGTCCTTGGCCGATACCGCTGAGCACCATGCCGGGCAGCACATGCAGCAGATAGTCACCCTCGTGCGGTGTAGTTATCCACAGCGCGGTTCCCGCGCCGATCAGGACCAGCCCGACAGTCATCAGCGTGCGCGGTGCGTACTTGGTGAGCAGACGTCCGGTGACGAAGTTGGCGGTGAGGAACACGCACGCCGACATCGGCACCAGCGCCAGACCGGACTCGAGCGGAGAATAGTTCAGCATCCCCTGCATATACAGCGGCGCGAAGAACAGCATCCCGACCGAGGCCATGTACTGGAGGAACGCCGCCAGGCTCGCGCTTCGGACCGATGTCACCCGGAAGAGGTCGAGCGGAAGTGCCGGGTCCGCGGTGCGGCCCTCGCGCACGACGAAAAGCAGCAGGAACACCACTGCGAGGCAGAGTGAGGCCCCCGCCAACATGCCGCCCGTGCTCGCGCCGACGACCAGCAGGGCGAGGCCGATCGTGCCCAAGATCGCACCGGGCAGGTCCAGCCTGCCGCCGCGCCCGACACCCGCGGGCAGCCCGGCGCGCGTCACCGCCAGCACGGTCACTCCCACCACCACCGAGAACCACAGCACCGACCGCCAGCCGAGGAACTGGGTCAGCACACCGCCCAGCAGCACCCCGCCACTGAAGCTCGCCGCGCCGACGGCCGCGTACACGCCGAGCGCCCGGTTGCGTGCCGGACCGGCCGGAAACACCTCGGTCAGCAGGGCCAGTGCGGCCGGACCCGACAAGGCCGCGCCGATGCCTTGGACCGCCCGCGCACCGAGCAGCCACCCGATGTCAGGCGCCACAGCCCCGACCAACGCGGCCACCGTGAACAGGGCTATACCGAATTCGAACACCCGTCGACGGCCGAAAACATCGGCTAGCCGGCCGCCCACGAGCAGAAAACCGGCGAATGTCACGGCGTAGGCAATCATGACCCACTGGAGCGTGGTGTCGTCCAGGTTAAAACGTTTTCCGACCGCCGGAAGAGCGGCATTGAGCACCCCGAGACCACTCACATCCAGCGCGAGCGCTCCGGCCAGCACTCCAAGGGCCAGTCCCGCCCGGCGGCGTGGCATCACCTCGGTACTGGTCATGCGGCCCTCCCGAGGAAATGGCGTGCGGAATATTCGGATAAGGCGGCATCGGTACCCGTCACGAGCCGCTCCGTTGTGCAGTGAGTGTGATCTTCATATCGAGTCACTTTGCAGTGTCACTCGCCCGCTGTCCAGTGCCTCGTGATCCGGTTTCTGCCGGTTCGCATTGCTTCTTGATGAGCCCGTTAAATATTCGGAAATTCGATGCGACGGATCGACTTCTGTGATGCTCCCGAACCGGCTTTCGATCTGATTGGGGTTTTCTCAGCGAAATGATCTTCGCGAAGAGGCTTGCACCGCGCCGATCGGGCATGCGCGTGCTGGCGGCGGACAGCCGTGAGGCGGTTGCGGCCTTGGAGCGGTGGACGGGGTGGCGGTCGGCGATGACGTGGACCTTGCGGCTGGCCTGGCGGGCGAGCCGGTCGAGGAAGGCGGTGAACACCCTGGCGGTGAACTTCTCGGTGAACACGGTGAAGTACACGGTGCCCCGCCCGGCGATCGCGGACATGATGTTCACCTTGAACCGCCGGCCGCTGACCTTCACGACCGGGGTCTGCCCTTTCGGGGCCCAGGAGGTGCCGGGGGGGGCGGTGTCCGAACGAAGTCCGCACTGGTCCGCCCAGGCCACGACCGCGTCCTCCTCCTTCGTCCGGGCGACGATCCTCGGGTACTCGCCCTCCAGCCACGCATCCACTTTCGCCTGGTCCTGCCGGTACGAGCGCCGGTCCGGGCGCTGCGGGGAGAAGCCCTGCCGGCGCAGCCACTTGCCCACACCGTGCTCGGTCATCACCACCCCGGTGACCATCCGGACCAGCTCGGCCACCAGCGGCCGCGTCCACAGCGGGCCTCCGATCAGCAGCTCCTCCGGGATGTAGTCGGCCATCGCCTGGAACACCACGGCCCGCTCCTCGGGGCCGATCCGCTCTCCCGGCCCCGGACGGCCAGTCCGCCGCACCGCCGGGGCCTCCCGACCACCCGCTTGATACGCACGCCACCAGGTCCCCACCGACCGCTCGGCGACCTGGCACATCCCTGCCGCCTGCCGGTACCCCTTCACCTGCCCCGACTCCAGCGCGGCCACAACCCGCAGCCGCACCACTTCCCGCCCCGCGGGCGTCACCCGCCGCAAATCCCCAGCCCCAGTCACACCCTCACCAGCGAACCAGGCAACACCACAGCTCCTCCTCAACATATCGTGTGAATGAGAGGTCCTGATTCTGCGCGACGTGACACGGCACCGCCGTGTATCCATCCCCTTGTCCGACACTCCGAGAAGGAGAGCCGATTTCATGCAGGCTGTCGACCCCGACCTGTGGATCCGCCGCTTTCACCCGGCGTTACCCGCGCCCGCCCGACTCGTCTGCCTGCCGCACGCCGGTGGTGCGGCAAGCTATTACACGCCGATGTCAAAGATGCTCTCGCCGGGCGTCGAAGTGCTCGCCATACAGTATCCGGGCCGACAGGAACGGCTGTCGGAAAGGCGCCGGGAGACGGTCGCCGAGCTGGCCGACGAAATCACCGAAGTGCTCCGGCCGCTGACAGGCCAACCGTTGTATCTGTTCGGCCACAGCCTCGGCGCGACCGTGGCCTTCGAGGTCGCGCGGCGCATGGAAGCGGACGGCATCGAGCTTGCGCACCTGTTCGTGTCGTCGCGGCGGGCACCCGACCTCAATCGCAACGAGCGTGTCTACGAGCGCGGCGACCAAGAACTCATCAAGCAGATAAGGTCGTTGTCCGGCACCGCGCCCGACGTCTTCGACGACCCGGACATGACCGCGATGGTGCTCCCTGCGATCCGCAGTGACTACAAGGCCGCGGAGACCTACATGTACCAACCGGGACCGAAACTGACCTGCCCGGTGACGGCGCTGATCGGCGACGCGGACCCGATGGTGTCGGCCGAGGAAGCCACCGCCTGGAGCCAGCACACCGGGGGCGCCTTCGAGTTGCGGATCTGGCCGGGCGGGCACTTCTATCTGGACGCGCATGCCACGGACGTCATCGCAAAGATCACGGCCGCCATGGTGGCAACGTGAACATTCACCGGGTAGTCGGGGTGTGACGGTCGTTCTCGCTGCGTGATGTGGGGCGTCGGGCACGGGGCAGGGCTTCGGCTTGGTCGCGTGACGCGCGGTTCGTGGTGGTCCGTCAGGTGAGTGGCGGGGCCGGAACGTGACAGGCACGGCTTCCAAGATCATGGAGTTCTCTACGCCCCGTGATCCGAGTGGAAGACCGTGCCTGCCGACGCATCATCGCTGATCCCGCCTGCCCTTGGCCAACTGCGTGAGAAGCCGCAGGTCCGACCTGCTGAGGTCCCGGGCCTGCTGGAGCGGCTGGCCGAGGTGCCGGACCCGCGTGATCCGCGCGGGGTGCGCCACCGCCCGTCCGTCGTGCGCGCGCTCACCGCGTGCGCGGTGCTGGCCGGAGCGACCTCGCTGCTGGCGGTCGGCGAGTGGATCGCCGATGCCCCGGCTCACGTGCTCCAGCAGGTCGGTGCCCGGTGAAACACCGAAGCCGGTAGCGGCGCTTGAAGGCCCACGTCCCTTCGCGCTGCGTCCGGCATCCGCGCGGCACGCGTCCTCGGGGTGCGAGGCCGGCCCTCTCGCCCTCGGATCCACCACGATGATGGCCGGTGTGGTGGCATGCAACGTCATCATCGTGAGCTCCGGCAGTCCTACTGCCCGCCGGAGCTCATCGGCCGGGTCACGGCCACCGCGATGTTCGTCAACTTCTGCACGATCCCCGTGGGAGCGCTGCTCGGCGGCGCGATGAACACCCTCCTGGGCCTGCGGCCGACGATGTGGCTGGTCTGCCTCGGCCTCTGTGCCACCACCGGCATCCTGCTCTCTGCACCGCTGCGGGGTCTGCGGGACCTCCCGGTCTCCCAGCGGGTTCCGGCCGCCTGACGGGGCCACACCTCCGGAACCCGCCGGTCGCCATCCCGGCCGATGTCAGCGCCTGCTGGACACCCCGTAGTACTGGAGGTCCTGCACCCCGATCGTGCTCCGCACCGGATAGCGGGTGCTGACGGTGCTGACGGTGTCCGCTCCACGGCGGACCACGGCCTCGGTGCGGCCGGGGCCGAGCGGCAGGGCCCGAACGTACGGTCCGGCGGGAGCCGCGTAGACGTGCGGCACCGTGCCCACGCGCGCGGAGACCGTGGCGGGCGCGGTGAGGAAGGTGAGCAGTTCCACCTGGTCGCTCGCCGGCGCGGTACCGGGGCGGGGGCGCATCAGCAGGCGGTGGGGCACGCTTCCGGCGGCGGACGTGAACTGTACGCGGGAGGTGACGTACAAGGTGTCACGGACGATTCGGGGCCAGGTCCCCGTCTTGAAGCGGGTGAGGTAGTAGGAGGAGATGTCCAGGTAGGTGTGGCCGTTGTGCAGTGAGGGGGCGAACTGGCTGCCCTCCGAGTAGTCGTTCCAGGTGGTGAGCTGCACCCAGTCCGCCCCGTCGGAGATCGCGTGGTTCCACGTCGAGCGCAGGGTGGTGGTGTTTCCCGCCTCGTCGTACACGCCCTGGTTGGGCCGAGCGTCCTGGACGGACACGGCCTGCATCCACTTCTTGCCCAGGGAGTGGGCGAGTCGGATGTCCTCGGGGACACCGTCCTGCTGGGTGTGGCTGCGATTGCCCCAGGACGAGAACACCTCACTGATCGGTGCGAACCGCTCCGCGTTCGCGCGGAAGTCCAGGAAGACCGGCACGAGCGCGGTGCCGATGCCGTGCTCTCCCAGCCGGGCGATGACCTGGCTCCACCAGGCGGGGTCCTGAGCCTCGGCCTTGAACGGCGAAACCACCAGGCGTCCGTCCGCCAGGCGGTACGCGGACGGGGAGGCGGCGAGCACGGCCAGTTGGTCGGCGAGGGTGCGCGGATCCGTGTCCAGGGAGGCCATGTCCGGCATCAGCACGATGCGGAATCCCGGGTCGACGCGCTGGGCAGCGCGCAGGAGCAGCTCGACCCGCTCGCGGTTGGTGCCGGACAGGGAGAGGATGTCGACGGTGAATCCGTCGATGCCGGCGTCCCGGGCCGTCCGCACCTCCCTTTCCAGGTTGCCCAGCTGCCAGTCGCCGCCGCTCGGCTGCACGGGCAGCGGCCGGTCCCGCAGCAGGCCGCCGTAGGCCGAGTGCTTGCCCTTCTCGCCATGGGGCGTGAGGTAGTTACGGGCGTAGTAGTCGCGTGCTGCGGGCTCATTGTCGAGCGAGAGCGGGTAGGGCGGGAAGTAGTGCGCGAAGACCAGATGCGGACTCCCGCGCAGCACCTCGGTGGCCGGGAGGTCGAAGGGAAGCGCCGGGCTCGGCCGCCTGGAGGGTGCAGGAGTGAGCTCGGGGTCGGGGGCAGGCTCGGTCGGCCCCCGGCTCGGCTCAGCGGAGGGGGGCGGGACGGGGGACGGGAGCGTCTCCCGGTCGGGGGTCGGCTCGGTGGCGGCCGGGCTCGGTCGCGCGGCGCGCGGCGCGGTGGCCTCCCGGCCGCCGGCCAGCCCGACGCCGGCACCGGCGCCGAGACAGATGAGTAACAGGCCCAGCAGGGCTCCGATCACTGCGCGTCGTCGTCGACCGGACGGTCTTCGGTGGTGGTGGCGGCGCGCGGGACGATCCGGGTGTTCCGTCATGGGTGTCCTCCCGCAGGTGGGCCGCGGGGTGCGGCCCGGACTGGGACAAGCATGGCCTGTCGGCAGGGTGGAGCACTACAGAACGAGCTGCGGTGGCAGACTCGCGCCGTCGACTCAGTGCGTCGTGGCGCCGAGCCGGTCGGCGTCCTCGTGCGTCTCGACGTAGGTGTCGAGGGAGTCCTGCCGCATGGCCTGCCACAGCTCTGCGCCCGCGCTGTCGTCCAGGAGGACCACGGACTGTCCGGATATGGTGTCCGTCCCCTTGGCGGGGGCGTTCATGAACACTATGGAGCCGGGGCGTACGTTCCGGTTGTCCCACAGCAGCGTGCGCAGGTCGCCGTCGCTGAGCCGGTCGTCGACGCTCACGGCGGCGGTGAGGTCGTCAAGCACTTCGGTGGCCTTGGCGGGGTTGGAGAAGGTCGAGGGGCGCATGACCTTCCCGAGCAGGGTGCGCAGGAAGTACTGCTGGCGGTGCGTGCGGTCGAAGTCGCCACGGGGCAGGTGCTTCCGCTCGCGCACGTAGGTGAGGGCCTCGGTGCCGTTCATATGGCGGCTCGCACCGTCCACCACGAGGTCCACTCCGCCCACCGAGTCGGTGAGCTTCTTGAAGCCCTCCCAGTCGATGACGGCGAGGTGGTCGACGCGCACCTTGGTCAGCCGCTGCACCGTGTCGATGAGCAGGGGCGGTCCGCCCCAGGAGAAGGCGGCGTTGAGCTTGGACTTGCCGTGCCCGGGGACGTCCACCCACGCGTCGCGGGGCAGTGAGACGACGTACGTGCCGGAATGGTCCTCCGGGAGATGGACCAGCATCATCGTGTCGCTGCGCTGAGCCCCGTACTTCCACTGGGGGGCTTTGGCGTCCCGGCCCGTGGTCGGCAGATCGGAGCGGCTGTCCACCCCGACGAGGAGGAAGGTCCGGCCGCCGTGCGACGGCGCGGGTTGCTCGGCCTCGGGGATCTTCGTCGGGAAGACGCCGGAGATGCGGTCGACCTTCCCGGTGTAGTGATCGACCGTCCACCAGGCGATCCCGCCCACCATGAGCAGGCCCACGGCGAGCAGTGTCACCGCCCCGATGAGCACCCGGCGTGCGCGGCTCCGGCGCTTCGTGCGGCGCCGGGACGGTGTCCCGCCGACCTCGCCGGCTCCGGTGCCGCCCACGGCACCGGAGCCGGCGTCGTCCGAAGACCCGCCGGCCGGGAGCACGTCTGTCGCTTTGCTCCGGTCCGTCATCGCGGCATCAGCCGCCCTTCTGTCCCCCATCACGCACCCCCGTGTCGCCGGGATGCGTCCCCTTCCCCGTCGGGCGCACACTGTAGCCAGTACGTTCGATGTTCGTACAGAGTTCCACCGAGACTGGCACCCGGCGCGGCCCGCACGTTCGACATGCGGTTTCATATGGCCCAGTACCTGTCGGTCACGTTCACGTAAACGCGCCCATGCGTGCACAAGTTTGCCGTACCGTTCGCCATCGTGTCGCATGTTCGACGGATAGACGTTCGTGACACCGGTGGCTCGCGCCACCGAACGTGCCTGGGGGGGTACATGTGGGATGTTCAGACCGCTGATTCCGACCGATCGAGCGAGGCCCGGTGTCGGGCGCGCTCCTCGCTGTGGATGGGACGCAAGTCCCGGTGGTATCTGCCCGTTTCGGTGACCACCGACCTCGTCGGCGCCGGTGTGCCGGTGGGACTGATGTTCCTCGTCACCCACCAGCCGTGGGCCGTGCCGAGCGGCATCGTCGCGGGGCTCGCCTGGGCGGGCGTCCAGGCGTTCCGCTCGCGTTACGCGGCCCGGGCCATCGGCGAGGACCGGGGCACACTGCCGGTGCTCCACGACTGGTTCATCCTGCTGGGGGTCCTCGCGGTGGGGCACGCCGCGACAGGGGTGCGCCTGCGCGCGGCGCTGTGCCTGGCGGCACTGCTTCCCGCCCTGCTGCTGACCCTGGTGTGCCGCAAGGCGGTGCACCGTCATCTCGCGGCGAGGCGCCGCGGCGCGCAGGCGGTGGTCAAGGTGCTGGTGGTGGGCGAACCCACCGCGGCCGACGGTGTGACCGCGCACCTCGCCGCCCGTACCGACCACCCGTATGTGGCGGTGGGTGCCGTACCCGTGGGTGGCGGCGAGTTCGTCTCGGGAATCCGGACCGGACAGCGGCTGACCGCGACCGCGCCCCAGTGCGCGACGGAGGACGCCGAGTTGGTCGTCAGCGCGGTGCACCGGCTCGGCGCCGATCTGGTGCTGGTCGTCCCGGGCACCGCCCTGTCCGGAGAGCGGCTGCGCCGCCTCTCCTGGGGCCTGCATGACGCAGGGATCGAGCTGGTTCTGGCACCCGGCCTGGTGGAGGTGTCCGTCAAACGACTGGAGACCGGGTCGGCCGGCGGTATGTCGCTGCTGCGCGTGGCCCCGCCGACGAAGGACGGCGTGCAGCCGGTGCTCAAACAGATCCTCGACCGCAGCGCAGCCCTGCTGGGCCTGCTCGTCCTGGCTCCGCTGCTGCTGCTGATCGCGGCGGCGGTGCGGCTGTCTTCGCCGGGTCCGGTGTTCTACCTCCATGAGCGCATCGGCCTGGGCGGGCGCCCGTTCGTGATGTGGAAGTTCCGCAGCATGCGGGTCGGCGCCGACAGCCAGAAGGCCGCGCTGGCCCAGGAGAACGAGCACGACGGCCTGATGTTCAAGATGCGCCGCGATCCCCGGGTCACCCGGGTCGGGCACTGGCTGCGCCGTACCTCGCTCGACGAACTGCCCCAGTTGGTCAACGTCCTGAAGGGTGACATGTCCCTGGTGGGCCCACGGCCGCCGCTCGCCGACGAGGCGGCCCACTACACGCCGGTCGAGTGGCGGCGGCTGAGCGTCCGGCCGGGGATGACCGGACTGTGGCAGATCAGCGGACGCTCCGACCTGTCCTGGGACGAGACCGTCCAACTCGATCTGAGCTACGTCGACAACTGGTCGTTCACCAGTGACGTCGACGTCATGGCCCGCACGTTCCGCGCCGTCGTCGACGGTCGCGGGGCGTACTGAGGGCGGCTCCCGTGACCGCACAGCCCCCCGGCGCGCACGGTGGCGCGCCGGGGTCAGGGAACCGGCCGGAGCCGTCAGTGCCCGGGTCGGCCTGCGGTGCCGTCCTCGAGGCCGCCGCGCCAGTGCGCGTAGGTCGCCGCGATGCCGTCGCGCAGCGGGATCGCCGGCCTCCAGCCCAGCCCGGACAGCCGGGACACGTCGAGCAGCTTGCGCGGGGTGCCGTCGGGGCGGCCGGTGTCCCAGGCGATCCGGCCGGTGAAGCCGGTGACCTCGGCGACCGTCCCGGCCAGTTCGCGGATGGTCAGATCACTGCCGTAGCCGATGTTGACCGGCTCGTCACCGTCGTACGAGCGCAGCAGCACCGCGCAGGCGGCGGCCAGGTCGTCCACATGCAGGAACTCCCGGCGCGGCGTGCCGCTGCCCCACAGCACGACCTCGTCGCGCCCCTCGGCCGCCGCCTCGTGGAAGCGCCGGATCAGAGCCGGCAGCACGTGCGAGGTCTCCAGGTCGAAGTTGTCACCCGGCCCGTAGAGGTTGGTCGGCATCGCGCTGATGTACGCGGCGCCGTACTGGCGCCGGTACGACTGCACCTGCACGATCCCCGCGATCTTCGCGAGGGCGTAGGCCTCGTTGGTGGGCTCCAGCGGACCGGTCAGCAGCGCGTCCTCGGTGATCGGCTGCGGGGCGTGCTTGGGGTAGATGCAGGACGACCCCAGGAAGAGCAGGCGCTCGACGCCGGCGGCATGGGCGCCGGCTATCACGCTGAGCTGGATCTGGAGGTTCTCCTCCAGGAACTGCACCGGCTGTGTGCTGTTGGCCATGATGCCGCCGACCTTGGCGGCGGCGAGCACCACCGCGTCGGGGCGCAGCGCGGCCAGTTCGGCTGCGGTGCGCGCGGCGTCGCGCAGATCGAGTTCGGCACGGGTACGAGTGAGCACCTCGTGCCCGTCGGCGGCGAACCGGCGGGCCACGGCGGAGCCCACCAGGCCACGGTGGCCGGCGACGAAGACACGGGCACGTTCGGGCAGCAGCGATGCGGTCATGGGCCGGATCATGCCAGGCGTTGCGTGGTCCGTACGACCCCGTCGTCAAACCAGACGAACTTACCCGCAGCTCACGAGATTCCAGAGATGCCCGGATTTCACGACATACGGCCCGTGCACGGCGGGCGCAAGAACCGGATCCGCCCCCGTGGCGGGTCCGGCACGGAGGGGAACATCACATGACCAAGACCGCGCTGATCACCGGCGTGACCGGCCAGGACGGCTCGTACCTGGCGGAGCTGCTGCTGTCGAAGGGCTACCGGGTACACGGCCTGGTGCGCAGGTCGTCCAGCTTCAACACCGAGCGGATCGACCACATCTACCAGGGCCCGCAGGAGGCCGAGCGCAGCTTCGTGCTGCACCACGCCGACCTGTCGGACGGGGTGGCGCTGGTGAACCTGCTGCGCGAGATCCAGCCGGACGAGGTGTACAACCTGGGCGCGCAGTCCCATGTGCGGGTCTCCTTCGACGCACCGCTGTACACCGGCGACGTGACCGGCCTGGGTGCGCTGCGGCTGCTGGAGGCGATCCGGGCGAGCGGGGTGGACACCCGGATATACCAGGCGTCGTCCTCGGAGATGTTCGGCTCGACACCGCCCCCGCAGAACGAGGACACCCCCTTCCACCCGCGCAGCCCGTACGGGGCCGCGAAGGTCTTCGCGTACTGGACCACGGTCAACTACCGTGAGGCATACGGGATGTTCGCGGTGAACGGCATCCTGTTCAACCACGAGTCCCCGCGCCGCGGCGAGACCTTTGTGACCCGCAAGATCACCCGCGCCGTGGCGCGGATCAAGGCCGGCCTCCAGGACCGCCTCTACCTCGGCAACCTGGACGCGGTGCGCGACTGGGGATACGCGCCCGACTACGTCGAGGCGATGTGGCGGATGCTCCAGCACGGCGAGCCGACGGACTACGTGGTCGCCACCGGGGTCCCGGCCACGGTGCGGCAGTTCGTGGAGACCGCGTTCGCCCATGCCGGCCTGGACTGGAACGAGTACGTCCGCTACGACCCCAAGTACGAGCGCCCCAGCGAGGTCGACGCGCTGATCGGCGACGCGTCCAAAGCGCGCGAGCTGCTCGGCTGGAAGCCCACCGTCCTCGTGGAGGAACTCGCGCGGATCATGGTCGAAGCGGATGTCCGGCAGGTGGCGGACCAGCTGGCGGGCGCCTCGGTGCGCATCGACCGCTGACCGCTGACCTCCGGGCGCTCCGGGCGGGACGCCCGCCACGTCACGCCGCCCGCTGATAACGGTTGTGGAACACCGGTCCACGAAGACGGCGTCAACACGTTTAAATTGTCAAACAGATGCGTCAAATGCGTTCCGCGAAGTGTCATGCACTCGTAGAGTTCGCGCACCAACACGTTCGTACGGCCCGCCCCGACCCAGGGGGAAATAGGCGGGCACGTCAAAAGGCAGAGAGTCCGCGAGCGGGCTCAGAAGCCGGGGGGTACATGCACAGAAGAACAAGAGGGCGGATCAGCGTCGCCCTCGCACTGTCAGTGGCGGCAGCGGGAGGCCTCGGCCTGATCACGATCCTTCCGCGGTCCGCATCCGCGATCACCTCGCCCGTCGCCTTCACCGCCGACGACCTGCCGACCTGGCAGACCAACGGCATCGTCTGGACCCTGGCCGAGGCGAACGGCACCGTGTTCGCGGGTGGCACCTTCTCCCAGGTGCGCCCGCCGGACGGGGAAAGCGGAACCGCGCAGAACGCGCTGAACTTCGTCGCGCTCGACGCGGCGACCGGCGACCCCACGTCCTGCAAGCTGTCCTTCGCCGTTGGCAGCGGAACCGCGACCGTGCGGGCCCTCGCGGTCTCACCGGACAAGAAGACGCTGTACGCGGGCGGCTACTTCGGCTCGGTCAACAACGTCCCGGTCAGCAGCCTCGCCGCCATCGACATCGCCACCTGCACGCCCAAGGCGGACTTCCGCCCGAGCGTCCCCGCCACCGTGCGGGCGCTCGCGGTCACCGGCGACACCGTCTACCTGGGCGGCGACTTCACCTCCGTCGGCGGGGCCAGGCACGAGCGCTACGCGGCCGTGGACGCCACCAGCGGCGCGGTCAAGCCGTTCCAGGCCGATGTCGACGAGCCCGGCCGGGCCGTCGCGGTCACCCCTGACGGCAAGAACGTGATCCTCGGCGGTGACTTCTTCGCCGTCAACGGCGCGAACTCGCACGCCCTGGCCGTCGTCGACGCGACCACCGGCGCCAACGTCCGCACCTACCCCGGTTTCATCGAGAGCCGATCGGTGGTCAAGGCGCTCGACACCGACGCCACCGGCTTCTACACCGGCAACGAGGGCACCGGCGGCGGTGTCTTCGACGGCCGTATCGCGCTGGACCTGTCCACGATGAACCAGCGCTGGCGGGACACCTGCCTCGGCGCCACCCAGGCCGTCGAATCGTACGAGGGCGTGCTGTACAGCGCGTCGCACGCACACGACTGCTCCAGTGTCGGGGAGTTCCCCGACGGCCGCCGCCGTCACCTGCTCGCGGAGCCGACCACCGGCACCAACAAGCTGGGCTGGTTCCCGGACACCAACGACGGTCTGGCCGAGGGCATCGGCCCGCGCGCCATGGTGGTCTCCGAGACCTCGGACAACAAATACATGTGGGTCGGCGGCGAGTTCACCACCGTCAACGGCGCGGCGGCCCAGGGCCTGACCCGTTTCGCGTCCTCCCCGGACATCGGGGCGCCGACGGTGCCTGCGGTCAGCGCCGAGGCCCTGTCGCCCACCGAGGCCCGGGTCCGCTGGCGTTCGAGCTACGACCTGGACGACAGCAGGCTGACGTACAAGGTCTACCGCAACAACGGATCCTCGCCCGTGTACACGGTCGAGGGCGACTCCGTCGAGTGGTCCCGCCCGCAGCTCTCGTTCACCGACAAGAACGTCACCCCCGGCTCCACCTACAGCTACCGGGTGACCGCCACCGACGCCGCGGGCAACGCCTCCGGGCTGTCGTCCACGGTCACGGTGACGGTGCCGACCTCCGCCCAGAACTACCCGGCGCAGGTGCTGGGTGACGGCGCCAACCTGTACTGGCGCTACGACGAGTCCGCCAGCCCGTTCATCGGGGACAGCTCGTCGGGTGACCAGAACGGCGTCCAGGTCAACGGGCCCTCGCTGCGCCAGACTCCGGCCGCCGTGACGGGCACGTCCACCGCGATCGGGTTCAACGGCAGCAACGAGTGGGTCTACAGCGAGAAGCGGACCACGGTGCCGAGCCAGTACTCGATCGAGACCTGGTTCAAGACGACCACCACTCGGGGCGGCAAGCTGGTCGGGTTCGGCGACCGGACCACCGGGACCAGCGGCAACTACGACAAGCACGTCTACATGCGCAACAACGGTCAGCTGATCTTCGGCGTCTGGACGGGTACGGCCCGCACCATCACCACCCCGGACAGCTACAACGACGGTGCCTGGCACCACGTCGTCGCCACCCAGGGCGCCTCCGGGATGGCCCTGTACGTGGACGGCGTCCAGGTCGGCACGCTCGCCGAGACCAGCAACCAGAGCTACAGCGGCTACTGGCGCACCGGCGGGGACAACCTCAACGGTTGGCCGAACCGGCCCACCAGCTACCACTTCGCCGGCCAGATGGACGAGACGGCCATCTACCCGTCGGTGCTGAGCGCGTCCCAGGTGCAGAAGCACCACGCCCTCGCCTCGGCCGCGGCCGACACCGTGCAGACGGTCAAGGCGGCGGACGACACGTATGTCAACGCCGGTGCCGCCAGCACCAACTACGGCACCTCCACCTCCCTGGCGGTGCGCGGCAGCGCGGCGTACGAGACGTATCTGCGCTTCGACCTGCCGGCAGCCCCGGCCGGGACCGTGCTCAAGAGCGCGCGGCTCACGGTGAAGACCACCACGTTGAGCAGCGCGGGCAGCACGGACGAGGTCTCCGTGCGGCCGTTCACCGGAAGTTGGACGGAGTCGGGCACCACCTACGCCTCCAAGCCGGCCGTCTCCGGAACCGCGATCGGCACGCTGACCGGGATGACCGAGCTGTCGTCGCTCTACTCGACGGCGCTCGACACCGGGGCGCTCTCGCCGGCTCTGGGCGGCAGCTACGACCTGGCGCTCACGAGCACCGGAACGGACGCCCTGTGGCTGTGGTCCGGTGAGGCGTCGGCCGCGGAGAACACCCCGCAGCTGGTGCTGACCTTCGGGGCGCCGTAACCTCGCCGCCCCTTCGTGCGGGCCCGCACCTCCGTGTGGGCCCGCACACCCTCCGGGCCCGCACCTCCGTGTGGGCCCGCCTCCATACCCCGGGGCCCGCCGGCCCCGCAGGAGCCACCATGCACACTCGTATTCCCCGGCCTGTCCGGCGCGGCGCGGTCGGCGTCGTCGCTCTCACCGCGCTGCTCGCCCTCGCCGGTTGCAGCTCGGACGGCGACGCGGAGGCGAAGGCCAAGCCCACCCAGAGCACCTCCGGCAAGAAGGCCACCGCCACAACCGACTCACAGGCGAGCACGCCCTCCGAGGGCCCGTCGGCCCCGGCCTCCAAGGGCCCGGTCCTGCCCGACGCGAAACTCAGCCCGGCGACCGGCAGTTTCACCGCCAACGAGAAGAAGTACCTGAGCGGCCGAGTACCCGTGGACATGGACCCGGCCGCCGTACTCCAGACCGGCCAGGAGACCTGCCAGCGCATCGAGCGGACCGCCGCCCACGACAAGAACGCCGCGATCGGCGCGATCATCTCCGGGGACCTGCCGGAGGCGGACGCCGCGATCAAGCAGCTGTGCCCGAAGCAGCAGCCCCTGCTGGACGCCGCCGCGACCGGGTTCGCCGACGGCACCCGGAAGAACCCGGAGCCCGGCACCTACCAGGCTCTCACCACCGCCGCGGGTTGCACCTGGCAGGCGATGGGAGAGGAAGGCAAGGTGCTGGCGGCCGGCCCCGGCACGGGCGCCGGGAAGAAGGTGACGGCGGAGATCCCGGCCGGGACCCGCACGTTCGTCTCGACCGGTTGCTACGCCTGGCTTCCCGCGTAAGCACCGTCTGTCCAGGCGACTCCCCCCGGCTGAGCCGGGGGGAGTCGCCGCCTGTTCTGCCGCTCACCCGGCCACCGTGAACGGCCGCCCCACGCCCGCGTCGGCCGGCCCGGCGGTGAGCAGTTCGACGAAGCCCCCGGAAGGACCCCGAAGCCCCGGAGGGCCCTCACCCGTCCTGGGACCGCTCGTACACGTCGAGCAGCGTGCCGAGGACCGCTCCCATGGAGAACGTCTCGGCCGTCAGTTCGCGGGCCGACGCGGACGCGTTCTCGCGTACGGACGGCTCCAGCAGGTCGAGCACCGCGGGAGCGATACCGTCGGGACCGGTCACCACACGGCCTGCTCCGGAGCGGTCCACATCGCGGGCCAGGCCGTTGGAGTCGGTCACCACGACCGGGGTGCCCACGGCCATCGCCTCCAGAACCGACATCGGGAACGGCTCGTCGACCGAAGGCAGCACGTAGACGTGTGCCCGGCGCAGCTCCTCGGTCATCTGCGTCCCGGTCAGCGGTCCCGGGCAGCTCACCTTCCCGGCGAGTCCCAGCTCGTCGATCCGCCGCCGCACGGACGCGAGTTCGCCTTCGTCGGGCCCGGCCACCACGATGCTCGCGTCCGGGTGCCGGGCGAGGATCGCGGGTGCCGCATCCACCAGGTCGGCGGGGCGTTTGCGGGCCTGCAGGCGGGCCGCGTACAGGACGCGCGGTGGGCCCTGCGGGGCAGGTCCGTCGGGCTGCGCGGGGACTCCGTTGACCAGGCGGACGGCGCGGTCGAGCCCGGCTCCGCCCACCACCGCGTTCAGGTCGCGGAGTTCACGGCTGGTGAGGTGCAGCACCGCGTGGGCACCGGTCAGCACCCGGCGCAGGGCGACCGCGTCGAGCAGCCGGGCCGACAGCCGCTCGCTCGGGTCGACCATGCCGTGCGTCTGGAGGACCAGTGGCCGCCCGGCGCGCAGCGCGGCGAGCGCGACCGGGAGCGTCACCAGGTCCCGCGCCAGATGCACATGGACGACATCGGCCGCACGTACGAGGCGGTGCGCCCCGGCGAGGAGCGAGGGCGAGGTCAGGCCGCTGAATCCCAGCGGCAGTATCCTGCGCGCCCTGTACAGCCGGGCGGGCACGCCCTCGATCTCCTCGGGCAGCGGCGCCGGGAAGCCGTCGGCAAGCGCGGTGACGCGTGCGTCGTGTCCGCGTTCCCGCAACCCCTTGCAGAGGTTGAGGGCCACCCGCACCGGGCCTCCGAAGGCATGGGTGGTGCTGTGCAGGGTGACCGCGTGCAGCACTCTCATACCGGCTCCTCGACGGGCCTGCGTTGGTGGTCGGCGGTGTGCATGGTCAGTTCCGGCAGGTCCTTGTGGAGCACCGCTCCGGCGCCGACCACAGCACAGCGGCCGACCTTCACCCCGGCCAGCACCGTGGCGCGGGTGGCGATCCACGCGCCGTCGTCCACCGTGATCGGCCCGTTGCGGTACCGGAAGTCGGCGGCCCGGTGGTCGTGGCTGCCGGTGCACAGCAGTGCCTCCTGGGACACGCACACATGCGAGCCGATGGCGACCGGCTCCAGGTTGAGGATCCAGGCCCCCTCGCCGATCCAGGTGTGGTCGCCGACGGCCAGCTTCCACGGCCACAGCACGCGCACGCGGTGCCGGATGAGCACTCCGGTCCCGATCCGGGCACCGAAGGCACGCAGCAGAGCCGTCCTGACCCTGGCCGGGGTGAACCACGCCATGAAGACCGTGTTCATCACCGCGAACCAGAGCGCCTGAACGATTCTGCTACGTCCCTTGTCGTATCCGGCCAGTGTGAAGGCCGGGAGGTCACGCATCGATCCACCCCCAACGGCGTCCCCGGGACGCCACTCGGCCACAACTGTAGTAGCTGGGTGTTCATCGCAGGCAGCGCGTCCGTAGACTGCGGCGGGGATCTCTATCGGGGGCGGGGGCGGTGACGCCATGACGCAGCACAAGGACCGGGGCGCCGTGGCGGCGCCTGCGGCATACGGCCGGGACGCGGACGAGCCGGGTGCGCGGGAGTACTCCGCCATGCCGTCGTTCTCACCGCGCACCCTGCTCTCGCGCGCACTGTCGATCCCGCTGGTGCTGGGGTTCGCGGTGTTCCTCCCGCTGCTGGTGCTCGTACAGCCGGGCACCGGCCTGTACGACTCCGCGTTGTGGACGCAGTTCGCGCTCACGGTGTACTCGAGCCTGCGGCTGTCGGCGATGATCCTCACAAGCCGGCGCAAGCTGCTCGCGGGGTCGTTCTGGCTGTTCGTCTACATGGCGATGGGCGTGGCACCGCTCGTCCAGACCGTGCTCGGACGCACACCGACCCCGGTGGTCGGGGCGCGCACCGAACTGACGGAGGCCATCGCGCTCGTGCTGATCGGCTGCGTCGCCTTCGACATCGGCTCGCTGCTGGCCCGCCAGCGGCCGGGCCGCGAGCGGGACGACGGGCTGCGCACGGCGCTGGTGCACCGCCGCCGCCTGTACCTGCTGACCATCGCCGCCTTCGCCGGCTCGGCCCTCCTCATGGTCAAACTGGGCGGTCCCGCGGTGTTCTTCACCAGCCGGCAGGAGATCATCAGCAGCGTCCAGGACGCAGGTCTCTCCCAGGCGGACTCGCAGGCGGGCCAGGCCATCGTGCGCGGCTTCGGCACCGTGCCCGCCCTGATCGCCTGGCTGGCGTACACACGGTGGCTGGTGACCTCGCGGCGCGCGCGCCGCTCCGGCATGACCATCGCCACGTGGGTGGCGTTGACGGGGCTGAACGGTGTGGTCAACAACCCGATCTCCAACCCGCGCTTCTGGTTCCTGACCGTCCTCTTCTCGCTGCTGTTCACCGTCTTCCCCGTGAGCGCCGCGTTCTACCGCGTCGCACTGAGTCTGGGCGTGATCGTGGCCCTGATCGTGTTCCCGTTCTCGGACCGGTTCCGCTACGACGACGACAACTACCGCCCGCTGGAGACCACGTCCCCGCTGGAACCGCTGACCATCAAGGACTACGACCAGGTCGGCATGTTCGCCAACACCGTCACATACGTGCGGTCGGGGCGTGGCCACACCTACGGCCGCCAGCTCGCGGGTTCGGTGCTCTTCGCGGTGCCCCGATCCGTTTGGCCGGACAAGCCGATGGACACCGGCGTGATCGTCGGCGAGTGGATGGGAGCCGTCAACACCAACCTCTCGTCACCGGTGTGGGCCGAACTGTGGATCGACTTCGGACCGGTCGGCATGGTGGCGGGGTTCGTGGCCCTGGGCTACACCGCTGCGCGGGTCGACCGCCGCCACGCGCGGCGAGCGGTGCGCCGGTCGCCACCGGGCAGCCTGATCGCGCTGACGGTGCCGCTGGTCGCCGGGTACTCCTTCATCCTGCTGCGCGGGCCGCTGCTGCAGGCCTCTGGGCGGGTGGCGATCGCGGCCTGCTGCATCGCGCTGATCACCACGTTCCGGCAGGACCGGGCGGCCGGGTTGCGCTGACCGGGGCGACGGGCGCCATCCGGTTATGGCTCCGCTCATGATCCGCCGGACACGCCCTAGTAGTGTGTGAGGGTCAAAGCACGACTGGACGACGCGACCGGGAAGCGCGCAGCATCGTCGGTCTTCTGTCCCTGGATCAGGAATCGGGAAATCTCTGTGCCCACCTCCCCGGTGAGAATTCACCGCCACTCCGCCGCCTACTGGCAGGTCACCTTCGACAACCCGCCCCTGAACCTGATCGACCCGGAGGTCATGGCCGGCCTGCGGGATCTTCTGACCCGGCTGGAGAGTGACCGGGATGTGAAGGTTGTCGTCTTCGGCAGCGCTGATGACGAGTTCTTCCTGGCGCACTACGACGCGGTCCGGGCAGCCGAGATGCCCACCGACACCGGTCCCACCGGCCTGCCGCCCTGGCCGGACGTCGTGGTGCGCCTGGCACGGGCTCCCTTCGTCAGCATCGCCTGCCTGCGCGGCCGCGCACGGGGCGCGGGAAGCGAGTTCGCCCTGGCGTGCGATCTGCGTTTCGCCAGTATCGAGAAGGCGGTTCTGGGCCAGCCGGAAGTGGGATCGGGAGTGGTCCCGGGAGGCGGCGCGATGGAGATCCTGCCCGCCCTGGTCGGACGCTCACGCGCTCTGGAGATCGTCTTGGGCTCCGAGGACTTCGACGCCGCGACAGCAGAGCGGTACGGGTGGGTGAACCGGGCCCTGCCCGACGCCGAACTCGACGCCTTCGTCGACGGCTTCGCCTCACGGATCGCGCGCTTCGACCAGAACGCGCTGTCCACCGCCAAGGACATCATCAACCGCCGGTCGGCGCTCCGGCTGGAGGACATCGTGGAGTCCGGTCAGGCGCTGCGCACGGCCGCGGTCTCGCCGAACGGACGCGCGAGGCTGGCCGAGTTGCTCGCCCGCGGCATGCAGCAACGCGGACCGTTCGAATTCGACTTCGGCGCCGAACTCGGACGGGACGACAGTGCGTCAGGAGACCCGGCTCAGTGAGGCGTCCCGGGAGTGTGAACACGGAGGTTCATGCTGCGAGTGTGAGTGTACGCGCTCTCTGCTATTACTGTTCGAATTCGGCTGGTGAGAGCTATCAAGGCTCCGGCGCACGGGCGCCGGCCCTCGCCATCCGCCCGTGTGCCGCACGGCGGCCCTGCGGCTGCCGACCGACCGTGCCGCACTGGCCGTGACCAGGTGGTGTCGTTTCCGGTCAGTTTCCCGTTGGTTCGTCTTCGCGCCTGCTCACCTGTGATGATGTGGGGCGGGGGAGTCATCAGTGGGGTCTTGAGGTCCGGGGGGATCGATGAGCAGCACAGCTACCGGCACATCGGCGCTGACACAGTTGAAATCCGCGCAGAAGAGCGCGAAAGGGGTGTCGCTGTACTCGCGGTTCGTGAACCGGCCCGCAGGGCGGTATCTCGCTGCCGGTTCCCACCGGCTGGGACTCACGCCCAACCAGGTCACCTTGATCAGTGCGGCCTTCAGCTTCGCGGCGGTCCTGGCGGTGGCGTTCGCCCGGCCCACCTGGGCGGTGGGTCTGCTGGTGTGGCTCGGGCTTGCGGTCGGGTTCGCCTTCGACTCGGCTGACGGGCAGCTGGCGCGGCTGCGCGGCGGTGGGAGTGCTGCGGGCGAATGGCTTGATCATGTGGTCGACTGCGCCAAGCTCACCGCGCTGCACACTGCGGTGCTGATCGCGTTCTACCGGTACCCCGGGCACTTCGGGACCTCGGCCGACGGCTGGCTGCTGGTGCCGCTGGGCTTCCAGCTCGCCGCCGTCGTCACGTTCTTCGGGGGCCTGCTCACCGAGCAGCTCAAGCCCAAGGCGGCACCGGGGCAGACAACCGCGCCGTCCACTGTGCGGGCGGTGGCGCTGCTGCCCGTGGACCACGGTGTGTTCTGCCTGGTCTTCCTGCTGCTCGGCGGTGGCGGAGTGTTCCGCTGGGCCTACACCGGGCTCGCCGCCGCCGCCGTGCTCTTCCTCGTCGCCTTCCTCGTCAAATGGTTTCGGGAGCTGTCAGCAGTTCGTCGCTGAGGCGCGGCGGCCCACCGAGGGCGTCGATGGCACGGCGCAGTTGGGTGCTCGACGTGTGGACGGTGTACGGGAAGTAGACGACATCCACGCCCACCGCGGCGAAGTCGCGCTCCAGGCGTTCGCCCTTCGGTGTGTCACGCCAGTCGTCGCCCTTGAACAGCACGTCGAAGCGCACCTGCTTCCAGGCCTCGACCTTGTCCGGCACGGTCTCGACGAACGCGGCGTCCACGTACTGGATGCTGCGCACGATCTCCAGCCGTTCGACCAGCGGGATCATGGGTCGCCTGCCCTTGGCCATCTCGGCCATCTCGTCCGAGACGACCCCGGCCACCAGGTAGTCGCACTGGGCGCGGGCGTGGCGCAGGATGTTCAGGTGCCCGATGTGGAAGAGATCGTAGGCGCCGGGTGCGTAGCCCACGCGGTACCGCTCGCTCGATGGCACAAATGCCCCCCTTGTTCGTTGGTGTCCCCCCGCGCGCACCCGTTGACAGGAGCGCGCAGAATTTGACGATAGCGTTCATGCTGGGTGCGGGGAGAGTGAACAATCGGGTGCGACCTGGTTCACCTCCGAGCACCACGCGGGGTCAGGGGGTCCCGTGGGGTGTGAACATACTGGGGAGGCCACCGAGGCGGGTGGCCGGGGGGAAGGTTTCGTCGCGTGACACAGACCAATGGCGAGGACGGCGGGCGGCGGCTGCTGCTGGTGTCCACCAACTACGCGCCCGAGCACACCGGCATCGGCCCCTACGCGACCGGCATCGCCGAGCACTGGGCGAGCCGCGGGCATGACACCCATGTGCTCACGGGCCTTCCGCACTATCCGTCCTGGCAGCTCGACCCCGCCTACCGCAAGGTGTGGCGGGCCACCGAGCGGCGTGCAGGTGTCACGGTGCACCGCCGCCGGCACAGCATCCCGCCACGGCAGACCGCCCTGCGTCGCGGCGTGTTCGAGGGCTCGATTCTCGCCCACGGCCTGGTCGCACCTCCCCGCACCGGCCGGCTCGACGCGGTGCTCGCCCAGTTGCCCAGTCTCGCCGGGGGAGTGCTCGGCGCTCGGATCGCCGCCCGGCATCGGGCCCCGTACGTGCCCGTCGTACAGGACCTGATGGGCGCCGCCGCGGCGCAGTCCGGTATCAAGGGCGGCGGTGGCCGGGCCGCTGAGCTGGCCGAGCTCGCGGAGGCGTGGGTGCTGCGGCGGGCCACTCTCGTCGGCGTCATCCACGAGACGTTCGTGGACCGGGTACGGGCGATGGGAGTGGACCCCGGCCGTATCCGCCTGGTGCCCAACTGGTCGCACATACAGGCGCCGTCGGCGCCCCGGGCGCTTACCCGGGAGCGCCTCGGCTGGCGGCCCGAGCAGACGGTCGTCCTGCACTCCGGCAACATGGGCCTCAAGCAGGGGCTTGAGGTGCTGGTGGAGGCGGCCCGCCGCGATCCGGCCACCCGGATACTGCTGATGGGCGACGGCAACCAGCGTGAGCACCTCGCCCAGTTGGCCGGCGGGCTGCCCAATCTGGAATTCATGCCTCCGGTTCCTGACGCGGACTTCCCGGATGTGCTCGCCGCCGCCGATGTGCTCGCCGTCACCCAGCGGGCCTCGGTGCTCGACATGAGCGTGCCGTCCAAGCTGACTTCGTACCTCGCGGCCGGCCGCCCCGTGGTCGCGTCCGTCGCCGCGGAGGGCGGTACGGCCCGCGAGGTACTGCGCTCCGGTGCCGGAGTGCTCGTGGAACCAGAGGATCCGGATCAGTTTCTGTCCGCGGTGCGTAAACTCGCTCAGGATCCGTTGACGGCGAACGAGCTGGGTGCGGCAGGACCGCGCCATGTGGCGGCCCATCTGTCACGGGAAGCGGGTCTCGCGCGGATCGACGCGCTGATCGACGAGGCAATGGGGGGCCCTGGAAGGTGAGCCAGACACATGTCACGATCCGGGCGGAGGACGAGCCGGAGCAGTTGCGCGAGCAGTTCCGCCAGCTGCTGCGCTACCGCTGGCTGATCGCAGGCGGGGTCGGGGTGGGTTTGCTGGCCGGCGCATGGCTCGGCGTCACCGGCGCCGACAGCTACGCGGCCACCACCGATGTCGTCCTGCGCGCCCCCTCCAGTGACCCCTTCGCGCCGACCCTGTCGATCGACAAGGCGATCAACATGGGTTCGGAACGGCAGACGGCGCTCAGCCGCAAGGTCGCCGAGCGCGCCGCGAAGAAGCTGGGCATGGGCCAGGACGAGGTCGAGGGGCTCCAGAGTGGGCTCCAGGTCACCACTCCGCCGCAGACCCTGGTGCTGCACTTCACCTACAACGCCTCCGACCCGCAGGAGGCGGCCCGCCGCGCCAACGCGCTGACCGAGGCGTATGTCAGTCTGAGCAAGGAGCAGTGGGAGTCCTACCGCACGGTGATGGTCAAGAGCCTCCAGGACCAGCTGGATCCCATCGCCCTGCGCAACGACAAGCTCTCCAAGGACATCAAAGGGCTGTCCGACGGCTCCCGCGCCGACTCGCTCTACGCGCAGCAGGCCAACCTGCTCAATCGCATCACCGAGCTGAGCTCCAAGATCACCAGTCTGAAGGCGCTCGACATGACGCCCGGCAACGTGATCCGCGACGCGGTCCCGCCCGCGGCGCCCGACGGGCCGGGCCTGCCGCTGGCGCTCGGCCTCGGCGGGCTGGTCGGCGTCGGCCTCGGACTGCTCGTCGCCTGGGTACGGCTGGTCTTCGACCCCGCACCGCGTTCGGCCGGCGACGTGGCCCGCGCGGTGCGCGGCCCCGTGCTGGGCGCG
Source organism: Streptomyces marianii (assembly GCF_005795905.1). Classification (NCBI taxonomy): domain Bacteria; kingdom Bacillati; phylum Actinomycetota; class Actinomycetes; order Kitasatosporales; family Streptomycetaceae; genus Streptomyces; species Streptomyces marianii. The sequence continues at coordinate 7,363,993 of NZ_VAWE01000001.1, forward strand.
TTGCCGCGCGGTTCCGCCGGTGCCCTGGAGGTCGGCCGTACGGACTCCCGGGCGGCCGAGGAGTACCGCTCGATCGCCTTCCGACTCGCTTACGACGAGAAGTTCGCCGACCGGCGGCGGGTGCTGGTCGTCGCCCCGCGCGGCTCCATGGAGGCGAGCGCCGCCGTGGCGGCCAACCTCGCCGCGTCCTTCGCGGAGACCGGCAAGCGCGTGCTGCTCGTCGAGGCCGATCTGCGCACCCCGTCACTTTCCGAACTCCTCGACGTGTCCACCGCGTCCCGGCCCCGCTGGAGCCGCGGAGAAGGTTACGGCGGTGGCGAGTACGGTGATCTCACCGAAGGGGAGTGGCCCGGCCGGGGCCAGCTCGTGGTCGACGCGGGCGAGTCCGGGGCCTTCGGCCTCATCCCCGGCGAACGGGTACGCAACGTCCCGCGCGCGCTGACCTCCGCCCGGGTCACTCAGCTGATCGCCGAGGCCGACGACCCCGACGCCACCGTGGTGGTCGTCGCACCGCCCGTGCTCGCCTACGCGGACGCCCTCGCGCTCGTCGACCGCGTCGACGGCGTGCTCATCGTCTGCGATCCACGCACCGTGCACCGAGCCGACCTCATCCGCATCCGTGAGCTGATCGTCGGCGCGGGCGGCACCGTGCTCGGCGCGGTGACGCACACCGAGCCGCGCCGGGGCGGAACCGATTCCCCTCCGCAGTCCGGCAGCCACCGGCGCCGGAAGGTTTCGGCTCCGGCTGACCGGGCGGCGCCGCCAGGGCGCCGCCCCGAGCCCGAACTCGACCCGCACACCAACCCCAGCGCCACGATGGCTCTGCGCACCGTCCGTTCCGGAGACCTGTGACCGCGCCCGGGGCGTCCGGCCAGGCACCGGACCAGCCGGAGGCGCCGGATCGGGAGTCCGATCCGCCGGGGACGTCCGAGTCGTCCCGGCAGCCGCCCGTGCCGCGGCGTGCGACCGCGGTGGTCGCCTCAGTGCTCGATCAGGCGGCGTCCAGTCTCACCAACATCGCCGTCCTGGTCATCGCCGCCCGGGTCTCCACCGCGCAGGGGTTCGCCGCCTTCTCGATGGTCTACCTGACCTTCACGGTGCTGCTCGGCCTCAACACCGCTTACGTCGGCCAGGTCGTGGTCCTCACCCGAGGCGAGGCAGCCGCCACCGGTGCCGCGTGCCGGTCAGGGGTCTCGTTCACCGCGCTCGCCGCCGTCGCGGGCGGTGCCCTGCTCGCCGCCGCCGGGGTGGCGACCGCCGTCGCCGGTGGGAGCTGGGCCGGACATGGCGGGGCCTTCCTCGCGCTGGGGCTCGTCCTGCCGCTGGTGCTGGTCCAGGACACCCTCAGGTATACGTTCTCGACCCTGCGACGCCCCGGCCTGGCGCTGGCCGCCGACACTCTGCGCCTGTTGTGCGTGGTGCCCGCGCTGCTGATCCAGCCGCAGCACACCGCGCCGGGGCTGCTCGTCGCCGTCTGGGGCCTGTCGGCCGTGCCCGCGCTGCTGCTCGGACTGCGCCTGCTGTGGCCACGGGTGCGCGGCGCCCGGACCGATCTGCGGCCGTATCTGCGCAGGGGCCACCTCGGGCAGCGTTTCGCGGTGGAGTTCGCCGTGGGCAACGCCTCAAGCCAGCTCGCCGTGCTGGGCCTCGGTCTGTTCGCGGCTCCGTTGGCGGTCGGCGCGCTGCGCGGGGCGTCCACCCTCTTCGGTCCGCTCAACGTGCTCTTCAACTCGGTGAACGCGTTCGGGCCGCCGCTGCTGAACCGCTTCGGGGGCCCCCGGGCCACCGCCCGCGCCGCGGCCGTGCTCGGCCTGCTGCTTTGCGCCGCCGGCCTCGCCTGGGGTCTGGTACTCCACGACCTGCCCGACGGTGCGGGGCGCCAGTTGCTCGGCGCCACCTGGCAGTCGGCGTCCAGCCTGCTGCCCGCCACGGGCGCCCAGTACGCGGTGATGGGCCTGGGCACCTGTGCTCTGGTGACCCTCCGGGTGCTCAGCCCGCGTGCCACCCTGTCGGTGCAGGTGGTGTTCTCGCTGCTTTCGGTCGTCCTCATGCTCGGCGGGTACCTGCTGAGCGGCTCCGCGCTGGGTGCGGCCTGGGGGCTGGCCGCGGGCTCCGCCCTGAAGGCGGTAGCGGCCTGGACCCGGGTCGTCCGGCTGCCCGCGGTGGAATGACCCACCGGCGTGCTGGCACCGGCTAACCTCGCGCTTTCACGAGCGGGTCTGTCCGAGGCGTGACCAAAAGAGCGAGGAGTGCCTCTGACCTGGGGCGACAGGGCTTGTCCAGGGTCCATGTCGTCGTCAGGAAAGCTGCACTCCTCAGGTGAAGAAGCGTACCGGGCTGTACCCACGTGTCCGCGTCGAGGGCGATGGTCGCGGGGCCGTCTCGCACTCCGGCGCCGTGCTACGTGTCGAGACGGCCCGCAAGGCAGGGCTGGACGCGGCGCTGTCGGCGGCTCTGACGCCGTGGCGCAAGGAGCGGGCGGTCCATGATCGCGGCAAGATCCTGCTGGACGTCGCGCTCGCGGTGGCCCTGGGCGGGGACTGCCTGGCAGATGTCGCGGTGCTGCGGGCCGAGCCGGCCGTGTTCGGGCCGGTCGCCTCCGACCCGACGGTCTCCCGCCTGGTCGACACCCTGGCTGCGGCCGGACCCAAGGCGCTGACGGCGATCCGCCGGGCAAGGGCCGAAGTCCGCGCACGGGCCTGGCGGTTGGCCCGCGAGGCGGCCCCGGACGTGGGCGGCGAGGTGATCGTGGACATCGACGGCGTGCTGGTCCCGGCACGATCCGAGAAAGAGCACGCCGCCAAGACCTGGAAGAAGACGTTCGGGCACCACCCGCTGTTCGCGTTCGTCGACCACGGCCGTGAGGGGTCCGGGGAACCGGTCGCCGGCCTGTTGAGACCGGGGAACGCGGGCAGCAACACCGCCGCCGACCACATCGAGGCCGCCCGCCTGGCGTTGGCCCAGCTGCCGAAGAAGTACCGGCGTGGACGCCGCACACTGATCCGAACCGACTCCGGCGGCGGCACCCACAAGTTCCTCAACTGGCTTACTGCACACGGAAGGTGGCTTTCGTACTCGGTGGGGATGACCATCACCGACGCCATCCACGCCGCTGTGCTCCGGGTCCCGGCCTCGGCTTGGACTCCGGCTGTCGAGCCGGGCGGCGAGGTCCGCGACGGCGCCTGGGTGGCCGAACTCGCAGGGGACGTCCTCAAGGGTTGGTCGAAGGGCATGCGGCTGATCGTCCGCAAGGAACGGCCGCACCCGGCGCGCAGTTGCGCTTCACCGACGCCGACGGGCTGCGGCTGACCTGCTTCGCTACCAACACCACCCACGCCCCGATCGCCCAGTTGGAGCTGCGGCACCGCCAGCGGGCCCGCGCCGAGGACCGGATCCGTGCCGCCCGCGATACCGGCCCGCGCAACCTGCCCCTCCACGACGCCGCGCAGAACCAGGTCTGGCTGGAGATCGTGCAGCTCGCCTCGACCTGCTCGCCTGGATGCCCATGCTCGCCCTGGCCGGGCCCGCCCGTCGGTGGGAACCCAAGCGTCTGCGGCTACGGCTGTTCTCCGCCGCCGCCCAGCTCGTCACCACCGGCCGCCGCCGCGTGCTCCGCCTCGCCCGCCACTGGCCCTGGACCAATGTGATCACAGGCGCCCTCGAACGGCTGCAAGCCCTACCGAACCCGGGCTGACAGCACCGAAGCCCTGTCCCGACGAGCACCCGACCACCCCCGGAGCCGTGGAATCCGGCGCCCACCCGGCGCGACAGCCGTGCGCTCGCCATGCCCACGCGCAGAAACACCGCGCCCGGACAAGCAAAAACGGCCCGTCAGTCAAGCTGACGAGCCGTCATGCAGGATTGAGGTTAGCGAGGTTAGCGGTCCACGGACCTCATCCCAGCCTCGTCATAGCGTTCTCCGGACGGCTCGGGGAGCTCAGCGTCGATGCGGGCCATATCGTCCTTGGTCAGTTCGACATCAACCGCGCCGGCGTTCTGCTCGAGGTAGCTGCGGCGCTTGGTGCCCGGGATCGGAACCACGTCGTCTCCCTGAGCCAGAACCCAGGCGATCGCCAGCTGCGCCGGTGTCACGTCCTTCTCTGCCGCGATCTCCTTCACCTTGGCCGCCAGCCGCAGGTTGGCCTCGAGGTTGCCGCCGGCGAAGCGGGGACCACTGCGTCGGAAGTCGCCCTCGTCCAGTTCGTCGAGGGAGGAAAACCGGCCGGCGAGAAAGCCACGGCCCAGCGGTGAGTAGGGGACGAAACCGATACCGAGTTCCCGGCAGGTGGGCAGAACCTCGGCCTCCGGATCCCGCGTCCACAGGGAGTACTCGGTCTCTACGGCAGTGATCGGGTGGACGGCGTGGGCGCGCCGGATGGTGTCCGCGCTCGCCTCGCTGAGCCCAATGTGACGCACCTTGCCCTCGGCGACCAGCTCCGCCATGGCGCCGACGGTCTCCTCGATCGGCACGTGGGGGTCGACCCGGTGCTGGTAGTAGAGGTCGATGTAGTCGGTTCCCAGGCGCGTGAGCGAGCCGTGGACGGAGCTCTTGACGTGCTCGGGCGAACCGTCCTGTCGGCCCACCGTGCTCATGTCGCCCGGCACCGCGTCGTCCATCCGGTTGTTGAACTTGGTGGCGATCACGAACTCGTCGCGGCGGCCTCTGATCGCCTCGCCGACCAGTGACTCGTTGGTGAGCGGGCCGTAGACCTGCGCGGTGTCGAGGAAGTTGATGCCGAGGTCGAGTGCGTGGCGGATGGTCGCGATGCCCTCGTCGCGGTCGGCGGAACCGTAGTAGGCCGACATGCCCATGCAACCAAGCCCAAGGGCCGATACCCGCAGATCTCGCAACCGACGCTGTCGCATGTGCGGCGCCCTGGCCTTCCGTGAGCTTGTGCGTTTGCTCTGTAACGTTCGGCACCCGGGGGTGGATGCCCATGCGTGTTCACGATAACTGAACGCCTCCACCAAGACACTGGACTTCAAGGGGGCCGCCTCATATTCAACGATCTACGGCGTCCAACTCGATGTGACCCTCAGCTTCGCCCCGGCCGGAGAGTCTTGGCCGCCCCTGTCGCATTTAGACGCCGGCGTGCCCGACGACGATGCGGCGGGAGGACCGGTGGCGGCGTATCTCGCGCCCAGCCCGCTTGTCGCCCTCCGGCGTCGTCCTTGGGCCTCTTCGGCAGGGCGATGACCTGACCGGGGAACTTGTCGGCCAGGGCCCGGCAACCCTCGTCGTCCTCGGCTTTCACCTTCGGATGGAGGCGAAGTTGCTCGGCAATGCTCTCGGCACGCGCGGCGGTCTGGTCGTGCACGCGCCTCGGCAGGTCGGCGCCGTTCCAGGGGTGCGGCACTGGTGGCCGCCTGGTCATCGCGTTGCTGCCGTCAGGGCTGTGGCGAGGACTGCGAGGGGGCCGTCCGACGTGTCGCTGTGGAGGACCTCGGTGCGGTGCACCAATCGTGGTGCGCAGACGGGGACCGGACTGAGACCGGGTATGCCGTCGATCGCCTGCGTGGGGAGCAGCGCGAGTCCGTGTCCTGCGGCGGCGAGGGCGAGGAGCCCGCGTATGTCGGTCCCTTCGTAGCGCAGGGACGGGCGATAGCCGTTGGTTCCGCTCGCGGTGCGCAACTGTGCGAGAGGGACTGCGGTGTCGGGTGCGTCGATCCATCGGGCGTCGGCGAGGTCGGCCAGGTCGAGGTTGGCCCGGTCGGCCAGCGGGTGCTGAGCCGGCAGCGCGACGGCCAGCGGTCCCTCGGTGACGGCCATCGTGGTGAGCGGGCCGATGTCGGGGAGGTGGAGCGGGTCGTTGGGGGCCGCCATGCCGTCGATCAAGCCGAGGTCCAGGGTGCCGGTCGCGAGTTCGCGGGTGACGGCTTCGCGGCCAAGGACCCGCACCGCCACCTCCAGGAGGGGCTGCGTCCGGCGGATGCCGGCGAGAGGGACGGTGAGCCGTGACGTCATGGCCAGCGGTGAGACACCGAGGGTGATGCGGGCGGCTGGTGCCGCAATCAGACGCGTGATGTCCGCGCGGGCGGCGTCCAGCCGCAGCAGCAGCGGCCCGGCATGCTCCAGTAGCCGGACGCCTGCGACCGTCGGAGAGACCGGACGCCGTTGCAGCAGGAGTGTTCCGAGGTCGTTCTCGAGCGCGGCGATGTGCTGGGACACCGCCGACTGTGTGTAGCCGAGCTCACGAGCCGCCTCGGAGAAGGAACCGCAGCGCGCCACGGCCACGAAGGTGCGGAGGAGGTGCGGATCCATGTCCATCAGTATTGCTTATCGAACCATGAATCTTCATCGTTGGTGCTGAACTCGATGGCTGGGGCAGGATGTGCGCATGCCTCAACCCGGGAACTTCTGGACAGCCCGTCTCGCCCTGGTGGGCGACCGCTCGCCCGGCGTGCGAGCCCACGCCCGTATCCCTGAACTCCTCGACGCCCTGGTCCAGCGCGACCAGCTCGCCCTGGACGCCTACTGGATTCCGACCCGGGAGGCGGAATCCGGCGGCTCCCTCGCCGGGTTCGATGCCGTCTGGCTGGTGCCGGGCAGCCCGTATGACAGCGAAGCCGGGGCGATCGCGGCCGTCCGCACCGCCCGTGAGGCGGGGATCCCGTTTCTGGGTACCTGCGGTGGTTTCCAGCACGCGGTCCTGGAGTTCGCGCGTGACGTTTGCGGGCTCGTCGGCCTTGAACATGCGGAGAACCAGCCGGAGGCCGAGGACTTGCTGATCGTTCCACTGGCGTGCTCCCTGGTCGGTCACGAGGGCGCGGTCACGGTAGAGGCGGGATCACTGGCGGAGCGTGTCCTGGGAGCCGAGCGGACCCTGGAGCGGTACCACTGCTCGTACGGACTCGGCACGCCCTATCTGGATGCGTTGCGCGCGCACGGTCTGCGCTTCAGCGGCACCGATGACGCAGGTGACGTGCGTATCGCCGAACTGCCGGGCCACCCGTTCTTCCTCGCGACCCTGTTCCAGCCCGAGCTCGCGGGCGACGGAACCCGGGTCCACCCGATCATCCGGGCGCTGGCGGCCGCGGCGGTCGAGCACGCCGCCAAGAGCTCGGCGCCCACGCACACGTGAGACGAGCGACTGCCCCTCGGGGATGGCGTGGCGCCGGTTCCCGGGCGGGCCGAGTGCGAGAGAGGGCACTGCGGAGACAGCCCTTCGCCGCGCCACCAGGGATCAGTTCCCCGGAAGACCGGGGGTGGTCCTGGCCGGCGCCGGAAGTGCGGCAGGAACCGGCAGAGTACGCGGTGGCCAGCCGTGGTGGGGTCGGCAACCCGACAGCGGCTACGCGCTCGTCTCGTCCGGGTCTGCGTCTGCACGTTCCACCGCACCGGCAAGCAGAGCTATCTGCTGATACGTGCAGCAATCCGCCATCTCGGTGCCGAGCTCCGCATGGCACCGCTCGCACGCCAGATTCGGGCCGTCCAGTCCAGCCGGCCCGCAACAGCCCGAGCGTCGCCCCTTGCCGAGAACCGGTTCCAGACCTCGCGCGTCTCCGGGGTACAGGACGAACGCGGCAGGGACAACCCCGGACATATCGATGCCCAGCGCCGCGTACTTACTCAAAGAGGCCTCCGGCTCGACCGCATACGTGCCCGGGGCCAGGCGAGGGGGGCATTCCTGCCCTTCGGGCATGCGGAAAGGCATCGGCGCGTCGTTCGCATCGGGCAGGGCGACCTCTCGCACAGCCCGACTCACGTGAGATCGGCAATGACGGCAGCGGAACACAATCACAGCACCATCCTCACATCCACAGGTCCGGGTGAGCCCCACCTGACATCGGAAACCGCCGACAAGGCGGCAGCCAAACTCTCGAAGCGTCCCGGATTCCATCGGCGCCGACGGAGATGCTGCGTAAGCGGCCTCCTCGCCAACGAGTTCTCGTCGCATCACTCGCTCTTGCGATGGGATCGGCTTTCGCGGCCTGGTACGCCGCTGGATGCTCTGACCCCAGGCTGCGAGGCGACAACCAGGGCTCTGTGCCGGGCAGCCGACAGGGACCAAGGGGGGCCTGCGCGGTCGGGTCTGCCCGGCGAGAGCCCATGTGGCCTGCGACGTAGCCGGTCGGGCAGCCATCGTGGTAGTCGTGTTCCCCAGGTCGGCGGCGCCGCTTCGACCTGGCTGGCGAGTGTTGTTGGCCCTTGCCGGTGGTGGTGGGTGGAAGAGGGGGACGCGTGGGGCGTGGGGAACGGGCGACGCTCGCGAAGGGAGCGCGACTGTATGAGGCGGCGCGGGCAGTTGCCGGCGACCATGACAGGGCGGTCGGGGCGGTACGGGAGGCTCTGAAGCCGATCCATGACGCCGAGGTGCGTCGGGAGCTCGAGGCCATCCCCGTCGCCCGACTGCAGGAAGCCACCGAAGCGCGGCTGCGCCTGGGCATCGTGGAGAGGAGCGGACTGCGCACGGTAGGCCGTGTACTTCAGGCGGGGCCGTACCGGTTGCGGCAGATACCCGGTGTCGGGCAGGTCACGGTCGACCAGCTCCTCGCCGCCGCTCGAAGACTGGCCGACGCCGCGCACGAGAGCGTCGCCGTCCACATCGACGTGGACCGGCCGGAGCCACGGACCACCGCCCTGGTCACAGCCCTGCACGTGCTGGTGGAGGCCGGCCCGGACGCCCGGCGCGCGGTCGACAGGGCCGCCGTCCTCTCGGCGCGACTCGGTCCGCTGCTGGCTGACGCTCAGCTGGTCGCCGGACGGTTCCGGACACTGCTCGCGGGCCAGGAGAAGAGGGCCCGGGCGCTGGCGGCCGTCGCGGAGATCCGGTCGCTGCTGGACGAGGCGGATCAGGCCGGGGTGCCCGGGCTGTTCGCCCAGGCGTCGGTGGATCTGCTGCGGGGACCTTCGAGCGACGTCGCGGCCTGGGTCGACTTCGAACTCCGCTCCGCCGAGTACTACAGCCTGCTGGCGGGGATCTCCGGGCGGGTGACCGACTCGGCCGCCTCCGAGGGCTTCGTCCCGGACGAGATCGCCGAGCGGGTGCGGACCCAGCGCCTCGACGACTCTCACCGGCGGGTCTCCCTGCGCGGCTACCAGGCGTTCGGTGCGCGCTTCGCCCTCGCTCAGCGCAAGGTGGTCCTCGGTGACGAGATGGGTCTCGGCAAGACCATCCAGGCGATAGCCGCGCTGACGCACCTGGCTGCCGAGGGGCAGAGCCACTTCATGGTCGTCTGCCCGGCGAGCGTGCTGGTGAACTGGACGCGGGAGATCGAAGCCCGCAGCACCTTGCGCGCCGCGCTTCTCCACGGCCCCGACCGGCACCTCGCGTTCGCCGACTGGAAGGGACGCGGCGGGGTCGCGGTGACCACCTTCGAAGCGCTGCGCGGGTTCCCCACCCCGGGCGGCGGAGAAGTCGGGATGCTCGTGGTCGACGAGGCGCACTGTGTGAAGAACCCGAAGGCCCTGCGGTCCCAGGCGGTCGCCCAATGGGCGGAGCGCTGCGACCGTGCCCTCTTCATGACCGGTACCCCGATGGAGAACCGGGTCGCCGAGTTCCGCAACCTGGTCCGGATGCTCGCCCCCGGCCTCGCTGAATCCATGGACGAGTGGGACGCATTGGCCACATCCGCTGCCTTCCGCAAGGCCGTCGCCCCGGTCTACCTGCGACGCAACCAGAAGGATGTGCTGAGGGAGCTCCCCAGCCTCCAGCAGACGGATGAGTGGGAGGAGTTGAGCGCCTCGGACGAGGACGCCTACTTCGAAGCCGTGCGCGCCGGCAATTTCATGGCGATGCGCAGGGCCGCATACATGCGTCCCGAGAAGTCGGCCAAGCTGGGACGGCTCCAAGAGATCGTGCAGGAGGCCCGGGAGAACGGTCAGAAGACGGTGGTCTTCTCCCACTTCAAGGACGTGCTGGGCGTGGTGAAGCAGGCGCTCGCCGACCAACTCTCCGACGGCCCGGCGGTGTTCGGCCCGCTCACCGGAAGCGTCCCGGCTGGACAGCGGCAGCGGCTCGTCGACGACTTCGCGGCAGCCTCGGGTCCCGCGGTGCTGCTGGCGCAGATCCAGGCGGCCGGTGTCGGTCTCAACATGCAGGCCGCCTCCGTCGTCATCATCTGCGAACCCCAGATCAAGCCGACCATCGAGCACCAGGCGGTGGCCCGTGCCCACCGCATGGGCCAGGTCAGGCCGGTACAGGTGCACCGCCTCCTCGCCACCGGCGGGGTGGACGAACGCGTGCGCGAGATGCTCGAGAGGAAGACGCGCCTGTTCGACGCGTATGTCCGCCGCAGCGCTGTGGCGGAGGCCACCCCGGACGCGGTCGACGCATCGGACGCCGAGACGGCGCGCCGGATCGTCGAGGAGGAACAGGCCCGCCTGGGCCTTACGGGCGGAGCGCCCCTGCGCCCTGAGTAGCCGGACCGGATGGCCGCCGCCGTGTCGAACCGTCACGCCCCCTCCTCGCCACGACACCGGCGGCACCGCCGACCGCGGGAGACCCGCGTGTTCACACGTGGGTGGAGTCAGGGCGTGTGTGCCGTCCACCGAGGCGTGTCGGGGGTCTGGTCGGCGATGGAGGAATCGACGTTGCTTTTGCGGATGGGAGGTTCTGGTGTGCTGCGCTGAACTCACCACAGGGGAAGTCCCCGGCGATGGTCCGCACCCGGATCGGTCCGGCGTCCCGCGGTGTGATAAGCCGCCGACGGGGTCCACGCGGCCGGACGGACCCGCGCATGCGGTCGACTGCGGCGGGTCGATGGCTCATGAGGAGCGGCGCCCCGGGCGGGCCCGCGCCCCCGCCGCTTGATCAGCAGCTGGACCATCTGAAACGGGTACGAGGGGTTCGGCGGCGCCCTGCCGCTGCTGGGCACGACGGAGGCGGCCCGCCCGAACATCTCCATGTCAATCTGGCGCACCCTCGCTCACTCACCGCGTCTACGCCTGCGAGTCCTCCTTCAGCCCCGACATCGTCTGGACCCGCCTCGACCGCGTCGACTTCACCCGCGCCGCCCGCCTCGACCCGACCGCCGACAACCTGGTCGGCGACGTCACCGGCCGGTACGAGCCCCGTGAACCGTTCACCTTCGCCCTCGGGGGGCGTGAGGCGGCTCACGCTTCCAGCTCGCGAAGCCGTGGCCCGGCGTCCGGGAGGGCGGTCAGGGTACGAGGCTGTCGAGGTCGATGTCGAGGGGGATGGGGACGGAGACCTTCAACCGGTTGCGGTGGATGCCGGTGGCCACGTAGGTGCTGGTCATGGAGTCGAGTTCGTAGGTGTGGACGGTGGGGGCGCCGGTCTCGTCCTCGACGCGCCAGAAGTGGGGGATCCTGGCCTGTGCGTACTTGAAGGGCTTCAGGGACCGGTCGCGGTCCGCCGACTCCTCCGAGACGACCTCGATGACCAGAGCGACGTCCTCGGGCGCGTACCAGGTCCGGTCGGGGTCGTACGGGGCGGTGGTGAGCAGGATGTCGGGCTCGGGGCGGCTTTTCTTGTCGAGCCGGACGGTCATCTCACGCTCGGCGTCGAACCCGTCGGGGGCGGCCTGGCGCAGGGCGAAGGTCAGGTTCTCCACCAGCCGGGTGTGCCAGGACCGCTGCGGCGACATCATGAAGATCAGGGCTCCGTCGATGAGTTCGGTGTGCCGCGGTGCCTGGGCGAGGCCGTCGAGGTCATCGGCTTCCCAGCCGCTGATCCTGGGCGGGATCATCCAGTCGGGGAGTTCGGCGGTCACGGCTTCCTCCAGGCGCCTCGAAGAGGTCAGGGGCCTTTATCCCGGATCGCGGACGCGGGCCTAACGCTGGTGTCAGCGTAGTCGAGCGACCGGACCTCTCACTCGGCCCGTGTGAGTCCGACGCGCAGGACACTGGTGATCATCTCGGCGTGGATCCGGACGACGTGGTCCGTGGACGAGCCGCTGCGGCGGAGTGGTGCACGTCAGCTTGAGCGTCGGGTCGAGGTCGGCCGACACCAGGCTCGCGATGTCGTCGAGGTCGCAGTCGTAGCCCCGTCCTTTCCTCACAGGGCAGGGGGGCCGCAAGTGGTGCCCTGGCGTACGGCGGTGCCGCGGCTGGTTCCCGGGTTCCGCCGAGCCGTGCGGAGCGTCAGCTGGTGCTGGACGCGACCTGCCACGTGCGGGCCGCCCGCGCCCTCGACCGGCTCGCTCGGGACCTGGTCGACAGCTCGGAGTTCACCCCGATCGCCCTGGACGCGGATGCCTGGCCCCACAGCCGGCCCTCAGCCCCACTGTTCGCGAGCCCTGCACCTGTCCGGCTGTATGGAGGGCGTCCAGTTCTGGTTCCCGAACGCCGTCGACGCCGGCTCGGCCACCGCTGCCCGCGCCCTCTACCTCCTGCACCTGTCCCGGGCCGAGGTCACCGTCGCCCACCACTGGCAAGAGCAGACCACCAGCCCCACTGCTGACCTCGCAGTCGTGGTGTCGTCAGGGTGCCTCCGGTGCCGGTGAGGCATCCGTTGATGATGTCGCTACGGTTTTGGATCCGACGGAGGCCGTGTCGTAGCCGGCGGATGAGTGATCGGGTCGGTGAAGGCGGTGTTTGCCTGGGTGATCCTGCGGAGGATGGGCCAGATGCCTTCGAAGGCATGGAGGTTGGGCGCGTAGGGCGGCAGACGGTAGGCGATGATCCATTCCTGTGCGTCGGTGAAGGCCCGCATGCGGCGGTCTCACCATCGCCTTCAACCCGGCCTGGCCTACGCCGAGCAACATCTGCACGGACGCCGAGCTGATCACCGAACTCCTCGCCCCCGCCCTGTTCGGCCACCACCGGCCCCGGCAGGTCACCGAGGTCGAGCACCACCTCGCGCACGCCGCCTTCGCCGCCCTCGCCCACGTCTCCGGCCCCTCGCTGGGTGCCTGGCCGACTGCCGGTACGTGCACGAGCCGCGGACCGACGAAGGCCGGCTCACGGACCACTCCGCCCTCACGGTCGCCCTGGCGCTCACCGCCGGGGCGCCGCTGGACGTGACCGACCCGGCCGCCGCGGAGCTCACGGCGCCGGCGCTGTTCTGACCCTGCTGCAGAATCCACCCGAGGAGGACGGCGTGAAGGTTGACACCTGGGACTACGTGACGCGGCTGCGGAAGTGGCTCGACGCGGACGCGGTCCCGACGTCGGTGGAGGACGCCCGGCTCCTGAGCGTGCTCAAGATTTCTGAGGAGCTGGGGGAGGTCGCTGAGGCTGAGGCCCTTCACGGGGCGCTTGGCGCCAACCTGTGCGAGGGCGCGTCCCACGACTGGGGAGACGTCACGAAGGAGCTCGCGGACGTCATCGTGACGGCCATGGTCGCCCTGGACACCGTGAGCGGGGATGGCGCGACCGTGGTGGAGCAGCAGCTCCAGGGCCGCGTGGAGGAGGAGATCACGGCGGCCGGGGACATCCGGCTCCTCCAGGTCCTCGCGATCAGCGGCGACATGGGCACCATCGCCACCGCCGTGTACGGCGCACTGGGCACCGGCCCGCGCGGTGAGGCAGTCGAGGTGACACACACATGGGAGGACGTGGAAGCGCGCCTCGACCGGCTCATCCTCACGGCCGCCGCCGCGCTGGACGACCTCACCGGCGATGCCTGGGACACGGTCGACGAGCGGCTGCGTTTCCTCGTGGCGAGGGTCGCGGCCTAGGTCGGACATGAACCTCAGCTGACCCGCTCCACCCTCTGTACGGAAGGGCCCGCACTGTACGGAAGGGCCCGCACGGCCTTAGGTTCTAGTGGTCGTCGCAACACCCCAGCTCAAGGGGTGCGATGGACTTCGAGATCCGCAAGGTGCGGACCGCGCAGGGGCCTGTGAAGCTGCGCCGGGAGCGGGAGGCATACTCCCGGCTCGTGCAGCAGGGATACAGCAACACGGAAGCCTGCCGGATCGTCGGTGTTGACCGGCGAACCGGCAACAAGTGGCGTAACGGCCGCAGCGCCGACCGTCGGCAGAAGGCGGCACCACCGATTTCCGCGGTGGCGCCGCCTTCCGGCACGTCCAGGTACCTGCGCGAGGAGGAGCGGATCCACATCGCCGACCGGTTGCGGGAGAAGGCCACGGTGCGGGCGATCGCCGCGGAGCTGGGCCGCAGCCCGTCCACGGTCAGCCGGGAGATCCGCCGCAACCGAACGGACGGCGCACGCGGCCGGTGGCACTACCGCCCTCACGCAGCCCAGGCCCGCGCCGATGCACGCCGGCCCCGCCCCAAGAGCCGCAAGATCAGCGAGAACCCCGAGCTTCGGGCCGCTGTCCAGGCAATGCTGGACGAGAAGTGGAGCCCGGAGCAGATATGCCACGCTCTGCGGGCACAGTTCCCCGACCGGCCGGAGATGCACGTGGTCCACGAGACCGTCTACCAGGCCCTCTACGTCCAGGGCAGAGGCCAGCTGCGGCGCGAGCTCGCAGGCGCCCTGCGCTCCGGGCGGGCCCGCCGCAGGCCGCAGAGGCAGGCGAACTGCCGCCAGCCGCGTTTCACCACCCCGATGGTCATGATCAGCGAACGGCCCGCTGAGATCGAGGACCGGGCCGTGCCCGGTCACTGGGAGGGCGACCTGATCATCGGCAAGGACGGCAAGTCCGCGATCGGCACCCTGGTCGAACGCGCCACCCGCTACGTCATGCTCCTGCACCTGCCCGGCGACCACGGCGCCGAGAGCGTCCTGACCTCCCTGACATCCACCGTCCAGACCCTGCCCGCCCACCTGAAGCGGTCCCTGACCTGGGACCAGGGCAGTGAGATGGCCCGGCACGGCGAGTTCACCCTCGCCACCGACATCCCGGTCTACTTCTGCGACCCCGCCAGCCCCTGGCAGCGCGGCTCGAACGAGAACACCAACGGCCTGCTGCGGCAGTACTTCCCCAAGGGCACCGACCTGTCGGTCCACACCCCCGCGCACCTGGCCGCCGTCGCCGACCAGCTCAACCGCCGCCCACGCAAAACACTCGGCTGGGAAACCCCAGCCGAGCGCCTGCATAAACTGCTCACGGCCTGATCAACACAACCACGTGTTGCGACGACCGCTAGAAACCGCCGGCAGTGCGGGCCCTTCCGTGTCATCCCCTACTTCGCGGACGCACACGCCCTAGGGGGCGTATCCCGCCTCCCCGGTGGGAGACAAGTGGGAGATGATCATGGCGTGGTGCTGCAATCAGACGCTAGGAAATGCCAGATGGCGCTACCTGTGCGGCCCTGGTTCAGCCGCCGGATTCGCCCGCGTGCGGGCTCAGTACGTCGGTGCCGACCAGGATGAAGATCAGGATGCCGAGGATGATCCGGTAGATGACGAACGGCATGAAGGACTTCGTGGTGATGAACTTCATGAACCACGCGATCACCGCGTAGCCGACGGCGAAGGCGATGACCGTCGCGAAGACGGTCGGGCCCCACGACACATGGCCTTCACCCGCGTCCTTCAGCTCGAAGACGCCCGAGGCGAGCACGGCCGGGATCGCCAGCAGGAACGAGTAACGGGCAGCCGCCTCGCGGGTGTAGCCCATCAGCAGGCCACCGCTGATCGTGGCGCCGGAGCGGGAGACGCCCGGGATCAGGGCCATGGCCTGGCACACGCCGAAGATCAGGCCGTCCTTGACGGACAGGTCCCGCAGCGACTTCCGCTCCCGCACGACGCGGTGCTTGCCGCCCGTCTCGTCCCGGGCCGCCAGGCGGTCGGCCACACCGAGGACGATGCCCATGACGATGAGCATCGTGGCGGTCAGCCGCAGGTCGCGGAACGGCCCCTCGATCTGGTCCTTGAGCGTGACGCCGAGCACGCCGATCGGGATGGATCCGACGATCACCAGCCAGCCCATCTGGGCGTCGTGGTCCCGGCGCATCGCCTTGTCCGTCAGCGAGCGGAACCAGGCGCTGACGATGCGGGCGATGTCCTTGCGGAAGTAGATGAGCACCGCCGTCTCGGTGCCGATCTGGGTGATCGCGGTGAACGCCGCACCCGGGTCGTGCCAGCCCGCGAAGGCCGCGGTCAGGCGCAGATGCGCGCTGGAGGAGATGGGGAGGAACTCCGTCAGCCCCTGGACGAGCCCGAGGATGAGTGATTCGAACCACGACATGAAAGCTAAGCCGTCCAAGTACTGGTCAGGTCGGAAGGTACGGGTACGGGCCGCGATCATGCGCCCATCGCGTGGCAGCGTAGCGTCCGACGGTTTCGCGGTGGCGGGCGGGCTGCCCCGCCGGAGGCAGCGCGGGCTTGGACCGGCCGGAACGCTCGGCCGGGGGACGGCTCCGCTCGGCCCTCCGCGGGTCCCGACGCCGTCCGCCCGCGTGCACACGCCGGCGTCAGCGCGTCCGGTGGGACCTCGTCCCCGCCCCGCGCGCAGACCACCACCGGCCTGAGGCCCTCGCCGCGCTCGTGCTCCGGCAGGTTCGGCGGACGGCCGGGGCAACGCCGGTCGTCCCGCGCCATCAGCGTCAGCAGCACGGGTGGAGCTCGCGTCCGGCCTTCGCCGGGCACAGCGGGTCCCGTCTTCGGGGGGCTGCCCGCGCAAGGCGGTGCCACGCGACCCGCGCGGGCCGTGACGCACGGACTTCTTCCGGGGGCGGACGAGCGAGCGGGTGCTCGGCGACCGGTCCCGGGACGACGCGGGCGGCGATGCCCGCCCAGCGGCGGGTAACGGGGCCGCCGCGGTCGCGGTCGCGGTCGAGGGTGACCCGTGCCGGTCTGTCAGGCGCCGCGCGACAGGCGGTGGCGCTTGCGCCAGGCGACGGTGGCGCCGGCCAGGGCCGAGACGACGATGAAGCCCGTCGCGGCAAGGAAGACGGGCGATGTCGGCGAGGCCGCGGTGCTGCCGGCGATCACGTACGCCGCGGTGTTCGGGACCGAGCCGAGGCCGGTGGCCAGCACGAAGGGGACATAGCCCATGCGGGACACGGCGGCGCAGTAGTTGGTGGCGGCGAACGGGATGCCGGGGAAAAGCCGCAGCGCGAGCATCGAGCGGAACCCGTGCCGGCTCAACTGGCCGTCGGCTGCCTCGAGCAGGCGGCCGCGCAGCAGCGGCCGCAGCGCCTCCTGGCCGAGGAACCGCCCCAGGGTGAAGGCGATGCCCGCGCCCAGGACCGTGCCGGCGATCGCGGCCGCCAGACCGGCCTGCGAACCGAAGAGGGCTCCCGCGGCCAGGTTCAGCAGGGGGCGCGGGACGAACGCAGCGGTGCACAGCCCGTACGCCGCGGCGAAGAGCGCCACCGCGGTCGCGCCGCCGACCTGGGGCGGCCAGCCCGCCACCAGCAGGCGCTGCGGCTCGTACGCCATGACCGCCGACGCCGCGGCCGCCAGGACGGCGACGAGCAGGGCCAGGCGGGACCAGGGGGAGAGAAGGACGCGGCCGAATCGGAGAGCGAAGCCGCCGCGCGGCCCGGAGACGGGGTCGAGCATCCGGGGAGACTAACCGAACGCGCGGTGTGATCGCCGTAAGGTGTGGCACATGACGCTTCCGGTGCCGCGCAGCGCCCTCGCCGACACGGTGCTCGAACGGCTCACCGTGACCTACCCGGCGGCCGCCGACCCGGTCCGGGCCCGGGAGGCTGCCGCGTACATGAAGGATGTCGCGCCCTTCCTCGGGATCCGCACGCCCGAACGCCGCGCGCTGTCCCGAACGGTCCTCGACGGCACGCCCGCGCCCACGGAGGCCGACTGCACGGCCGTCGCCCTGCGCTGCTGGGAGCTGCCCGAGCGCGAGTACCACTACTTCGCCGCCGACTACCTGCGGCGACACGTCGGACGCTGCTCCGCGGAGTTCATCCCGGTGGCGCGCCGGCTGATCACCACCGTCTCCTGGTGGGACACCGTGGACACCCTCGCCGCGCACGTCGTCGGCCCGCTCGTCGCCGCGGACCCCGCGCTGGTCCGCGTGATGGACCGCTGGATCGACGACGACGACCTCTGGGTCGCCCGGACGGCCCTGCTCCACCAGCTGCGCCACAAGGAGGCCACGGACGAGGAGCGGCTGTTCCGGTACTGCCTTCGCCGGTCCGGCCACCCGGACTTCTTCATCCGCAAGGCCGTCGGCTGGAGCCTGCGCGAGTACGCCAAGACCGCCCCGGACGCCGTACGCGCCTTCGTCGACTCCGCCCGCGGCCGGCTCGCGCCGCTCTCCGAGCGGGAAGCGCTGAAGAACCTCTGACGTCCGGCGGAGCCCGCCACGGCCCGCCGTGGCGGGCTGTGGAAAACCATTCGACGGGCGCCGGCGACGTCGGAGATCATCGACGCATGTTCCGGCAGACCTTCCCCGCAGCGCCGTCCGCAGTCGCGGACGCGCCGAAGGCTGCCCGCTTCCCCGCCTCCACGGCATTCCCCGCGGCCCTCGCCGTCGCGGCCGCCTTCGTCGCGGCCGCCGCATCGGCAGCCGCCGACGGCGCCCGACGCTGACTCTCCCCGGATCGTCCGGCGGACCCCGCAGGGGGAGGGTCGGTACGGCCCAGGGGTCCCCCTCCGCGACGCGGAGTCCAACGTTCGAGTTCCGGGAAGGAACTGCGACAGCCATGCCCAAGACGGCATACGTGCGCACCAAGCCGCACCTCAACATCGGCACCATGGGCCACGTGGACCACGGCAAGACCACCCTGACCGCGGCCATCACCAAGGTCCTCAGCGAGCGCGGGACCGGCACCTTCGTGCCGTTCGACAGGATCGACCGCGCCCCGGAGGAGGCCGCCCGCGGCATCACCATCAACATCGCGCACGTCGAGTACGAGACCGACACCCGGCACTACGCCCACGTCGACATGCCCGGGCACGCCGACTACGTGAAGAACATGGTCACCGGTGCCGCCCAGCTGGACGGCGCCATCCTCGTCGTCTCCGCGCTGGACGGGATCATGCCGCAGACCGCGGAGCACGTCCTGTTGGCCCGTCAGGTCGGCGTCGACCACATCGTCGTGGCCCTGAACAAGGCCGACGCGGGCGACCCCGAGCTGACCGACCTCGTCGAACTGGAGGTGCGCGAGCTGCTGACCGCGCACGGATACGGCGGGGACTCGGTGCCGGTCGTGCGGGTTTCCGGCCTCAGGGCGCTGGAAGGGGACCCGCGCTGGACGGCCGCCGTGGAGGCGCTGCTCGACGCCGTCGACACCTATGTGCCGATGCCGGTCCGCTACACGGACGCGCCGTTCCTCCTTCCGGTGGAGAACGTCCTCACCATCACCGGCCGGGGCACGGTCGTCACCGGGGCGGTCGAGCGGGGCAGCGTCCGCGTCGGCGACCAGGTCGAGGTGCTCGGGGCCGACACGGCCACGGTCGTCACCGGTCTGGAGACCTTCGGCAAGCCCATGGACTCCGCGGAGGCCGGGGACAACGTGGCCCTGCTGCTGCGGGGCGTTCCGCGCGACGCGGTCCGCCGCGGCCACGTGGTGGCCGCTCCCGGCAGTGTGACGCCGAGCCGTCGGTTCACCGCACAGGTGTATGTGCTGTCCGGCCGTGAGGGAGGCCGGACGACACCGATCACCACCGGCTACCGGCCGCAGTTCTACATCCGGACCGCGGACGTCGTCGGGGACGTGGACCTGGGCGGGGCGGCGGTCGCCCGGCCGGGCGACACGGTCGACATGACCGTCGAGCTGGGCCGTGACGTGCCGTTGGAGCCCGGCCTGGGCTTCGCGGTCCGCGAGGGCGGCCGGACCGTGGGCGCGGGTACCGTCACCGGTCTGGTCTGACGCGATCGGGATCCGCCGTGCGTCACCACGGGCGGCGGAGCTGACGCGATCGGGATCCGCCGCCCGTCACCACGGGCGGCGGATCCGCCCCGTACACGTCACACTGCATCCATGGCGGACATGGATCACAGAGGTGCGGAGCGGGGTACCGACGGGGGAGCACCGTCGGGGCGACGGGGGACCGCGCTCGTGCTGGGTGGGGGCGGGCTCGCCGGCATCGGCTGGGAGATCGGCGTCCTGCACGGTCTCGCCGAGGCCGGGGCGGACGTCTGCGCGGCCGATCTGGTCGTCGGTACGTCGGCGGGATCCGTGGTCGGCGTCCAGCTCTCCTCCGGACTGCTCACCCTTCCGGAGCTGTATGAGCGTCAGCTCGCCGACCCGGAGGGGGAGGTTCCCGCCGGCATGGGGCCCGCCGTGCTCGCCCGCTACGTCTGGGGGGTGCTGCGCTCACGGGACGCCGAGGCGTACGGCGCGCGCATGGGACGGCTCGCGCTGTCCGCCCGCACCGAGCCGGAGGAGGCACGCCGCGCCGTCTTCGCCGCACGGCTCCTCACCCACGAATGGCCCGCGGCGCGCCGTCTCGTCGTCACCGCGGTGGACGCCGTCACCGGGGAGTTCCACGCGTTCGACCGGGAGAGCGGGGTCGGCCTGCTCGACGCCGTCGGCGCCAGTTGCGCCGTGCCGGGAGTCTGGCCGCCCGTCACCATCGACGGGCGGCGCTTCATCGACGGCGGGGTGCGCTCGTCCACGAACGCGGATCTCGCGGCCGGGTACGGCACCGTCGTCATCGTCGCGCCCATCTCGGTCGGCGGCGGCCCCGTGCCGTCCGCACGTGCCCAGGCCGCCCGGCTCGCCGCGGCCGGGGCGCGCGTCGTGCTGATCACCCCGGACCGCGCGGCCCGGAGGGCGTTCGGGCGCAACGTGCTCGACCCCGCGCGCCGGGCGCCCGCCGCCCGTGCAGGCCGCGCCCAGGCGGTTGCGCACGCGGACGCCGTACGGGCGGTCCTGCCGGTCTGAACCCCCGCCGACCGCCGAGTACCGGGCCCTTTCCGGCCCCATTCCGGCCCCGAGACCCTCCGGCGTTCGCGGGGGCGTCCATGGGCGGACAATGGGCAGGGTGGACGATCCCATTCCCGTCGAGCGCGCCGTGGACAACGGCACCGCCAGACTCCTTCCCGACATCGACCGGCCCCGCGCCTGGCTGCTCACCGTGGAGGGAGCGCCCCAGTCCTACGTCGACCTGGACGATCCCACGCATCTGGAGTTCGAGTACGCACGGCGGCTCGCGCACGTCCTCGACGGGACCGGAGAAGAGGGCGCACCGCTGGACGTCCTGCACCTCGGCGGCGGTGCCCTCACCCTGCCCCGGTACGTCGCGGCCACCCGCCCCGGCTCACGGCAGGACGTGGTGGAGGCGGACTGCCGACTGCTGGCACTGGTCGCGGAACGACTTCCGCTGCCGCCTGGCTCGGGGATATCCGTGCACGCCGCGGACGCACGCGCGTGGCTGGAGCGGGCGCCCGAGAACTCGGCGGACGTCCTGATCGCCGATGTCTTCGGCGGCTCGCGCGTACCGGCGCACCTCACCTCCCGGGAGTACGCCGGGGCCGCCTGCCGTGCCCTCCGACCCGACGGGGTCTACGCGGCGAACCTCGCCGACAGCGCCCCGTTCGGATTCCTCCGCTCCCAACTGGCCACCTTCGCGGACGTGTTCCCGGAGCTCGCCCTGGTCGCCGAGCCGGGAGTGCTGCGCGGACGCCGCTTCGGCAACGCGGTCCTGCTGGCCTCGCACACGCCGATCGACGTCGCCGCCCTGGCGCGCCGCACGGCGTCGGACGTCTTTCCCGCCCGCGTGGAGTACGGCGACGGCCTGCGGAGCTTCATCGGAGCCGCCCGGCCCGTGGGCGACGAGGACGCGACGGGGTCGCCCGAGCCGCCGGCGGGATCGTTCGGCATCGGCTGACCGGCGCCGTGGAGCCCGGAGGCGGACGCCCGGCCGCTGCCTGGGGGAGCGGCGGTGCGGCTCACGGATCCTCCGCCGCCGGCGTGGCCGGGGCCGGGGCCGGGTACATGGTTTCTTGCGTGTGGAGCTCGGTGGCCGTTCCGGCGGCCGGTGCCGGGCCGGGGCCGTGGCCGGCCACATGCTTCGTACGGCGCGTCAGATTCCGTACGTCCGGGACCAGCAGCACCAGCGCCGTCACGAGGACGATCAGCACCGCGCAGCCCCACAGGGCGGTCTCCCGGCCGAAGAAGCTCTCCGCCGGTCCGGCCAGGGCCGTCGACAGCGGCAGCATGGCGGTCGAACCGAACCAGTCGTACGCACAGACCCGGGACAGCTTCTCCTCCGGGATCTCCTGGTGCAGTGCGGTCATCCACGCGACGCCGAACACCTCGATCGCGGCACCGCTGACGAACATGACCACGATCAGGGCACCGATCTGCACCGGCACGGCGAGCGCCGCCGAGGGGAGCGCCAGCGGGAACACGCACAGCGTGCCGACGAGCAGCATCCGCCGGGGCTTCCAGCGCATCATCAGCAGCGCCCCGCCCAGCGTGCCCGCGCCGAACGCCGCCAGCGCCAGACCCCACGGGCGTGCTCCGCCCAGCGACTCCTCGGCGACCAGCGGCCCGTACACGGCGTCGGCGGCACCCACGACGGCGACCACGACCGAGAACTGCGCCACGATCGACCACAGCCAGGGGCGGCCGGTCACCTCGCGCCAGCCGTCCCGCAGATCGGCGAGCAGTCCGTCGCCGGGAGCCCGTTCCGGGATGTGACCGACGTCGAGGAACGCGCGGAGCGCGCCGGCGACCGCGAAGGCGGCCGCGTCGACGGCGAGTACCCAGCCCGGGCCGACGGCGGCGATCATGGCCCCGCCGAGTGCCGCGCCGCCGATGCCCGCACCGTGCATCGCCATCCGGAAGAGCGCGAACGCCCGGCCGGCGTGCTCGCCGTCGACCGTGGACATCAGCATGCCCTCGGCGGCGGGGTTGAAGAACGCCTGCCCCGTGCCGCAGAGCGCGGTGAGCAGCATCATCTGCCACAGCTGCGGATCACCGGCCAGCACCAGCGCGGCGAACGCCGCCTGCGACACACAGTTGAGCGCGTTGGCGGCCACCATCACCCGGTGCCGTGGCAGCCGGTCCGCGATGGCCCCGCCGATGAGCAGGAACAGCACGAGCGGGAGGGTGCGGGCCGCAGCGACCAGGCCCACGTCGCCGCCGTCGCCGCCGGACTCCAGTACCGCGAACGCCGCCGCGATCAGCGCGCCGTGCGTGCCCAGGTTCGTGACGATCGCGGCGGCGGTCAGCAGCGAGTAGTTGCGGCCGACCCACTCGGGACGGCGGCGGGGGAGCGGCGTACGAGAAGTCACCCGGGGACTATCGCCGCCGCCGCCTCCGCTTGCCAAACGGGTTTCAGGACGACGGGAGCTCCGCGAGCCGCACGGTGCCCAGGATCCGCTGGATCGTCGCGTCCGGGATCTCGCCGGTCACACCCTTGTTGGCGTACAGGACCCAGGAGGCGAAGTCACCCTTGGCGTTCTTGAAGGAGAAGGCGATCGCCTTGCCGTCGCTGTCGCACTTGTTCTCCTTCTTCACCCCGATCGCGGTCGCCGTCGCGACATGGCCGCTGAGCCCCGACTTGGTCGTGTACGGCTGCGCCTTGGTGACCTTGACGGTGCCCTTGGGCTCCGTCTGGGCGTAGGCGGCCCAGACCCAGTTGCCGGCTTCGTTGTACGCGGCCTCGGCGGTGTCCTTCGCGCCCTGGCCGCCCTTGGTGCCCGTCGCGCCCAGTCCGGTGTCCTCGGCCTTGCCGTCGAGGTCGGAGTCGACCGAGCACCACTTGCTCTTGAAGTAGGCCGGCGCGGTCATCACGACGACGGGCGATCCGTCGCCCTTCTTCTCGTCCTCGAAGCCGGTGGCCACGCCCGTGCCGGCGACCTCCCAGCCCTCCGGCACGTCGAACTGCGTGCCGTGCTTGGGGTTGGTGACGACCTTCCAGCCCGGGACCGTCGGCTCGGCACCGCCTGAGCCGTCGCGCGGGTTGTCGGTGGGGGAGGGGGCCTCGGTGGCCTGTGACGACGATGCGGCGGGCTTGCCGCCGCCCGAGGCCTCCGGGCCCTCGTCGTCGTCCTGCAGTACCAGTGCGCCGGTGATCACGGCCGCGGCGACCACGGCCGTGGCGGCGACGATCGCGAGGACGACCGTCTTCTTCCTGTCCGGGGAGGGGCCGCCGGACGGCGGCGGTCCGGGGACGGTGTACTGCGGCGCGGTCGGCTGCTGGTACGGACCGGGCTGCTGGTAACCCTGCTGCGGGTACCCGGGCTGCTGCGGGTAGCCCGGTTGCTGGTACGGGTTCGGCTGCTGGTACCCCGGCTGCGTGTAGGGGTTCTGGTCCTGCGGGTTCTGCTCGCCCCCGGGCGGCTGCTGTCCTGGCCACATGGCGAGTAACCATAGAGGTGCGGCGTGTTCGGTGGCACGTCCGCCCCTGTGAGGGGATGGCGAAGCTCTGCTACTCGTGGGTAACATCCGGTGTATGAGTGCAGACCAGATGTCCGTCGGTGAGCTGCTCGCCGCCACGGTCCCCATGGCCGGGACCCTGAACCTGGAGTTCCTGGAGACCTCCGCCGAGCGTGCCGTCGTCCGGTTGCCGGACCAGGCCGACTACCACAACCACGTCGGCGGGCCGCACGCCGGGGCGATGTTCACGCTCGCCGAGTCCGCCAGCGGCGCGATCGTGCTCGCCGCCTTCGGAGAGCAGCTGACCCGTGCCGTGCCGCTCGCGGTGACGGCCGAGATCGCCTACAGGAAGCTCGCCAAGGGCGTCGTCACCGCCACCGCGACCCTCGGGCGCCCCGTGGCGGAGGTCGTCGCGGAACTGGACGCCGGGGGGCGCCCCGAGTTCCCGGTGACCGTCGCGATCACCCGTGACTCGGACGACGCGGTTACCGGTGAGATGACGGTCGTCTGGACGCTGCGCCCGAACGGCTGACACGCCCCCGGGCGCGGCCGTCCGCGAGCCGCCCGCGGCGAAGGCGGCGGGTCGCCGCGCCCTTCTCGGACGCCGGACTCCGCAGCGGCGACCGTGGCCGGATGCGGGGACGCCCCTCCGCTCCGGGTAGGCTGCCCGGCGTGCGCCGCAGGGGGCGCACGCCGGGCAGCCCGAGCCCGTTCGCACACGGGCACGGGCATCCGCTCCTCGACCACGGGCCGGCGCCCGGGACGACGGGAGGATCCTGCGTTGCACGTCCAGGAGTGGCTCGAGACCGTGCCGGCGGTGGCCGTCTACGTCCTGGTGGGCGCGGTCATCGGACTCGAGAGCCTCGGGATTCCGCTACCGGGCGAGATCGTCCTCGTCAGCTCGGCCCTCCTCGCCTCCCAGCACGGCGACATCAACCCCTGGGTCCTCGGCACCTGCGCCACGGCCGGTGCGATCATCGGCGACTCGATCGGCTACGCCATCGGACGCAGGGGCGGACGGCCCCTGCTGGCCTGGTGCGGCGGCAAGTTCCCCAAGCACTTCAGCGAGGCCAACATCGCGCTGGCCGAGCGGTCCTTCCAGAAATGGGGCATGTGGGCCGTCTTCTTCGGCCGTTTCGTCGCCCTGCTGCGGATCTTCGCCGGCCCCCTCGCCGGCGTGCTCCGCATGCCGTACTGGAAGTTCCTGATCGCCAACGTCTTCGGCGGCATCCTCTGGGCAGGCGGCACGACGGCCGTCGTGTACTCGGTCGGCATCGTCGCCGAGGCGTGGCTGAAGCGCTTCTCCTGGCTGGGGCTCGTCCTCGCCGTGGCCTTCGGCCTGACCTCGATGCTCGTACTGAAGAGCCGGGCGAAGAAGGCCGCCGCGCGCGCCGGGGCGGCCCGGGCCGACGACGCCGCGGCGACCGCCCCGGAGGACGGCGCGGCCGCGGCATCGCCTACGGTGCAGGTGGGCGCGGCACGGAAGTAGCAGCGGTGAGGAGAAGACGATGGCTGAGCGCGAGCGGGCACTGATCTCGGCGGTCGGCGGCAAGGAACCGCGGATCGCCCCGGAGGCGTTCACCGCGCCGACGTCCGTGGTGATCGGGGACGTCACCATGGAGGCGGGCGCGAGCGTCTGGTACCACACCGTGCTGCGCGCCGACTGCGGGCCGATCGTCCTCGGGGCCGACAGCAACATCCAGGACAACTGCACCGTCCACGTCGACCCCGGGTTCCCGGTGACCGTCGGCGCACGCGTCTCCGTCGGTCACAACGCCGTGCTCCACGGCTGCACCGTCGAGGACGACGTCCTCGTGGGCATGGGCGCGACCGTCCTCAACGGCGCCCACATCGGCGCCGGGTCCCTCGTCGCGGCGCAGGCGCTGGTGCCGCAGGGCATGCGCGTGCCGCCGGGGTCCCTCGTCGCCGGCGTCCCCGCCAAGGTCAAGCGCGAGCTCACGGACGAGGAGCGCGAGGGCATCAACCTCAACGCGGCGATGTACCTGGAGCTGGCGAAGGGCCACCGGGCGGCGCTCGACGGCTGACGGCGAGGGCGACGGAGCCTCGGCTCCCCGGCCGTCCGCTCCCGCACTCGTCCGGCCGGCGGGGGAAGGAAACCCCGGGCGGACGCAGCGGGCGACGGAACGGCCGAAGAAGCCGGGTGGCGAGCGGTACGGCACACGGCGAGCCGCTCTGCCGGCCCCGCGACGGAGTCGCGCACCCCGGGAATCCCGTTCGGGCATTCCCCGCCGCCGCAGGGGTACCCGGATGCGCGCAAGACCCGACCGACCTTCGAAACACCCGGAAGGCGCAGTCATGACCACCCCGAAGGAACCGCCCCCGGACGGGCCCGAACCGGTGCCGAGCGGGCCCGATCCCGTACCGCGTGACCCCCAGCCGTCCGAGCCGTCGCCGGAGCCGGCGCCGCCCGCCGACCCCGAACCGGGCACGCGTCCGACCCCCGAGCCGCCGGACTGACGGCCGCCCCTCGACCGCCCGTGTGCACACCGTCACGGATTGCGAACCCTGGGTGAGGGGCGCAGGGTTGGACATGCCAGTCCACCCCCCACGCTGAAGGGACAACCGACATGGGCAAGGCAAAGGCCAAGGCGAAGCAGGCCAAGGGCAAGATGAAGGAAACCGCCGGCAAGGCCATGGGCGACCGCCAGATGCAGGTCGAGGGCCGTGGCGAGCAGATGGCGGGCAAGGCCCATGAGGCCGCGCACGACACCGGCGAGCGGATGAAGAAGTCCGGCCGCTGAGTCGGCCCACGCCGCTCATGCCCGGGGCGGCCGCACCGCACGCCGTGCCGGTGCGGCCGCCCCGGTGCGTCCCCGGTCCCCCGACGCGGCGACGACCCGCACACCGGCCTCAGCCCCCGTTCCGCCCCACGCTTCGGCGGATCCGGACCTTCACGTCATCGAGCCACCTGCGGCTCGACAGGCGCTCGCGGCCGTGCCGGTCCAGTTCCTCGATGAGGCGTTCGGAGCGCTTCTCCACGTCCAGTTCGTCGAGGATCCGGTCCGCCTCCGCGAGCAGGGCCCCGTGCAGCTGCCAGTTCGTGTGGTCCTCGCGGAGGTCGTCGAGCAGCATCGCGGCGACGCGGTCCCGGCAGGCGCGCCCCTCGGCGAGCTCCTCCGACAGCCGGGCCTCGGCGTCCGCCCCGGTGACCGACATCTGTGTGGTGATCAGTGCCGTGAAGGCCGCGATGGCAGCGGACAGGTGACCGAACAGATCCTGCAGCCCCTTGGTCGCGGCCGGCGGGAAGATCGTCCCTCGGGGCTGGGTCTTCGCCAGGTCCGTCAGCGTCCGGCAGGAGACCCGCAGGATCACGGCGCAGATCTCCAGCGCGTCCAGCCCGGTTCTGAGGACGACGCGGGAGAGCACCGGCTCCTTGACCCGCGGGTTGAACCGCAGACTCTCCTCCGCCTGCCGCAGCGCGGCGTCGACCTGCACGATGTCGTGGTCGAGCCGGCGGGCCTCGTGCAGCCTGGCCGCCGCCCGTGCCACGGGCGTGTGCTCGCCGAGTTCCTCGGCGATGTGCCCCAGCAGCCCCCGCATCCGCTCCGACAGGTCGCTGATCGCGGCGCTGGCGTCGCTCACCCAGACGGGCGGCACGAAGAGCACGTTGAAGAGCAGCCCCACCACGGCACCGATCAACGTCTCCAGTACCCGGTCCCAGCCCGTCTCGGTCACCTGCGTCACGCCGAGGACGAGCATGGCGCTGATCGCCACTTCGGGCACGAACTCGCCGACCTTCACGAACCGCCCGATCACCAGCGACGCGAGGATCACCAGCCCCAGACTCCACCAGCTCAGCCCCACCAGGGCGCTGAAGCCGATCGCGATCAGCACGCCCGCCACGACCGAGTTCACCCTCCGGATGCCGGTGGTGAGCGTCGAGTAGAGGGTGACCTGGACGACGAGGAGTGCTGTGAGCGGCGCGGTCAGGGGTAGTGCCTCGCCGCTCAGCTGAAGGGCGATGACGTAGGAGACGACCGCGGCGGCGGTGGACCGCACCGTCTGGACGACCGCCGGTTCCCGATGACGCCTCACCAGATCACGGAGCGGTTCGCTGGTTGCTGCCACCCTGCTCCTTTCCCCTCGTCCCCTCGTCACGGATACGCAGGTTCCCCCACCCCAGACTGCCGTCTGGGCCGCCCCTCGCAATTCCGCGCGCCGTGCGGCGTGGGGCGAAGATCACAGCACGCGCCCCGGGCCGCTCGCATCCGGGCCCACTAACGTGTCCTGGTGCCGAAAAACCGAAACACGTTCTCCCCGCCGGCGGCCTGGTGGCGGCGGCTGCTGTCGCGGGCCGTGCACGGCGGCTGGGCCTGGGCGCGGGAAGCGGGTGCGGTGACCGCGGAGCGGCCCGGGCCACTGCGTTTCCGCAGGATCGGCACCGGCACCCGGCTGGCGTTCCCGCAGGGAACGGTGTTCGGTGAGGCGTGGATCGAGCTCGGCGAGCACTGCATCATCGCGGAGCAGGTGACGCTGACCGCGGGCATGATGCCCGGCCTCGATCTCGGACCCGATCCGATCCTCACCCTCGGCAACGGCGTGGTGCTCGGCCGCGGCAGTCACGTCATCGCCGACACGGCGGTGACCATCGGCTCGGACACGTACTGCGGACCGTACGTCTACATCACCTCGACCAATCACAGCTACGACGACCCGCACACGCCCGTCGGCAAGCAGTGGCCGCGCGCCGAGCCCGTGGAGATCGGGCCCGGCTGCTGGCTCGGCACGGGCGCGGTGATCCTGCCCGGAGCCCGGCTCGGCCGCAACGTGGTGGTCGCCGCCGGGGCCGTCGTCCGCGGTGAGGTGCCCGACCACGCGGTGGTCGCGGGGGCGCCGGCCAAGGTGGTCCGCAGCTGGGACCCGGTCCAGGGCTGGCAGCCACCGCTGAGGACCCCCGCGCCCCTGCCGATCCCGGAGGGTGTCACTCCGGAGCAGCTGGTCGCCCTCGCCGAGCTCGAGGAGCGCTGACCGGTCCGCCGTCCGGCGGGACCGGTCCGCCGGACGCGCCGTTCAGCCCGTCGCCAGGAGGACCGTGCCGACGAGCGCGAGCCCGGCGCCGGCGGCCTGCACCGCGCGCAGCCGCTCCTTGAGCACGCCGCGCGCCGCCAGGGCCGTGACCACGGGGTACAGCGAGGCGAGCACCGCCGCGACCGCTACCGGGCCCCGCTGTGCGGCGATCGAGTACGTACCGTTCGCGGCGACGTCCGCCAGGCCGACGAAGGCGAGGGCCGGCAGCGAGCGGACGATCAGACCCCGCCCGCCGTCCTCCGGCAGTGCGCGGCCGCCCCGCTTCACCGACGCGTGCAGCGCCGCGCCACCCACCAGGACGTTCGTGACGCGCTGGACGAAGAGCGCCAGGAAGAGGCCGGTGATCGTGGTCGACGCCTCGGCGATGAGCGCCATGACGGAGCCGAAGCCGAACGCGGCGAGCAGGGTCAGCAGGACCGCCTGGCGCTGTACGGGCGCGCCCCGCAGCTCCGGGCCGCCCGCGAGCAGGACGCCCACGACGGCCACGCCGATTCCGGCGAACTGGAGCAGACCGGGCCGCTCGCCGAGGAGCAGGCCCACCGAGACGGGCACGACGACCCCGAGCGACCCCAGTGGGGAGACCACCCCCATGGGGCCGAGTGCCAGCGCCTTGTAGAAGCTCAGCATCGCGACCGGCCCGACGACGCCGGCGGCCACCGCGTACCAGAGCCGGGGGCCCGTCTCGCTCCAGCCGCCGGTCGCCGCGACGATCGCGCCGAGAACGGCCACGGCGACCGTCTGCGAGACGACCACGACGGTCAGTGCGGGCGTGCGTCGCGTCAGCAGTCCGCCGCCGAAGTCGGCCAGCCCCCACAGGAGGCTGGTGGCCAGGGCGAACAGTGCTGTCATCAATGCCTCGCAGTACAGTTCGGTGAACGATCGGGTGCACCACACCGTAGTGCAATACATTGAACTTATCCATTTAATATATTGGACGGAATGTGTCGGACCTCGACCAGCTCACACAGTCACTCGCCCGCAACCTCAAACGCTGGCGCGGCGAGCGGGGTTTCACGCTCGACGCCCTCGCCGCCCGCTCGGGGGTCAGCCGCGGCATGATCATCCAGATCGAGCAGGCGCGCACCAACCCGAGCGTGGGCACGACGGTCAAGCTCGCCGACGCGCTCGGAGTCGGCATCGCCACGCTCCTCGACTACGAGAGCGGCCCCCAGGTCCAGCTCGTGCCGCGCGAGCAGGCCGTCCGGATGTGGTCCACCCCCGGCGGCAGCTCGACCACCCTGCTCGTCGGCGCGGAGGCGCGCGGCCCGCTGGAGCTGTGGGCCTGGACGCTGATGCCGGGCGAGGAGAGCGCCTCCGATCCCCATCCCGACGGCACGGTGGAACTCCTGCACGTCACCTCGGGGGAGCTCACCCTCGTGGTCGACGGAGAGCCGTATGCCGTGCCCGCCGGCACCTCGGCCACCTACGAGGCGAACGTGCCGCACGTCTACCGCAACGCGGGCACCCGGACGGTGGAGATGACCATGGCGGTCTCCATCCCGCCCGTCCGCTGAGACGCCCGGCGGCGGGAACCCCGTCCGCTGTCGGCCTGCCCGTATGCGTGCACCCACCGGCGACCCCGACGACCGGGCCCGCTCCCGACCGTAGCGGCGTATGACGTGGCTGGTGGCCCGGTCCGGGTGGGTGAGCCGGGTCAGCCGGTCGCGGGTCAGGACGCGGTGCACGGTGGAGGGCACCAGGTGCAGCAGGTGGGCGATGCGGGCCGGGCCCCACCGGCGCAGGACGCGGACCTTGATGATCCGGCGTTCGGTGCGGGTCGGGGTCCGGCGCGGGCTGTGGTGCGGGCGGGAGGACCGGTCGGCAAGGCCCGCTTCCCCGTGAACGCGATAGCGGTCGGCCCACCGCTGGGCCGTGGTCGGCGAGACCTGGAAACGCTCGGCGGCCCGCCGCAGCGGCGGGGCGGGTCGGGCCCTCGCCGCGTGACCGGTGCCCTCCAGGGTCCGGGTCGACGTGAACGACGCCGTGCGCGGACGACTCGGCGCCTGCAGGACTCCCGGGCCGGACCGCGTCAGTCCAGCAGCGGGATCTCGATCGCCGGGCAGCGGTCCATGACCATCTCCAGGCCCGCGGCACGGGTCCGCTCGTACGCCGCCTCGTCGATGACGCCCAGCTGGAACCACACGGCCCTCGCGCCCTTGGCCACGGCCTCGTCGGCCACGTGGCCCGCCAGTCCGCTGTTCACGAAGACGTCCACCACGTCGACGTCGAACGGAACGTCGGCCAGCGACGCGTACCCCCGCTCGCCGTGTACCGTCTCGGCCTTCGGGTGCACGGGCACGATGCGCTTGCCGTAGCGCTGGAGCACCGCGGCCACCCCGTGGGCGGCACGGGACGTGTTGTTCGACAGCCCCACCACGGCCCAGGTGTCACCCGTCCGCGTGAGGATCTTCCGGATCGTCTCTGCGTCTGCGTACATGCCCGGGACAACCGGGCCCCCGGGCCCGCCATTCCCGCCCGCCGCCCGGGTGGGCCGGAGAGCGGCATAGGGTGGCGGGATGCGGGAGCAGTACCTGACGGTCGCCGATGAGGGCGCGCACGAGACCGAGATCAACCGATCGCGCTTCATCTGCACGCTCGCCCCGGCGGCGACCGAGCGGGATGCGCAGGACTTCGTCGCACGCGTCCGCGGGGAGCATCCGACCGCCACCCACAACTGCTTCGCGTACGTCATCGGCGCCGACGCCGCCGTCCAGAAGGCGAGCGACGACGGCGAGCCCGGCGGTACGGCCGGCGTTCCGATGCTGCAGATGCTGCTCCGTCGTGACATCCGCTACGCCGTGGCCGTCGTGACGCGCTACTACGGGGGCGTCAAGCTCGGCGCCGGCGGGCTCATCCGCGCCTACGGCGGTGCGGTCGGCGAGGCCCTGGACGTACTCGGCACCGTGACCAGGCGGCGTTTCCGGCTCGCCACCGTCACCGTCGACCACCAGCGCGCCGGCAAGGTCGAGAACGATCTGCGCGCGACCGGCCGCGAGGTCCGGGGCGTGCGGTACGGGGAGGCCGTGACGATCGAGATCGGCCTGCCGGACTCGGACGTGGACGCCTTCCGCGCCTGGCTCGCGGACGCCACCGCGGGGACGGCGGGGCTGGAGCTCGGCGGAGAGGCGTACGGAGACGTCTGAACGGCATGAGACGTCCGAAGCCGGGCAGCGCGGCCCGGATCGAGGGGATCACTCCCGGAAACGGGTGAAAACCGAGCCCTCCGGGGAAGCGGGCGGCCGCCGCCGCTAACGTGGTCGGTGCTTCCGGCGGACCTCGCGCCCGCCGGGTGCCGGCTTTCGGGCCGGGGAGGGGACACGATCAGGTCGGAGCCGTTTTCTTGAGATTTCTGCACACGTCGGACTGGCACCTGGGGCGCTCGTTCCACCGGGTGAGCCTGCTCGGCGCACAGGGGGCGTTCCTCGACCACCTGGTCGCGACGGCGCGCGAACACGACGTGGACGCCGTGCTCGTGGCGGGTGACGTCTACGACAGGGCCGTACCGCCCCTGGCCGCCGTGGAGTTGTTCGACGGCGTACTGCACCGGCTCGCCGACGCGGGCGTGCCCACCGTGATGATCTCCGGCAACCACGACTCGGCCCGCCGGCTGGGAGTCGCCTCCGGGCTGATCGAGCGCGCCGGGATCCATCTGCGCACCGACCCGGCGGGCTGCGCCACCCCGGTGGTGCTGGGGGACACGCACGGCGACGTCGCGTTCTACGGACTGCCCTATCTGGAACCGGCCCTCGTACGGGACGAGTTCCGCGCGAAGACGGCGGGCCACGAGGCCGTTCTCGGGGCGGCTGTGGACCGGGTGAGGGCGGACCTCGCGGAGCGGGCTCCGGGCACCCGCTCCGTCGTCCTCGCGCACGCCTTCGTCGCGGGCGGCGAACCGAGCGACAGCGAGCGGGACATCACCGTCGGCGGCGTCGCGGCCGTCCCCTCCGGACTCTTCGACGGCCTCGACTACACGGCCCTGGGCCATCTGCACGGCTGCCAGACGCTCAACGAGCGGGTGCGGTACTCCGGTTCCCCGCTCGCCTACTCGTTCTCCGAGGCCCACCACCGCAAGACCATGTGGCTCGTCGAGCTGGGCCCGGCCGGCGAGATCGCGGCGGAACGGCTGGACTGCCCGGTGCCCCGGCCGCTCGCCCGCATCGAGGGCCGGCTCGAGGAGCTCCTGGCGGATCCGGCGCTGGCACGCCACGAGGATTCCTGGGTCGAGGCGACCGTCACCGACCCGGTGCGGCCCGCCGAGCCCATGGCGCGGCTCGCCGGGCGCTTCCCCCACACCCTGAGCCTCGTCTTCGCTCCCGAGCGCAGCGGCCAGGACGCCGTCGCCTCCTACGCCGAGCGGCTGCGCGACCGTGACGACCACCAGATCGCGGAGGACTTCGTGACCCATGTCCGCGGAGGCAGTGGCCCCGACGAGCGCGAACGGGCCGTGCTCCGCGGGGCCTTCGACGACGTAAGGGTGGACACGTCCGTCCGCGAGGTGGCCGGGTGAGGCTGCACCGGCTGGAGATCACCGCCTTCGGGCCCTTCGGCGCACGGCAGCGGGTCGACTTCGACGCGCTGTCCTCCGCCGGTCTCTTCCTGCTCCACGGGCCGACCGGGGCGGGGAAGACGTCCGTCCTGGACGCGGTCTGCTACGCCCTCTACGGCGCTGTCCCCGGTGCCCGGCAGAGCCCCGGTACCTCGCTGCGCAGCGATCACGCTTCCGTCGGCACGTACACCGAGGTGTGCCTGGACCTGACCGTGGGCGGCCGCCGGCTGGAGATCACCCGGCAGCCCGCACAGCCCCGCCCCAAGAAGAAGGGCACCGGCTTCACCACCGAGAAGGCCCAGAGCCGGCTGCGCGAGTACGACGCGGGGCGCGGCGAATGGAAGGCGCTCAGCCGCTCCCACCAGGAGATCGGCGAGGAGATCGCCCAGCTCGTGGGCATGAGCCGGGACCAGTTCTGCCAGGTCGTCCTGCTGCCGCAGGGCGATTTCGCGCGCTTTCTGAGGGCGGACGCCGAAGCGCGCGGAAAACTGCTCGGCCGGCTGTTCGACACTCGCCGCTTCGCCCTGGTCGAGGAGCGCCTGGCCGATTTGCGCCGCACCGCCGAGCAGCAGGTGCGCGACGGGGACGAGCGGCTGCTGGCCCTGGCCCACCGGATGCGGCAGGCGGCCGGGAGCGCGGCCGGGGACTGGCCCGCCCCCGCGCACCGGCCGGGGGAACCCGGCCTGGCCGGCGCCGTGCTGCAGTGGGCCGCCGTGGCCCGCTCGGGCGCCCGGGAGTCCCTCGCCGTCGCGGCTTCGGCCCGGTCCGCGGCCGAGACCCGACAGTCCGACGCCCGGCGCGCCCTGGACGCCGAACGGGAGCTGGCCGCACTTCAGCAGCGTCACGCCGACGCCGTGCGTCGGGCCGGGGAGCTGGAGGACCGGCGTCCCGCGCTCGAACGCGTGAGAGCGCGACTGGAGCAGGCCCGAAAGGCCGAACTGGTCGGACCCGCACTCCGGTTGCGCGAGGAGGCGGAACGGGAGCACCGGGCCGCCGACACGGCCTGGCAGCAGGTGAGGGCCGCCCTTCCCGCGGCGCTGGTGGACGCCGGAGCGGAAGAGCTCTCCGGGGCGGAGCGCGAACTGCGCCAGGAACTGGGCGGCCTGGACGCCGCGCGGCGCGCGGAGCGGCGCAGTGCCGACATCACCCGTGAACGCGAGGAACTGGACCGCCGGGCCCGGCACGACGACGGACTCCTCCAGGAGGCCGAGGGCTGGCTCGCCGACTGGGACTCGGTGCGCCGCGCGCTCCAGGGCAGGATCGAGGCCGCGCAGGACGCCGCCACCCGGGCCGAACACCTCGCAGGACGGCTGGAACCCGCCCGCCGCCGCGTGTCCGCCGCCCGTGAACGCGACCGCCTCGCCGCCTTGGCGGAGGTCGTCGAGGACGGCCTCCGCACCGCTCGCGAGCGGGCCTACTCGGCCCGCGAGACCTGGCTCGACCTCAAGGAGCGCCGCCTGCGCGGCATCGCCGCCGAACTCGCCTCGGGGCTGGAGCCCGGGCGACCCTGCGCCGTCTGCGGTTCCGCGGAGCACCCTGCACCGGCCGAGGCCGGCTCGGAGCACGTGGACCGCGCGGCCGAGGACACGGCGTACGGGGCGTACGCCGCCGCCGACGGGGACCGGGCCGAGGCGGAGCGGCAACTGGCCGTGCTGCGCGGGTCGTTCACGGCTGCGAGAGACGCGGCGCGTGAGTCCGGTTCCGCGGACGTGCGTGAGAGCGGAGGGCCCCGCACGGTGCCGTCCCGGCCGGAACCCGGCATTCCGTCGCCGTCCGCGGCCCCCGACGACCTGCGCCACAGCGGGCGGCGGAACGGTTCCGGCGACCGGACCACGGCCGGCGAGACAGCCCCGGCACCGGACGGCCGCCGCGCCGAGGACGTCCTGTCGGACACCGATCCCGCCCCGGCCCGGGCCGCGGCGGAGGGGCCGCCGCCCCACCCCGTGGCCGTCGCCGACCACGACGGCGAAGTCCACGGGACCGCCGCCGGGGACGACGCCGCCCCGGCCGTCGCGGACCTGGAATCCGTCGTCGCCCGGCTGGAGCGCGAGCACCGGGACGCCCACGCGCTGGCGGCCGGTACGCACGCCGTCCGCGAGGAACTGGCCCGGGCCGAACGGGAGTACGGCGAGCGGCTGGCGGCACGGCAGGAGGCGGAACGGCGCGCCGTCGCGCGGACGTCGCGGCGGGAAGCGCTCCTGAACGAGCAGGCCGCGCTGGACGCCGAGGTGTCCCGGGCCGTCGGCGGCTCCGGGACGGTCGCCGAGCGGACCGCGCTGCTGGAACGCCGTATCGTGCTGCTGTCCGGGGCGGCCGAGGCCGTTCGCGCGGCGGATACCGCGGCCCTCCGGCTGAAGGAGGCCGACGACCGGCTCTCCGACGCGGCGTTCCGGGCAGGGTACGACACCCCCGCCGAGGCCGCCGCCGCGCTCCTCGCCGACGCGGAACAGCACGAACTCCAGCGGAGGCTCGACGCCTGGCAGGCCGAGGAAGCCGCGGTGGCCGACCGCCTCGCCGAACCGGAGCCCCGCTCCGCCGCGGGGCTGCCGCCTGCCGCGCCCGAGGCCGCGCTCCACGCGTCCGACGCCGCCGAGAGTGCGCTGCGCGACGCGGTCTCGGCCCTCGACTCCGCCCGCGAACGCTGCGCGGAGCTCGACCGGCTCTCCCGGCGGGCCGCGGACGAAGCCCGGGGGCTCGGTCCACTGCGCGACGAGTACGAGCGCGTCGCCCGGTTGGCCGGCCTCACTGCGGGCACCTCCGCCGACAACGAACACCGGATGCGACTGGAGTCGTACGTCCTGGCGGCCCGGCTGGAACAGGTCGCGGCGGCGGCCAGCGTAAGGCTGCAGCGCATGTCCGCGGGCCGCTACACGCTGGTGCACTCGGACGCCCGGGCCGGAGGCAAGCGCTCCGGGCTCGGTCTGCACGTCGTCGACGCGTGGACCGGCAAGGAGCGGGACACGGCGACGCTGTCCGGCGGCGAGACGTTCTTCGCCTCCCTCGCCCTCGCCCTCGGCCTCGCGGACGTCGTCACCGAGGAGGCCGGGGGTGTGCGCCTGGACACCCTCTTCATCGATGAGGGCTTCGGCAGCCTCGACGACCAGACCCTCGACGAAGTGCTCGACGTCCTCGACTCACTGCGCGAACGCGACCGCAGTGTGGGCATCGTCAGCCACGTCGGCGATCTGCGCCGGCGGATCCCCGCCCAGCTCGAGGTCGTCAAGGAGCGCGACGGGTCGGCCGTGCGGCTGCGCTCGGCCCCGGTCGGCGGCTGAGCGTCCGCCGGGGGAGGGGCGAGGAGTGCGAAAGCGCTCGTCGTCACCGAGCAGAGTGCGCCGATCCGGCCGGGACCTCCTCGGGACGGTCAAGGAGCGGGCGGCGGACTTCGGTGGTGGCGGGGGCGCGGCGGGCCGCCGCGCTGACGGTACACGTGGCCGGGGACGACCGGGGTCGCTGAGGCGAGGCGGCCCGATGCACCCGGCCGACGCGCGGTCACCGGACCCTCGCCCCTCGGCGGACGCCGTGCGGTGCCGCGCGCTCGGCGGCACTGCACGGCCGGAACGCCCTCGCCGAGGGCGCCTCGGCCTCCGCGGCCAGGACACTCGCCACGGCTCTCGCGGAGCACTGAGCCTCCGCCAACTTGAAGTCGCAGGTCGAAGGGCTGGCGTGGCCGGCTCTCGCGGGTGCTTGTGCTGGTCGGGAATGGCTGTCTGCGATGTAGATCGTTTGCCAGCGACTCGTGGGTCTCGCGCAGCGGGGTGTCGCCCGCTGGTACCCAAAAGACCGGGGGCGGCCGGGGTAGTTCCGGCCGCCCCCGCTGAACGCCGCGAAGGAGGTGGGTCAGACGCGCCCGAAGAAGAGGCTTCCTGGAGCGTCCGGGTCGCTGGAGAGGAAGTGCTCACGGATCGCGCGGATGAACTCGTACCGGGAGATGGCGCCGTCCCCGTCGGTGTCCAGCTTGGTGAACGCGTCCATGGCGTCGGGTGCTTCGCTCTTCCAGACGTCCCTCAGGAAGCGGGCGAATTCGTCCTTGGTGATCTCGTTGTCGCCGTCGACGTCGATGACGTCGAAGATCGCGTGGCCACCGCCGTCGGTGATGTTGAGCCGGCTGGTGTCGATGACTGCGAGGCGGTTGGCCGTGACGAACTGGTCCTTCGTGAGCCGGTCGCCGTCCACGCCCGCGTGGCGCAGCAGTTCCAGCCAGTAGATCTGGCAGAAGCTCTGGAGGGCCCTGGCCCGCCGGTCGTCACGGCTGAGGCCGTAGGCCTGGATGTAGCGGTCGCCGAGCTTCTGGTAATCCGACCAGTCCACGTAGCCGTCGTGGTTGGCGTCCATGGCATCGAAATTGCGCTCGAGCTTGGTGGTGATGAGGTCCTGCATCGTGGTGGTCATGAGCCGACCTTTCATGATCGTGCCTTGGGGACTTCTCCAGGATGGGCGGGAACGCACGCAAAGCACGCCGATCTGCGCGTATGGCACCCGATCTGGTGATCGTCTTCCTGTGGCTGCCGCATCATGTACTGCGGTCGGCTGATCAGAGTCGGCCGATTACCTGATCTTGACCTGCTTACTTTGGTCATAGGCGTCAGACTGTCGGGCATACGGTCTTGGGAAGCGGTCATTTCGCCGGTTTGGGCTTGCTGCGGGCGGACAGCCCTCTACGATCCGCTGCATGCTGGATCCCGAGTTGTTGGAACGGATCACCGCGCGGCGGGCGGAGCTCGACGAACTCGAGGAACAGCTGGCCAAGCAGCTGGCGGAGGTGCGGGCCGAGCGGGACGAGCTCGCCGTTGCCGAGCGGGTTCTTGAACGGATGAGCGAACAGCTCGCCGGCGAGCGCGTTCCGGCCGCACCGGCACCCGGACAGGTGGGCGGACGAGCGGTGATGCTGATCCCGCACCGAACATCGGACATGGAGCAGACCATGCTCCCGCCGGACTATCAGCGCATCCTCGCCGCCGTGCGGCAGGCTGCCGGACCGGTCATGGCCCGCGAGGTCGGCGAGGCGGTAGGAGTGGATGTCAGCGTGCGGTCCTAGCTGGAACCGCTACGCAGCAAGCTGGGCAGACTCGTCGACCGCGGCTGGCTGCGCAAACTGCCCGACGGCCGGTTCACCACCCGCCTGTGACGAGCAGCACCGCCACTCGGAGCGGCTCACGCGCGTAACCGGGGTGCCCCCGGCGGCCGTTGGATCTGTGTGACGAAAACCAAGAAGTACGCCGAGGACACCCGCCCGATTGTCTACCAGTGCCATCTGTCGCTGTCCACGCGGACCGTCAACCACCTCGCTGATCTCCTGCGGCGCCACCTGAAAGTAATCCGATCCAGATGGCGGATCCTGCCGCCCGGGAAAATCGCGGTGATCGTCCTGGCCGTGCTGCGCCACGACCAGCGCTTGGCCGACATGGCCGGCGGCAACGATGTGTCCGAGTCCACCGTTCGCCGCTGGCGCGACGAGCTGATCGGAATACTCGCCGCCCAGGCACCGCGCCTGGACCGCGCCCTGAAGAAGGTTGCCAAACAGAACGGGGAGGTGGTCCTGATCGACGGCACCCTCATCCGTACCCAGCGTCGCACCGGCAAGGCCGACCGACGGAACTACTCCGGCAAGCACCGAACTCATGGCCTGCACTTCCTCGCCCTGACCGACGAGAACGGGCGCCTGATCTGGATATCCGCCGCGCGGCCTGGTCGCACCCACGACAACACCGCCGCCCGCCACGACCACATCCTGGCCCACCTGCGCGCCGCCGGCCTCGGGGCGCTGGCTGACCTCGGCTTCCGCGGCCTGGACAACGACATCTTCGACCCCGTGATCGTCACCGGCTACGCTGCCAGCCGCACCCACAAGCTCACCCCAGGCGAGAAGGAAGCCAACCGCGTCCTCGCCGTGGGACGCGCGCCGGTCGAGCATGGCTTCGCCCACCTCAAGAACTGGCGGATCCTCGCCAAGCTCCGCACCGACCCCGCCCACGCCACCCAGCTCCTGCGAGCCCTGCTCGTCTTGACGAACCTCGAAGTCAACCGCTGAC
Organism: Streptomyces marianii; assembly: GCF_005795905.1. NCBI lineage: Bacteria > Bacillati > Actinomycetota > Actinomycetes > Kitasatosporales > Streptomycetaceae > Streptomyces > Streptomyces marianii. The sequence continues at coordinate 7,403,680 of NZ_VAWE01000001.1, forward strand.
AGATGATCTCCGCGGTGGACTCCCGCCCACGATCAGCATGAGCACCCCGAGGAACGGTCACACCAGCTCTTTGACCTGCGATTTCAAGTTGGCGGAGGCTCACTCGGTTGACCGTGAACACCGTCGCCCCCGCCCCGTCGACACGGACCACCTCACGGGCGAGGCGTACGAGGAGGTCGCCGCGCGCTTCCCGGCAGGCCGGTGGGCACGCCGGACGACCCCGTACGGCTCAGCTCCCGGCCGGCGAACGCACGAGGCCGAGCGGGTCACGGGACGGGCCATCGACTCGGAAGGCGGCTTCCGGCGGTCATGACGGGTGCGGCGGGTCCCCGGACACCGCCGCACCACCCGGTCCGCACCCCCGCCGCACGGGCGGACCGCCCGGCGGCCCGTACGGCGGGGGAGCGGAGGGCTCCTGCCTCAGAGCTTCGACAGTTCGTCCACCAGATCGTCCAGCCCCAGCGGGCCCTGCGACAGCGCCGCCATGTGCCATGCCTTCGCGTCGAAGGCGTCCCCGCGCGCGGCCCGGGCCCGTTCCCTGCCCAGCAGCCAGGCCCGCTCGCCCAGCTTGTATCCGATGGCCTGTGCGGGCATGGAGAGATAGCGCGTCAGCTCGCTCTCGACGAAGTCGGCGGGCCGTCCGCTGTGCCGGCCGAAGAACTCCTCGGCCAGCTCCGGCGTCCAGCGCTCGCCGGGGTGGAACGGCGATTCCCCGGGGATGTCCAGCTCCAGGTGCATGCCGATGTCGACGATGACCCGGCATGCCCGCATCATCTGGGCGTCGAGGTAGCCGAGCCTGCGCTCGGGGTCGGGCAGGAAGCCGAGTTCGTCCATCAGACGCTCGGCGTACAGCGCCCAGCCCTCCGCGTTGGCGCTCACCCCGCCGACGGTCGCCTGGTAGCGCGACAGCCGGTCGGCGACGTGGACCCACTGCGCGATCTGCAGGTGGTGACCCGGTACGCCCTCGTGGTACCAGGTCGATACCAGGTCGTACACGGGGAAGCGGGTCTCGCCCGTGGTCGGCAGCCAGGTCCTGCCGGGGCGTGAGAAGTCCTCGGACGGGCCGGTGTAGTAGGGAGCCGCCGCGCTGCCGGGAGGCGCGATCCGGGACTCCACCACCCGTACCCGGTCGGCGAGTTCGAAGTGCGTGCCGTCCAGCGCGTCGATCGCCTCGTCCATGAGCTTCTGCAGCCATTCGCGGACTTCCTCGACGCCCTCGATGTGGGTGCCGTGCACGTCGAGGTGGGCCAGCGCCTCCCAGGGGCCCGCACCCGGAAGGATCTTGTCCGCCTCGGTCTTCATCTCGCCGAGCAGCCGGTGGTACTCCGCCCAGCCGTACGCGTAGGCCTCGTCGAGGTCGAGTTCCGTGCCGTTGAAGAAGCGGACCCAGCGGGCGTAGCGCTCCCGGCCCACGGTGTCGGCCGATCCCTCGATCGCGGGCGCGTACACCTCGCGCATCCAGTCGCGGAGCGACCGGAAGGCCGAAGTGGCGAGGAGGGCGGCGCTGTCGAGCTCGGCCCGCAGTTCGTCCGGGCCGGCCGCGACGAAGTCCTCGAACCAGCCGCGCCCGTCCGGCCCGCCCGTCCACGTTTCGAGCTGTGTGATGAAGGCGGCCGTGGGGCGCGGACCGCCTGGAAGTTTGCGCTCCAGGCCGAGGGCCAGCGAGGCGCGATAGCCCTCGAGGGCGTCCGGGACGGCCCGCAGACGCTCCGCGACCGCCGTCCAGTCCTCCTTGGACGCCGTCGGCATCACGGTGAAGACGTTGCGCACGCTGTGCGCGGGGGAGCGCAGATTGCTGACGGTGCGCAGACCCTCCTCGGCGTCGTGCACGGCGAGTTCGGCGGTGAGCCTTTCACGCAGCAGACGGCCGCAGCGCCGCTCCGCGTCCGAGCCGGCGCCGGGAAGCTTCTCCGCCTCGTCGAGCCGGACGAGCGTCGCGCGGGCGAGTTCGGCCACGGCCTCCTGGCCGGCCGGGGAGAAGTCGGGGAGGCGGCCCGCACTCTCCGGGACTCCCAGGTAGGTACCGGTGATCGGGTCGAGGGCGATGAGTGCGTCGACGTAGGCGTCGGCGACCTGGCGGGGCAGCGCGCTGCTCGGTGTCTCTGGCATGCGCTCATCCTGATACGGGCGAGGGCCCGGCGTCATCACCGATCGATCTCACGGGAACTCAGTCGGCTGACAAATGAGCATGCCCGGGGGGCTCCTGAGCGGGTGGGAGGAGGGGGCCGCACTCCCATTGCTGGAAGATCAGACGGGTTTCCACACGGGCGACTTCACGCCGCGACGTGAACTCGTCGAGCACCAGCCGCTGCAGGTCCGCCGTGTCGGTCACGGCGACGTGGACCAGATAGTCGTCGGGCCCGGTCAGATGGAAGAGCGCACGTGACTCGGGCAGGGCCCGGATCCGCTCGACGAACGGACCGATCAGTTCCCTGCGGTGCGGGCGCACCTGGACCATGAGGAGTGCCTCGAGTCCTCTGCCGAGTTTGGCTGGATCGAGCCGTAGCTGGTGCCCGAGGATGATCCCGCTGCGGCGCAGCCGGCCCACCCGGTCCAGGCATGTCGAAGGAGCGACGCCCACCTCCGCGGCCACCTCCCGGTAGGTGGTCCGGGCGTCGTTCTGCAGGATGCGCAGTATGTGCAAATCGACCGGGTCCAGAGCGACAGAATCGGCCATGGCCCGAACGTAACACGGAGCGATGGTGCTACCGCCCGGTAATTGTTCACAGTGCGCGCCATGGAAACCGCCGCCTCGAACGCCCCCGCACCCACCCGGGCGCTCGCCACCGAAGCCGTGCACGCCGGACGCGAGGATCTCGTGGAGCAGGGCCTGCACGCCGCACCGATCGACCTTTCCACCACCTACCCCTCGCACGACATCGAGGCGGAGGCGGCGCGTATCGACGCCTTCGCCGCCACCGGCGGGCGACTGGACGGGCCGCCCGTGTACGCCCGGCTCGACAACCCGACGACAGCCCGCTTCGAGACCGCGCTGGCCCGTCTCGAGGGCACGGACAGCGCGGTGGCCTTCGCCAGCGGTATGGCCGCCCTCACCGCGGTGCTGCTGGTCAGGGCTTCGATGGGGCTGCGCCATGTGGTGGCGGTCCGGCCGCTGTACGGCTGCAGCGACCATCTGCTGGAGAGCGGACTGCTCGGTACCGAGGTGACCTGGACCGACCCGGCGGGCGTCGCCGCCGCGATCCGTCCCGACACGGGGCTCGTGATGGTCGAGACCCCCGCCAACCCGACGTTGGCCGAGGCCGACATCGCGGCGCTCGCGCACTCCTGCGGCTCGGTCCCGCTGCTCGTGGACAACACCTTCGCCACGCCGGTGCTGCAGCGGCCCGTGGAACAGGGCGCCAGGATCGTGCTGCACAGCGCGACCAAGTACCTCGGCGGCCACGGCGACGTGATGGGAGGCGTCGTCGCCTGCGACGAGGAGTTCGCCGCCGCACTGCGTCAGGTGCGCTTCGCGACCGGCGGAGTACTGCACCCGATGGCCGGCTATCTGCTGCTCCGCGGGCTGTCCACGCTTCCGGTGCGGGTCCGGGCCGCGTCGGTCACCGCCGCCGACCTCGCCCGCCGGCTCGCCGCGGACCCCCGTGTCGCCCGGGTCCACTACCCGTCGGTCGGTGGCGCCATGGTCTCCTTCGAGGTGTACGGGAACCCGCGCGACGTGATCGCCGGCGTCCGGCTCATCACGCCCGCCGTCAGTCTCGGCAGCGTCGACACGCTGATCCAGCACCCGGCCTCCATCAGCCACCGGATCGTGGCCGAGGGAGACCGGCGTGCCGCGGGTGTCGGCGACCGGCTGCTGCGGATGTCGGTGGGACTCGAGGACGTCGAGGACCTCTGGGCCGACCTGTGCCAGGCGCTCAGCGCTCGGCGCGCCCCTGTTCGGACCGCTGGGGAGCACGCTCCCGCCCCTGGGGCAGCGCACGCGGTGCCTCGTGCGGAAGCCCCGAGCGCACCGGAGTCGCATCCAGCCGTGCGGTGATCACGAGGGTGCCCTCCTCTATCTGGTAGTCGAGCGGGAGGCCGAGCCCGCGCATGGCCGCGACCATGCCGGTGTTGGACGACTGCGTCACGGCGTACACGCTCGCGCACCCCGCCTCGACGGCCATCGCCACCAGCCGGCGCAGCAGTTCGGCACCGATGCCGCGGCGCTGCCAGTCGTCCTCGACGAGGAGCGCGACCTCCGTCTCGTCACCGTCCCAGAGCAGATGCCCGAGGGCGACGATGCGGCCGGACGCCGTCTCCACGGCGAGGGTGCGGCCGAACCTCGGGCTGAGGAGATGGTTCAGATAGCGGTCCGCGTCGCCGACGGGCCCGTGGTAGCGCAGCCCCAGGGTCCGTGCGGAGCACCGGTCGTGCATCGCGCGGGAGGCGGCGACGTCGCCCTGGTCCGCGCGGCGGACGGTGATCTCGTTGCCCTCCGGGAGCGTCAGCACGTCCTGACTGCGCGGGATGCGCGGGCCGAGGCGGGCGTCGAGCTCGACGAGGGCGCGGGCCCGGGCGAACTCGGTCGGGGTGAACGGCAGATAGGCACGTTCGACCGTGATCGTGCCGCCGTTCGGGTCGCGCAGCCGTATCACCGTCTCGTCCAGGACGCCCTCCTCGGGTACCGGTTCACCGATCGGCCGGCCTCCGAGGGACTCGGCGGGAAGTGAGTGGATGGTGCACCGGCCGAGCAACTGCCGGAGTGCGAGCGGAAGCTCGGCCGCGTCGAGGGCGGTGCGGGTGGCCAGCCCCAGCAGTCGGGTGGGGGTGTCGACCAGGTCGTGGGCGTCGGCGCGCTCGATCCAGGTACTGCCGCCGCCCGCGGCCGATACCGCGTGGGTGATCTCCCGGGCCTGGAGGGCGGCGGGCGCCCGCAGGAGGAACTCGTCGACCGTGCCGTCCGCCAGGGGGTGCGTCTGCAGCGTCAGGATGTCCACCCCGTGGCGCGCCAGGGCCGTGCACAGGGCGGCGAGACTGCCCGGCTCGTCCCGGACGGTCGTCCGCATCCGCCACAGCCCGGTCTCGCGGGGAGCCGGTTCCCGTGCGCCGACCGGGTCGGTGGCGCCGAACGAGCCGGCGGTCCCGGAGCCGCCGGCTCCGGGACCGCCGGTATCGGCGGTCGGGGGCGCATGGCTGTGGCGGCGTGCCCACCAGGTGTGGAACGCCGCCGTGGCGGTGAGCGCGACGGCCGAGACGACGAGCAGGTAGGGTCCGTCGGGTCCATGGGCGATCATGTTCGCTATGGCGTCGGCCACGGCGACGGCGGTGAACAGGGCGGCCAGTTCGACCAGATCCCGCCGCCAGTGGTGGCGGCGAGCGCTCTTCGCGGAATGCACGTCAGTCATGCCATCACTGTGACCGAGTGGTGTTGCCTGATCACGAACGCTTTGTGACTGATGGGTTAAGGCCGGTTCTTGCATGCTATGGCCCGCTTTCTCCCGAATCTGTCGTTGAAGGATCACGGCGATGACGCAAGGCGGCCAACAGCGGGCCCGCCTGGGCGACCAGCCGGAGGCCCCGCGCGGCCGGCTCGTGGAGGCCGGCGGGCACCTCGGAACGGGCCGCCGCCACGGCGGCCCCCGCACCGCTCCGCGCAGTCGACGGCCACGGAAAGCACGCCCCGAGCCCCGCGGCGGATCACCGCCGTCCAGCAGGCCGGGCGAGGCCGCCCCCAGCGCCGACCACGTCGTCGCGTACGCACCGGTCGCGGAGGCCGATCGGGCCGAGTCCGCCAGCCGGTTCGGCTCGACCGTACCAAGCGCGACGGGCTCCGCAACGTCATGTCCCAGCCGACCTGCGCCGAGTTGGCCACGGGCCGCGAGCACGGGAAGGACGTCGACGGCCGGGAGCCGGTCCTCGGCGTGACGGGCACCGAGACCGTGGCCGGGCGCCGGGCGGAGGGCTGGGAAGGAACGGCGGGAGCCCGGTCGGCACGGCGTCCGCGGCACCCGCCGACGTCCGGGTTGATGTCCCGGCCCCGCCCGGCGATGTCGTCCGACCACCCGCCACTTCGCCCACACCAGAGGAAGCGCATCCCGCCCGGCGCCCAGCGGGAGAGGTGCGGAACGTGCCGTGCACGGGCTCACCGGCGCGCCGCGGGTCCTCGGGATCGGCCACCGTCATCGGTAGTGGAACTTTCCGCGCTCCGGAGGGCCGGCGGAGGCGCCCCGCACACCAGTTGGAACTTCAACAACGCGGCGCAGCGTCGACGGCGTCGCGAAGTTGCCTGTAGCGAAGGTCGAACTCGTACACCTCCGCGTCCTTCTCAGGGTAGACGCCATGCACGAAAGCCCTCGACATGACGCCTTTCTGGGCACGCTCGCACACCGCGTTGTCCTGCTGCGCCACCAGCTCGTTGAATCTGACGACGGGACCGGGGTCGAAGTCCTCGCTGCTCACACTGTCTGGGTGGAACAGATAATCCGTGACGATCCTGCTGCTCGTGGGGCCGGTCGGCTGGATCATGCTGGCGATGGCTTCGCATCCACTGACGTCCAGGAACATGGCCGGGAACACGAGGGCGCCGTAGTACGAAGTAGCCGCTTCTCCGGTCATACCCGGGATCGGAAGGAGCTTCGTGTCCGGCTCGTCAGCGACACTGTTCCTCCCGTCGGCCAGGGAGACGCCGCCATCGCCTCTTCCTTCCTCGAAGACGGATCCCGAACGAAAGGCCGGTACCAGGTCCACCAGTTCCGGGTGCACGGTGGGGCAGTGGAGACACTCGTTGTAATTGGAGACCAGGATCTTCCAGTTGGCCTGGACTTCGTGTGTTGTACGGAATCCTCGCCGGAGGGCGGCTATGTCGAACCGCTCGAGATCGAGGACTCCGTCGCTCTTCGCCAGTTCCGAGCGGAGGGACGCCGGTGTGCCTCTGTCGAGATTGACGAAGACGAACCCGTTCCAGGTGTCGACGTGCACCGGCCAGAGGCTGTGGTCCTCGCGTACGACTTCGGTGCGGTCGACGTTCGGAGTGCCCCGCAGTCTTCCGTCGAGCGTGTAGCTCCAAGCGTGGTAGGGACAACTGAAGGCAGACCTCACACGGCCGGAAGCTCCGTCGCACAACCGGGATCCTCTGTGGCGGCACACGTTGTAGAAGGCCCGGAGCACGTCGTCTTCGCCGCGCGCTATGAGAACGCTCTCACCCACGACGTCGACCGTGATCCACTGTCCCGCTTCGAGGAGGTCCTCAGTGCGACCCACGCAGATCCAGGACCTGAAGAATATGGCCTCCCGGTCGAGTTCGAATACCGCCGGGTCATGGTAGTCGGTTCCGGGCAGGGTCGTTCGCACGGTGTTCACCCCTACTCTCGGCCCTCCGGAGCCTTCCGCACGGACCGCGGGCCAGATACTCGAGAGATTGACTAACTAATCAGTCAGGAAACCGGTCCGTGTCGCCGGTTGTCAAGGCTCGTGGCGTCCTTCGCCCTTCCGTCGGCTCGACGATTCCGCCGCCCCGGGTCGGCGCGGGCCCGAGGCGGCGAGTCGCGGCGACGCGAAGTACTTGACACCGACCCTCCCCTTGCGACTAACTGATTAATTAGTCAACATCGTGGGCTCGATCAGGAGGGTCCGTGCGGAGCACCTCACATCCGGCATCGCCCTGCCCGGAACCCGCGTCCAGGCGCGTACTCCGCCCCGGCGTCCACACCGGCGCAGTGGCTCTGGTGACCGGTGGCGGCACCGGTATCGGCCGGGCCACCGCGCTGGACCTCGCGGCTGCCGGAGCGGGTGTCGTCATCTGCGGCCGCCGCGCCGGTCCCCTGGAGGAGACCCGGCAGGCCGTGGCCGAACTCGGCGGTTCCTGCCTGGCGGTACCTGCGGACATCCGGCAGGAGGAGCAGGTCACCGAAGTGGTCAGCCGGGCCTTGGAGACGTACGGGCGCATCGACGTGCTGGTCAACAACGCGGGGGGACAGTTCTCCGCCCCCGCGGAGGAGATCAGCCCCAAGGGCTGGAGGGCCGTGCACCGGCTCTCCGTGGACGCCGCCTGGGCGGTCACCCGGGAAGTGGCCCGACGGGCGATGATCCCCCAGCGTTCCGGGGTGGTCTTCTTCATCGCCTTCTCGCCGCGCCGGGGCATTCCCGGCTTCGCCCACGCCGCGGCGGCGCGGGCGGCGGTGGAGAATCTCGCCGCCGGCCTCAGCCAGGAGTGGAGTCGCTACGGGATCCGCTCCGTTTGCGTAGCGCCCGGCACCATCGCCACCGAAGGTCTCGCCGAGAACTACCCCGAGGCCGACCTGCGGAGCTGGGAACGATCGGTGCCGCTGGGACGGTTCGGCCGCCCGGAGGACATCTCCGGCGTCATCGCCTTCCTCGCCTCTTCCGCGGCCTCGTACGTCACGGGTACCACCGTCGTCGTCGACGGCGGTGCAGACGCCTGGGGTGCCGGGCACCCGGCCCCCATGCGCGTGGAGCCTCCACGCTCATGTGAGGACGCGAACGAGGCGCCCTGACCGTCCGGCATGCCCGAACGCACGCTCGTCCGCGAACGCACGCTCGTCCACGAACGCTGATCCGCTCGCTCTCGACCACGACCCGGGGAGTAACGATGCATCCCGACACCCGCCCCGACGGCGTACCGGGCAGGGACGGAACCCGCGACGCGTCCCATCAGGGCACCGTCGAAACCCTGCTGCACGGTGAGATCGCCGTGCTGACGCTTCGCCGCGAGGCGAAGCTGAACGCCCTCTCCACGCACATGGAAGCGGCCCTGCTCGATGCCTTGGGCGGCGAGCAGGTGGCCAACAGCCGCGCCGTGGTGGTGACCGGAGGGCCAAGCGTCTTCTCCAGTGGCGCCGACACCACCGAACTCCAGGCGATGACCCCGGAGACCATCGCCGCGTACTACCGCTCGACCGGCTCCGTGTACGAGAAGTTCGCCGCCCTTCGCCAGCCGACGGTCGCCGCGATCTCCGGCTTCTGCCTCGGAGGCGGGCTGGAACTCGCCCTGGCCGCCGACATCCGCGTCGCTGACTCGACGGCCGTGTTCGGGCTGCCGGAAGTGGGGATCGGCATCCTGCCCAGCTCCGGCGGCGTGACACGGCTGGTCCGGGCCGTGGGACCGGCGCGGACACGCGATCTGGTGCTGCGATGCCGACGGATGGACGCCGCTGAGGCATACGCCTGGGGCCTGCTGAGCGAGGTCACCCAGCCAGGCGTCGCGTGCCTGGACCGGGCGCTGGAGATCGCCGCGGAGATGGCCGTGCACCCGCCGGCGGCGGCTTCGGTGGCCAAACAGGTGATCGCAGCGGCCACCGACGCACCCCGTGAGAGCGCACTGCTCCTTGAACAACTGGGGTACGCCGCGCTGAACGGGATGGGCTGAGCATCAGCGCCCGCACTCGCGCCGGACTGTCTTGCCGCGGCGCTGTCGCGCACCCGCTCCCGAGCGCGTTGGCGATCGTCGTGCGGATCCCACACCGCCAAGCCCCGGGTTTCGTGGAGATGGCCTGCCTTTGGTCTGATGGATCCGGATTGCTGGGCAACTGACCATCCAGCAGCCTCAGGCGGCCGTGACGCCCTGCACTGTCCGAGTGTCCGGAAATCCCCGCAGGGCGCCGGGCCTCGCCCGTCCTCGGCAGGTCAGCGGCTGCCGTCGAGGATGACGCGTGCGACGAGGGCGGGATCGTCGTTCATCGGTACATGACCGCAGCCGGGCAGGCGGACGAGCCGTGCACCGGGGATGGCCTGCTTGGCCCTGATGCCCTGGCGGTGCAGCAGCAGCCGGTCCCGGGCACCCCAGGCGACCGTGACCGGGACATCGGGCACGTCGGAGGTGAACCGTACCCGGCGTCCGGCGTCGAGCGTCTCACGGAATCCGGCGGCGTCGCGCAGGGCCAGGGTCTCGGCCACGACCGCCTGCGGTGAACGGCGTCCGGGGCGGGCGTAGATGGTGCTGGTGAGCGCAGCCCGTCCGGCGACGGTGCGGGACAGCCGGCCCAGTACCGGCTCGGGCACCAGCCGGGCGCCTCGGCGCATGGCGAGCAGCGTGCCGAAGGCGTAGCGGCGCTCGCCCTCCGTCCAGAATCCGGCGGGCGAGAGGGCGGTGACCGACCGTACGAGCTTCTCCCGGCCGAGTTCCAGCGCGAGGAGCCCGCCGAGCGAATTGCCCGCGACGTGGGGCCGCTCGATGCCGAGCGACTCGCAGAGGGCGCCGAGCACGGGGACGACCGTGGAGAGCTGGTACGACATGCCGTGCGGCAGGGCGGGGGACGTGCCGAAGCCGGGGAGGTCGACCGCGATCACGTCGCGTTCCGCTGCGAGCAGCGGCAGGACCGGCTCCCATGCCTGCCAGTGGTGACCGATGCCGTGCAGGAGCAGCAGCGGTTCACCCGCGCCGAGACGTTCGTACGACACCGACAGCGTGTGGGGCCCGCCGGGGGCGTCGACCGTGAAAGAGACCTTCGAGACCATGCTGCCGCTCCTGACGGTGACTTCATATACGCGTTGTCAGCAACAATTACCGTCCAGTAGCACCCGGGACAAGAGGGTAGCGCGCAGGGATGCGTCTCAACGTGAGGACCGGACCTGGCGTTGGTGCCACGGGCGGCGCCTCTCCGTTCCGCCGTCCGGCGCCGGACGGCTGCCCGCAACCGCTCGCGGCGGCCGCGGATGTGGCCGGCGACGCACGGAGATCGCCTGGACATCACCGGTGCGGTGGGCTGGGATGAGCATGTGGCAGGCGATACGGCGACCGATGTCTTCGAGACGCACCGCTCCATGCTGACGGGAGTGGCCTACCGCATGCTGGGCCGCTTCGCCGACGCTGAGGACGTCGTCCAGGAGGCATGGCTGCGGTGGTCCGCGGCGGATCGTTCCGACGTCCGCGAGCCCCGCGGGTACCTCGTGCGGGTCACCACCCGGCTCGCCGTCGACCGGCTGCGGCAGGCCCAGTCGCGCCGTGAGGCCTATGTGGGGCCCTGGCTGCCCGAGCCCATCGCCACCCATTTCGGGACCACCGTCCCCGACTCCGCCGAGCGCGCCGAACTGACGGAGTCCGTCTCGCTTGCCGTGCTCGTGGTGCTGGAGTCCCTGTCGCCCCTGGAACGCGCGGTCTTCGTCCTGAGGGAGGCCTTCGGCTTCCCCTACGGCGAGATCGCCGCGACCCTCGACCGCAGCGAGGCGGCCGTACGGCAACTCGCGGGGCGCGCCAGGCGCCATGTCGACGAGCGCAAGCCGCGGTACGACGTGGACCCGGCCGAGCGCCGCGATCTGACCGAGCGTTTCCTCGCCGCGGCGTCCGGCGGTGATCTCGAGGCGCTGCTCGGCCTGCTCGCCCCCGATGTCCGGCTCGTCGGCGACAGCGGCGGGAAAGCGAAGGCCCCGCTGCGCGTCATGGAGTCCGCCGACAAGGTGGGGCGCTTCCTGTTCGCCGTGGCCCAGCAGCCCGTCCCCGGCGCCGAGTTCCGGATCCTCGAACTCAACGGTGCCCCGGGCCTGCTGGTACTGGCCGAGGGGAAGCCGGACGCCGTCGTCCAGATCGAGGTCAGGGACGGACGCATCCAGTGCGTCTACATCGTCCGCAACCCCGACAAGCTCACCGCGCTCACGGCGTAGCCCTGCGGCTCCTCGACGCGAGGTACCCGGCCGTGGTGTGGCGGTGGCGGCCTCCCGTGCCGTCACCTCGGCCGTGTGGCCGGCCCGTGGCAGTGCCGCGTGCTCCTTCCCTGGGCGGGAACGTCGCATGAACACTCTGCGGTAACGCTCGATTCCCCTGAGTGACCGGCCCAGGATTGGTCTTGACCAAGGGGGTGGGCCGCCCTATGGTCGCAGAGTTAGTGCAGGAACCTTTAATAAACAAAGGCGCGGAAAGCCGCCGGGGCCACGGCGATTGCGGAGGACAGGGTGGGGACCACGCAGTTGGAACCGGTGCCGGAACCGAAATACTGGCACCTGAAGACCGTGATCGGCGAGGCACTCGACTCCGACTTCGCGGTCGGGGAGATCCTGCCCAACGAACGTGAACTCGCGGCCCGATTCGGCGTTGCTCGGGCCACCCTCCGTCAGGCTCTCGAGCAGTTGGAGCTGGAAGGCAGGCTGCAGCGCCGCCGCGGCGTCGGTACCACCGTCGCCCCGCCCCGTGTGGGGGTGGACGTCTCCACCTCACCGAACGACTGGCCCGGCGCTGCCGGGGATACCTGGCAGGCCGTCGGCTGCAGCCCGGCCGTGCCGCCCGCCGCCGTCGCGCGGGTTCTCGACACGGAGGGCGACGAGCCCGTGCACATCGTGCGCAGGCTCCTCGTCTCGCACGGTCAGCCCGTGGCCACCGAACTCGTCTATGTCCCGGGCACCTCCGTGCCCGATCTCTCCGGGATCGACGCCCCCTCGGGTGCGACCCGCGCCCGAGGGGTTCTGCGCGAGCTGCAGCGTCTGCCCCTCGAGGGCCAGGACCGCGCCGTCGAGCTCGGCTCGGCACGCGCCGACGACGCCAGGGAACTGGACCGCCTCCCCGGCGCGCCCGTCCTCGTCGTCACCACCCGGTACTTCTCGGAGGGCCGCACCGCCATCGCGTCGGTCGCGACCTACCGTGCCGACACCTGCCGGCTGACCTTCGGCGACTCGGGCGACCTGGAGATCCGGCACGACGGCCGGCGCCGCGCCTCCTGAACGCCGCCTGGCTCCGCGACCCGGCACGCTCAATGCCGGGCCGCGACCGCACTCTCGACGGCGAACAGTTGCTCCTCCACATGGTCGAGTGCCAGCCGCAGCGCTCCCGTCGCCACAGCCGCTTCGCCGAGCAGCGAGAGCTCCACGCGAGGCGGTCGCAGACAGTAGCGGGACAGTTCGTCCCGAAGCGGAGCGAGCACACCGTCCAGCCCCGCGGCCCAACCGCCCACCACCACCAGCTCCGGGTCCAGCGCGAGCACCAGCGCCGCCACATCGTGCACCAGCCGCTGGATGAACCGGTCGACGGCCGCCAGTGCCCGCTCGTCACCCGCCCGGGCCTCCGCGAACACCTTGGCCACCGCCTGCTCGTCCAAGGGATGCAGCGGCTCTCCGGTCGTCGACAGGAGCGTCTCCGGCGTGACGTCCCTGCCGAGCAGATGCAGAGCGCCGATCTCGCCGGCCGCGCCGCCGTAGCCCCGGTGCAGCCGCCCGCCGATCAACGAACCCGCGCCGGGGCTGAGCCCCGCGAGAACGAAGACGATGTCGCCTGAATCCGTTCCCGCCCCCTTCCAGTGCTCGGCCACGGCAGCCGCGTTGGCGTCGTTCTCCACCAGAACCGGGCACCGGAACGACCGCCTCAGCCGCTCGCCCAAGGCCAGCCCCGTCCAGCCGGGCAGCGCCGTGCCCAACCGGACCGTGCCGTCCGCCTCGACGATGCCCGGCGTGCCCACCCCGACCGCGCGCAGCGAGCTCCTGGCGACCCCGGTCCGCCTCAGTACATCGGCGACGACGGTGCGGACCCGTTCGAGGCGGTCGTCCGCGCAGGCGGTCTCGCCCACATCCCGGGAGCCGGCCCCGATGATCCGGCCGTCAAGGCCCGAGAGCAGCGCGGCGACCCGATGAGGACCGATCTCCACACCCAGAAGATGCCCGGCCTCGGCACGGAACCGGAATCGGCGTGCCGGCCGGCCCTGCCTGCGGGCCTCGCCCTCGCCGGGTCCGGTCTCCATGACGAGTCCGGAGGCGACGAGCCCTTCGAGGACGCCCTCGACGGTCGGCCGGGACAGACCCGTGATCCGGGTCAGATCGGTGAGCGTGGGGGAGTCCGACCCCCGCAGCGCATCGAGTACCACCGCGGAATTGATCCGCCGCAGCAGCGACGGGTCGCCTCCGGTCAGCCGGCCCACGGTGTGTCCTCCCAGCTCGTACGCGTGTCTGGCGGATCGTACTCAATGGCGGCGGGCGCGGCGAGCACTCTGAGCCATGCCTCAGGGGGTCCCGGAGGACCGGTGTCAGGGGTCAGGCCGGGGCGACGAAACCGGACTCGTACGCCGCGATCACCGCCTGGGTGCGGTCCCGGGCGCCCAACTTCGACAGCACGGCGCTGACATGGGTCTTCACTGTCTCCGTCCCCACCATCAGCTCCGTGGCGATCTCCGCATTGGACATGCCCCGTGTCATCAGCCGCAGCACTGTGCCCTCCCGCTCCGTCAGCCCTGCCTTCTCCATCGCCGCGCGTGCCGCGCTGTTGCCGTATTCGGCCGCGAGGGAGCGCACCGCGGCCGGGAACAACAGAGACTCTCCCTCGGCGACCAGGCGCACCGCGTGCACGATCTCCGCCGGCCGGGCGCGTTTGAGGAGGAAGCCGTCCGCTCCCGCCCGTAGCGCTTCATACACGTACTGGTCGTTCTCGAAGGTCGTGATGATCAGGATCCTCGGCGGCTCTGGTACGCCTCGGAGCACCACGCGTGTCGCCTCGATGCCGTCGAGGAGCGGCATCCGGACATCCATGGCCACGACGTCGGGACGCAGGCTCCGCACCATGGGCAGCACGGCCGCTCCGTCGGCCGCCTCACCGATGACGGTGATGTCGGGCTGTGCTTCGAGGACCGCGCGCAGTCCCGTACGCACCAGGGGCTCGTCGTCGACCAGGAGAACGCTCACGGACATCACGTCAGCGTATTCCGTCCAACGGAAGCTGAACGTGGACCCTCCAGCCCTCTTCGTGCGGGCCTGAGCGCGCTTCTCCACCGAGCAGTGCCGCCCGCTCGCGTATGCCCCGCAGACCGCTGCCGCCTCTCGGCCTACTGACTGTGGCAGAAAGCGGGTTGGTCACCTCCATCTTCAGACTCCGGTCCATGACTGTCACATTCACCTGGACAGGAACCGGACCGCAATGGCGCAGGACGTTCGTCAGCGCCTCCTGGAGGATGCGGTAACCCTCGCGCGACACCGGCCCGGGCACGGTATCCAGGGCCCCCGAGATCGCGGCGTCCACCTGTGCCCCCGAGGCGCGGGCCGACTCCAACAGACGATCGGCTTCTGCAAGCGTGGGCCGCGGACCGTTCCTCCCTCCTGATGCGCGGAGGACCGTCAGTACGCGCTCGAGATCGTCCATGGCGGCACGGCCCGTCTCCTCGATCGCCGCGATTGCGCGTGCGGTGAACTCGCCGTCTCCGGCAGCCCGGGCGGCCCCGGCCTGCACCACGACGATCGTCAGCGCGTGCCCGATCGAGTCGTGCAGCTCCCTGGCGATCCGATTGTGTTCAAGCAGCAGTTCGGTACGGGCTTCGAGCGCGGCCAGCCGCTCGGCCGCGGACGGCCCGAGCAGCCGGCGGGCGACGGCCGTGACCAGTCCGCCCAGCCCCATGATCACCACCGGCAGCGCCAGAAGCGGCAGCGGGGCCAGCGCCCCGTACAGCCAACGCGGTCCGGTGACGGGCGAGAGGAAGTCCTCGCCCGGCGCAGATCCGCCGGCGACCCGGAGCAGATCCACCGTGAGCAGGGGAAGCCGCACCGTGGCGAAGGCCGTTGCCACCGCGAGTACCGCCCGTGTCTCCAGCCACAGCACCGTCCGCAACCGGTCCGTCCAGGACGCGGCCGGACCGACGGTGATGCTGGGATGCGGAGCGTCCCGCTCCTCGCGCACGAGCATATGCCGTGCCTGCAGCCCCTCGGCCGTGCGGACTGAGGGAACGAGCCCGAGCAGCAACGGGAACAGGAACGGAACGAGGACCATCGGTCCGGAAGGGAACGTGAACAGCCACACCGCGTAGGCCAGCACCGGTATGCACAGGTGCAGCCAACGGGTGTATGTGACCGACCGGAAAAGGAGCCGGATGAATCGGGACATGCCGCCATCGTGTCAGCAAGGTGATCGCCTGGCCTCCCCCGTACGGGGGAAGCGAACCCCCGTTCCGGGGGAAGCCGCTGGAGCAGCCTCGGGGCCACGCTGAACCCATGGAAACGATCGACGTTCAGCAACTCACCAAGCACTACGCCGGCGTCCGCGCCGTGGACCGGCTCACGTTCACGGTGTGCCCCGGACGAGTCACGGGATTCCTCGGCCCGAACGGCGCCGGCAAATCCACGACCATGCGTCTCGTCCTCGGACTCGCCCGTCCGACTTCGGGCAGTGCCACCATCGGCGGCCGTGCCTACGGCTCGTTCCACGCACCCCTGCGTCATGTCGGCGCCCTGCTCGATACGCACGCCATACAAGGCTCGCGGACGGCCCGGAACCATCTCCGATCCCTCACCGTCGCCAACGGCATTCCCGATCGACGTGTGGAGGAGGTGCTGGACGAGACGGGACTCACCGAGGCCGCGCACCGCCGGGTCGGGGAGTTCTCGCTTGGCATGCGGCAGCGACTCGGAGTCGCCGCAGCACTGCTCGGCGATCCGGGGGTGGTCATGCTGGACGAGCCGTCCAACGGACTCGACCCGGAAGGCGTCGTCTGGATCCGTGGCCTGCTCCGGCGGCTGGCCGCGGAAGGGAGAACGGTTCTTGTCTCCAGCCATCTGATGAGCGAGACCGCCGAGTTCGCCGACCATCTCGTCGTGCTCGGCCGCGGGCGGCTTCTGGCCGACACGTCGATACGGACGTTCCTCGCCGGGAGCGGTCCGCCGCGGGCACGGTTCCGCGCGCCCCAGCCGGCGAGACTGGTCGCCGCCCTGACCCGACGCGGACACTCCGTCGAGTTGGGCGAGGACGGACGCGTCAGCGTCGGAGGGCTGAGGGCGGAGGACGTGGGCACCATCGCAGCGCGCGAAGGGATACCCGTCCTCGAACTGACGGATGAGCGGATGTCGCTGGAGCAGGCCTATCTCCGCCTCACCGCCGACGACGCGCAATTCGTCAGCCGTGCTCCGTCGACCCGTCAGGAGGTATGAGATGCCGATCATCGCCGTGATCCATTCGGAGTGGATCAAGATCAGATCGCTGCGGTCGTCCGCCGGTTCACTGGTGGCCGTCTTCGGTGTCACGGTCGCCCTCGCCGTACTGGTCAGTACCACGGTCGGTCAGGCCGAGGCGCACAACACGGGCCACGACCCCGTGTTCGGGTCCTTCTACGCCGTGAACTTCGGGCAGATAGCGGCCATCAGCTTCGGAGCGACCGCCGTGTCGTCCGAGTACCACGGCGGCGCCCTGCGTATCTCGCTCTCGGCTGTGCCCGATCGTAAGCGCTTCTACGCCGCCAAGATGACGGTCGTCGGCGCGCTCGCCTTGAGCGTGGGGATCCTGACGACGTTCACCACGTTCCTCTGCGTGCAGTTGTTCATGGGCAGGTACGCGATCGGCCTGGACGAGCCGGGTGCCCTGCGCGCGACGATCGGAGGCGGTGTCTACCTCGCCCTGCTCGCCCTGCTGGCCGCGGGTGCGACGGCCCTTCTACGCAGCGGTACGGCCACGTTGAGCATTCTCATACCCTTCGTCCTCATCGCCTCCTTCGTCGTGGGTGACACGATGGGAAGCGTCGCGGACTACCTGCCGGACCGGGCCGGGCAACTCGTGCTCCACCAGCACCCGGACGGATCCATCGGTCCGTGGACCGGCCTGATGGTGACGGCCGCATGGGCTGCCTCCGCCATGTTCGCCGGACGGTGGGCGACCCTACGCAGGGACGCCTGACAGCCCGCCACATGTCAGTGGGGAAAGGTTTACTGGATCCATGACCATCGCACGGCATCTGGCGACCATCGACCTGTTGCGCTCCCGGCCCTTCCCCGCGCAGGCGGTCCGGTCGGACGTGGGCACCAGTGCCCCGGGTTACCACACGGCCGAGCTGAGCACGAGCGAGGAGTTCTGGGACCAACGGTCGCACATGGAGGTCGTCGGGGAGCAGTACGAAGCCGAGCGAGAGGCGCTCGCCGCCGTGCTCAGCGAACGGTGGGGCCGACCGCAGGTCTTCGGCCTGAGTTCGATGTTGACCAGATCCGTAGAGGAGGAGCACATACCGCAGCCCTGGGGTCTGCTGTGCGCATCGGTGCCGGACGTGCATCTGTGGCACGTCGACGGACAGTGGGTGGTGCTGGGAGTCTCGAAGTGGGACACCGAACTGCCCTACCAGTTGCTGGCTGTCGTCACCGAGATCGATCCGCCCTAGGTGTTGCGAAAGTCCCTCCTGGCCCGCGACGCCTGGCACGCACGCTCGCTGCGTTGCCGGAGTCATCCGAGTACGTCCGGTACGAGGATGATCCTCCGCCTTGCGATCCTTCCCCTCGACCCGGAGGGCCTGGAGAGACCTCGTGCAGCGGACGACGCTGCGTGACAGGCGCCCGCTGCCCGACGCGGCACCGGACACCAGGTCCGCGACGTATCCCCGCCTGCGGAAGCGTGGCGTCCGGGGTTCAGGAGCCGGGTGATGCCGCGGCCGTTCTCAGCCGCGCGTACTCCGCCGCCATGGTCTGCAGCGTCCAGTGGGCGTTGAGCCCGCTGGGATTCGGCAGGGCCCAGATCCGGGTGTCGCCGATCACGCGGTCCTGTGCGCCGATGCGTGCCCTGCGGTCACCGAAGGCCGTGCGGTAGGCCGTTACCCCCGCGACGGCCAGCCAGTGGGGACGATAGTGCTCCACCTTCTCCCTGAGGATCCGGCCGCCCTCGCGGAACTCTTCGTCGGAGAGTTCGTTCGCCCGCGCGGTGGCCCGGGCCGCGACATTGGTGATGCCCAGGCCGTGGGCCAGGAGTTCGTCCTGCTCGGCCGGCTTCAGCTGCCGTGCGGTGAAGCCCGATGCGTGGAGCACGGGCCAGAAGCGGTTTCCGGGCCGGGCGAAGTGGTGACCGGTCGCTGCCGTCATCAGTCCCGGATTGATGCCGCAGAAAAGGACGGACAGACCGTCCGCGATCACATCGGGGACGAGACGATCGCGGGCGGCCTCCAGCTCGGCGGCGGTGATCCGGGGCATGTGCGGGACCGGATCAGAGGATGGAACCCGGCGTGTACGCGGCGGCCTCCGGGCGCTGCTTGGCGATCTCCTCGACACGGGAGACCACCGAGGCGACCTGGTCACCCGCCGCACCGGTGAAGGACAGCTTGTCCGCCATCAGCGCGTCCAGCCCGGCGCGGTCCAGTGGAATGCGGTCGTCGGCGGCGAGCCTGTCCAGCAGCTCGTTCCGCTCGGCACCCTGTTCGCGCATGGCCAGGGCGGAGGCGACCGCGTGCTCCTTGATGGCCTCGTGGGCGACCTCGCGGCCGACACCCGCCCGCACGGCGCCCATCAGCACCTTGGTGGTCGCCAGGAACGGCAGGTACCGGTCGAGCTCGCGGGCCACGACCGCGGGGAAGGCCCCGAACTCGTCGAGCACGGTCAGGAAGGTCTCCAGCAGACCGTCGAACGCGAAGAACGCGTCCGGGAGGGCGATCCGGCGTACGACCGAGCAGGAGACATCGCCCTCGTTCCACTGGTCGCCCGCCAGTTCGCCGGTCATCGAGGCGTAGCCGCGCAGGATGACCATGAGGCCGTTGACGCGCTCGCAGGAGCGGGTGTTCATCTTGTGCGGCATCGCCGAGGAGCCGACCTGGCCCGGCTTGAAGCCCTCGGTGACGAGCTCGTGCCCGGCCATCAGCCTGATCGTCTTCGCCAACGACGACGGCGCGGCGGCGAGTTGCACCAGCGCCGTGACCACGTCGTAGTCCAGCGACCGCGGATAGACCTGACCCACGGAGGTGAAGGCATGAGCGAAGCCGAGATGACCCGCGATGCGCTGCTCCAGCGCCTCGAGCTTCGTGGCGTCCCCTCCGAGCAGGTCCAGCATGTCCTGAGCCGTGCCGACCGGCCCCTTGATGCCGCGCAGCGGGTAGCGGGCGAGGAGCTCCTCCACCCGGGAGTGGGCGACCAGCAGCTCGTCGGTCGTCGTCGCGAACCGCTTGCCCAGCGTCGTGGCCTGTGCCGCGACGTTGTGGGAGCGTCCTGCCATCACCAGCTCGGCGTATTCGGCGGAGAGCTTGCCGAGTCGTGCCAGCACGGCGACCGTCCGGTCCCGCATCAGCTCGAGCGAGAGCCGGATCTGCAGCTGCTCGACGTTCTCGGTGAGGTCGCGGGAGGTCATGCCCTTGTGCACGTGCTCGTGCCCGGCGAGGGCGTTGAACTCCTCGATGCGTGCCTTGACGTCGTGCCGGGTGACCTTCTCCCGCTCGGCGATCGACGCCAGGTCGACGTCGTCGAGGACCCGCTCGTAGTCGGCGAGGGCGGTGTCCGGCACCTCGATCCCGAGGTCCTTCTGCGCACGCAGCACAGCCAGCCAGAGCTGACGCTCCAGCTTCACCTTGTGCTCGGGGGACCACAGCTCGGCGAGCTGCGCGGAGGCGTAGCGGCCGGCCAGGACGTTGGGGATGCGAGGCTTTGCAGTCACGTGTACGAAGTTTACCCGGCATCCGTGAGGGCTGCGGGACGTCCATACAGTCCAGAGAGTGCAGGTCGCGTGTACTCCGACCTGCACTCTCCGGTGGGTCTGTGAGACGAGTGTGAGACGCGGGATCTCGCTCAAGCGGCAGCGCACGGCAGTGCTCACCGACGTCCGGCCGGTCATGGCCAGCATGAAGCGCAACGAGCTGATCCACAGGCTCCTCGCCGAGTGCTGCGAGATCTGCGAGACACGGACGAACCTTGAGGTCCACCACGTCCGCAAGCTCGCCGATCTCAACCGGCCCGGACGTCGGGAAAGGCCCGTATGGGTCCATCTGATGGCGATGCGACGGCGCAAGACCCTCGTGATCTGCCGCCACTGTCATGAAGACATCCACGCGGGACGTCCCACCGCACCACTCCGGAAATGATCACTGGAGAGCCGGATGCCTGGAAATCGGGCCCGTCCGGTTCGGGGAGGGGCCGTCGGAAAAGGACCCGAGCCACGGGCACCTCGTCGGCGGCCTACTTCACTCGAAGCGGCGGGGGCTGGAAACGGAGCGGACGTACTCCGCCACCGCACCAGCCCCCGACCCTACGACTTCTCCGTGATTCGATTGTGATCGGATGAACCTGTTCATGTCAGCCATGTGATCTTGAGTTGCCCTTGGTGTACACGTCAGCCTTGGTCATCGCTATGGATGTGCTGTTGGGTGGGGGCTGGTGTCCGTCGTGAGAACGGGCTGGCGGCGTTGCGCCGTCGGAATTGCCGCAGGGGCTTTGCTCTCGGTCGGTTTGGGGGCTGGGTCCCCGCAGAATGCGTTGGCTGCCGCGGCTTGTGTCGGTGGTGGCGACAGTGACTTCAATGGGGACGGATTGCGGGACACCGTGATCGCCGATCCCCAGGCGACGGTCTCGGGCGTGCCGAAGGCGGGTCAGGTGCACGTCGTCCTCGGGGGTGGAAAGGGCACCGTTCAGGTCCACCAGGACATGCCGAACGTTTCCGATGGTGCCGAGGCGGGGGACCAGTTCGGATTCTCCTTCGCCGTCTACGACGCGGATCAGGACGGGTGCAGCGACCTGGCCGTCGGTATTCCGTATGAGGACGTGGGTGTGGTTCCGGACGCCGGCTTGGTGCACCTGATCTACGGTTCCACGGCTGGCATCGGTCAGGGCAAGCCGTCGAAGGGATTCCGTCAGGGGTCGGACGGTCTTCTCAAGAACACATACGAGGCCGAGGACTGGGTCGGGTACTCGGTCGCCACGACCGTGTCCGCGTCGAACAACGCGTATCTGATCATCGGTATCCCCGGAGAGGACGAGCCGGGCAAGGTCGACATGGGTGAGGTCGCCGCGGTCTACGGGCCGGACCAGAAGGTCGCCTCCATCACGCAGGACAGCGTCGGTGTCTGGGAGGAGGGCGAGTCCTACGATCAGTTCGGGGCCTCGGTCGCCGCGGCGGGGAATCTGTTCGTGGTCGGTGCGCCGGGTGAGTCGATCGACACCGACCGGGCCGCCGGGGTCGTCATGGCGTTCCGTCCGTCGATCAACACCGACGGCATCCCGGCACCGTCGTGGGGCATGGGGCAGAGCCGCTCCGACGGGGCCGAGTCGTCCGCGGAGGCCGGGGACCGGTATGGCACGTCCGTATCGCTGACCTCCTACCGTCCGTCCGGCGCCGCGTCCGCCACCGATTTCATTCTCGCCGTGGGAGCACCCGGCGAGGACCTCGCCGGTGCGGTCGACGCCGGAGTGGTGCAGACCTACCACGGCACTGCGGCGGGCACGGTGAGCCAGCTCGACTGGATCGACCAGAACACCGCCAACGTGGAGGGCGAGGCCGAGGCCGGGGACTTCTTCGGCCAGCGGGTCCGCGTTGTGAACACCTCGCCCAACGCTGTCGGCACGGCGTCCACGATGCGTCTGGCCGTCGGTGTGCCGGGCGAGGAGACCTCCGAGGAGTTCCGGGACAAGGGCGGCGTCCAGATCATGCCGCTGATCGGCGCCCCAGGATCGGGCGACACGTGGATCGATCCCGGCAGCGGCATCCCGTCGGAGCCCGCCAATCAGCAGTTCGCGGGCATCAGCCTCGGTGGCACCAGCACCGCGCTGTACGTGGGTATGCCGTACGGCCCCGCCGGGGGGCGTGCCGTGTACGGATTCCCGTGGAACGTGGCATCGGGCGGCGCCCCGACTCAAACGTGGAAGCCCGGCGAAGGCGGTATCCCGGCCGAGAACGTCGCATTCGGTACGGCCGTCGGATGATCCGGCCCGAAACCCGAAGAGCCGACCCGAACACCATGGAGAGCAGAAACGTGTCCATGCGGATACGGCGCGGCGTACTGCTGCGCGCAGCGGCCGCGGCCGCGACGGCGGGCGCGGTCCTCGCCGCGGGGCTGGCCGGGCCGCCGGCGCCGGACGTGACGCCGAAGGCCCGCAACGCCGCCGCCACCACACCGGCTGAGACCGAGGACCAGGCCCGGTCCCTGGCCCGCACGAGCGGCAAGCGCGTCGAGGTGACCGGCCAGCGCACCGAGCGCCGTGAGATCTTCGCCGAGCCCGACGGCACCTTCACCGCACGGGAGTACACCGAGCCGGTGCGCACGGTGCGCGGCGGCAAGTGGGTCTCCATCGACCCCACGCTGGTCAAGCGCGCGGACGGCTCGGTCGCTCCGAAGGCGACGACGGTCGGTCTGTCCTTCTCCTCCGGAGAGGCGGGCAAGCCGTTCGTCACGATGCAACGAGCGGGCCGTGAGCTGTCGTTGACCTGGCCGTACGGGAAGCTGGCGGCGCCCGCGGTCAAGGGGAACACCGCCACCTATGCTGACGCCCTGCCCGGCGTCGACCTGACCGTGCGCGCCGAGGCCGACGGATTCGGCCACCTGCTGGTCGTCAGGACGCCCGAGGCGGCCGCGAACCCGAAGCTGACCAAGCTCGACCTGGGCCTGAAGGCCGAGGGGTTGAAGATCAAGGAGGACGCCTCGGGCGCGCTGCGCGCCGAGGACGCCGTCGTCGGCGGCACCGTCTTCGAGGCCGGCAAGCCGGCGATGTGGGACTCGGCCGCCGTCAAGGAGGCGTCGGCCAGGTCGCAGGGCGGCAAGGCCGTCGCCAGGTCTCTCGCCGCGAGCGCCGCCGACGCGCCTGCGCCGGCCCGGGTTCCCGAGGCGTCCCTGGAAGGACCGGGGGGCGGCGGCCGTACGGCTCCGCTGGGCATCGAGGTCGGCAAGGGCAAGCTCACGCTCGTGCCGGACCGGAAGATGCTGACCGGTCCGGACACGGTCTTCCCGGTCGTCATCGACCCGATCCAGCGCACCACTTCGCGCACGGCCTGGACGGGCGTGATGTCGGGCATGCCTTCGGAGCAGGACTGGAAGTACGCCGACAGCGCCGGCGTGGGCAAGTGCCCCACCGACTTCAACCCGGTGTCCTGCAACGGGGTCGGCGTTCGGCGGGTGCTGTTCACCATGCCGATGTCGTTCTACAAGAACAAGCAGATCCTGAGCTCGACGTTCTCGGCCCGGGTCGCCCACATCTACAGTGCGACGCCGACCGCCGAACCGATCCGGCTCTACCGCATCGGCGGTGCCAACTATTCCATCACCTCGTCGAGCAACTGGTCGAACACCAGCGACGACTGGGACGCGCATCTGCAGACCGTCGACAAGGCGATCTCACCCACGTCCTGCTCCAGCCAGGCCAACCTCCACTTCGAGAGCGGTGCCACGGGCGCGCTGACCAACCAGGTCAAGTCCGCTGCGTCGGGCGGCTGGTCCTCCATGACGCTCGGCCTGCGCGCCAGCGACGAGGGCCGCTTCGCCGAGTGGAAGCGGATCTGCGGCAACGCCTACCTCTCGGTGAGCTACAACACCCTGCCGGTGGCGATCCAGTCCGCCTGGATGTCGCAGAACCCCGGTGGTGCCTGCAAGTCGGGCTCCTCACGCCCCTACAGCGAGGTCCCGCCGGTCATCTCGACCGAGGCGCGCGACCCCGACCACGGCGGCGCACAGACCGACAAGGTCAAGGTCGAGTTCAAGGTCGAGTGGACCGATGGCGTCGGAAAGGCGCAGTCGTACACCACCAACACCTCCTACCTCTCGCCCATTGCGGGAACCAAATTCATCCACCAGGTCAAATCCACCATCCCGCAGAACACGGTGGTCTCCTGGAGCGCCAGGGCCTACGACGGTGACGGCTGGGGCCCCTCGTCCCCGAAGTGCGAGTTCATCTACGACGCAACCCTGCCCGGGCGCCCGAACGTGCTCTCGGAGGAGTACCCGTCCGACACCGTCTACCACCACGGAGTCGGCACGTACGGCACCTTTACCTTCACACCCAACCCGAACGACTCCATACCCGACACGGACGTGGTGAAGTACCGCTACGCCTTCGATGCGACCGCCTCGCCGGCGACCACGGTAGCGGCTACGAAAGCCGGCGGTCCCGCCTCGGTGAATTGGATGCCGACGAGGGAGGGACTGCACTGGCTCGAGGTCATCGCCGTCGACAAGGCGGAGAACCCGAGCACCGTCCAGCGCTACGAGTTCCGCGTCTCCGAGGGCAAGCCGGTCACCGGCCAGTGGAACCTCGCCGACGAAGCCGGCAGCACGGAGGCGCACGACGAGAGCGGGGTCTACTCCGCGACAACGGGCGGCGGCGTGACCTTCGGCGTCGAGGGTCCCGGCGGAAAGGCCGATGCGGCGGCGCACTTCGACGGCACCGCCGGCGCCTACCTCGACACCGAGGAGACCGTCATCGACTCGGCGAAGGGCTTCAGCGTCAGCGCCTGGGTGCGCCCGACCGACCTGACCCGGGACATGGCGGTCATCAGCCAGGACGGCACGGGTGAGCCCGGTTTCACCCTCGGCTACGACTCCGTCCTCAAGGCCTGGTCGTTCTCGGTCCCCGTGACCGACGTGGACACCATCGGTGCGTGGAAGGCCGTGTCCACCGGAGTGCAGGTGGTACCGAACCAGTGGGTGCTGCTGACCGGCATCTACGACGCCCAGAAGACCGAACTGCAGCTCTTCGTCAACCAGACGCTCAAGGGCACGGCCCAGCGCCCGTCCGTCTGGAAGTCCTACGGCTCGCTGCAGATCGGCCGCTCCACGGCGAAGACCGGCTACCAGAACCACTTCACCGGGGACCTCGCCGAGGTCCGGGTCTTCGACCGGGTGCTGTCCCAGGCGCAGATCGCAGAGCTGATGACGGTGAAGCCGGAGCGCAAGGGGTATTGGCAGCTGGATGCCGCGACCAGTGGAGTATCGCCCGAGACGGGCAAGACGGTCGACGGGAAGACGGTCTTCGGGCCGTCGTTGAACCTCGCGGGGAACGCCTCCATCTACCACCAGGACTGTCCGGACCCCCTGCTGTGCGAGCAGCCGTCACCTCTGGTGGGCGCAGGACACCTGGCCCTCGACGGCGATGGCGACTACGCCAGCACCGCGACTGCTCCGATCACCGGCGCCAGCAGCTTCACCGTGACGGCCCGTGCTCAGCTCACCTCGCTCGACCCGGAGAAGTCGCAGACCGTTCTCTCCCTTCCGGGCAAGAACGCCAACAGGTTCGCGGTCCGCTACCGGGCCGGTGAAACCGGCGGCAACTGGGAGCTGGCCGTGGCCAAGACCGACACCGCGGGTGCGGACACGGCCACGTTCATCGACGACCAGGCGCTGCCGGACACGGGTGGTTCCGGTCAACATCTGGCCGTCGTCTACGACGCCTTCGCCAACGAGATCCGCCTGTACGTCAACGGCCAGCTGGCGAGCTCGGCCCGCGGAGTCGACGGCACTCTTTGGGGTGCCGACGGTGGTCTTCAGGTGGGTCGTTCGGCCCTCGGTGACAGCGAGTTCTTCGCCGGCTCCATCGACGAGGTCCGCGCTTACGACGGCGCAGCCGACCTGGTCAAGGTCGGCCTGATGGCCACCCTGCAGGCCGAGCCGGAGCTCTAGGCCCGGACTGTCCATTCCCCACCAGCGCTGTGCCGGCCCGTCACGGGCCGGCACAGCCTGGCCGTTCTTCCGATCTTCCTCAGTATCCGTATCCCATGGAGCTGCGTGATGTCTCGTCGCGGCCGATTGCTCAATCGGCGCATACCCAAACGTCTCTTTGTCACCACCGTTCTCGGACTGTCGCTCGCACTGTCGTCCTCCACCGTCCAGGCGCTGTCGTTCGCCGGTGAGACGGAGCGGAGCAGGCCCGGTGTCCAGGACTTCGGCGATCCCATCGAGGGAGGCACCGCCAAGGCGAAGCCCCGGCCGGCGGACCCCGCCCGCAAGGCAGCCGTGACCCGGCTGGGCAAGACCGTATGGCCCCGCACCGGAAGTGCAGAGGTGCCGGTGGGCTCACCCGGGGCGAGGTCCCAGGGCACGGTGAACTCCGGCGGCCTGCCGGTCAGCGTGACCCTGCCGGGTACGACGGCCAAGCCCGCGCTCAGGAGCGTGTCCAAGGCGCCTTCGACGGCCCCCGGCAAGGTCAAGGTCGATATCCTCGACCCCAAGCGTGCGGCCCGGCTCGGGGTCGGGGCGCTGATCCGGGTGCAGCGCGCAGATGATGGCGAAAGCACCGCGAAGGTCCGCCTGAACGTCGGTTACACGGCGTTTGCCGAGGGCTACGGTGGCGACTACGGCAGACGTCTCCGTCTTGTCGAGCTGCCGGCCTGCGCCGTGATCGCCGAGCCGGGCAGCAAGGCCTGCCCGCAGCTTCCTCGGCCGCTGCCCACCGTGAACAACGCCGAGACGCGCACCGTCTCGGCCGACGTCAGTGCAGTCCCGGCCGACGCCGGCATGTCCACCATGGCCGTACAGGGCGGCTCTCTCGTCGCCCTGGCCGCGGGAGACTCCTCGTCCCAGGGAGACTACGGCGCCACTCCGCTGGCGCCGTCCGCGAAGTGGACGGTCTCCAACTCGTCCGGCGGGTTCTCGTGGAACTATCCCCTGCGCACACCGCCGACGCCCGGCGGCCTGACACCGACCATCGGCTTCGCGTACTCCTCGCAGTCGACCGACGGCCGCACCTCCGACACCAACAACCAGGGCTCCTGGATCGGTGAGGGCTTCTCATACGAGCCGGGCTACATCGAGCGCCGCTACAAGGCATGTTCGGACGACGGCCACAAGGACTCCGCCGAACAGTGCTGGGCCTTCGACAACGCCACCGTCCTGCTGAACGGGATGTCGACCGAGCTTGTCAAGGACGACAAGACCGGCAAGTGGCACCTGGGCAGTGACGACGGCGCCAAGGTGGAGAAGACCACCGGCGCGGTCAACGGTGACAACGACGGCGAGTACTGGAAGATCACCACGACTGACGGCACCCAGTACTTCTTCGGCCTCAACCGCCTGCCCGGCTGGGCCAACGGCAACGAGGAAACGCAGTCGACATGGACCCTGCCGGTCTTCGGCGACGACTCCGGCGAGCCCTGCTACAACGCCACGTTCACCAGTGCGCACTGCAACCAGGCCTGGCGCTGGAGCCTCGACTACGTCGTGGACACCCACGGCAACGCGATGTCCTACTTCTACACGCCGGAGACCAACTGGTACGCGCTGAACGGCAAGACGGATGTCAATGGCACCGCATACCACCGTGGCGGCTACCTGAAGCGAGTCGACTACGGTCAGCGCGCCGGCCAGGTCTATGCCGCGAAGGCCCCGGCACGCGTCGTGTTCACCACCGCCGAACGATGTCTGCCCAGCGGCACGTTCACTTGCGCAACCGCGGACTTCAAGAAGGCGAACGCCGCGTACTGGCCTGACGTCCCGATGGACCGCTACTGCGCGGCGGGTACCAAGTGCACGTCGTCTCAGGTCGCCGCGTCCTTCTGGACCAGCAAGCGGCTGACAGGCGTCACCACACAGATCCGCAAGGATGCCACGGAGTACCAGGACGTGGACGCGTGGACGTTCACGCACCTGTTCACCGACAACGGTGACTCGTCCAAGACGCTCTGGCTGTCGAAGATCGACCACGAGGGCCGTGTCGGCACCACCGCCAAGATGCCCACGCTGGAGCTCTACGGCATCCAGCTGGCGAACCGGGTCGACGCGGTCGGCGACAACATCGCCCCGTTCCACCGGTTCCGCCTGTCGGCGGTGCTGAGCGAGACCGGCGCTCAGCTGGACGTCAACTACGCGCCGGCGGAATGCACCAAGTCCGCGCTGCCCACGCCCGGTGAGTCGACCAAGCGCTGCTATCCGGTGAAGTGGGCCCCGCCCGGCTACATCGACCCCATCACCGACTGGTTCCACAAGTACGTCGTCGCGGAGGTCGTGGAGACCGACCGCACGGGCGGCGGCGAAAAGCTGGTGACGCGCTACGACTACCAGGGCCCCGCCGCATGGCGGAAGGCCGAGCCGGACGGCATCACCGAGGAGAAGTACCTCACCTGGGGCGGCTGGCAGGGCTACGGCAAGGTCAGGGTGACCAGCGGCAGCTCCGAGAACCAGACCACCCGGATCGACTACACCTACCTCCAGGGGATGGACGGGGACAAACTCCCCAACGGTTCCGCCCGGTCCGCGGAGGTCACCGACTCCGAAGGCGGCAAGTACACCGACCACAAGGAGTTCACCGGCCACGAACTGGAGGCCGCGACCTACGACGGCTCCAAGCTCGTCTCCAAGGTGATCAACACACCGTCCCGGTGGTTCACCGCCACGGACACGAACACGTGGGGCACCAGCAACGCGTCGATCATCAAGACGACCAGGGTCCGCGGATTCACCGTCACCGAGGGGGGTGACGGCCGCCGTGAGACGGAGACGAACACCGAGTACGAGACCGCGAACGGCACCGGCCGCGTCATCGAGACCGAGGATCTGGGCGACCTGTCCACCCCTGCGGACGACCAGTGCACCCGCACCGAGTACGCGGACAACCCGAGCGCGAACCTCCTCGACACCCCTTCCCGCGTCGAGACGGTCTCCGTCACGTGCAAGGCCACTCCCGACCGCCGGACGCAGGTCCTCACGGACGAGCGGACCTCGTACGACGGCGGGGCATTCGGCGCGCCGCCCACGAAGGGCGACGCGACCAGGACCGAGCGACTGAAGTCCCACGACGGCACCACGCCGCAGTACCAGATCACGGGTACGACGACGTACGACGCCTTCGGACGGCCGCTTTCCCAAAAGGACGGCGTCCAGGCAGAGACCAAGACGGCGTACACGGACGTCAACGGCCTGATCTCGCAGGCCAAGGTGACCAACGCCCTGGGCCACGTCACCACCACGGACTACCACCCCGCCTGGGGCCAGTCGACCGGGCAGACCGACCCCAACGGCAAGCGCACCGACCTCGCCCACGACGGACTCGGCCGTCTGGTCTCCGTCTGGCTCCCGGACCGCGCCAAGTCGCAGACCCCGAGCATCAAGTACAGCTATCTGATCCGCCGGGACGACGTCGCCGCGGTCAAGACCGAGAAGATCCAGATCGACGGCTCGTACGGCACGGAATACGAGCTGTACGACGGTCTGCTGCGGCCCCGCCAGAAGCAGACCGAAGGCCCGAACGGCACGCGGATGGTGGCCGACACCTTCTACGACGGCACCGGCAAGGTGCGGAGCACCAACGCGACGTACAACGCCGCAGGCGCCCCGTCGGACAAGCTCCTGCTCGTCCACAACGGCGAAGTGGGATCCCAGGCCCGCTACGAGTACGACGGCCTGGGCCGCACGACGGCCGAGATCTTCGCCGTCTCCGGCGTCGAGCAGTGGCGCACCAAGTACGTCCACGGCGGAGACCGCACCCACATCGACCCGCCCGTCGGCGGTACTCCGACGACCACGCTGACCAACGCCCGGGGCGAGACCACCGAACTGTGGCACTACAAGTCGGCGGACCTGGTCCTCACGGGGCCGCCGGCCGAGCACGACACCACGAAGTACGCCTACACCCCGGCCGGCCGGCTGGAACGACTCACCGATGCCCAGGGCAACGTCTGGACGTACACCTACGACCAGCGCGGCAGGCGGACGGAGAGCGTGGACCCCGACTCCGGGAAGGTGACGACGCAGTACGACGACGCCGACAGGCCGGTGGCATCGACGGACGCGCGCAAGAACACCGTCAGCACCGTCTACGACAAGCTGGGACGCGTTCTCACCACCTGGGACGGCGCCGCGACGACGGGCACCAAGCTCACCGAGCGGCGTTATGACAAGGCCGGATGGCTCGGCAAGGAGTGGGCGTCGCTGCGCTACGTCAACGGGACGGAGTATTTCGGCACCGTCGTCCAGAGCGTGGACCACTTCTACCGCCCCCTGAAGACCGCCTATGCGGTTCCCGCGTCCCAGAAGGAACTCGCCGGCACATACGTCTACACCAGCACGTACAACCGTGACGGCACCCTGCAGAGCAGCGGCATGCCAGCGGCGGGGGGCCTGGCCGCCGAGGCGCTGGTCTACGGTTACGACGAACTCCAGCGCTCGAAGACCATGACGAGCGCCACGTCGTCGTACGTCACCGACACGGTGTGGTCGAACACCAGTCAGTTGCTCCAGTTGGAGCTGTCGAACGGCGGCAAGAAGAACTGGCAGACGTTCGCCTACGAGAAGGGCACCGACCGGCTGACCCGGTCCCTGGTCGACGTTCAGGGCTCCGCCACGGGACCGGTGAAGGAGTCGAACTACTCCTACGACCAGATCGGCAACGTGCTGTCGGTCGCGGACACCGCGGGTGCGGGCACTCCGGACCTCCAGTGCTTCGCCTACGACTACCAGTACCGGATGACCGAGGCGTGGACGCCGTCCACCACCGACTCCGCGGCTGCGGCATCCGGCACCGAGGGGAGCCAGGCCCCTGTCGAGGGCTCGTCCCCGTCGGCCTGTGGTGCTGCCGCCGGAGGTTCGGCGCTCGGCGGACCGGCACCGTACTGGCGCTCCTACACCTTCGACGCAGTCGGCAACCGGCTGTCGGAGACCGTCCACGACAGCGGCCTGGACGCCAAGAAGGACGTCAAGCGCACCTTCAGCTACAACGCGGGCACACACCAGGTTTCCAAGGTCACCGAGACCACCCCGACCGGCGACCGGCAGTACACCTACGGATACGACCCGTCGGGCAACACCACCAAGCGGACGATCGGCGGCAGTACCCAGACGCTCGACTACGACGCGCAGGGCAAGGTGATCAAGAACAGCCGACCTGACGACGTCACCACCCCGGAGAACGAGGCGTCGGAGACGACGTTCCTCTACGGTCCGGACGGCGCACGAGTGATGCGCAAGGATCCGACCGGGACGACCGTCTATCTGCCGGGTATGGAGCTGCGCCTCGACGCCGGCACCACCACGGCCAAGGCGACCCGCTACTACTCGTATGCCGGGCAGACCGTCGCCGTCCGCACGACCGACAACAAGCTGTCGTTCGTCGCATCGGACCACCACGGCA
This sequence comes from Streptomyces marianii, assembly GCF_005795905.1. Classification (NCBI taxonomy): domain Bacteria; kingdom Bacillati; phylum Actinomycetota; class Actinomycetes; order Kitasatosporales; family Streptomycetaceae; genus Streptomyces; species Streptomyces marianii. The sequence continues at coordinate 7,435,300 of NZ_VAWE01000001.1, forward strand.
CGGGCGAGCTGGCCATCGACGCCGCGACCGGAGCGGTCACTCAGCGGCGCTTCGCCCCGTACGGCAACCCGCGAGGCGCAGAGCCGGGCGAAGGCGCCTGGCCAGGAGAGAAGGGCTTCGTCGGGGGCACGATCGACGCCTCGACGGGGCTGACGACCATCGGGGCCCGCGAGTACGACGCCTTCCTCGGCAAGTTCATCTCACCGGACCCGGTGGTCGACCACAACGACCCGCAGCAGCTGAACGCGTACGCCTACGCCCACAACCGCCCGGTCTCCGCGAGCGACCCGACGGGGCTCTACGACCCAGACGAGCGGGCCTACTGCCAGAAGCACCCGAGCAGTTGCTCGAGCGGCAAGGTCAAGCCCACACAGACCCCTGCGCAGACGGCCGTCAATGACGCTACCGACAACCTGAACAGGGCTCAGAACAACCTCAGCGGCGCCAAGCAGCAGATCAAGCGCGCGGTCAAGGCGATCACCAAGATCGTCATGGACGAACTCGGGATCACCGCAGCTCTGGACTGCTTCTCCAGCGGTGACCTCGGTTCGTGCGGCGAAACGGCACTGAACATCGCGGGAAGCTTTGCGGGTGGCCTGGCCGGCAAGTTCCTGGCGAAATACGGCCTGCCGTGGAAGTGGAACAAGGCCTATCGGCTGATCAAACGGGTCACCGGTCTGGTCGGGGACCTGATCGACGGCGCCAAGAAGTTGTGGGACGCGTCCAAGACCGTCGACAAGGCCAAGGGGGCTCTGGCGGCGGCGAAGGCCAGGCTCGGTAAGAGTGGCTGCCACAGTTTCCTGCCCGGCACGAAGGTGCTTCTCGCCAGTGGCAAGAAGAAGAGCATCGAGGACGTCAGGCTCGGTGACAAGATCACCACGACCGATCCGTCCACGGGCAAGAAGGTCACCCGCACGGTCGTCGGCACGATCGTCACCAAGGACGACAAGCACTTCGTCGACCTGACGGTCACGACGGCCAAGGGCGGCCAGGCCTCGCTGGTCTCGACCGTCACCCACCCGTTCTGGGTCGAGAACGAGCGGCGGTTCATCGAGGCCGCCGACCTCAAGCCGGGAATGGTCCTGCGCACGCCCGAAGGCGAAGCCGTTCCGGTGACGGACCTACGGTTCTTCAGCGAGCGCAGGCAGACGCACGACCTCACTATCGAGGACGTCCACGCGTACTATGTGCTGGCTGGGGCTGCGCCGGTCCTCGTTCACAACTGCGGAGGGATCGACGACGATGCGCACGCAGCACTTCAGGATCGCCATGGGAATGACATTGCCGATGGCGTTGACTATAACGTTCAGCGCATGTGTCCGACTTGCAACTCGGCCAGCGATGCAGCGGATCACACAATCAGTGGAATCGGCGGCAACACGGATGAATTGGGTCGGTACTTGGCTGGTCAGCGCGACTTGGGCATGACCCATGTCGACCGAAGGAAGCCAGGAACAACTGCCAGACGCGATGAGAGTAGGGTGGATTCAAGGGGTAGAGGCGTGACGATCGTCCAAAACTCCTACATGGTTCACGCTTATCATCAGTCGTTGGACGAGTTCAACAGCATCTTCAATTAGCTGGGGTGAGGCCGCATGTATAGGAGGGTTCGCCTCAGGCGTTCGGGTGAAAGCTACGTACTCAGCCTCACTCCGGCCCAATTCGAACTGGCCAGAAGGGTGCTTGTGGATCTTTATGGCGGCAGTCACTCTTCGGAGATGGTGGCCGTCGTGGCGGGTGATGCGTCGGATAGACTTCTCGAACTTAGGGAGCGAGAAGTGGACTTCAGGTCGCGCTCGAACGTTGAGGTGGCGTTGAGCCACTCCGACCTTCGGGCGTTGTATGGGGCCCTGGCTTTCGCCTTCTTGAATCGCTCGTCGGAAGAGGCGTTTCATAACAGGTACGGCTTCTACAGCGAGAACGTCCAGGCTGTGGGGTGGGCGATCTGTGCGGCTCTCCAAGGAACAGGGAACTCGATGAAGTGATTCATCCTCGGATTGAGGTGAATTCTTGATCCGGGTTCACGATTAGAGGGTTGCTCGTTTCGAGACTGATCGCGTAACGGGTACGCCCCAGAGCTGAATTTCGAGGTCACAGGATTTCAGCAGCAAATATGAAGCCCCGTCAGGCGCGTCCTGGCGGGGCTTCTGCATGGGGTGACGGCAGTAGTTGCCGCAGCGGCAACAACCCCGCACAACCACGGACGCCCACGCACCTCACCGGACCAGCAAACTGCGCTTGACCTGCGAAAAAGCAGGTAGAGGCAGCCGCGTAGCACACCAGGGCTCCGGCAAAGTTGTTGATCAGGCTGTCAGGAGCAGGTTGATGGGGCGGTCGGTGGCGCGTGCGTGATGCCGTAGGGCGGCGGCGATGTTCTGGTGTCCGTCCAAGCGCAGCAGCGTGATCGCCGTGTTGCGCAGGGCGGCCATGACGCGGGGTGCGTTGCCGGTGCGGATCTGGGAGCGGTCTTCGTCGAAGGTGACGTCGCGGACCCAGTGCAGGCGGTTCTCGATCTCCCAGTGCGACTGCGTCCATGCGGCCAGGACGGCGGGCGGTGCGGTGCGGGCGTCCGCGCTGGTGATCAGGTAGACGATCTCGACGGTCCGTCGGCCCTTGCGGGTGACGGTGCGCCGCAGTTGGGCGACTTGCTCGGCCCCGGCGAACTCGACCCATGCCGGCACGTCGACGACCTTGATCGTGCGAGTGGCGCGGCGTCCGTGTCCTCGGTCCGTCCTGGTGACGGCGGGTATCGAAGTCCAGGGGAGCGCCTTGAGCTGTGCGTACAACGACTTCTGATTCGCCTTCACGGTCAGGACGTAGTCTCCTCCGCCCCTGGTCACCAGAGTCGCGGTGTCGTGCTGGGTGTGCAGTGCGTCCATCGTGACGACGACGCCGTCCAGGTCCAGGAGTTGAAGCAGTTCCCGGGCGGCGGGGATCTCGTTGCTCTTCTCGCCCACCGCGACCTGACCGAGCACCGCGCCGGACCCGTGCGCGAGGGCGGCGACCAGATGCGGGGCCGTGGAGCTGCCGCCGCGTGCGCCCCGGACCGTCTTGCCGTCGATGGCGATCACCCTGCGGCCCGCGACACGTGCGGTCCTGGTCAGGGCCCAGACTCCCAGCACCGCATCGAGACGGTCCGCGTCGAGGCGGGCGAACAGGCGCCGCAGCGTTGATTCGTCCACCCCGCCCCGCTCCAGGCCCAGCCGTTCCAGCGCGACACGTCCCGCGTCCCGGGCCCACTCCCCGATCGCGGTGAACCCCCGGGCTCCGGCCACCACCGCGCACACCGCCACCGCGATCAGAGCACCCACCGGGTGCCGGACACCGCGTCGACGGCGCGGATCAGGTATCCCGGCAAGCAGTTGGACGAGGAGCTCATGAGCCGGGGCAGGGGTGCGAACAGGCGCAGGGATGAGAGACGATGGCATGGCGCGGGCGTGATCCCCTGGTCGGACGGTAAGGCGTAGGAACCTCCATCCAACCGGACCGGACCACGCCCGCGCATCTCTTCCGCCCCGCAAAACCCCATGTCACAGGGCTGCAGAACGACTTTGCCGGGACCCTGGACTCTGTTGCTGAATTGCCTGCAGAGGCACGGGCAGGTCGGCATGATCGTTGGTGCGGTCGTTCTGTCTGCTCCGGCCGCAGGGGGTTGGCGCGGTGTCCATGCGGCCGGGGGGATTGCCGTCCATTCCTGAACAGACGGCCAGAACGGCCCGTGCGGCCTTCCCTGGTGGGAGCCTGCCCATGCGCGTGCGTGACCACCTTGCCGAGGTTTTCGACGACGCGTTGTTCACCGATGCGTTTCCCGATCGTGGGGCTCCCGCCCAGTCTCCGGCCCTGCTCGCGCTGGTGACGGTGCTGCAGTTCACGGAGAACCTGACCGACCGGCAGGCGGCGGACGCGTCGCGGGATCGCCTGTCGTGGAAGTACGCGCTGGGCGCGGAGCTCTCCGATGCCGGCTTCGACTTCTCCGCGCTGTCGAAGTTCCGTGCCCGGCTGGTCGGGCACGGCCTGGAGCGGACACTCTTCGACAGGCTCGTCGAGCACTGCCGCGAGGCCGGGCTGATCAAGGCCGGTGGCAAGCAGCGCACGGACTCCACCCATGTGATCAGCGCGGTCCGTGACCTGAACCGGACCGAGCTGGCCGGGGAGAGTGTGCGGGCCGCTCTGGAGGCGCTGGCGGTGGCGGCGCCGTCCTGGCTGGCCGGCGTGATCGACGTCGCCGAGTTCGCCGAACGCTACGGGCCGCGCGTGGATGGCTGGACGATGCCGCGCTCGAAGACCAAGCGGGACCGGCTTGCCCAGGTCTTCGGCCAGGACGCGCTGGTCCTGTGCCGGGCCGCCTGGTCCGACACCGCGCCGGTGTGGGTCCGCGAGATCGAGGCGGTGGCCCTCCTGCGGCAGGTCATGGTGCAGACCTACATCATCCGTACCGATGGCCGGGGACGGGAGGTGATCAAGAAGCGGGACGCCGACGACGAGGGCGTCCCGCCCGGCCATATCCGTCTGGCCTCCCCGTACGACCCCGACGCCCGCTGGTCGGCCAAGGGCGACGACCTGTTCTGGCTCGGATACAAGGTCCACCTCACCGAGACCTGCGACACCCTCCCCGAAGCCGAAGCCGAAGCCGAAGCCGAAGCCGAAGCCGAAGCCGAAGCCGAAGCCGAAGCCGAAGCCGAAGCCGTGAGGCTGCCGTTGCGGTTGATCACGGATGTCCACACCACCGAGGCGACCGTTCCGGACGTCAAGGCCACCGCGCCCATCCAGCAGAACCTGGCCGAGCGGCAGGTCGCACCGGGCGAGCACTACCTCGACTCCGGATACGCCTCCGTCGACCTGGTCGTGGAAGCGGCGGGCCGGGGCATCGGCATGGTCACCCCGCTCCTGGCCGACCACTCCCCGCAGGCCAAGGCCGCCGAGGGCTTCGCCAAGAGCGCGTTCCGCGTCGACTGGAAGGCCCGCCAGGTCCGTTGCCCCCAGGGGGCCACCAGCGCCGGCTGGTACCCGGTCACCCAGCACCGATGGGACGCCATCGTGATCGAATTCGCCCGAGCCGACTGCCGTCCCTGTCCCTCCCGGACCAACTGCACCAGCTCGGTCCGCGGTACCCGCATGCTCACCCTGCGTCCCCGTGAACTCCACGAACGCACCACCACAGCCAGAACCGAACAGGACACCGAGTCCTGGAGGGCCAAGTACGCCCTCCGCGCCGGCATCGAGGGCACCGTCAACCAGGCCCTCGACGTCACCGGCATCCGCCAGGCCCGCTACCGCGGGCTACCGAAAGTCACCCTCCAACACGCCTTCTCCGCCACCGCCCTCAACATCGTCCGCCTCGACGCCTGGTGGACCACCAACCCACTACGCAAGCCCCGCACCAGCCGACTGCAGCGCCTCAGCCACCAACTCGCCGGCTGAAGGATTCAGCAACAGAGTCACCCTGGGGGCAGGGCCCCGGCGAGTGCCTGGATCGTCCGGTTTGATCATGTGATGCCGTAGAGGGCTAGGACGCGGGGGCGCTCGGTGTGCGCTCGTCGTCCGGCGGCGATGTTGACGTAGCCGGCGAGCTTGAGCGCGCTGCGGATCAGGTCGCGGAGGGCAGCGAGTACGGCGGGCGCGTTGTGGGTCCTGACCTGGGACTTGTCCTCGTTGAAGGTGACATCTCGACACCAGTGGACGGTATTTTCCACGGTCCAGTGCCCGCGAGCCCAGGACGCGATCTCGGCTGCGTTCGCTTCCTCGGCGGGCAGGTCGGTGATGGCGTAGACGGTCTCGCTGGACCATTTTTTCGCCCCGTAGAGACGGCGACGGCGCTGGATCCGCAGGACCTGGGCCGCGTGCGGGAAGAGCAGGCCCTCGACGGTGACGACCTGCACGAGCCGCTGCTCGTGACGGCCGTGGCCCCGGGCGTCGTCGCGGTGGATCACGGGGATCTCCTTCCAGGGCAGGGCGTGGAGTTGACGGGCCTGGCCGCGCTGGTTGTTCTTGATGGTCAGCAGGTAGTGAGCGCCGCGTTCGCGCAGGTAGATGGCGTGGTCGCGTTGGGCGTGGAGGGCATCGGCGGTAACGACCACCCCCGCGAGATCCGCGTCGTCGATTCTGTCGAGGAGAGGTGCGAACTCGGGGATTTCGTTGGTCTTCGCGCCGATCTCGCGGGAGGCGAGAGTGACACCGTCGCCGTGACGGACGGCGGACAGGACGAAGACCCGGCTGCAGTCCGGGCGCCTCGCGCCGCGCAGGCACTTGCCGTCCACCGCGATCGCCCGCCGCCGGAGCCGTACCGGCTCGGCGCGGGCGGCCGCCCGGTGGGCCCGGCGCTGTTCACGCTCAGCCCCACCGTCGGGCATTACCGGCTCCGGCCGGTGGGGCTGTGCGGACAGCAGAGGCCGAAGGTAGTCGTAGCTGGCCGCGCCGATCTCACCGGGATCGAGCCGCCCCAGGACGCTGCGCAGGGTCTTCTCGCTCGGCACCCGGTAGCGGCCAAGGAGTGGGTGGTAGGGCAAGCCGAAGGCGGCCAGTTCCTCCGACGTCGCACGTCGGCACCACTCCGCCGCCGCGGTGATCGAGTCGTGGCCGGACGGGGTCATCGCGCAGACCACCAGGGCCAGCAGCGAGGAGAGCCGGTACCGCACTCCGCAAGCCCCTCTCGGATCAGTGACCGATTCGAACTCGGCTACCAGGCAGCGGACTTGCTCCTTGGCGGCGCTCTCGCCGAGGGCTTCCAGGCGGGGCGCATGAGGCACGGGGGCAGCGACAGGGAATGATGGAGGAACGAACACGGCACCTTCGTGGATCTTGCAGCGTAGAGAACTACATGATCCACAGGTGCCGTGTTCACCTGCTTCCCGGGGCCACCACCGAGATCAACACCCCAGGCCGGGACGATCCAGGCACTCGCCGGGGCCCTGACCCTGGGGGTACCGCATAGCACACGTACTATGTGCTGGCGGGGACGACTCCGGTCTGGTCCACAATTGCAATGGGGCGAAACTTGAGCTGACCTACAAGCCCGACTGGTCTCCGGAGCAGATTGCGGCGGCTGACGAAAAGGTTGCTACTCTGAATGCCGCTCCGCAGCTGATTGTGACAAAGGTTCAACGTTCGGGAAGCGCTGCTGATGTCTGGCGTCGAGCTGGAAATCAAACAGTTCCTGGAACTGGCATCGATCATAAGATCGACCTGCAACTCGGCGGACTTTATGATGTCAGCAATATGTGGCCACTTGATAGTTCGGTGAACCGAAGTCTCGGATCTCAAATATCGGCACAACTAAAGAAGCAAGGGCTGCAACCAGGCGACCTGGTGTGTAGCATCTCGATCACAGTCAGAACATGTTAGGTGGGGCAGAACCATGCAGTTGCGCGACGTGGACGTCTCTCACGCCGTGGTGACCAGTGCTGGCCTGTTTGGCGTCTGGCGTGCGAGCGCATTCGACCACGTCAGCGAGCTGGATCAGTGGGAGGACGAGGTAGCGGAAGACTCTGCCCTCGAACGCCAGATCGCAGCCGGTGCCTTCGTGCCGATCAACATCGGAGGCAATGGGGCATTCCAGGTCGCAATGCGCGGCGTGGAAGCTCCAGGAAATCTGAGTGAACGAGAGCGGACTTATCTCCTTGTCTCTTCCGAGCCTTATCTCCTCGTCTCAGATGGAGCATTGGAACTCGGCGGGCTTGAAGCCGTAGGAAGTTACGCTGGTGCGGAGAAGGTGGAGATCCCGCTCGACAGCGGTAGGTATGCCGTGGTCGTCCATCTGGTGGATTGGCAAGCGGAGCCTGGTAGTCGCGGAGGTGATGGAAATCCATCTGCGGATGCCCTTCCAGACTTCATTTTGGAGATCTTCGCCGATGTTCATGGTGAGCTGAAATACCGCACTAAGGTTGAGACATTCGACCAGCCGTAGTTGAGGAATCCGTGATGCCGCAGGGACTGCTTTGACGGGTCTTCGAACTTGAGCGGGTGCGCCACGAGGCGCTGTTGTTTCGAGTGGAGGTGAGAGACCTTCGCCTTCGTCCTGTCGCAGCAGGGCGTTGAAGCTGGGGGCAGCCTGATCCGGGTGGTGCCGGGGAGGGCGGGAGCAGCCCTGACAAAGCCGGGACGTGCCAGTACTGCCAGATGGTGCGGGTCCGGCGAGCGTGGCGGAAAGGAGTACGCGAGGAACCGGCGTTGATACGTCCTTCAGCCTTTGGACCGGCTCGAACCTGGTGGATCTGGGCCGGGCGCGGTGCGTACCCGTCGCGGTAGCGGCGGGGAACTTCTGGGGTGGTTTCTGCTTGCTGCCTGGAAGGCCACGGGGAAGGACTGCGGCGTACCCGTGGCGATGCCGCTGGGACAAAGTCGGGCTCCTCCTCCGCCGAGCGAAACACAGTGAACGTGGGAACCACCCTGTCCTGGTTCCCGGTGGCGGGCATCCGGCCCGCCGGCCGGGATAGGCACACCGACTGCCGAACGGGCGGGGTGGGGCGGAGCCGCCGTAGTACTCCGAGCCGGGGAGAGCCCGTGCGCATGGGGAAGGGCGGCAGCGGTTTCGAGAAGGGAAGGAGACTGCAATGCCGGAAGATGCGCCGCTGAACAGCGGCGCTCCCGACCAGATCCCGCAGGGGGCCTGGTCGCGGGTATCGGGGATGCAGGCCAAGCTTCACCGTTGGGCGGCGGCCGATCCCGGCCGCAGGTTCGACGACCTGTTCAACTTCGTGCACGACCCGGCGACGCTGCTGGTGGCGTTCGACCGGGTCGCGGGAAACAAGGGGGCGCGCACTCCCGGCGTCGACGGCCTCACGGTCACCGACGTCGAGGACAGTGTTGGCGTCCCGAGGTTCCTGGACGACCTGCGGACGTCCCTGAAGGAGGGGACGTTCCGGCCGCTGCCGGTGCGGGAACGCAAGATCCCCAAGCCGGGCGGGTCGGGAAAGATCCGCAGCCTCGGCATTCCCACCGTGGCTGACCGGATCGTCCAGGCGGCGCTGAAGCTGGTGCTGGAACCCATCTTCGAGGCCGACTTCGAGCCGGTCTCCTATGGGTTTCGGCCCAAGCGGCGGGCCCAGGACGCGATCGCTGAGATCCACTACTTCGGCACCCGCGGCTACCGCTGGGTGCTGGATGCGGACATCGAGGCGGCCTTCGACAACGTCTCGCATGCGGCCCTGATGGGCCGGGTGCGGCTGCGGGTGAAGGACAAACGCGTGCTGGCGCTGGTCAAGGCGTTCCTCAAGGCCGGGATCCTCACCGAACTCGGCGACTTCGAGGACACCCACACCGGCACGCCGCAAGGCGGCATCCTCTCCCCGCTGATCTTCAACGTGGTGATGTCGGTGCTCGATGAGCACCTGCACGGACCGTGGAAGGACGGCGGGAGCATGTCGACCGAGAGCCGACGCGCCTACCGGCGCCGCAAGGGGTCACCGACGTGGCGGCTGGTCCGCTACTGCGATGACTTCGTCGTTGTCGTCCACGGCGACCGCAACGACGTGCTGGCGCTGCGCGAAGACGTCGCCGCTGTGCTCGCCCCCATGGGCCTTCGCCTCTCGCAGGCCAAGACCCAGGTGGTGCACATGAGCGACGGGTTCGACTTCCTGGGGTTCCACATCCAGTGGCGCCGCAAGCGGGGAACGAACAAGTGGCACGTCTACACCTTCATCGCCGACCGGCCCATCCGGTCGCTGAAGGCCAAGATCCGTGCCCTGACACACAGGACGTCGCAGCAGGATCTGGAACACGTGCTGACCAGAATCAACCAGGTCATGCACGGCTGGGCCAACTACTTCAGGCACGCTGTCGCGAAAAGCACCTTCAGTATGCTGGACAACTTCGCCTGGTGGCGAATCATCCGCATGCTGATGGAGCGGCACCACTGGAGATGGAAGGACGTCCGCCGACGGCTCACCACGCCCACCGGGCGCTGGAAGCCAGTCACCGGCGGACAGGTCGAACTGCGGAAAATCCCCCGCGATCCCCATCACCCGGTATCGCTACCGCAGTAGCACGATCCCCAACCCCTGGATCCCCAACCACACCTGACGGCAGAGACCGTGGAGAGCCCGTTACGGAGAGATCCGTACGGCGGGTTCGGCGAGGGGCTCGGGGAAACGGACCGGGAGCAATCCCGGAACCGCGCCCCGGGCCTACTCAACTGCATCTCGTCAGGCGCGCTGACTGTTCGTCACGGTGTGTGATGTGTATGGCGGGACTGGCCCCCGGACGCAGGACGCCCGTGGTCCTGGTTGATCATTTCTGTTCTCTACGCAGAAGGATCATTGGGGAGCCACGGGCTTGGTCAACGATACGACGTTGTTGCTCGGTCTCGACGGGGTGTCCGTCGTGCGGGTCGAGTCACTGGCCGACGGGACGCGTCGGGTGCACCTGATCACGGCGGACGAGGCGGCGCGGGCCTGCCCGTCCTGCGGGGTCATCGCCTCCCGGGTGAAGGGGCCGGCGGTGACCCGGCCGCGTGATCTGCCCTACGGGGAGCGGAGGCTGGAGTTCTTCTGGCACAAGCGCCGATGGTGGTGCCGCGAGCCGAAGTGCCCGAGGAAATCGTTCACCGAGAGCGTTGCCCAGATACCGGCCGGGGCGCGGGTCACCGCCCGGTTGCGGGAGGCGGCCGGGCACCGGGTGCGCGATGCCGGTTCCACGGTCATCCAGGCCGCCCGCGACCTGCATCTGTCATGGCCGACGGTGATGGGAGCCTTCCGCACATCGGCGCGCGAGGTCACGGGCGCCCCGCTGCCTGAGGTGAGGGTGATGGGCATCGACGAGACCCGGCGGGGCAAGACGAAGTGGGAGCAGGACCCCGAGAGCGGCAAGTGGCACCTGGTGCGGGACCGGTGGCACACCGGCTTCGTCGACGCCCTCGGCACCGGCGGGCTGCTCGGCCAGGTCGAGGGCCGCACCGTCGCCGACGTCCTGGCCTGGCTCGCCAGCACACCGCTGACCTGGCGAAAGAGTATCCGGCACGTCGCCATCGACATGTCGGCCACCTACCGCGCGGCGGTCCGCACCGGCCTGCCGCACGCGATCATCGTGGTCGACCACTTCCACGTCGTCCAGCTCGCCAACAAGATGCTGTCCATGGTGCGGCGCCGCACCACCGCCGAGATCCGGGGCCGACGTGGACGCGCCACCGACCCGGAGTGGAAGGCCAGACGACGGCTCCTACGCAACCGCGAGGACCTCACCGACGACCAGTTCGCCACCATGTGGAACACCCTGCTCGGCGAGGGGAAGATCGGGCAGACGCTGCTGACCGCGTGGATTGCCAAGGAGAACCTGCGCAACCCCTCGCCCTGGCCCGCACCGGGGCCGACCGCCATCAAGTCGGCCACGCCCGATGGAAGTTCCTCACGTGGTGCGCGGACTCCGACATCCCCGAGGTGCGGCAGCTCGCCGTCACCGTCGACCGCTGGTGGACCGAGATCGACGCGTTCATCGACACCGGGCACAGCAACGCGAAGAGCGAGGGCATCAACCGCGTGATCAAGCTCGTCGCCCGCAACGCGTTTGGCTTCCTTGCATTTTGAGTTCCCGGTATCGCCGGGTGAGAAGGGCTGGTCGGGGGCAGGACGGATTCCGCGGTTCTCATGACAGCAGGGCGGCCTCTGCATGATCGTGGCTTCTCGCCACGAGTTGACAGTCGATCAGGCAAAGGCCGTGATGCACACTCTTCCCTCTCCCGCGCCTGATGTCGATGCCCTGCAGGAACTAGCGTCGTTCCGGGGCCAGTTGTGCTCCTGTCTGCACCGTCGAGGCGATGCGCTGTTCGAACTCGTCGAGGCCATGCTGTGCACCGCCGGTCCGGTTCGGTCGCCGGTGGAGCTGTCGCTGGAGCCGGAGTTCCTGCGGCGGCACAGCTCGGTCTACGATGCGCTGCACCACGGGCGGGTCTCGATCGACCGGCTGCGCAGGCCCTGGTTCAGCGCCTGTCCCCGGCCCGGCCGGGTGAGCCGCTGACGTTCGCCATCGACACCACCCCGCTGGCCCGCCCCGACGCCCGCTTCGCCGACCAGCGGACCATGGTGATGGTCCGCACCAAGGGTCCAGACATGTTCTTGCCCGGCTGGGACTACAGCGTCCTGGTCGGCATCGGCTGGGGCGCCACCTCCTGGGTGCAGCCGCTGGAGGCTCGGCGGGTGCGCCCCACCGAGCAGGCCGGCGAGGTCGCCCTGCGGCAGATCCGCACCCTGCTGGCAGATCTGCAGGCCACCGGCCGCTGGCAACTGGGCGACCCGCCGCCGTTGATCCTGCTGGACGCCGGCTACCGGGGCGCGGAACTGGCCACCGAGCTGGACTGCCTGCCCGTCCGACTCCTGGTGCGACTGCGCGGCAACCGGCGCTTCCACTTCGACCCGCCGCCACGGCTGCCGGGCACCAACGGGCGCCCCCAGCGGCACGGCGCGGAGTTCTCCTGCGCCCGCGCCGACACCCGCCCGGCCCCTGACAGCGAAGTCAGCCTCGACAGCGACCGGTACGGGAAGGTGACCATCCGCGCCTGGCACAACCTGCACCAACAGGTGACCCGCCGCTCCAGCTGGTGGAGCAACTGGCCCGCGGATACGCCCTTGCCCATTGTTACGCGGCACCGTCCTGCAGGTGCAGGTCGAGCGACTACCGCACGGCGGCAGCACGGAGAGGGACTTGTGGCTGTGGCACCTCGGCCCCCAGCCCGCCGACCCCGTTCTGCTGTGGACGGCCTACATGCGCCGCTTCGACCAGGAACACTTCCACCGGTTCGTCAAGGGCCACCTCGGCCTGGGCGCCGCCCGCCTGGACGCGGCCGAAGCCGTCGACCGGTGGATAGCCCTCGTCCTGGCCGCCTACACGCAGCTGTATCTCGCCCGGCACCCCGTCGACGATCTCCGCCGCCCCTGGCAGGCCCGCATGCCCCATGGCACCACCCTGAGCCCCTACCGAGTCCGGTTGGGGTTTCACCGCCTCCGCGCGAAACTCCCCGCGATCACCAGCCCCCGAAACCCCGGCCCGCAGGACCCGGCCGCCCCAAAGGCTCACGGAACAGACCGAAACATCCCCGCCCCACCTACAGACCTCCGACCAGCCCTTCTCACCCGGCGTGACCGGGAACTCAAAATGCAAGGCTTCCGCAACGCCGACAACCAACGACTACGGACACGCTGCGTCACCACCCGCCGAGCCCGCAGACACCTCCGCAGCTGAGTAGGCCCGGGGCGCGGTGCGGTCATCGTGCTGATCTCCTTCGAGGCTTCGACACTTCGAAGATCAGCCGGTGGCTGTGTGTCTATGCGGGCCTCAGCCCGATGCCGGAGCAAACCCCCGGATCAGGTCGAACCCGTACACCACTTCCCAGGACGCAACCCTCGGCTCGGCGTCCGTGCCCGAGAGGTTCTTCGACGCGGGTGCGGGGTGGTGCGGGCTGGAGGGCATGCCTCCCATTATGGCGGTAGCTTCCCGCTCGCCGAGCAGCTGGACGCGACCGATCACCGGCCGACATCCACCGGCAGGAAAGTCGGAACGGTCCGCCGCCGCGGCACACTCGTTGGCGCGGGCGTCTCTGGACATGCGGACGAGGGCAATGCGGTAGAGGGCTGAGTTGGCTCCGCGATTACCGCTGCGCGGGACGGCAACCAAGGCCCAGATCCGCGCCTTGGTTGCCGGGAAGGAGGCCGGCTGCACCGACGTACTCACCGTGGCCGGACTCCCTGTCCCGGCCACGGCATGGGACTCGCCGAGGTGATGGTCGCCCTCGGCATCGCCTCCCAGACCAGCGGTGTGTGGTCCATGCCCGTCACGCTCCCGACCCCCGAAGACGAACTGCCACTTGCCCGCACGCGGATCTCCGGTCTGGCCCGCCTGCGGGCAGCACAGGGCCGCCCGCTCGAAGGCTGACGAGCGACCCGTCGCTGGGTTGTATGCAGCGGGCGTACAGGCGCATGTGCGCCCTCGTGCATCGCGGGCCTCCGCTTCTGCAGTGGAGAACCCAGGCCTTGAGGAGACTGCTGTGGCAAGGATCGTGGAGGGGAAACACCGGTCGCCGATCGGGGACGACGGGCACCAGCCGAATCGGCCCGTAGTGCCGCCCCCTCCTCCTTTGCTTCCACCCCTCCGCCTGCGGTCATCGACGGGAAGGTGGTCGCCTTCGCCGAGGAGGAGCGCTTCTCCCGCCGCAACCACCACAAGGACTCCCGCTCCTGCGCGGTGGCCGCGGCCTACTGCCTGTCCGAGGCCGGCATCACCCTGGCCGACGTTGACGAGATCGCCATCGCCTTCAACCCGGCCTGGCCTACGCCGAGCGACATCTGCACGGACGCCGAGCTGAACTTCATGAACGAAACTATGTCGTGTCCTGAGCGGCTTTGACCTGCTGTTTTCCACCACTTTTCAAGATCGAATAGTAGGGCAGTGGGAGATGGTGCCTTCCGGTGCTCTCTCTCGCTGGCCGCGAAGCGCAGCCACCTGCTTTGCAGCGAATCGGCAATCTCCTGCTCCATGGCCAGGGCAACGTGCGAGTAGAGACCTTCCACGCCGGCGACCTCGTGGCCCATGCGGGTCTCCACGGCGATGCCACTGTGTCGATCTTCGTCCAGCCATTCCTTGCCGCCGTGACGAAGCAGGTACAGCCGCTTACGGGCGTTCGTGGTCGCGGGGAACCGGCCCCTGACCCGCGGTCAAACTGTCCAACAAGGCACAGGCCGCAGTGCGCGCCCCGGTCGCTCACCAGCCCGGATGAGATTTTCGGCAAGGGCAGGATGCATGAGGCCGACTGGGACGACAACGGTGCCCCGGATGAGCTGATCGGCACGTGAAGAGCTGTGCCGCGGTGACCTGCATGCCCTGGCGGTCGCCGGAGGCGCTCCAGCGGTCACTGCACCCCAGCGGGCGCTGGCCGCGTTTCTGCGTCTGCCCGCCGGGTGATCTCCGCACCGGGGCACCGCTGCTCTGGCACTCGTGCCCGTACGGGGCGGTGTAGCCGGTGGTCGGGTGCACGGTCGCCTCAGGTTGTCGGTGCCGTCGGCTAGCGTGCGAGGTATGCGCTACTTCAATACGGCCGGGCCGTGCGTCCCCACGCGTCACTACATGGTGCCGGCCCAGGAGCGGCTGCCCAGGGCCCGCGGGTACATCGAGCAGGGCCAGTACTTCGTGGTGCACGCGCCACGGCAGACCGGGAAGACGACGGTGCTGGCGGCGATGGCCCGGGAACTGACGGCCTCGGGCCGGTACGCGGCGCTGCACTTCTCTTGCGAGAGCGCGGAGGTGGCCGGGGAGGACTACGGCCAGGCCGAGCTGCTGGTGCTGGAGGCGATTCGGCGGTCCGCGGAGTCCGCTGGGCTTCCTGATGATCTCGCGCCCTCCGCCTCCTGGCCCGACGCGGTGCCCGGGTCCCGGCTCACGCGGGGGCTGACTGAGTGGGTGCGGAACTGTCCGCGTCCGCTGGTGCTGTTCTTCGACGAGATCGACGCGCTGCGGGGGGAGAGCCTGCGCAGTGTGCTGCGCCAGTTGCGTGATGGCTTCACTGTCAGCCGTGGCGGCTTCCCGCATGCGGTGGTGCTGTGCGGGCTGCGGGATGTGCGTGACTACAAGGCGGCCTCGGGCGGGGATCCGGGGCGCCTTGGTACGTCGAGTCCGTTCAACATCAAGGTGGCGTCGCTGCGGTTGGGCGACTTCACCGAGGCCGAGGTCGCCGAGCTGTACGGGCAGCACACCACGGAGACGGGCCAGGATTTCACGGTGGATGCGCTGGAGCGTGCCTTCAGCTTTACCCAGGGACAGCCGTGGCTGGTCAACGCGCTGGCCCGGGAGGTCGTCGAGGAGATGGGGGTGCCGTCGGACACGCCGATCACGGCCGAGTACATGGAGGAGGCGAAGGAGCGGCTGATCCTGGCGCGTGCGACGCATCTGGACTCGCTGGCCGCCAGGTTGGGCGAAGACCGGGTGCGGCGGGTGATCCAGCCGCTGATCGCGGGCGAGCTGCTCCTGCCGACGGACACGTACGACGACGATCTGGCGTACGTGCGCGACCTGGGGCTGGTCGCTCCGGACGCGCCGGTGCGGGTGGCCAATCCGATCTACCAGGAGGTCATTGTCCGGGTCCTGGGAAACAACACGGAGGGTCAGGTCGTCGCCGCCCCGAGCAGCTTCCGGCTGCCGGACGGCCGGATCGACATGGACAAGCTGCTGTGCTCCTTCGCCGAGTTCTGGCGGGAGAACGGCGAGATCCTGGCCACCGCCTCGACCTACCCGGAGGCCGCAGCACAGCTGGTGATGATGGCTTACCTGCACCGGATCGTGAACGGGGCGGGTTTCATCGACCGGGAGTACGGGGTCGGCCGGCGGCGCGTGGACCTGCTGATTCGCCAGCCGTACACCGCTGCCGACGGTTCGCGGGCGGTGCAGCGCGAGGCGCTGGAGCTGAAGGTGTGGCGCCAGGGCCGCACCGACCCCCTCGCCGAGGGGCTGGCACGGTTGGACGACTACCTGGACCGCATGGAGCTGTCCACGGGCACCCTCGTCGTCTTCGACACCCGCCCGCAGACAGCCCCGGTCCACGAGCGCACCGCCTTCTCGCAGCAGACCACGCCCTCCGGGCGCACCGTCACCCTGCTGCGCGCCTGACGGCCGGGAGACCTCAGCCAGGAGCGCCCCCGGATCTTCCCTCCCGTGGCCGTGTTCCCGGAGCAGCACGGGTTCGGTGCGGGAGCTGTAGGGGCTCGACAGCCAGGAATCGCGGCAGATCGGTGCTGACACGTCAGCACCGTGCCAGCACATGAAACCCTGGGGGCGGGCCGCGGCACGTTCTTCGACAAGCGCGCCGACGGCACCTTCGGTCCCGTGGAGGACATCAAGATCAGTCGGCTCCGTCGCCGACAGCTACGACTGTCAGGGCTGAGGCCCTCAACGGCTCCTTCAAGGCCGAGCTGATCGAGCACCAGGGCCCATGGCGGGACGCTGACCAGGTCGAACGCGCCGTCGTCCAGTGGGTCGGCTGGTACAACACCGAGCGCCTGCACTCCGCC
Organism: Streptomyces marianii; assembly: GCF_005795905.1. NCBI lineage: Bacteria > Bacillati > Actinomycetota > Actinomycetes > Kitasatosporales > Streptomycetaceae > Streptomyces > Streptomyces marianii. Next base: position 7,452,282 of record NZ_VAWE01000001.1, read on the forward strand.
CTCGACTACGTCCCACCGAGGAATTCGAAGCCGGATTTTACTGGCGGTTCACGCAGGCCAGCGCCCCGCCCCGGTTTGTGGCTTGCTACGAGAGGCCGGTGCTCTGCCGTTCCGCCCGACTGCTCCCGTCCGCGTCCCACACCAGCAGCTCGCGCCTCTTCGGCGGCAGGCCGTCGCCCGACGAGCGTCCGGTCACACGGCGCCCGATCCACGGAATCAGGTGGTTCCGGGCGAACCGGAGATCGGCGGACCGGCGGGCCGCCCAGCCAAGAGGTACGGGCGGAGGGAGGGGGGACCGCCAGTCGTCCTCGGCAGCCAGGCCCAGCGTCTGCCAGACGGCTTCGGCGACCCTCCGATGGCCCTCGGCCGTCAGATGCAGCCGGTCCACGTCCCACATGCGCTGGTCGCCGAGGACCTCGGCTCCGTACAGGTCGACCACCAGCGCGCCGTGTCGGGCCGCCAGACCGTCGATGTGCTCGAAGAGCTCCTCCATGCGGGGCCGGAAGCGTTCCATCACCGGCCCCTGCCGGCCCGGGCTGCGCATCAGTACCAGCCGACGGCAGTTCGGAGCGAGGCGTTCCACGGCCTCTTCCAGCAGGTCGCGTACCCGGCCCAGGTCGCACTTGGGGCGCAGCGTGTCGTTGAGGCCGCCGACCAGCGTCACCACGTCCGCCCGCATGGTGGCGGCGAGGCCCACCTGCTCCTCGACGATCTGCCCGATGAGCTTGCCCCGGACGGCCAGGTTCGCGTACCGGAAGCCGGGGGCGCGGGCTGCCAGCCGGGCGGCGAGGAGATCCGCCCAGCCCCGGTACGTGCCGTCGGGGAGCAGGTCGGACATGCCCTCGGTGAACGAGTCACCGACCGCGACAAGACTGGTGTATGAGGCATTCATCTCCATGTTCGTGCGATCATACCGCTCGGTATGCCGCGTGCTTGCCGCGGCCCCGAGCCACCGTCGCCGACGCCCGTCAGCGGGGCTGCCCCGGAGGCCCGACAAGGATCCGGAGCACGTCCTCCATCGTGACCAGGCCGGCGAGCTTCCCGTTCTCGTCCAGGACCGCGGCGAGGTGGGTTCGGCTGCGCCGCATGGCGGTCAGCACGTCGTCGAGCGGGGTCTCGGCCCGCACCCGGGCGATGGGCCGCAGCGCCGACACGGGGAACGGCCTGTTGCGGGGCGCCTGGTCCAGGGCGTCCTTCACATGCAGATAGCCGAGGATCCGTCGAGTGCTGTCGACGACGGGGAAGCGCGAGAATCCGGACTCCGCAGCGAGCCGCTCCAGCTCCTCGGGCGTCGTGCCGACCTGTGCGTAGATCACGCGCTCAACGGGCGTCACCACGTCCACGACCGGGCGTCGTCCCAGCTCCAGGGCATCCTGCAGCCGCTCGGCGGCCCGGTCGTCAAGCAGCCCGGCGGCTCCGGAATCGCTGACCATCCGTGCGAGCTCGTCGTCCGAGAAGGTCGCGGAGACCTCGTCCCTGGTCTCCACCCGCAGCAGCTTCAGCAGCGCGTTGGCGAAGGCGTTGATCGCGAAGATGACCGGCCGCAGCGCCCGGGTGAGCGCCACCAGGGGAGGGCCGAGGAGCAGCGCGGCTCGTGCGGGCTCCGCGAGGGCGATGTTCTTTGGGACCATCTCGCCGAGCAGCATGTGCAGATAGGTGGCGACGCCGAGGGCGATCACGAACGAGATCGGGTGGATCAGCCCGTGAGGCACCCCGACGGCGTCGAAGACCGGCTCCAGCAGATGGGCGATGGCCGGCTCCGCGACCACACCCAGCACCAGGGTGCACAGCGTGATGCCGAGCTGGGCCGCGGCGAGCAGGGCCGAGACGTGCTCCAGCCCCCACATGACGCTCCGGGCGGGCCGGTTTCCGGCATCGGCCTCGGGCTCGATCTGGCTGCGGCGCACGGAGATCATGGCGAACTCGGCGCCGACGAAGAAGGCATTGACCACCAGGGTCAGCAGACCGATGAAGAGCTGAACCGCGGTCATCGTGCATCCCTCCCTCTGCCGGAGGCCCGGGAGCCCAAGGTGCTCCCGGAGCCCCCGGTGCTTCCGGCCCGGCGCGTGCCTCCCCCGTCCGTCCCTCCCGCGCCGCCGGGGCGCCCCGTCCGGTCGGCGGGGCCGGAGGCGTCCGGGTGTCCTCCGGAGGCCTCAGGTGCCTCCGCCCCCGCCTCCGCGCCGGGGGACTCGTCGTACCCGTGCGCCGCGCTCTCGCGCGGCCTGCCCGGCGTGCCGCCCGTTGTCCTCGCCCGAGAACCGTCGGACCTGTCGGGCGCCGCATCAGGCTCGTCGAGCGTTTCGGGCCCGTCCCGCCCCTCAGGCCTGTCGGACGGGCCTGGCCCGGCTCCGGTGGGCGCCGCGGCCCGGCTCCTTCGCTGTCCGCGGAGCCGGGCCTGCTGCCCCGGGGGCTGGTCAGCGACCCGCGGTTCGTGGAGCAGCACCCGTGCCGCCCGCCGCCCCGACGCGTCGACCACGTCAAGACGCCATCCGGACAGCTCGATGGTGTCGCCGACGGCGGGGATCCGGCCCAGCCGCGTCGCGATCAGGCCCGCCAGGGTCTCGTACGGCCCTTCGGGCACCCGCAGGCCGATGACCTCGAGCTGGTCCATCCGGGCCGCGCCATCGGCCGACCACAGCGCGCGGCCGTCCGCGTCCTCGCCCGCCCGGGCGAGATCCGGCGTCTCGTGCGGATCGTGTTCGTCCCGGACCTCCCCGACGACCTCCTCGACGATGTCCTCCAGGGTCACCACACCGGCCGTGCCGCCGTACTCGTCGATGACGACGGCCATGGTCCGCTTGCCGGACAGCAGGTCGAGCAGCCGGTCGACGGTCAGGGTGGCAGGAACGAGCAGCGGTTCGCGCATCAGCTCGGAGACCGGATGGCGCGGGCGGCGCTCGGCCGGTACGGACAGGACGTCCTTGATGGGCACGACCCCCACGACGGTGTCCAGACTGCCCCGGTACACGGGGAAGCGGGACAGCCCCGTGGCGCGCGTGGCGTTCGCGACGTCCTCGGCGGTGGCCTGCGCGTCGAGGGCGGTGACCTGGACTCGCGGGGTCATGACGTTCTCCGCCGTCAGTTCGGCGAGCATCAGGGTCCGGACGAACATCTCCGCGGTGTCCGCCTCCAGCGCCCCCTCCTTTGCGGAGTGGCGGGCGAGCGCGACGAGCTCCTGCGGGCTGCGCGCGGACGCGAGTTCCTCGGTGGGCTCCAGGCCGAGCCCGCGCACGACGCGGTTGGCCGTGGTGTTCAGATGGCCGATCAGCGGACGGAAGATCGCGGAGAAGAGCCGCTGCGGTGTGGCGACCACCCTGGCCACCGCGAGCGGTCGCGAGATCGCCCAGTTCTTGGGGACCAGCTCGCCCACGACCATCAGGAACACGGTGGACAGTCCGGTGCCGATGACGAGGGCGAGGGACGACGCCACGGACGGTGAGGCGCCCAGGGCCGTGAGCGGGCCGCTGATCAGCTTGGCGATGGACGGCTCCGCGAGCATGCCGACGACGAGATTGGTGACCGTGATGCCCAGCTGGGCGCCGGAGAGGTGGAAGGTGAGTTCCCGTACCGCCTTCAGGGCGCTGCCGGCGCCACGCTCTCCCCGTTCGGCCGCCTTCTCGAGCTCGGCCCGCTCGACGGTGGTGAGGGAGAACTCGGCCGCGACGAATCCCCCGCAAGCGAGCGCGAGCAGCACTGCCACGAGAAGCAGGAGCACTTCGGTCATCGGTTCACCTCCGTCCCATGGTCGGCCAGGGCGGGAAGGACCGCGCGATGTCTGCCACCCGAGGCTCGTGCATGGGCTTGCGCTCACACCTTTCGTCCACACGGAGAGGAAGCGGGCCTCTCCTGGTCATGGGCCGGTACGGCGGTCCGGCGACCGGCGGGGCCCGGGTGCCCCTGCCGGGTGGCAGGGGCCCTGCCCCATACGTCCGGCGGCCGGCCGGCGCAGGGAACGGGCAGCTCCGGCCGTGTCCGTGCCCGGCCGCTTCCTAGTGCCGCATCGGGCGACGTTCGCCCCGTCGCGGCGCCCGGCACGGCGACTCGCGGCGTTGCCGGATCAACCGAGCAGGCCCACCACGAGGTCGATCCGGCGCCTTGCGATCTACCGCACCGGACGCCGCTCCTTGACGGGCAATCCTTGCCTGACGCGGCACTGGCGGAGCGGTTTCACCCAGCGACTCCACTGCGGCTCGGGCGCGTATCCGGCCGCCCGCCACGCGGGGTGCGCGGACTCGTTCCGGTTGAGCACCATCGCGTCCGAGCGCCGCCCGCCCAAGCGCAGGAAGCGCTCCTCCGCGGCCCCGAGCAGCGCGCCGGCGACCCCCTGCCGCCGGTGATCGGGATGGACCGCCAGCCGGTAGAGATGACAGCGCCAGCCGTCGAAACCCGCGATGACCGTTCCTGCCAGTGCTCCGCCACGCTCTGCGAGGATGAGTGCCTCGGGATCCCCGGCCACCAGCCGCTCGATCCCGTCCCGGTCGTCGCTGATGCTCGTGCCCTCGGCGGCCACCTTCCAGAAGGCGAGTACGGCGTCGAGATCGGCCGGGGTGGCGGCCCTTGTCCGAAGATCGCTCATGGCGGCCATCCCATCATCGTCCCGGTCACGCAGTCGAAGGGATTCCCGGGTGCTTCCCCGTGCCGCCGGTCGCGTGCACCGGGCCGTCCGGCGGAGCGTCGCTCCGCCGCCACGCCGGCCCGCACCACCGGCACCACCGGTGCACTCGCAGCCGCACCGTGCCGCCGTCCCCGCGCCTGCCCTTGCCCACGTCGGCGCCTCCCCGCACCTGTTTCGGTGGCGCGCTCCCGCGCGCCCGCTCCGACACGCGCTTTCCCCCAACCGTCCCGGCCATGCGCCGCAACCGGGTGGTTCAGGTGTCGCGCGGGCTCCTCGACCCCTCGGCGGAACGCCTCCGTCGAGGGGCCGAGGACCGTCGTCGACGAGGAGCCGCAGCGTTCGCGCCGCGCCCGCCGCCGGACCGCAGGCCTGTCCGGCGGCGGGAACTCCGGCCCTGGGTGTCGTGTTCCTTCTCCGCGCCCTCCGCGCCCTCCGCGCCCTCCGAGCCCTCCGCGCCCTGCGTGCCCTCGGCCGGCGTCGCCGCGCTGCCCCAGGATCGGACCGGCTTCGTCAACTCTCCTTGTCCGGGGATTCGTTCACGTGAGGGCGGTCACGAGGGACCTCCCTCCGGGCCTCCCTTCCTCTTGCCGGTACTAGCGCGGCGGCGCTAGCTTGGATGGGTGGCCAAGACACAGCTGAACGTACGGGTGGACGAGAGCACCGCCGCAGCTGCGCGCCGCAGGGCGCATCAGCGCGGGCTCAGTGTGAACCGGTACATCGAGGAGCTCGTCAAACAGGACGCGGGCGAGGCGGGGCGCGCTTTCGTCGAGGCCGCGGCCGACTTCATGAAGCAGTACGAGTCGGTGTTCGTCGAGGAGTTCGGGGCCCCGGTTCCGCCTCCCGCGGTGAGCCCGTCGGGCGACGGTGACGCAGAGTCGGGCGCCGGTGTGAGGCCGGACGGTACCGGGCGCCGGTCCCGTCGCACCAAGTCGGCCGTACAGGGCAAGCGTTGAGCCTGTCGATCGATCTCGCCTGGCTGCTCATGGTCGCCGAGCAGAAGACGCCCGGCGATCCGCAGGTCACCGACTGGGGTGCGCTGATCGCCGCGGTCAGCCGCCACGAGGCCGAGATCTTCGGAATGGCCGTCTACGACGACCCGTACACGCGCGCGGCCGCCTTGATGCAGGTGCTGCTGCACGTCCCCGCCCTGGAGCACTCCAACGCGATGTTCGCGACGGCCGTCGCCTACGGCTATCTCGTCGCGAGCGGGCTGCGGGTGGTCACGTCCCCGGAGCATGTGCGCGACCTCGCCCGGCTGGTGAAGGAGGGCAAGACCGGCGTTCACGGGATCGCGCGCGAGTTGCGCGGCTGGATCGAGTGACCCCCGGGAGCCGGCCAGCGCCTTCCGGCTCGTGGCCGCGGCCGGGCTGACCGAGCCTACGGGCGTACGTCCGGGCGCCGTCACGGGGCGGGAGTTCACGCCGTCGGCGGAAGCGGGCGGTGCGGTCAGCGAGCGTCCTCGTGCGGCCGGCGCGCAACCCCCAGTACACAGAAGGACGTCGGCAGCCGCGGTCCCTTCTCGGGCACGCGCAGCCTGCGGTACGTCCCCAACTCGAAGCCGGCGGCCTCGATCGCGCCGAGCGGATCCCGGGAGGTGTGGCAGCCCCCGAAGATCCGTGGCCACACCGTGCGGTCCAGTCCCCGCTGCAGCGCGGCCATCGGGCGGGTCGGAGCGGCCCCGTGTTCGAAGAACCGCAGTTCACCGCCGGGGCGCAGGACGCGCCTGACCTCCGCGAGCGCGCGCGGCAGGTCCCGCACGCTGCACAGCACCAGAGATGCGACCGCCGCGTCGAAGGCCTCGCTCTTCACCGGCAGTGCTTCCGCCGCGCCCGGCACCACGTCGACCGGCACCTCCGCGTGCATGGCGGCCGTGACCGCCAACCGCCGAAGGGTACGTTCCGGTTCCAGGGCGACGACCTCGGAGACCGCGGTCGGGTAGTGCGTGAAGTTGAGCCCGTTCCCCGCACCGATCTCGATCACACGGCCCGAGAGGCCGGTCAGCAGTTCCCCGCGGTGCGCGGCGATGCCGCCCTTGAGGTCGGCCGCCACGCTGAACCGCGCGTAGAAGCGGGCGAACAGCGGATGGTGTACGGCGTCCCGGGGGACCTTGGAGCTGCGCGACGCCATGGCTGGCCTCCTCCGGAGTACGGCTCGGGCGCCCGCCGTGCGAACCGTCTCTCGACGGAGCGGCGGCGAACAGGGTGATTCTCCCCCCGGGCGCGCTCACTCACTCAGCCCCGTTCGCCGGCGGTGCACCCCCACCCCGGCGAGACGCGCCGGCGCTCCACCGCAAGGAGCCGGGGTTTCCGGCCGGTCTGCCGGCCCTGAGCAGTGAATCGGGCGCCCGTGCCGCCCGGTACCGCGCCGAGCCGCCCCGGCCACCCGTGTACCTCCCGCGTACGGTCCGACCACCCGCTCACCCGTGCCGACGCCCCGGCCGTGAGTACGCCGTCAGCCGCCGACGAAGCAGAACTCGTTGCCTTCCGGGTCCAGCATCACCTGGAAGCGGCCTTGGTCGTCGGTGACCACGGCTCCCACCGGAGTCGCGCCGAGCCGGGCCGCCTCGGCGGCCGCCGCGTCCACGTCGCCGGCGTCCACGTCCAGATGCAGCCGGTTCTTGGCGGTCTTTGCCTCGGGAACCCGCTGGAAGGCGAGGCGAACGAAGCCGGGCGGGTCGACGTACGCCCAGTCGGGGCTCCGTTCGACGGCCTCACCGCCGAGCAGTCCGGCCCAGAACCGTGCGAGGGCCGACGGCTCCGCGCAGTCGAAGACGATCTCCTCAACCCGTGCTCGCACGGCGCTTCACCGTACGGCCGGCCCGAAGTCCGCCGCGAACGCCCCCGCGTCCCATGACCCGCCGAGCGCGGGCGTCAGCCAGCGCGGCGCCGCGGCCCGGAACGCCTCGGGCGCCAGCGAGCCGGAGCCCTCCGGGACCGCGCCGAGCAGCGCCGCCCCGGCCGCCTCTGGCAGATCGGCGAGGTTGCAGCGGGCGGCGAGGTCCGGCGCCGCGGGCCAACTGCCCACCACGACGCCCAGGGGCTCCAGGGAGCGGGCGCGCAGGGCCTCCGCGGTGAGCGCGGTCGCGTTGAGCGTCCCGAGCCCGGCCGGGGCCACGACCAGCACAGGCGCGCCCAGCAGGCGGGCGGCGTCCGCGAGCGTGCCGCCCTGCCCGTCGAACCGTACGAGCAGCCCGCCCGCCCCCTCGACCAGTACCAGATCGTGCTCCTCCGCCAGCTTCGCGGCAGCGTCGGCGACCTCGTGCGGCCCGACGGGTGCCATACCGGCGCGGCGGGCGGCCGTCGCCGGGGCGAGCGGCTCGGGGAACCGGGCGAGTTCGATCCCGGTGACCCCCGGGCCTGCGAGCCGTGCCGCCTCCTGGGCATCACCCGGCTCGCTCTGCGAGAGGCCGGTCTGAGCGGGTTTCAGTACCGCCACCTTCCGCCCCTGCACGGCGGCCGCCGCGGCGACGGCCGCGGTGACGACGGTCTTCCCGATCTCGGTACCCGTCCCGCTGACGACGATGACGCCCATGGTGCTCCTTGCTGGTGAGGGACGGACGGGGGAGCGCCCCGGACCGTCGCCGGTTCAGCCCGCCGCCGCGGCGGCACGGACGGCCCGCGTGATCAGGGCGAGATCCGCGTCGCCCGTGACGTACGGCGGCATGGTGTAGATCAGATCGCGGAACGGCCGCAGCCACACGCCTTCGCGCACGGCCGCCTCGGTCGCCGCCGCCATGTCCACGGGGTGGTCGAGCTGGACGACGCCGATCCCGCCCAGAACGCGGACGTCCTGGACGCCGCCGATGCCGGCCGCCTCCGCGAGACCCGCGCGGAGCCCGGTCTCCAGGCGCTTGACCTCCTGCTCCCAGTCCTGGGAGAGCAGCAGGTCGATCGACGCGCAGGCGACCGCCGAAGCGAGCGGATTGCCCATGAAGGTCGGCCCGTGCGCCAGCACGGGCACCTCGCCGCGCGAGATGCCGTCGGCCACCCTCCCCGTGCACAGCGTCGCGGCCATGCTCAGGTAACCGCCGGTCAGCGCCTTGCCGAGACACATGACATCGGGTGAGATCCCCGCGTGCTCCGCCGCGAAGAGCCGGCCCGTGCGCCCGAATCCGGTGGCGATCTCGTCGAGGACCAGCAGTACGTCGTGCTCGTCGCACGCCTCCCGCAGCACCCGCAGATACGCGGGGGAGTGGAACCGCATCCCGCCCGCGCCCTGCACCACCGGTTCCACGATCACGGCGGCGAGTTCGTCCGCGTGCCGCGCGACGAGCGCGCGCAGATGGTCCGCGTAGGCGGGGTCGTACGGCAGGTCGTGGCCGGCCGGGGGCGCGTCGGCGAAGATCTGCCGCTGCAGGACTCCGGACCACAACTCGTGCATCCCGCCCTCGGGATCGCACACCGACATGGGCTGCCAGGTGTCGCCGTGGTAGCCGCCGCGCCAGGTCAGCAGCCGGCGCTTGGCCGGACGGCCTGTCGAACGCCAGTACTGGAGGCACATCTTCACCGCGACCTCGACGGAGACCGAGCCCGAGTCGCAGAGGAAGACGTGCCGCAGGGGTTCCGGAGTGATCTCGACGAGCCGGGTCGCGAGCCGGACGGCCGGCTCGTGAGTGAGCCCGCCGAACATGACGTGGCTCATCCGCTCCAGCTGGCCGCGCGCGGCCTCGTTGAGTACGGGGTGGTTGTAGCCGTGGACCGCGGACCACCAGGAGGACATACCGTCCACCAATTCGGTCTGCCCGTGTGCCGGCTCGGCGAGCCGGAGACGCACCCCGGACGCGGACTCCACGACCAGCGGGTCCGTACGGCCCGGCATGGGACCGTACGGGTGCCAGACGTGGGCCCGGTCCAGGGCCACCAGCTCGCGGGCCCCGGAGCTACGCATTGGGGGCGAGGTCGGTTCCCGCGCCACGGCGGCGGACGGCCACCAGGTCGGGGCGCGCCCCGGAGGCGCCGGCGGCCTCCGGCTCGGATTCCTCGGTGGTGTCGCCGCACGGGGCGCAGCGCCCGCCGCCGTGCGAACCGCAGCCGCCCGCGGCGGCGTCCGCACGATGCGCCGGCAGCGTCGTGGTGTCCGAGCCCTCCACCTCGAAGCCCGCGTCCGTGATCATCTCCAGGTCCGCCTTGCCGGCCTGGCCCTCACTGGTGAGGTAGTCGCCGAGGAAGATCGAGTTGACCAGGTGCAGCGCCAGCGGCTGCAGGGTGCGCAGATGGACCTCGCGACCGCCCGCGAGGCGGACCTCCACGTCCGGGCACACGAACCGCACCATGGCGAGGATGCGCAGCGCCCGCTGAGGGGTCAGATTCCACTCCTTCGCCAGGGGAGTGCCGTCGAACGGGATCAGGAAGTTCACCGGCACCGAGTCGGGGTCCAGCTCCCGCAGCGCGAACACCACGTCGACGAGGTCCTCGTCGCTCTCCCCCATGCCCGCGATCAGCCCCGAGCAGGCGGACAGTCCGGCGGCATGGGCCTTCTGGACCGTGTCCACGCGGTCCGCGTACGTGTGGGTGGTCGTGATGTCCCCGTACGTCCCCTCGGACGTGTTGAGGTTGTGGTTGTACGCGTCGGCGCCGGCCTCGCGCAGCCGCTCCGCCTGGCCTTCGGAGAGCAGTCCCAGACACGCGCACACCTCGACGCCGTCGTTCTGCTCCTTGATGGCGGCGATGGTCTTCGAGACGCGATCGACGTCACGGTCCGTGGGGCCGCGTCCGCTGGCGACCAGGCAGACCCGCTTCGCGCCGCCCGCGACCCCGGCGGCGGCCGCCTCGGAGGCCTCGTCCGGCTTCAGCCAGGTGTACTTGAGGATCTCCGCCTTGGAGCCGAGCCGCTGGGAACAGTACGAACAGTCCTCCGGACAGAGCCCTGACTTGAGGTTGACGAGATAGTTCAGTTTCACCCGCCGCCCGAACCACTGACGGCGTACCTTTCCGGCCGCGGCCACCACATCGAGCAGGTCGTCGTCGGAGGTCGCCAGTACGGCGAGCGCTTCTTCGCGGGTCGGCAGCTCACGCCGCAGGCCCTTGTCCACCAGCGTGTTCAGGAGGTCCATGGCGCAGATCCTCGCCTACCGGGCACCCCCCGGCCAAGGAGGAACTCCACAACAGCCCCCGTTTGAGGTGTGTGTATGGCCACACTCTGACCTCCGGCGTCCCCCGCTAGGGTCTGTTCGCTGCCTACAAAAGGACCGGACCATGCCCCCAGTGCCTCAGGATCCTTTCGACTGGACGGACGACGCGGCACGCCGCCGTGCGGAGGCGGGCCTCGTCCGTGCGCTCCGTCCCCGGCCCGCCGACTCGGCACTGCTCGACCTGGCCGGCAACGACTACCTCGGCCTTACCCGCAGGGCGGAGGTCACCGAGGCGGCCGCCTCGGCCGCCCGGCGCTGGGGAGCGGGGGCGACCGGGTCGCGGCTGGTGACCGGAAGCACCGAACTGCACGCGGAACTGGAGCGCGAACTCGCCGAGTTCTGCGGGTTCGAGGCCGCCCTGGTGTTCTCCTCGGGGTACGCGGCGAACCTCGCGGCGCTCACGGCACTCAGCGCGCACGAGTCGCTCATCGTCTCGGACGCCGGTAACCACGCCTCGATCGTCGACGGCTGCAGGCTGTCGCGGGCGGAGACCGCCGTCGTGGCGCACGCCGATCCGGAGGCCGTGGCCAAGGTGCTCGACGCCCACTCGGGCAGGCGAGCCCTGCTCGTGACCGACTCGGTGTTCTCGGTGGACGGAGACGCCGCGCCGCTGGCCGCCCTCGCCGGTGTGTGCCGCGCGCACGGGGCGGCCCTGGTCGTGGACGACGCGCACGGCTTCGGCGTCCTCGGCGAAGGCGGCAGAGGGGCCCTGAACGCCGCCGGTCTCGCGGGCGCCACGGGTGTCGTCGCCACGCTCACCCTGTCCAAGTCGCTGGGAAGCCAGGGCGGAGCGGTCCTCGGCCCGGCGCGGGTCATCGAGCACCTCGTCAACGCCGCCCGGACGTTCATCTTCGACACCGGGCTCGCCCCGGCCGCCGTCGGCGCCTCCCTCGCGAGCCTGCGGCTCCTGCGCCGTGAGCCCGCGCTCGCGGACCGGGCCCGGGTCGTGGCGCGCACGTTGCACGGGCGGCTGACGGAGGCGGGACTGACCGCCGCCCGGCCGGACGCGGCCGTCGTCTCCGTACAGGCGCCCTCACCCGAGTCGGCGGTGCGCTGGGCGGCGGACTGCCGTGCCGCGGGTCTGGCCGTGGGGTGCTTCCGGCCGCCGTCCGTGCCGGACGGGATCTCACGGATCAGGCTCACCGCCCGCGCCGACCTCACCGATCGGCAGATCGGGGCGGCGGTCGCCACCATCCTGGAGACGGCGCCCGGTGTCTGACCCGGCGCCGCGTGTGGGACGCCGCACGTCTGACTCGGTGCCGGGCGTCCGGGGTGGCGCCGAGGGGTACCGGTCACGCCGGGGGTACGGGCGGAACCGGGATGAAGGCGGGCCGGGCAGGGGGATCCGCGCTTGCGGCGCGGGCCCGTTCACCTCGACGGCGCGCCCAGCCCCCTGAGGAAACCGGTCCAGGCGGCCGGTGAGAACACGAGGAGCGGCAGTCCGGGATTCTTCGAGTCGCGCACCGCCAGGGCGCCGTCGGCGCACAGGGCGGTCTCCACGCAGTTGTTCATTCCCACGCTGCGGCTGCTGCGCTGCCAGGACGTGCCCGGCATGGGGCGTACACGTGCGTCGTGAGCAGACATCGGGGGGTGCCTTCCCTACACGCCGTCACGGATCCCTGCGATGAGATCCAACGAGTCAGTCGGCGAGAGCGCATGCGCCTGCATGGTGCGGAAAGCAGCGCCGTACGTCTCGAGGTCTTCCTTTCGTTCGAGGTAGAGACTACTCGTCAAGTGGTCGAGAACAACTACGTCTAGATCGGAAGTGTTCGGAAAGGAGAAGATAACGAAAGATCCGGTCAGTCCCACGTAGCCGCCCGTCGAGAAGGGCAGCACCTGCAGCCGGACATGCGGGAGTTGCGCCATCTCCAGCACCCGGCGAAGCTGTCCCCGCATCACCTCCCGACCGCCCACCTGACGCCGCAGGACCGCCTCGTCCAGCACGGCACTGAAGGTCAGCGGGCGTTCCGCCCGCAGCACGCGCTGACGCGCGATGCGCACTTCCACCAGTGAGTCAACCGTCGCCGTCGGCACGCTCTCCAGTGCGGAACGGGTCACCGCCCGCGCGTAGTCGGGCGTCTGCAGCAGCCCGGGCACCACCGAGGTCTCCAGAGTGCGCGCCGCGCTCGCCTGGGACTCCAGGCTGATGAAGTCCCGGTACTGCGGCGGAATCACCCCGCGGTACGCGTGCCACCAGCCCTTTCCTCCGCCGTCCGCCGTGCCGGCCAGCGTCCCCAGCAGCTCGCGCAGCCGTTGGTCGGCGACTCCGTAGGCGTCCAGCAGCCGGGCCACATCGGCCGGTTTCACACCGCTGGTTCCGGTCTCTATGCGGCTCACCTTCGACTGGTTCCAGCCCACGAGCAGCGCCGCCTCCCGGCTCGTCAGGCCGACGCCCAGCCGCAGACCGCGCAGTTCCTCCCCGAGCTTGCGCCGGCGCACCGCGGGACCCTGCCGCATGCCGAATCTCCTCCTGCTCTCCGCGGCCCCACGGCCGCCGGGCACCGGCGGACGCAGCGCCAAGCGCCAAGTCTGCGCCCAAATACGCTCTCGCGTAGCAGTGTTCATCGCTTTGAGCGACAGATATATGCATATCCAGGTGGATCCCCTGCCATGGGGACGGCAACAGTGGCAGTCTGGCGCGAAGCGCAGTCCGAGGCTGTTCCGGCATCCAATCCGCTACGTGCCGCGCTCCGGCAGCCCCGGTGGGAAAGGGACAGCTCGCCATGGCAGACCATCAGGAAGCCTCCGTCACTCTGCCGAGCGATCCCGCCTCGGTATCCGCCGCGCGCAGATACGTCTCCGAGGTCCTCGCGGAATGGGGACTACCGGGGGAGACCGGCACCGCCGACACGGTCCGTCTCATCGTCTCCGAGCTCACCACCAACGCCGTCCAGCACACCTTCGGGCTGTCCCCGACCTTCACGGTGGACGTACGGCTGGAGCGCGACGAGCGTCTGTGCATCGGTGTCACGGACAGCCACCCCCGCAGGCCCCAGCGCCTGCCCGCGGCCGTGCAGCAGGACAACGGCCGCGGCATGGTCATCATCCGCTGGCTCATCGCGGAATGCGGGGGAAAGCTGCACGTCGACCCCACGCCCGAGGGCGGCAAGACCGTCTGGATCGCGATCCCCTGGAGCATGGCCGACGCCGAACCAACGCTCTGAGAGCCCGGACCGGTCGCCGCAGCGGTGCGCCCGGGCCGAACGACGTGCCCGGGCCGGTCGACGTTCGACGCTCGGGGGCTGACGTCCGCGACCGCCCCGCCGCTGCGACGGCGTCACCTCGGCCGACGGGACATCGGCGCCGCCGGTGCGCGCGGCCGGCGTACCGGCGGCGCCGAAGTCCGCTAGGGCCGCGTCAGGCAAGGTTGCCCGTCAAGGAGCGGCGTCCGGTGCACGGGGCCTCCCCGGGCCCTCCGGTCGAGGGGGTGGGGTCTGCCCCGGGCCCTCCGGCCGAGGGGGTGGGGTCTGCCCCGGACCCTCCGGTCGAGGGGGTGGGGTCTCCCCAGGCCCTCCGGGCCGAGGGGAAGATCGCAAGGCCCCGGATCGACCTCGTAGTGGGCCTACTCGGTTGATCCGGCAACGCCGCGAGTCGCCGTACCGGGCGCCGCGACGGGGCGAACGTCGCCCGATGCGGCACTAGCGCACGCGCCCGTAGCGGACGCCCTTGGACCAGATCTTGGTCAGCTTCACGACGGAACCGGTTTTCGGCGAGTGCCAGATCTTCCCGGCCCCGGCGTAGATACCGACGTGGTACACGTACCCCCGCGAGTGGAAGAACACCAGGTCACCCCGTTGCCGCTGGGAGGCGGAGATGTGACGGGTGCGGTTGTACTGCTGCTGGGCCGTGCGCGGCAGTTGCTTGCCCGCCTTCTTGTAGGCGTAGAGCGTGAGCCCCGAGCAGTCGAAGCGGCTCGGACCGGTGGCCCCGTACCCGTACGGGGCCCCCTTCTTCGACGCGGCGACCTTGAGAGCCTTCGTCGCGTGCGCCGAGGCCGCCTGTGCCTCCGGCGCACCGCCCGGCACGATCAGCGAGCCACCGACGGCGGCGATCGTGAGTGCCGAGACGGCGCCCGTCCGGGACAGCAGGGACGGGAGATGTGTCTGCGCAGTCATGCGCAACCCTTCGTCAGCCGCCTGTGAAGGATGACCTGTCGGGTTCGGACTGGCGAAGGCGCCCGGCCGTTCACACGGCTTCACCCCAAGGACCAGCCACCGTTCCGGTGGCCGGCCCGCAATGCTGGGTCCTCCACTCCTGCCGAAGCCCTCATGTCGACCAGGCATCCGGTGCGGCGGCAGGACTCGGCGTCCGCCCGGACCGCCCCGCCGCGGTGGCGGGGGCTTGTCGTCCCAGGGATCTTGACCCACGAACTGTCGGATTTCCGAGTCGAAACGACGATTTGTGAGGCTCCTCACCACTGATCTGTTCGAGTGGACAGGGCCGTTCGGGGGACCGGGTGTCGCCGGGTGACGAGCCCCGTACCTGCGGCGGAGCGCTTCGTTGGGCCGATCGGGCGATATGGTTGCGCAACTTGCACCGGACGAAAGTCGAAGCCCTCACTGGTCCGGATGGGCGACACCCGGTCGTACGCTTCTCGGGCGGGTCGCAGGCGTCGGATCGCCCCTTTCGCGGTGGATCGTCAACTCTGGTACTCCGATGGCACGGTGATCCGGGAGGCTCGGCGATCTCCGCCCAATAGCCGTAGCGCGCGGGCCAATGTGACGGTGTGCAGCTCGCTCTCGCCGCGCATATGCATGACCGTCAGGGCGTCGCGGAGCGCCGTGGCCCGCGCGACCAGGGCCTGTGCGGCGCGGAGGGCTCCATACGTGTGTGTCCCGCGTGCCGGGTTGATCCTTCCCAGCTGGTCGACCACTTCGAGATAGCTGTCGACGAACGCGCTCTCGGCGCGTGTCATTGCGGGCAGCGGCGGCGGTTCGGGTGGCAGCACCGCCCGCTCACCAGCGGCCGGCGGAAGTGAGGGACGTCTTCCGGTTCTTGATGATGTGATCGACCAGCCCGTAGTCACGGGCTCCAGCGGCGTCGTACACGGTGTCGCGGTCGAGGTCGGCGGCGACGCGTTCGGCGCTCCGGCCGGTGTGGCGGGCGAACATGGCCGTGAGCTGCTCCCGCAGCCGCAGCAACTCCTGTGCCCGGATGCCCAGATCGGTGGGCTGCCCCCGCACCGGCTCGGGCAGCGAGGGCTGCTGGACGACCACGCGGGCACCGGGCAGGGCCGCGCGCCTGCCCGGGGTTCCGGCTGCGAGCAGTACGGCGGCGGTCGACGCGGCCTGTCCCAGGCAGGTGGTGACGACGTCGCAGGTCACCGTCTGCATCGTGTCGTAGATGGCGGTCATGGCGCTGACGGGGCCGCCGGGCGAGTTGATGTAGAGCGAGATGTCCTGGTCCGGCGCGGCGTACTCCAGGTACAGGAACTGTGCGATGACGTCGTTGGCGCAGGTGTCGTCGACCGGAGTGCCGAGGAAGACGATCCGTTCGTCGAGCAGCCTGGCGTAGGGGTCGAGCGTGCGCTTCCCGTCGCTCGTGTGTTCGGTGAACTCGGGCAGGACATGGCGGGCGGACGGACCGTTCACGACGTACCACTCCTCAAGCGGCCGCACCCGGCGGCCAAGTCTGCGGCGTCTGCTAGGACCTCGGTAAAAAATGTACAGGACGTACATTCCTTTATGATGGGGAGCATGGCCTACGAGATTCCGGTGACGCAAGCCCGAGCTGAACTCGCCGAGCTGATCAATCGCGTCGTCTACGGCGGCGAACGGGTTGTCGTGACCCGGCACGGGAAGCCGCTCGTGGCCCTGGTGTCCGCGGCTGACCTGGAGCGATTGGAGGCCGCGGGGCAGGCCGCCGAGGAGTCCGGGATCACCTCCGTGTCGTCGCTGCGCTCCACGGAGCCGTCCGCTCCCGGCGAACGCGGCCGCTTCGGCATCGCGGCGGAGCACCGGCCACCCGGCACGGGCGGCTGCTCCTGACCGGCCGGCGCGCCACGGCGCCGGCCGGGACGTCACCCGGGGGCACGGCGGACGGCATCGCCACGGCTCCGTATACCACGCGGTCCCCGATCGCCTCCCGGGCCGCGCCCTGCCGTCGTGGCGGTGCGCGTCGAACGCCCCCTGCCGGTGCTCGACGTGCCGGTCCAGGGGGCGGCAGCGGAGGCGGGGCCCGTGAAGCCGACGGGCGGATCGTGCGATGCCGTGCGGGATGCGGGCCAGGCGAAAGGCCCCGAGGGCGAGGGCCGCGACGGCCGGAAGCGGGAGCGCCACCGCGATCCCGTGGCGGGCCGGGGAGGCGCCGGGCACGGCCCGTCGCGGAGCGAGCGGGATCCAGGCCGGCGAGCCCGCGGACCACGTGGCCAGCGCGGTGATCGCCACGGCCCGGGGTTCCGCCGCGCGGCAGGCGCTCTTCGGTGACATACGCGTCGGCACACGCGTCGAGGTGCCGGAGGGCGGGCTGCCCGCGCTCATGCCCATGCAAGTGCCAAAGATCAGTTAACGCGCCGGAAAAACTTCCGGCCTAACGTTCAAGCCTTGGCGGCGGAAAGGCCGTGGAGGGTCAACAGACCGTTGACGCCCACTACCGTCCGCCGCACCCGGTTGCGTCCGGGCAGGCCGACTGTGAGGTGGAGAACGTGCAACTGACGCCGCATGAGCAGGAACGGCTGCTCATCCATGTCGCCGCGGACGTCGCGGAGAAGCGCAGGGCGCGCGGGGTGAGGCTCAACCACCCCGAGGCCCTCGCCCTCATCACCACGCACATCCTGGAGGGCGCCCGCGACGGGCGCACCGTCGCCGAGATCATGGCGTCCGGACGGAAGGTGCTCACCCGCGACGACGTCATGGACGGGATCCCGGAGATGATCCACGACGTCCAGGTCGAGGCGACGTTCCCCGACGGGACCAAGCTCGTCACCGTCCACGACCCGATCGTCTGACGGGAGTGCCGATGATCCCCGGAGAGATCCTGCACGCCGAAGGACCGGTCAGGCTCAACGAGGGCCGCGAGGCCACACGGCTGACCGTCCTCAACGCGGCCGACCGGCCCGTACAGGTCGGCTCCCACTACCACTTCGCCGAGGCCAACCCCGGTCTGGACTTCGACCGCGCGGCCGCGCGCGGCCTCCGGCTGAACATCGCCGCGGGCACCGCCGTCCGGTTCGAGCCCGGAGTCCCCGTCGAGGTCGAACTCGTACCGCTCGCCGGGCTGCGCGTCGTCGCGGGTCTGCGCGGCGAGACCGCGGGACCGCTCGACACGAGCGGGACCCCGGCGGAGAACGGAGCCACCCGTGCCTGAACTGACGCGCGCCGCTTACGCCGATCTCTTCGGCCCCACGACAGGTGACCGGATCCGTCTCGCCGACACCGATCTCCTCGTCGAGATCGAGGAGGACCGCTCGGGCGGCCCCGGACGCGCGGGCGACGAAGCGGTCTTCGGCGGTGGCAAGGTGATCCGCGAGTCCATGGGCCAGTCCCGTGTGACACGGGCGGAGGGTGCCCCGGACACGGTCATCACCGGTGCGGTGATCATCGACCACTGGGGAGTCGTCAAGGCCGACATCGGCATCCGCGACGGCCGGGTCGCCGGTATCGGCAAGGCGGGCAACCCGGACACGATGGACGGGGTCCACCCGGACCTCGTCATCGGGCCGGAGACCGAGGTCATCGCGGGCAACGGGAAGATCCTCACCGCGGGCGCCGTCGACGCCCACGTCCATTTCATCTCGCCCACGGTCGTCGAGCAGGCCCTGACCTCCGGGATCACGACCCTCGTCGGCGGGGGCACCGGACCCGCCGAGGGGACCAAGGCGACCACGATCACCCCCGGCCCCTGGCACCTCGCCCGGATGTTCGAGGCGCTCGAGTCGTTCCCCGTCAACATCGGGCTGCTGGGCAAGGGCAACACGACGTCCCGCGAGGCCATGTACTCCCAACTGCGCGGCGGCGCGCTCGGCTTCAAGATCCACGAGGACTGGGGTGCCACACCGGCCGTCATCGACGCCTGCCTCGGCGTGTGCGAGGAGACCGGCGCACAGCTCGCCATCCACACCGACACTCTCAACGAGGCCGGCTTCGTGGGCGACACCCTCGCGGCGATCGCGGGCCGCACGATTCACGCCTACCACACGGAAGGGGCGGGCGGAGGGCACGCGCCGGACATCATCACGGTCGTCTCGGAGCCGTACGTCCTGCCCAGCTCCACCAACCCGACGCGACCGCACACCGTCAACACCATCGAGGAACACCTCGACATGCTGATGGTCTGCCACCACCTCAATCCGGCGGTGCCGGAGGACCTCGCCTTCGCCGAGTCCAGGATCAGGCCGTCGACGATCGCCGCCGAGGACGTCCTCCACGACATCGGCGCCATCTCCATCGTGTCGTCCGACTCCCAGGCCATGGGGCGCGTCGGCGAGGTCGTGCTGCGCACCTGGCAGACCGCGCACGCGATGAAGCGGCGCCGCGGCGCCCTGCCGGGCGACGGCCGCGCGGACAACCTGAGGGCCCGGCGGTACGTCGCCAAGTACACGATCAACCCGGCCGTGGCCCAGGGTCTGGACCACGAGATCGGCTCGGTCGAGCCCGGCAAGCTCGCGGATCTGGTCCTGTGGGAGCCGGCCTTCTTCGGGGTGAAGCCCCAACTCGTGCTCAAGGGCGGACAGATCGCCTACGCACAGATGGGCGACGCCAACGCCTCCATCCCCACCCCCCAGCCCGTGCTCCCGCGCCCCATGTTCGGCGCGCTCGGCCGGGCCCCGGCCGCGAACTCGTTCAACTTCGTGTCCGAGGCGGCGGTCGAGGACGGACTGCCCGAACGCCTCGGCCTGGGCAAGCGCTTCGTCCCGATCCGCAGCACTCGCGGCGTCACCAAGTCGGACATGAAGGAGAACGACGTCCTGCCCCGCGTCGAGGTCGACGCCGACACCTTCACGGTCACCATCGACGGCGACCCGGTGGAGCCCGCGCCCGCCGAGGAACTGCCCATGGCCCAGCGCTACTTCCTGTTCTGATCATGAGCGAAGTCATGGATCCGCACACGGAGGCCCCTTTGCGCGGCCTCCGTCAACTCCCGTCGCCCGGCCGGGACCAGTGCGCCGGGGCCGCCGGGGACGGGCACGCGGCCGGGGGAGCGCGCCGGGCGGAGGAGGCCGGACCACGGTCCGGTGCCCCGGCGCGCGCCGCGCTGCTCGTCCTCGCCGACGGGCGGTTCCCCGCCGGCGGACACGCCCACTCCGGCGGGGCGGAGGCTGCGGTCAGGGCGGGCCGGCTCGGCGACGCCCGGGACCTCGCGGACTTCTGCCGGGGACGGCTGCACACCACGGGACTGACCGCCGCCGGTCTCGCCGCCGCTGCGGCGCTCGGGCTCGACCCGGTCGCGCTGGACGTGGCGGCCGATGCCCGCACCCCGTCCCCCGCCCTGCGCGCATCGGCACGGAGGCTCGGCCGGCAGCTGATGCGAGCCGCACGCGCCACTTGGCCGTCACCGGAACTGGACGCCCTCGCCGGCGCCCGGCCGAAGGGGGCGCACCAGCCCGTCGTGCTGGGGGTCACCGCCCGTGCCGCCGGCCTCGGCGCCGAGGACGCCGCGTACTGCGCCGCGTACGAGGCGGTCGGCGGACCGGCCACTGCCGCCGTGCGGCTGCTCAGCCTGGACCCGTACCAGGCCACCGCCGTCCTCGC
Organism: Streptomyces marianii; assembly: GCF_005795905.1. Classification (NCBI taxonomy): domain Bacteria; kingdom Bacillati; phylum Actinomycetota; class Actinomycetes; order Kitasatosporales; family Streptomycetaceae; genus Streptomyces; species Streptomyces marianii. The sequence continues at coordinate 7,472,716 of NZ_VAWE01000001.1, forward strand.
CCGCCTGGCCCCCGACATGGACCGGGTCGCCGGGCGAGCGGTGGCCGCGGCCCGGTGGGCGGCCGAGCGGGGTCCCGACGCGCTTCCCGCCGCGTCGGCCCCGCTGCTGGACATCACCGCCGAGCAGCACGCCGCCTGGCCCGTACGGCTCTTCGCCTCCTAAGGGCTGTCCCGAATCCCCAGCGGGCGCACGACGACAGCTGCGGCACCTCGCTGCGTTGCCCACAGCCCCGACGCAGCCACCACTACCGCCAAGCACCACTACCGCCAAGCACCACCACCACGGAGCGCGGAGCCGCACAAGCTCCGCAGCACCACGAGGGAGCCGCCCCATGCATCTCGACCACACGCACGAGCGTCCCGGCCAGGCCGCGGTGAGCGCCGACGCAGTACGCCCCGACGGCACCCGGCGCGCGCTGCGCATCGGACTCGGTGGACCGGTCGGATCCGGCAAGACCGCCACCGTCGCCGCTCTCTGCCGGGCCCTGCGAGACCAGTTGTCCATCGCCGTGGTCACCAACGACATCTACACCCGCGAGGACGCCGAGTTCCTGCTGCGCAACGCCGTCCTGCCGCCCGAGCGGATCCAGGCCGTCGAGACCGGCGCCTGCCCGCACACCGCGATCCGCGACGACATCTCCGCCAACCTCGAAGCCGTCGAGGATCTGGAGGACGCGGTCGGACCGCTCGACCTGATCCTGGTCGAGTCCGGCGGCGACAACCTCACCGCCACCTTCTCCAAGGGTCTCGTGGACGCCCAGATCTTCGTGATCGACGTGGCCGGAGGCGACGACATCCCGCGCAAGGGCGGACCGGGAGTCACCACCGCGGACCTCCTCGTCGTCAACAAGACCGACCTCGCCCCCTACGTAGGCTCCGATCTCCAGCGCATGGCCCGCGACGCAAAGGAGCAACGGGGGGAACTCCCCGTGCTCTTCACCTCGCTGACCGGCGAGGACGGTGTCCGTCCCGTCGCCGGGTGGGTCCGCGACCGGCTCCGCGCCTGGACCGCGGGGTGAGCGCCGGATGAGCGTCCGGGCGACCGCACGGATCGTCGCCGAACACGACGGGCTCCCCGTGCTGGAGAGCGACGGTCCGCTGGCCCTGCGCCGCACCCGTGCCGGCGGACCGTACACGCGCGTCACCGTGGTCGGCGCCATGAGCGCCCCGCTCGGCGGGGACCGGCTCGCGATCGAGGCGCACGTGCGCGAAGGCGCGCGGCTGCACGTGGACTCCGCAGCGGCCACCGTGGCGCTGCCAGGGCGCACCCCGGGAGCCGCCGACTACGACATCTCGCTGGACGTGGGGGAGGGCGCCGAACTGCGCTGGCTGCCCGAGCAGCTGATCTCGGCGCGCGGCAGCGAGCTGCGGATGCACACACGTGCGGTGCTGGCCGCGACGGCGCGTCTCGTGCTGCGCGAGGAGCAGATCCTCGGCCGGCACGGCGAGGAGACCGGCACTCTCACCACACGTCTCACCGTCCGTCGCGCGGGCCGCCCCCTGCTGGACCAGGAACTCGCCCTCGGTCCCGGCGCACCCGGCGGCTGGGACGGCGGTGCGGTGCTCGGCGGGCACCGGGCGGTCGGCCAACTGCTCGTGGTGGACCCCGGTTTCGACGACAAGCCCCCGGAGCCGCGGCGGCTCGGGGAGACCGCCGTGCTCACCCCCCTCGCGGGGCCGGCCTTGCTGGTCACCGCGGTCGCCCCGGACGCGCTGCGCCTGCGCGGGCTGCTCGACACCGCCCTGGGCGATCTCGCCGGCGGCTGACCCGCGGGCCGCGCGCCCGTGCCCGGCACGAGGGCCGCACACGGGCGCGCGGCCCCATCGCGAACGCCGACGATCCGGGCACCCTCCGCCGAGGTGCCGCCACCGTCCCCGACGGGCTGTGCCGGGCCGCCGTCCGCGGCCCCCGGTCATCCGGCCCGGACCGCAGCCGTGCACCGCGCGTCAGCGTCCGAGCCGGGGAATCCGCCCGCTCTTCGACCGGTCCGCCTCGGCGGCCTTCGCCTTCACCGCGTACTCGTCGACGTACTGCTGCCCGGACAGGGCGAGGATCTCGTACATGATCTCGTCCGTCACGGCGCGCAGTACCGCCTTCTCGTTCTCCATCCCCGCGTAGCGGGAGAAGTCGAGCGGTTCGCCGAAGCGGATCGTCACCCGCTTGATCTTCGGCAGTACCTGCCCGGGAGGCTGGATCTCGAAGGTTCCGACCATCGCGCAGGGCACGACGGGCACCCGCGCGGTGAGCGCCATGACCGCGACGCCGACCTTGCCCTTGTAGAGCCGTCCGTCGTGCGACCGCGTACCCTCCGGGTAGATGCCGAGCAACTCGCCCTTGCCGAGCACGCCGAGGCCCTCACGGATGGCCGCCTGGCCTGCCTCCTTGCCGGAACGGTCCACCGGGATCTGTCCGGCGCTGCGGAAGAAGGCGGCCGTCAGCCGGCCCTTGATCCCCGGTCCGGTGAAGTACTCGGCCTTGGCGAGGAAGGTGATGCGCCGCTTCAGGATGGCCGGCATCAGGAAGTGGTCGGAGAACGACAGGTGGTTGCCGGCGACGATCGCCGCGCCGTCCGCCGGGATGTGCTCGAGGCCCTCGATCCTGGGCCGGAACAGCAGCCGCAGCAGCGGCCCCAGGATGACGTATTTGAGGACGTAGTAGAACACGATGTCGCTCCCAACTCTGCCGATGCGGCTCAGGGGCCGCGTGGTGCCGGATCAGGGCGCGAATGCACCCGGCACATCGATCCGCACGGTCGGTCGTCCGTCCCTGGTCCGACCGGACTCGTGCCGACTGCCTTGCCCAGTTGTATGACAGCCCTTCGGGCGCCGCCATGGGTAGGTAGGTGGACGCTGCGGATGCCGTGGTGGCCGATCGTCGTCAGGTGGGTTTTGACGCCGGCCGGCCCGGCGGCCGGAGTGTCGCGACGCGGCGGGCGTGACACGGAGGAGTCGGGGGCGGCGGGCACGCCCACCTTCGGCGAGTGGGACGACAAGGGGAATCCGCGCGTGGAGCGCCTCAGGGCGGCCCTCGACGCGGCCGGAGTGACCGTCGGCGTGCCCGACGACATCCGGCGGGAGCTGTGGGCGACGTTCCTGTCCGTCGCCCCGCTCGGGGGCCTCGGTGCCGTCACGGAAGCCACGATCGGCGAGTTCCGCTGGTGGCCCGGCTCCCGGCGGCTGCTGGGAGAGGCCATGGCCGAGTCCACCGGCGCACGCAGGCACACGGCATTGCGCTCCCGTGCGGGGGGACACGCCCGACGACGACGGGCGGACCGGCAGCCCGACGCCCTCAGGTGGGCCTGGACACGAGCATCCCCACGGTGACGAGGCCCAGCACGACCCAGGTGAACCACAGCCAGCCGTTGCTGCCGAGCGCCACGGTGTAGGCGGTCACGACCACCAGGGACGCCACGGTCAGCACACCCATCGTCTTCGTGGAACCGGACATGCGCGCCCTCCTCCGGGCCGGTGCCGCGGCTGACGGCCGCGGCCGGGGCCGTGGTGCCATCGTCACCCCTGACCGGGGGAGCGCGCTACTCCCGGGCAGCGGCCACCGCGCTCCGGGCCGGCAGTCCGCGTGCCCGGGCGTCACCAGCCCGGCCGGGCCGCCCCGGTCCCGGCCCGGTCAGCGGCTGCGTGCCTGGAGAGAGGCCAGATACGCGTTGTAGGCCTCCAGCTCCTTGTCGCCGTCCCGGTCCGCGGCCCGGTCCTTGCGGACGGCCTGGCGCTGCTCGGAGCGGTACCACTGGAACACCAGGGCGATCAGCACCAGCACCGACGGGATCTCGCTGAAGGCCCAGGCGATGCCGCCCGCCGCGTTCTGGTCGGAGAGCGCGCTGATCCCGAGTGAGGCCGGGGGATCGGCGTACGCCCGCACCATCGGCTCGGAGGCCATCATCAGCGCGATACCGAAGAACGCGTGGAAGGGCATGCCCGCGAAGAGCTCCAGCATCCGCATCACATAGCCGGGGCGGTGCGGGCCCGGGTCCACGCCCATGATCGGCCAGAAGAAGATCAGTCCGACGGCGAGGAAGTGCACCATCATCGCGATGTGGCCGGCCCTGGACCCCATGAGGAAGTCGAAGAGCGGGGTGAAGTACAGGCCGTAGAGGCTCGCGATGAACATCGGGATCGTGAACGCGGGGTGCGTGACGATCTTCATGTAGCGGCTGTGCAGCAGGGCCAGCAGCAGCTCGCGCGGTCCCTTGCGGCCGCGGCCCGCCGGCGGCAGCGCGCGCAGCGCCAGGGTGACCGGAGCGCCGAGCAGCAGCAGGATCGGCGACAGCATGCTGATCACCATGTGCTGGACCATGTGCACGCTGAACATGACCATGCCGTAGTCGTTCAGCTTGGTGCACATCACCAGCGCGATGCTCAGCACACCTGCGGTGAAGAAGACCGTCCGGCCCACCGGCCAGGCGTCGCCGCGCCGGCGCAGCCGTGCCACCCCCCAGCCGTAGAGCGCGAGCCCCACGAGACAGCCGGCCAGGAAGAACGGATCCGAGGAGAACTCCAGCCCCCTGCCCAGCGTGAACGGCGGCAGGTCCATCGGCATCCCGTGCTCGCCGTGCCCGCTGTGATCCATCTGCCTACTCCTGGAGCGTCCTGTTTCGCGCGTGTTGTCCGGACAAGACTAGAACCGCCCCCGGTCGCAGCTGCGACCGGGGGCGGTTCCTCGCTCGGGAGGCCTCTCAGAGGACCGTCTCGGCCTCTTCGTACCGGTCCTGCGGGACGGTTTTCAGCGTCTCCACCGCCTGCGCCAGCGGCACCATCGTGATGTCCGTTCCGCGCAGCGCGGTCATCATGCCGAACTCGCCGCGGTGCGCCGCCTCCACGGCGTGCCAGCCGAACCGGGTGGCGAGGACGCGGTCGTACGCGGTCGGTGTACCGCCGCGCTGGACGTGGCCGAGGATCACCGGCCGGGCCTCCTTGCCGAGCCGCTCCTCCAGCTCGACGGACAGCTGCCGGGCGACTCCGGCGAAGCGCTCGTGGCCGTACACGTCCTTGCCGCCCTCGTCGAAGTCCATGGAACCCTCGCGCGGCTTGGCGCCCTCGGCGACCACGACGATCGCGAACCGCTTGCCGGCCTCGAACCGGGCACCGACCCGCTTGGTCAGTTCCTCGATGTCGAAGGGACGCTCGGGGACGACGATGGCGTGCGCACCGGCCGCCATGCCGGAGTGCAGGGCGATCCAGCCGGTGTGTCGGCCCATGACCTCGACGATCAGCACCCGCTGGTGGGACTCGGCGGTGGTCTTCAGCCGGTCGAGGGCCTCGGTCGCGACCCCGACGGCGGTGTCGAAGCCGAAGGTGACGTCGGTCGACGCGATGTCGTTGTCGATGGTCTTCGGCACACCGACGATCGGCAGACCGGCCTGGGCCAGCAGGTTCGCCGCCTTCAGCGTGCCCTCGCCACCGATCGGGATGATCGCGTCGAGGCCCAGTTCGGCGACGTGCCCCTTGGCCCGCTCGACGCCGTCGACGAGATGAGCGGGCTGTACCCGCGAGGACCCGAGGATCGTGCCGCCGCGGGCGAGGATGCCGGCGACGGCGTCGAGGTCGAGCTTGCGGTAGTCGGCCTCCAGCAGGCCTTTCCAGCCGTCGTGGAAGCCGATCACCTCGTCACCGTGGTCGACGACGGCGCGGTGCACGACAGAGCGGATGACCGCGTTGAGCCCGGGGCAGTCGCCGCCGGAGGTGAGGACACCAATGCGCATAGCCCGAAAACCTTTACAACGTGGGCCGACTCCCGGACCACGTCGTCCGGTTGGATCCCTGCCACCCTACCGGCGCAAGGTGGCGGGTGCCGAACCGGACGTCCGCACAGTGGACACCGTGTCCTCGTACGATTCGGGCTGCCGTGCGAACGGCGCTCGAGCGGCCCGTCAGGCGGGCTGGGTGGCGGCGGCGATGCGCTCCGCGCGCAGTGCCTCGTACCACCGGTCGTCGGTGGGCGGCAGCGCGTTCACGTCGAGCGCGAGCTTCAGCAGCAGATCCGCGATCTGCGGATTGCGGGCCATCACCGGACCGTGCATGTACGTGCCGAACACGGTGTCGTTGTACGCGCCCTCGGTGCCGTCCCCGGTGCCGTTCCCCCTGCCGAGGACGGTCCGGGCGAACGGCCGGGCCGTCGGCCCGAGATGCGTGATGCCCTGGTGGTTCTCGAAGCCCGTGAGCTGCGGCAGACCCAGCCGCGGGTCGATGTCCGCCAGCACGTCGCCGACGCACCGCTCGCCCTCGCCGCGGGTGGAGACCACGTCGAGCAGGCCGAGGCCGGGCTCCCGCTCGCCCAGGTCGTTGACGAACTCGTGGCCGAGGATCTGGTAGCCGGCGCAGACCGAGAAGATGATCGCACCGTTGGCGGCGGCCCGGGAGAGCCCGGCGTCGCGGCGCAGCCGTTCGGCCGCGAGGCGCTGCGGCCGGTCCTCGCCGCCGCCGATCAGATAGATGTCGCCGGACGTCGGCACCGGCTGGTCGCTGCGGACGTCGACGCGGGTGACGCCCAGGCCGCGCTGGCGCGCGCGGCGCTCCACGACCAGGGCGTTGCCCTGGTCACCGTACGTGCTGAGCAGGTCCGGGTAGACCCACACCAGGCGCAGGCTGCTGTCGCTCATGCTCTGTGTTCCTCTGCGGTGAGCCGGGTCAGTTGCCGACGCGGCGGCGGACGTCCTGGAAGGCGGTGTAGTTGGCGATCAGCTCGATCCGTCCGGGCGGGGCGAGCCCCACGGCCTCGTCGACGTCCTCGGCGACACGGAAGTCCAGCCCGGCGACCTCCAGGCGCACCGCGAGGTCCAGCTTGCGGTCGCCGATCACGAAGATCGGGTGGCCGGCGAGCCGGGTGTAGTCGACGTCCCACAGCCAGGAGGTGTCGGTGCCGTCGGCGCCGCGCGCGTTGACGGACAGGATCACCGGAGTGGGCGGCGGGTCGATCAGGGAGAACGTCTCGAGCCAGCCGGCCGGGTTCTTCGCCAGCAGCAACCGCAGGTCCCGCCCCTGGAACGAGACGACGTCGTACCGGCCGGCCACGGCCTGCACCTGGTACATGCGCTCCAGGGCCACCTGCGGCGGGACGCCGAAGACGGCGGCGACCGCGGCGGAGGTGGTGGCGTTGGCCTTGTTGGCCCGGCCCGGCAGCTGGAGGTGGATCGGCCAGGCGGACCCGTGCGGGTCGAGGACGTGGTCACCGCTGAGGGCCCAGCTCACGGCCGGCCTTCGGAAACCGCACTCGCCGCAGAACCAGTCGTCCCCCGGGCGCTGCATCACACCACCGCAGGCGGGGCAGGACCAGGCGTCGTCCTTCCACTCCTGGCCGGCGGCCACCCACACCACGTTGGCGGAGGAGGACGCGGCCCACACGATCAGCGGGTCGTCGGCGTTGGCGACGACGACGGCCTTGCTGCCGGACAGCCCCTCGCGCCACTTCTCGGCCAGCATCCGGGTCTCGGCCGCGCGGTCCAGCTGGTCGCGGGAGAGGTTGAGCAGGGCGATGGCCTTGGGCGTGGTGTCGCGGGCGACCCCGGCGAGGTACTTCTCGTCGACCTCGATCACGCCGTAGCGTGCGTCCGAGCCGCCGGCCAGCGCGGAGGTGATACCGGCCGGCATGTTCGCGCCAAGGGCGTTCGACACGACCGGGCCGGCCGCGCGCAGGGCCTCGGCGATCAGCCGGGTGGTGGTGGTCTTTCCGTTCGTCGCCGACACCAGGATCACGTCCAGGTGCTGCGCCAGCCTGCTCAGCAGATCGGGGTCGAGTTTGAGGGCAACCCGGCCGCCGATCACCGATCCGCTGCCGCGTCCCGCTGCGCGCGACACCGCCGCTGCGGCCTTGCCGGCCGTCACGGCCAGCTTGGCGCGCGGCGACAGCGGCTCTGCGTTGCCAGGGTGTCCTGCCATCGTCCTTGATCCTCCTTGCGTCGGTCGGGGTTCAGCCTATCGACCTCCGGGCGGCGGCCCGAACTGCGGCTCCGTCACGAAACCCGGAGGTCACCGGCGCGATGTGCGGAACGTACCCTTACGGCCATGCGAAACCGTCCGATCCCCGGCAGTTCCGGCCTCGTACGGGCCATGAGCCTGTTCGGCGATCCGGTGCTCCACGCGCCCTGCGAACCCGTCACCGACTTCGGCCCGACCCTGACGCGGCTGATCGAGGACATGTACGCGACCATGTACGCCGCGAACGGGGTGGGTCTCGCCGCCAACCAGGTCGGTGTTCCGCTCCGGGTCTTCGTCTACGACTGCCCCGACGACGAGGACGTCCGCCACGTCGGGCACGTCGTCAATCCGCGCCTCGTCGCCGCCGACGGCATCGAGGTGCGCGGCCCCGAGGGATGTCTGTCGCTGCCGGGCATCGAGGCGGGGACGCTGAGGTACGACCATGCGGTGGTCGAGGGAGTGACGGGGGACGGCGCGCCGGTGCGGGTCGAGGGCACGGGGTTCTTCGCCCGGTGCCTGCAGCACGAGTGCGACCATCTGGAGGGCGGGGTCTACATGGACCGGCTCACCGGCCTGCGCCGCGCCCGCGCCCTGCGCAAGGCCCGCCGCGCCCCGTGGGGTCGGCGGTAGCGGGCGTTTCCGTACCGGCACGGCGGGTCCGGCGAGGAACCCGCACCGGTGCCGGGGCCCCCTGTCAGAAGCCCGGACTGCCCGGGCGGTCCTCGGCGACGGAGAGGCCTCCCCAGAGCAGGTCCGCGAGGCTGCGCACCAACTGCGCCCGGGAGCAGGGGCGTTCCCCCAGCCACCAGTCGCCCGCGCCGTGCATCATGCCGACGATGCCGTGGGCCCAGATCCTGGCCAGCTCGTCCCCGCCGGGACCGAGGTCGACGCGTTCGGCGATCACCGTGCCCAGTTCCTCGCCGAGTCTTCGCAGCAGCGGCGCGGTGTGCCGGCCGACGTCGAAGCCCTGCTCGGACTGCTGGGAGTCCTCGGCGGGGTGCATCAGGAAGCGGTATACCTGCGGCCGGGTCTCGATCGCGGCGAGGTAGGTGTCGAGGGTGTGCTCGACACGCTCCCGCCGGTCTGAGCTGGCGTCGATCGCCGTGCGCAGTGCCGCCAGCAGACCGTCGGTGTGACGCTTGGCGAGCGCGCGGTAGAGCCCGCTCTTGTCGCCGAAGTGTCGGTACAGGATCGGCTTGGTGATGCCGGCCTCCGCCGCGATCGCGTTCATGGACGCCTGCGGGCCGTCCCGGAGCACCACGCGGTCGGCGGCTTCGAGCAGCTCGCGCCGCCGCTGCTCGGCCGACCGCTGCTGGTCGCCCTGCTGAGTGGTGGTGGTCTCCATGGTCTCTCCCCGCCCGTACTGAATCTGAGGCCTGCGCAACGTAACACTCCGCAGGGTCGGCCCGCCGACCGCTCGGTGGCGGTTGACAGTCGCTACGCGCCGGTAACAGACTGCGGTTACCGGTAGTAACATGCGTGCCCAGCACATCAGGAGGGGATATGACCGAGTTCGCGCTCGATCTCAACGAGGACCAGAAGCAGGTCCGCGACTGGCTGCACGGCTTCGCCAGGGACGTGATCCGCCCGGCCGCCGCCGAGTGGGACGAGCGCGAGGAGACCCCCTGGCCGGTCATCCAGGAAGCCGCCAAGGTCGGCATCTACTCCCTCGACTTCTACGCCCAGCAGTACTTCGACCCCACCGGGCTCGGCATCCCGATGGCCGTGGAGGAGCTGTTCTGGGGCGACGCGGGTATCGCCCTCTCCATCCTCGGCACGGGCCTCGCCGCCGTCGGTGTCCTTGCCAACGGCACCGAGGAGCAGATCGGCACCTGGATCCCGCAGATGTACGGCGACGTCGACGACGTGAAGGTCGCCGCGTTCTGCTCCTCCGAGCCCGACGCCGGCTCCGACGTCGGTGCGATGCGGACCCGAGCCGTCTACGACGAGGCCAAGGACGAGTGGGTGCTCAACGGCACCAAGACCTGGGCCACCAACGGCGGGATCGCCAACGTCCACGTCGTCGTCGCCGTCGTCGACCCCGACCTCGGCTCCAAGGGCCACGCCTCCTTCATCGTGCCGCCGAACACTCCCGGCCTCTCCCAGGGCCAGAAGTTCAAGAAGCACGGCATCCGCGCCTCGCACACCGCCGAGGTGGTCCTGGAGGACGTCCGCGTCCCCGGCTCCTGCCTGCTTGGCGGCAGGGAGAAGCTCGACGAGCGGCTCGCCCGCGCCCGGGAGCGGGCCCGGGCCGGCGGCGGTGTGGGGGTCCCCCCGGTCGAAGGCCGGGGGAGCCTGAAGAACGCCGCCATGGCCACCTTCGAGGCATCCCGCCCCGCCGTCGGTGCGATGGCGGTCGGCACCGCGCGGGCGGCGTACGACTACGCCCTCGAGTACGCCAAGGAGCGTACGCAGTTCGGCCGCCCGATCATCGACAACCAGGGCGTCGCCTTCCAACTGGCGGACATGCGCACCCAGATCGACGCCGCCCGGCTGCTGGTGTGGCGGGCCTCCTGGATGGCGGTGACCGGCAAGCCGTTCACCGCGGCCGAGGGCTCCATGTCCAAGCTCTTCGCCAGCGAGGTCGCCAAGAAGGTCACCGCCCAGGCCGTGCAGATCCTCGGCGGGAACGGCTTCACCCGCGAGTACCCCGTCGAGCGTATGCACCGCGACTCCGCCATCTACACCATTTTCGAGGGCACGAGCGAGATCCAGCGCCTGGTCATCGCCCGCACCCTCTCCGGCCTGCCCATCCGCTGACGCGCGGGTCCCCGCACGCCACGGGGCGCCGACCCGGACGTCCGGGCCGGCGCCCCGTCGCGTGCACGGGCCCGTCAGGCCGCGAGTTGCGCCTCGATCGCCGCGACGACCTCCGCGGCCTCCGGCTCCGTCCGCGGCCGGAAGCGGGCCACCACGTCGCCCTGCGGGGAGACGAGGAACTTCTCGAAGTTCCACTGCACGTCACCGGCCTCCCCGTCGGCATCGGCGAAACGGGTCAACTCGGCGTAGAGCGGATGCCGCTGGTCGCCGTTCACGTCCGACTTCTCCAGCAGCGGGAACGTCACCCCGTACGTCGCCGAGCAGAACGTGGCGATCTCCTCGGCGCTGCCGGGCTCCTGGCCCAGGAACTGGTTGCACGGCACCCCGAGCACCGTGAAACCACGGTCCGCGTAGGTCTTCTGCAGTCGTTCCAGCCCCGCGTACTGGGGTGTGAGGCCGCAGCGGGACGCCACGTTCACCACCAGCACGGCCTTGCCGCGATGCTCGGCCAGGGACGTCTCCTCGCCGGACAGAGTGTGTAGAGGGATGTCATAAACGGACATCAGGGACTCCTTCGTGCCTCGTATTTATGCGATTCTTATTCTTCGTGTAGCGTGCGCGCGTTCGATCTCCAGCGACCCGAGGAAGACCGCAGATGAGCGCACCCAAGCCCTCCCCCGCCCCGCAGGAACCGCAGTTCCCGGAGGGCCAGCCCATACCCGGCGCCGCACCCGCGCCCGCACCCGCCAAGAAGAGCAAGGTCAAGAAGTTTCTCGGCGTGGTCGCGCTCATTGTCGTCGCCGTGGTGGTGAAGTTCGGCATCGGCTACCTCTTCAACGCCCCAGTCCGAGCCGAGGCCGGCGACTGCGTCAAGGTCACCGGAGAGGAGAACAACCCCGAGGTCGAGACCAAGGGGTGCGACGACAAGGACGCCAACTACAAGGTCGTCAAGGTCGTCGAGAACAGCTTCGACGTCAACGCCTGCACCGTCGGTGAGGCCGCCCTCGCGCAGAAGTGGGACGCCGACAAGTTCGTCCTCTGCCTCGACCCCCTCAAGAAGTGATCCGCCCGCGGACGTGAGTCCGTGCGGGACGTGACGCCGGCGGGCGGCCCTCAGCCGCCCAGCCGGCGGAACAGCCCCTCCTGCACGACCGAGACGAGCAGCCGGCCCTCCCGGTCGTAGATCCGGCCGCGCGCCAGTCCCCGGCCGCCCGTGGCGACCGGGGACTCCTGGTCGTACAGGAACCATTCGTCCGTGCGGAACGGCCGGTGGAACCACATCGCGTGGTCGAGCGACGCCATGTCGAATCCGCGCGGGCCCCAGAGCGGTTCGACCGGGATGCGGACGGCGTCCAGCAAGGTCATGTCCGAGGCGTACGTCAGCGCGCACGTGTGCACCAGCGGGTCGTCCCCCAGCGGTCCGACCGCGCGCATCCACACCGCGCTGCGCGGATCGGCCACCTTGACCTCCTCCTCGGTCCAGCGCAGCCGGTCGACGTAGCGGATGTCGAAGGGCTGACGCCGCGCCATCCGCTCCAGCGTCTCCGGCAGTGCACCCAGGTGCTCGCGGATCTCCTCGCTGACGCTCGGCAGGGACTCCGGTGGCGGGAATTCCAGCCGCGGCGGGAGCTGATGCTCGAAACCGGCCTCCTCGGGCTGGTGGAAGGACGCGGTCAGATTGAAGATCGTCCGTCCCCGCTGGACCGCCGTGACCCTGCGGGTCGTGAACGACCGGCCGTCCCGGACCCGTTCGACCTGGTAGACGATCGGCATGCCCGGAATCCCCGGCCGCAGGAAGTAGGCGTGCAGCGAGTGCACCGGCCGGGTGCCGTCCGTCGCCCTGCCCGCCGCCACCAGCGCCTGGCCCGCGACCTGCCCCCCGAAGACCCGCTGCAGAGACTCGTTCGGGCTGACCCCGCGGAAGATGTCGACCTCGATCCGCTCCAGGTCGAGCAGATCGACGAGCCGCTCCACGGGACCGGACGCGGCGCGTGCGGCCTCCTCGGGGCGGCCGCCGTCGGCGGGGCCGTGTCCGGCGGGGTGGGTCATGTCCGCTCCCGTCTCAGAGCCGGCCGACGGACGTCACGCGGACGACGGCCCGGCCCTCCTCGTCGGAGGCCGCCAGGTCGACCTCCGCGCTGATACCCCAGTCGTGGTCGTCGTTCGGGTCGGCGAAGGTCTGCCGGACCCTCCAGAGACCGTGCCCGGGGTCCTCCTCGATGGCGAGCAGCTTCGGCCCCCGCGCGTCCGGACCGGTTCCGAGGTCGTCGTACTCGTCCCAGTACCCGTCCATCGCCTCGCCCCAGGCGTCCTCGTCCCAGCCCGACTCCGCGTCCAGCCGGCCCAGTTCGTCGACGCGGTCCAGCGCCGCCAGCTCCACCCTGCGGAACATGGCGTTGCGGACCAGCACCCGGAAGGCGCGGGCGTTCGCGGTGACCGGCTTGACCTGGTCGGCCTTCTCCTGGGCCTCCTCCGCGGTCTCCACCTCGGGATTGGCCAGTTGCTCCCACTCGTCGAGGAGGCTGGAATCGACCTGGCGGACCATCTCGCCCAGCCAGGCGATCAGATCCTGCAGGTCCTCGGTCTTCAGATCGTCCGGGACGGTGTGGTCCAGGGCCTTGTACGCGCTCGCGAGATACCGCAGCACGATGCCCTCGGTGCGGGCCAGCTCGTAGAAGGACGTGAACTCGGTGAAGGACAGCGCCCGTTCGTACATGTCCCGGATGACCGACTTCGGCGAGACCGGATGGTCGCCCACCCACGGGTGCGACTTCCGGTACGTGTCGTACGCGTGCCACAGCAGTTCCTCCAGCGGCTTCGGGTACGAGATCTCCTGGAGTCGCTCCATCCGCTCCTCGTACTCGACGCCGTCCGCCTTCATCGCGGCGACCGCCTCGCCCCGCGCCTTGTTCTCCTGGGCCCCGAGGATCTGCCGCGGGTCGTCGAGAGTGGACTCGACGACGGACACCATGTCCAGGGCGTATGAAGGCGATTCGGGGTCCAGCAGGTCGAAGGCCGCGAGGGCGAACGTGGAGAGCGCCTGGTTGAGTGCGAAGTCCTGCTGGAAGTCGACGGTCAGCCGGACGATGCGGCCCTGGGCGTCGGGGGCGTCAAGGCGTTCGACGATCCCTCCGTCGAGTAGCGAACGGTAGATGGCGATGGCCCGGCGGATGTGCCGGAGCTGCTGCTTGCGCGGTTCGTGGTTGTCCTCGAGCAGCTTGCGCATCGCCTCGAAGGCGTTCCCCGGGCGGGCGATCACCGAGAGCAGCATCGCGTGGGTGACCTTGAAACGGGAGGTGAGCGGCTCGGGGTCGGAGGCGATCAGCTTCTCGAAGGAGTTCTGCGTCCAGCCGACGAAGCCCTCGGGGGCCTTCTTGCGGACGACCTTGCGCTTCTTCTTGGGGTCGTCGCCGGCCTTGGCGAGGGCCTTCTCGTTCTCGACGACGTGGTCGGGCGCCTGGGCGACGACGAAGCCGGCGGTGTCGAAGCCCGCGCGCCCCGCGCGGCCCGCGATCTGGTGGAACTCCCGGGAGCGGAGCGTCCGCACACGGCTGCCGTCGTACTTGGTGAGCGCGGTGAAGAGCACCGTGCGGATGGGGACGTTGACACCCACGCCGAGAGTGTCCGTACCGCAGATCACCTTCAGCAGGCCGGCCTGCGCCAGCTTCTCCACGAGGCGCCGGTACTTGGGCAGCATGCCCGCGTGGTGCACGCCGATGCCGTGGCGGACGAATCGGGAGAGGTTCCGCCCGAACTTCGTGGTGAAGCGGAAGTTGCCGATCAGCTCGGCGATGCGGTCCTTCTCCTCGCGGGTGCACATGTTGATGCTCATCAGCGACTGTGCCCGCTCGACGGCCTGCGCCTGGGTGAAGTGCACGATGTAGACCGGTGCCTGCTTGGTCTCCAGCAGCTCGGTCAGCGTCTCCGTGATGGGGGTGGTGCGGTACTCGTAGGAGAGCGGGACCGGGCGGGCCGCCGAGCGGACGACGGCGGTCTCACGGCCGGTGCGGCGGGTGAGGTCCTCCTCGAACATCGACACGTCGCCGAGCGTCGCCGACATCAGCACGAACTGCGCCTGCGGGAGTTCGAGGAGGGGGATCTGCCAGGCCCAGCCGCGGTCCGGTTCCGCGTAGAAGTGGAACTCGTCCATCACGACCTGGCCGATGTCGGCGCCCTTGCCGTCCCGCAGCGCGATCGACGCCAGCACCTCGGCGGTGCAGCAGATGACCGGGGCGTCCGCGTTCACGGACGCGTCGCCGGTGAGCATGCCGACGTTCTCCGTGCCGAAGAGCTTGCAGAGGTCGAAGAACTTCTCCGACACCAGGGCCTTGATCGGCGCGGTGTAGAACGTGACCTCGTCGCGGGCGAGGGCGGCGAAGTGGGCACCCGCCGCGACCAGGCTCTTTCCCGAGCCGGTCGGTGTGGAGAGGATCACGTTGGCCCCGGAGACCACCTCGATCAGCGCCTCCTCCTGGGCCGGGTAGAGGGAGATGCCCCGGCCCTCGGCCCATGAGGCGAAGGCTTCGAAGAGGGCATCGGGGTCGGTGTCCGGCGGCAGCTGATCGATAAGGGTCACCCCACCATCTTGCCTGGCCTCCGGCCGGGATCGGGAACCGGCCGTCGGCAGAGAAGATCGCTACCGGTAGCCTGTCCCCTCAACTGGGCACGAGCACAACAGCAGATGGGGCGGGAACGAGCATGATGGGACCGGCGCACTCCCTGTCCGGGGCGGCGGCCTGGCTGGGGGTGGGCGCGGCGGCGGCCGCCCTGGATCATCCGATGCCATGGCCCGTCCTCGTCATCGGCGCGCTGATCTGCGCGGGAGCGGCGCTCGCGCCGGACCTCGACCACAAGGCGGCGACGATCTCCCGCGCCTTCGGGCCGTTCTCACGCGGTCTGTGCGAAGTGGTCGACAAGCTCTCGTACGCGGTCTACAAGGCGACGAAGAAGCCAGGGGACAAGCGCCGGACCGGCGGTCACCGCACGCTCACCCACACCTGGCTGTGGGCCGTGCTGATCGGCGGCGGCACCTCGGCGCTGGCGATGACCGGAGGGCGCTGGGCGGTCCTCGCGATCCTCTTCGTGCACCTGGTGCTCGCCGTCGAGGGACTGCTGTGGCGGGCCGCACGGGTGTCCAGTGACGTCCTGGTGTGGCTGCTCGGCGCGACGAGCGCCTGGATCCTGGCCGGCGTCCTGGACAAGCCCGGCAGCGGTGCGGACTGGCTCTTCACCGGGCCCGGCCAGGAGTACCTGTGGCTGGGGCTCCCCGTCGTCCTCGGTGCCCTGGTGCACGACGTCGGTGACGCACTGACCGTCTCGGGGTGCCCGATCCTGTGGCCCATACCCATCGGGAACAAGCGCTGGTACGCCGTGGGGCCGCCGAAGGGGATGCGCTTCCGGGCCGGCAGCTGGGTGGAGCTGAAAGTACTGATGCCCGCGTTCATGCTGCTCGGAGGGGTGGGCGGCGCTGCGGCGCTGAACTTCATCTGACGGGGGCGCCGCTGGTTCGTCCGACAGCGGTGCCGTTCCGGGGAGCGGCGAGCCCCCGATGGGGATCAGCAGCCGGCCCCCGAACGGTCGTGCGTTCGGTCGCGCGCCCCCTTTTCTGCACGGCCCGGGAGGACGGGGGTACCGCGTCCGGCGTTCGGCCCAGCAGCGTGTGCCCGGGCCCGCGATCGTCGGTAGCGTCCCCGCCGTGAGCACACCGACACATGAGCGGGAGGACGAGAGCCCCGGTGCGATCATCGGGCCCGATCGGTTGCTCGCGTTCGGTGATGCGGTCTTCGCCATCGCGATCACCCTCCTCGCCCTCGATATCAACGTGCCCGGCGATCTGGAGGCCGGCGACCTCGGTACGGCGCTCCACCAGGCCCTCTCCGACATCGGGGCGTATCTGCTGAGCTTCGTCGTCATCGGTGTGCTGTGGCTCGGTCAGCACACCCTGTTCCACCGCGTCGCCCGGCTCGACTCCTGTCTGCTGTACCTCTATCTCGCGCTGCTCGCCGTCATCGCCGCACTGCCGTTTCCCACCCGTCTGATCAGCGAGTACGCGGACACCGCGGCGGCGACCGCGGTGTACGCCGGATCCATCGCCGCCGCCTCGGGCCTGATCACCGCGATGACCCTGCGGTTGCTGCTGAGGCCGGCCCTGGCCACTCCGGGCACGACGCCCCGACGGCTGCGCGTCGCCGTGTACGAGGGGCTGGTCATGGTGGCCGTCTTCGCCGTCTCGGCGCCCCTGGCCTTCGCCTCGCCGATGGTCGCCCAGTACTGGTGGCTGGCCGCGATCCCGGCGCGCGCCTGGCTCTCCCACCGGAGCCGCTCTGTCCCGCCCCGGGCCTGACCCGGTGGCGCGTACGCGCCGGGCCGGAGGCGGTACCGGTGCCGGTCAACCGTGTCAGGGCCCGCCGTGCGGCCGTGATCCCGTCCGCCGGCCTCCCGGCCGACCGAGCCGGGACAGCCCCTACCTCTCGGGGCAGTACACCTGGCCCGCCGGTCCCGGGTCTCCGTCGAGCAGCGCCGACAGCAGTCCGCCCAGTGCCTCGCGCTGATCGGCGGTCAGGGGCGCCAGGATGTCCTCCGCAGCCGCGCGCCGGGCGCCGCGCAGTTCGCCCAGCGTGCTGCGTCCGAGGTCGGTGAGCTCCACGCGCACCACGCGGCGGTTCGTCGGGTCGGGCACCCGGCGGACGCGGCCGCCCGACTCCAGTCCGTCGACCAGCGTGGTGACGGCGCGCGGCACCACCTCCAGGCGGCCGGCCAGATCGGCCATCCGCGGGGCCCCTTCGTAGTGGGCGACGACGCGCAGCAGCCGGGCCTGGGCCGGGGTGATGCCGACCGGCCGCAGATGCTGCTTCTGAATGCGGTGCAGCCGGCGGGTGAGCCGCAGCAGCTGCTCGGCGAGCACGCCGTCCGCGTCGGGAACCGGGCCTGGGGTGGTCATGCACGGACGATATCAGGACCATGTTCATTGTGAGTATAGGTAACAAAGAGCTATGCTCTTCGAGCTGTCAGGTCCCCGACCCGCGGAAGGAGCCATGCGCGCACACGACGGTCCGTCCTGGACACCTCCCGATCGGCCGCTGGACCCCGCGCGGCCCGCCCAGCCCGCCCAGGTGCGGCGCATCCTCCGGCTCTTCCGCCCCTACCGCGCGCGGCTCGCCGTGGTGGGGCTGCTGGTCGGAGCCTCGTCGCTCGTCTCCGTCGCCTCGCCGTTCATGCTGCGCGAAATCCTGGACACCGCGATCCCGCAGGGGCGTACGGGCCTGCTGTCGCTGCTCGCCCTCGGGATGATCGTCGCCGCCGTGACGACGAGCGTGTTCGGCGTTCTGCAGACGCTGATCTCGACCACGGTCGGCCAGCGCGTGATGCACGACCTCCGCACCGGCGTCTACGCCCAGCTGCAGCGCATGCCGCTCGCGTTCTTCACCCGGACGCGGACCGGTGAGGTCCAGTCCCGCATCGCCAACGACATCGGCGGCATGCAGGCGACCGTCACCTCCACGGCGACCTCCCTGGTCTCGAATCTGACGGCCGTCGTCGCCACGGTCGTCGCCATGCTCGCGCTCGACTGGCGGCTCACGGTCGTCTCCCTGGTCCTGCTGCCGGTCTTCGTCTGGATCAGCCGCCGGGTCGGGCGTGAGCGCAAGGCCATCACCACCCAGCGGCAGAAGCAGATGGCGGCCATGGCCGCGACGGTCACCGAGTCGCTGTCGGTCAGCGGTATCCTCCTCGGCCGCACGATGGGCCGGGCGGACTCGCTCACCCGGTCGTTCGCCGACGAGTCCGAGCGCCTCGTCGATCTCGAGGTCCGTTCCAGCATGGCCGGCCGCTGGCGGATGGCCGTCATCGGCATCGTCATGGCCGCGATGCCCGCCTTCCTGTACTGGGCGGCGGGACTCGCGCTGCAGTCCGGCGGGTCCACGATCTCGATCGGCACCCTGGTCGCCTTCGTCTCGCTGCAGCAAGGGCTGTTCCGTCCGGCCGTGAGCCTGCTGTCCACGGGCGTCCAGATCCAGACGTCGCTCGCCCTGTTCCAGCGGATCTTCGAATACCTGGACCTGCGGGTGGAGATCACCGAGCCGGAGGATCCGGTCCGGCTGGCCGAGGTCGCCGGGGAAGTGCGGTTCGAGAAGGTCGGCTTCCGTTACGACGCCAGGAGCGGGCCGACGCTCGACGGCATCGGGATCACCGTGCCGGCCGGCGGGAGCCTCGCCGTGGTCGGGCCCACCGGGTCCGGCAAGTCCACGCTCAGCTATCTGGTGCCCCGGCTCTACGACGTCACGGAAGGCCGGGTCACCCTGGACGGCGTCGACGTCCGCGACCTCGATTTCGACACCCTCGCCAGGGCCGTGGGCGTCGTCTCCCAGGAGACCTACCTCTTTCATGCGTCGGTCGCGGACAATCTGCGCTTCGCCAAGCCGGACGCCACCGACGCCGAGATCGAGACGGCTGCACGGGCGGCGCAGATCCACGACCACATCGCCTCGCTGCCCGACGGCTACGACACGCTCGTGGGTGAGCGGGGGTACCGGTTCTCCGGCGGTGAGAAGCAGCGGCTCGCCATCGCCCGGACGATCCTGCGCGATCCGCCGGTGCTCATCCTTGACGAGGCCACGAGCGCGCTCGACACCCGCACCGAGCACGCCGTTCAGCAGGCGATAGACGCACTCTCCGCCGGGCGCACGACGATCACCATCGCCCACCGGCTCTCCACCGTGCGGGACGCCGACCAGATCGTCGTCCTCGACGGCGGACGGATCGCCGAGCGCGGGACGCACGAGGAGCTGGTCGAGCGGAACGGGCGCTATGCCGCCCTGGTGCGCAGGGATGCCCGGTTGGCGCCGCTCGTTTCCTGAGCGTCCCCCTCGTTCTTCCCCGTCGACCGCGGCGCACGGAGCGGGCGGCCGTGCGCTGTGCCGTGTGCCGCGTCCTGAGGTCGGGCGTGCGTCGGGTCCCTGGCGTCCGTCGCCGCTGGGGCCGGTTCGCCGGAAGGCTGACGGCGCGGGTTCCGTTATGTGTGCTTTCATCGGGTTAGCGTGCCCGTATGAAGAGGGAGTTCCCGAAGGCCCGGCGCCGTCGGCGCAGGCTCCGTCTGACGCGCCGCGGCCGACTCCTGCTGTTCGCGGGCGTGGTCGGCCTCATCGGCGTGGTGACGGCCGTCTTCCTGACGCTGCTGCCCCAGTCGAAGAAGAAGTCCACCGCGCCCCGGGTTCGGCCGAAGACCCTGCTCATCCCGGAGGGATGGCGCTCCTCCCAGGTCTACGCCGCCGTGGACAAGGCACTTGGTGTCCGGGCCGGCACCACCCGCCGGAGGGCGACCGCCGCGGGTCCGCGGCTGAGGCTGCCGGCGGACGCCCGCGGCAATCCCGAGGGCTATCTCTTCCCGGCGACCTATCCCGTCGGCCCCGAGTCGTCCCCGGGCAGTCTGCTCAGCTTCATGGTCAACACGGCGGGCCGTCGCCTCGGCACCTCGTCCCTCACCGACGCGGCGCGACGCCACGGCATGACCCTCCACCAGACAGTGATCATCGCCAGCATCGTCCAGGCGGAGGCGGACAGCGCCGAGGACATGGCAAGGGTGGCGCGCGTCGTGCACAACCGGCTCGCCCGGAACATGCCGCTACAGATGGACTCCACCCTCAACTACGCACTGAACCGCTCCACCCTCGACACCACCCGTCAGGACACCGGACTCCGGAGCCCGTACAACACCTATGCGCAGAAGGGTCTGCCGCCGACGCCGATCGGGAACCCGGGCGAGGTGGCGATGAAGGCGGCCGTCGGGCCGGCGGAGGGCGACTGGCTGTACTTCGTGACCGTCGGACCCGGGGACACGCGCTTCACCGCCGACTTCGAGGAGCACAACCGCAACGTCGCCGAGTTCAACAGGACCCGCGGCAGCACGGGGCCCGACGCCGGGTGACCTCCGGATCCCGCCCGGAGTGCCCCGGGGACCGCCTTCGTTCCCCCCGGGGGGCCTCAGCCGGACGAGGCGGCCAGGTCCCCGGCCGCCTCGTCCGGCGGCAGCGGATCCCCGGACGACACGTCCGCGGGCCCGTGGTCCAGGAGCCCCATGATCTCCCGGACCGCGGCCCGTCCGGCCCGGTTGGCACCGATCGTCGAGGCGGACGGTCCGTAGCCGACGAGATGGACGCGCTCGTCCCGAAACGCGCGAGTGCCCTCCACCGCGATGCCGCCACCCGGCTCGCGCAGCTTCAGCGGCGCCAGATGGTCGATCGCGGCACGGAACCCGGACGCGCGATCCTGCGGCGTCGGCGGGAGGATGGGGGTATGCCCCAAGCCTTCACCACTCGAGTCCTCGACCTCACCACCGGCACGGGGGAGGCCGTGACCGACCTGACGGGTGCGTGCGAGAAGTTCCTCGCCGAGACCGCCGACGGCCGCGACGGCCTGCTCAACGTGTTCGTTCCCCATGCCACGGCGGGCATCGCGCTGATCGAGACCGGCGCCGGCAGTGACAACGACCTGCTGTCCGCGCTGCACGTACTGCTTCCCGCCGACGACCGCTACCAGCACCGCCACGGCAGCCCGGGCCACGGCCGGGACCACGTCCTGCCCGCGCTGGTGCCGCCGCACGCCACCCTGCCCGTCGTCGGCGGGAGGCTGGAGCTCGGCACCTGGCAGTCGGTCTGTCTGGTCGACACCAACAGGGACAATCCCGAGCGTCAGGTCCGCCTGTCGTTCCTCGGTACTCCGGCACTGTAGGCCGGATCTGCGGCCGCACCAACTGACAGTCCGGGCGTGCTCGGGTGCGCCACGGCACGGTGAACCAGCAGACCTCGCCGGAATCAGGCAATCAGGACAGGTGTCGCACCTCCGCCGCGATCCGCGCGAGGGCGTCGGCTTTCTCCGGGCACCACGGCAGGAAGGGCTCTTCCATGGACTCCGCCAGTTCGCCGGCCCGGATTCCGGCGCCGTACAGGTTTCGATGTTGCCCTTCAGCGTGCTCTTGACGTCGGGCTCGCCGAGCGTGGCGTGCAGGTCCAGTCGGGCCCGCTCCAGCCCGCAGTCGAGGGTTCGGGGGCCGGCCTCGCTGGAGCGCCCTGTCGCTCGCCTGTGTGCTGTGACGTCGATCCGCGCCCGCTCCGTCTCCGCCGGAATCTCCACAACGCCGGCGTTCAAGACCCCGACCGGGTCTTGAACGCCGACGTTGTGGAACTCGGAGTGGGCAGCACTTGAATGCCTTGTCGGTCGTGCTCGGAGCCGCCGGTCAAGAGGCCAGTGGCTCGAAGTCCCAGTGCGGATGTGTGCGGGAGCGGGCGGAGACGGTGTGGACATGCTGGCTGCCCAAGGTTGCCGCGAGTGCCGCCAGCGCCTCTCCCTCCTCCTTGTCAGCCTCCTGCTGCCTACGCAGTCCGCGTAGATCCGAGGCATGCGCCACTCGGCAGGACAGAACCAGCGGATGGTGGGGCCCCAGCACCGCCGTTGCCCGCCGGGCGGTGTCCCTGCTGAGCTGTTCGGCTGCTTCATGGTCGTCGGAGAGGTTGCGCGCTACAGAGAGGTTCAACGCGATGCCCAGGGTCCAGGGGTGGTCGGACCCCACCGCTGCTGTCATCGCACGCAGGCACTCCTCCGTCAGCCTGGTGGCGTCATGCCTTTCCCCGGCCGCACGTAGCATCAGCGCATGGTTCACGGAGGTCCCGATGGCATAAGGATGCGCAGGGCCGAGGCTCTCCCTGTACCTTCGCATGACTGACTCACCGATGACCCGCGCACGGTCCAGATCACCGTGCTCCCGCTCCGCGCAGGCGTAGTTCGCCGCGGCGATGAGGGTCCAGGGATGGCCATCGCCCAGTACCCGTTCCAGCCGTTCGAGGGTTCCCCCCATGTCGGTCTTCGCCTTGAGCCGGTCACCAGCCCGGTACTGGCACATCGCCAGACTGTGTTCCGCGATCAGGGTCTGTGGGTGGTCACGCCCGAGCACCCTGCGGTTTGCCTGAACACTGCGCTCCTGGACCGACACCGCCTCGTCGTAGCGGCCGAGCATCCGCAGGGTCCACGCGTAGTTGAACTCCGAGAGCATGGTGAACCGGTGACGCGGTCCGAGGACCTCGCGACGGCCGTCGAGGGTCTGCCTGTCCAGCCGCAGCGACTCCTCGTAGCGGCCGATGGTACGCAGACTGACCGCCAGGTTGTTCATGGCGTTGAGCGTGCGCGGGTCCCGATCACCGAACAGCTCGCGGTAGCCGGTTAACACCTGGTCGGAGAGGGCCAGCGCCTCCTCGTACTCGCCCAGCCCGCGCAGGGCGGCCGCGATTCCGTCGGCCATCCTCAGGACCTCCAGGTCCTGAGGATCGTTCTCGGCATCCAGCCTGGCCATGGACTCGCGCCCGATCCGCGCCGCCTCCGCGTCGTCACCCGCGGCCAGGAGCAGGCTCAGCTGCTGATTGACGAGGTCCCTGACGCGGGGATGGTCGTCGCCGAGGGCGACCCGCCATGCGGTGAGTGCGCGCCCGACAAGTTCGAGACCAGTGCCGTGTTCCCCGCTGTTCGTCATGTACGCGAGACAGTTGAGGACGAGTTGCTGTGCGTCCGGATCGGTGCTCTCCAGCACACTCGCCGACCTCAGATGCTTGACCAGTTCCGCATACCTCTGCCACTGCCGGGAGTCATCGGGCTGGCCTGGGTCGGCCTTCGCCAGCGCGCTACGGACCACGCGGGAGAATTCCTCTCGGTTGGCCTCCGGCACACCGTCACGGACGGTTTGGTGGACCATGCGGTGCATATGGAGGATCTCGCTGTCGTCGGCAGCGGATTCGTGGGTCTCGCGACGGACCACGGAGTACTGCACGAGTTTGTTGCTTGCCTCGGTCCACCGTAGTGGATCATTCACCAGCCCTGTCAGCGATTCAGGCAGCTCACGGGTCGGCAGACGGCGTACCCAACCGATGGGTATGGATCCGGGGGCGAAGAAGACACAGAGACGCAGCAGGTCCACGGACTCGGGAACGGTCTCACGCAGCCGGTTGAGCAGGATGGACCATGCCGTCTGAAAGGTCATGGGAAAGTCGGCGGCCACCTTCAGTCCGACCTCGACGTCCGAACCGCTGTCCAGCAGTTCGACGTACTCGTCGACGGACATGACCGAGTCGCTGAGCCAGCCGGCGGTCTGGTCCAGCAGGAGCGGCAGGTCACCCAGGGCCTCGGCGAGCCTGTCCGCCTCCTCGGGGGCCAGACGACGGGCCCGGCGGCGGACGAAGGCGACGCTCTCTTCCCGGGTGTACACCGGGACTTCCATCAACTCACTGTTGTGTTCTCCCCAAGCGAGGTTCTGCGAGGTGATCAGGACATGACCCGGCCCGGTGGGCACCAGGTCGGCCACGAGCTGGGGATCGTCGGCGCCATCGAGGACCAGCAACCAGTGGGAGTGCGGTTCCCCACGCCTCAGTGCATCGTTCACCGCCCGCAGCCGTTCCCCGTATTCCGGACCGGTCGCGAGGTCGAGCGCCGGGGCCAATTCGGCCAGCCGCTGGCGGAGCGTTCCTCTCTGGTCCGCCGACACCCACCACACCACGTCGTACTCCGACCGGAAGCGGTATACGTACTCGGCTGCGACCTGGGTCTTGCCCACCCCGGAGAGGCCGAACAGCGTGCAGACCGCCGCGCCGCGCGGGGCCCGCTGGAACTGGTGGTAAATGTCGGAGAGAAGGGTCTCACGTCCGGTGAACCGGATATTGCGGCGCGGTACGCCGCCCCAGACCATCGGGTCGTCATCGGGAAAGCGTGGGCCGGTGCGGGACTCTTCCGGGGTCGTCACGCCGGTGGGTTGGATTCCGAGCCTGCGCAGCAGTCTGCGCTCGGCCTCCTCGGCGCCGATGCCCCACAGCTCGGCCGCGCGGAAGACCGTCGCTGCCGTCGGCAGCGCTTCCGCGGTGATCGAGACGGCTGCGAAGCGGTCGGAGTTCTCGGCGACGACCGTGCGCAGGGCGCGATTCCAGTCCAGGTGGGTGCGCGGTCCCAGCTGGAAGTACCAGTCGCTGAGGACGACGAGAATACGTCCCTCCGCGAGCATGAGGTCTTCCAGTGCGCTCTCGATGGTGGTGCCTGGAAGGAGGTCCCACCGCTGGAAGACGACCTCGTGGCCGTGCCGCGTGAGCCGGTCACCGATCCAGGCCGCCCAGGCCCTGTTGAACCCGGCGAAACTGATGGTGATGGTCTGCCGCCCGGCAGCCGGTGCGGGCTTGCGCGCTACTGTCATCCTCACAGCTCCCCCGTCACCATTATGCCGCCCTTTATTGCATCCTTGACGATCCGTCAATATGTGCTCGGCGCAGCCTACACGGGGTGGATCCCCGTGGAATCGCGCTCTGCGTCGAGGCGCCTTCCCAATGCACCATGAGGACCCTCACGGCGCATGCCGTCTACGCCAGACGGCCCACGCGGTCTCCACGTACGCACCGGCTCTGATCAGATGACCGTCGGGAGGTGGCGTCTCCTTCAATCGGGTGAGGTGATGCTCCATCTCCGTGACGAGTACGCGCCCTTTCGGGGTGAGATGCCGTGAACCGGCCATCAGTGGCAGGACCGCGTTGATCTGTGCGCGACAACGCGCGTGCTCTGCCCAGCCCCGGTCGCGCTCGATCGGGTCCTTGGCGGCGAGAGCGACGGCCTGCCAGTGGTCGCTCAGTGCCAGGTGTGCGTAGCACCCGTGGAGCAGCCCTTCGAAGGGCCGGGGATCGGGGCGCCAGGGAGCCCAGTGGCGCGGCCGGTTGTCAGCGGTGTGCAGTGGTACAAGCTCCGACAGCGCCGACAGTTTCGCATGCTGCAGTTCGTGGACGAGCGTCGCGGCGAACCACTGTGGCTCCGACGGCCGGCTGCTCAGCATTGCTCCGAAAGCATCGCGCCGGGTGCCGCTGCGGTGGGTCACTCCGGGGCTGTGTGGCGAGCCGGCCGACCGGTCGGCCAAGGGGACCACGCAGTCCAACAGGGCGTCCAGATCCGTGAGGCGCTGATCACCGCCGACCTGCAGCATCGGCAGTGTCTCGTGCCAGACGTCCTGCCACCGTTCCTGCTGCCGCCGGTCCAGGCTCGTGCCGGAGGGCGTCGCTCCGTCGCTGTCGACGAGACGGTAGTGGTCGGTGTCGTCAAGCACGACGGGGCGGCTGACACCACCGAGGCGGATCAGAGGCCTCCAGCGCGAGTCGCCCGATCGCCAGGCCGCATGGTCACCGGAGCCGCGGCGGATCTCCGCGGTACGGCCGCGGTCCGGAGACAGGCGCAACCGGTCGCCCGTGCCGCTGACCGTCACATGGGCGGAGCCGGGACAGCGCAGGGCGCCCAGAGTGGGCAGGGACAGCATGCCGCCATTGCTCGGCAGACGCAGTCGGAACGCCATGCCCGCTCGTGCCGCCGCGGCGGCGGAGACGGCTCCCAGGTGGGCCAGGTCGTCCGTCGGCCCGGCAGCGCCCCCGCGTAACAGCAGCCGCAGGCTGTGGGCGGCCCACGTCCCGACCAGGGGGTAGTGCACCACCCGGTGTGCGGCATCCTGGGCGCGGCGTTCGGCCGATTCCAGGAGTTGCCAGTGCTCACGTACGCGTGCCGCTGTCGGTGCCGGGGCGTCGTCCACCGCGTCGAGCAGGGCACGCAGAAGGAGCAGTCGGTGTGTGCGCTGCCCGTCGGCGAGCCGTGCCAGGAGTTCTGGGCTGCCGTGGGTGCGCCCGAGTTCGCGCAGTTCCGATTCGTTGATGGAAGGTCTCACGACGAGGTCACCTCCCTGAGCCGGCCGGCGATGTGACGGATGAGGTACTGCAGATCGGCGCAGTAGATGCTGGGCTGGCGGAAGCCGACTCCCGCACGGTAGCGATGGGCATAGTCTCCGCCGCCGCAGACCCGGACCAGTGGGCACTGCAGGCAGTCATCGGCCAGGGCGGCCAGGCCGGCCTGGCGGGCCGCTATGCCGGGGTGGGCGAGGGCGTCGTCGAAACTGTGCCGGAAGACGTCGAGGCCGGTGGCTGCGGCTCCCTCGTAGGCCGACTTCAGGGAGTCGACCTGTTCGATGCTGCCGTCCGTCTCGACGACCACGGCGGTGAAGGGTTGCAGGCCCAGCGATTCGGTGGCGGCCGGAAACCCGAGGAGCAGGGCGATGCATTCCTCGAAGATCCGTATCCGGGTGCCACGCCTGTCGGCATGCCACCAGAGGTCGAAGACCGTGCGCAACCACGTTCCGTACGGCACCGGATCGCTTTCCGGAGCAGGCAGGCCGGGCGGTGGAGCGCTCCAGTTGCCCAGCGGGAGCAGGAGGTCGATGATCGGCGGGCGGAAGGAGAGCAGCGACTCGTACAACTCCGCCGGGTCGGTCCGGAGGTCGATCACCGCGAGGATGCCCGCGTAGTGGCCCGGATAGTGGTCCGCCAGCAGCCGTAACCCGGCGGCGGTCGCCGCCCAGGAGGGGCGGCCCGCGTGGTCCCTGCGCTCCCGGTTGTGGTGCGGGAGGCCGCCGTCGAGGCTGACACCGACGCGGATGCCACGGGAGGCGAGAAGGCGCAGACGGTCGTCGGCGAGCAGGGTGGCGTTCGTCTGGATGGCGGGGTGCACAGTACAGCCGGCCGGCACCGCGGCGCGTATGCCGTCGATGGTCTCCGCGAGCACCTCGGCGCCCGCCAGCATGGGTTCTCCGCCGTGCAGCACCACTGAGATGTGCGTCGGCTGGTGGGCGGTGGCATGCTCGGCGATCCGCCGCGCGGTCTGTTCTCTGACGCGGGGAGCCGGTACGAGGGGTCGGTGACGCCAGCTGGTATCGGCCGCCTCGTAGATATAGCAATAGCTGCAGGCGAGGTTGCAACGGCTGTGGAGCTTCAGGATGAACTGGGTGAAGGGCACTGCCGGGCCGGGCACGGCGTTACCTGCCGCGGTTGCCGAGCCGGTGGAGGGGCGTGCCATGGGTCAGGCGGTTCGTGAGTGGGCCCACAGCGTTT
This sequence comes from Streptomyces marianii, assembly GCF_005795905.1. Taxonomy (NCBI): domain Bacteria; kingdom Bacillati; phylum Actinomycetota; class Actinomycetes; order Kitasatosporales; family Streptomycetaceae; genus Streptomyces; species Streptomyces marianii. Next base: position 7,500,339 of record NZ_VAWE01000001.1, read on the forward strand.
CGGCCGGTTGGTCGATACGGGCGCGCAGGTCTGCCAGTACTTCATCAAGGACCGGGTGCCGCAGCGTGCGGAGGTCTTCCAGGTCCAGGCCGAGTAAGTCCGGCAGGCTCTCGATGTTCGCTCCCGTTCCGTCCAGTTGTTGCGGCGTCACCTCGGGCTCGTACATCGGCGTTCCGCCTCTCTTCCCCCCGCTGCCAGCCCAGCGAGGATTCCCTTCCGCCGGGCGTAGGAAACGCTGTCCTTGCGTCATTGCCCGCCCAACTCCGCCAGACGGGCAGCCGTGTTCTCCTCGCCCTGTCCGCCTCCGGCCGGGAGGCGGTGCCACTCGTGCATCGCGGACCGGTAGGCGTCGCGCGCGGCACGGGGGCGGCCTGCGGACTCGTGGACGAGCCCGCGGGCGTGGTGGGCGGACGCGGCCAGTCTCACCATGTCCGACGGGTCGACGAGTTCCTCCTGGGCTGCGCGCGCGGCCAGGGCCGCTTTGCGGAGCGCCGCGGCGGCGTGATCCAGCCGCCCGGGCCTCCTGGTGTGTTGGAAGGCGAAGTGGTGAGCCTCTCCGAGGGCAAACCATGAGCGGGCACGCACCCCCTCTTGCCCAGCATGGCTGATGGCCACCTCGAAGACGTGCTCGGCCTCGCGAAGATCGACCAGATCGCCCTCCGACTGATAGCGGAGTATCAGGGCCCTGCCCAGCATCAACAGCCGACCGGCGAGCTCCTGGGCGTTCGGAGCGGTTTCCATGCGGCATTCCCGCAACACCCGTACGGTCCGTCCGATGAATGGCTTACCGCCCGCGAGGCCCGCCCGGCGCAGCAGTGTTTCACCCCACTCGGCGAGGAGATCGCCGTACTCGGGTCGATCTCGCGGTACGGCACGGCATGCGTCCAGGAACCGCTCTGTCGCCGCCTCGAGTTCGGTGACCGGACTGCCGCAGTCGTACCTGCGTACTCTCAGCCGGGCGGCCCGGGCCAGTGCAGCGGCCCGCAGCCGCTGGTCGTCCGCCGTCCGGAGGATCTCAGCCAACAGCACTTCGGCGCGGTCCAGGTTCTCACCCGACAGCAACTGTGCGTCGACCAGGTCGAGCGCTGCCCGGGCACGGTCGTCGGGGAGCGACGATTCACCGTCCAGCAGTTCTCGGCCGTGGTCCAGCGACACCGCGGCCTGCTGCGCGTAGACCCGTACGCGCTCCAGGTCCTGGGTATCGCGGGCCAGCAGGAGCAGCGCGCGGCCGTGTGCCAGGGAAAGACCGCTCGGCTGTGTCCTCGTGACCGGCCAGGCGTCACCGAAGGCCTCCAGCATGCCCACGGTCTCTTCCAGCAGGCCCGAGTAACCTCCGAGAACCCACTGTTCCTCCAGCACGCTGGCCCGTTCAAGGGTGATCTCCAGCGCTTCGTCGGCCTCCAGGCCCGGCGCGGCGCAGGCCGCGGTGTACTCGCGATCGGCGCGGCGCAGCAGTTCCAGCGCCGTACGCTCGTCACCGGCCGCCCGCCGTTCACTCGCCGAGGCGTGCAGCACACGGGCAAGGGTGGTCCGGGCGTGTACGGCGTCGGGATGGGCCGCGGCCAGGGTCGCCGCGTCCAGGGCCTCCGCGAGCAGGGTGGCATCGGCCTGGAGCCGCCACAGCAGCAGTAGATTCCTGGCCAGGGCCGTCCACAGCTCGGGGTCAGTGCCCCGAACCGGTTCCCGCCCGGTGGACTGTCTCAACACCTGCACGGCGTCGAGCAGGTTCTGCACCATGCCGTCGGACTTGAACCGCTCCACCAGAGCCTCGGCCCGGTGGATGACCGACCGCCGCGCGAGGCCGTTCGGCCGGCCGACATCGCCGACCACCGGCGAGTCAGCCGGCGGGGCGAAGCGTTCCAGGACCCTGGCGGCGACGGCGGCGAAGGGCTGTGGGATCCGGGAAGGGCCGTTCGGGGCGGGGGCCGGGGCGCGGTGTTCCGCGTCCACGGGTGGAGGGGCATCGCTTTCCAACTGGAGGATGGCCATGGCGGGGAAATTGGGACTGCCCCTGCCGAATCGCTGCTCGATGAACTCCGAGCAGTGCTTGAGGACGAGCAGTGCCTCGTCCCTGGCCAGTGGGGTCAGGAGGGTCTCCCGGACGCCCTCGACGAATTCGTACCAGCTGCTGTCTCCTGCGGCACTCTCGGGATCGGACCGGGTGAGCAGTCCGCTCAGCAGCACCTCGGCCATCTCCGCGGGACCGGACCCGCGGAGCATTGTCCGCTGGACCAACTGCATGACGGGAAGGTACAACGGGGCTGCAGCGAGGTACACAGCGAGCTGCTCCGCTCCTGGGGACGCCCGTTCGCGAAACCGCGCGACGAGTTCGGCGGGTGACCGGGAGGGCCGAGGACGCGACGCGGGTGTCGCGGGCTGGTCGTGGCTCACCCAACCCACCGATGCGGGCACCGGTCCCGCGCCCGTACCCGAGACGAGACGCGCCCAGGCCCCCAAAGAGGCCGCAGACAGCGGCAGTACGGGAATCTCGACCGCTGCCGCTTTCTGTGCCCGTCCGGGCCTCGGCGAGCCGGGCTCGGCGGACTGTGCGAAGCGCAGCCGGCCCGGGTTGGTCGTGTCCTCGACGCGCCACACCACACCGTGTGAGGCGGGCAACCGCGTGCGGGACCAGAGCCGCTGCGGCAGGGGCTGGAGTACGGCCACTGGCGCGTAGCGGGACAGCCGGTGGAGCAGCCGGTGCGCCGCGCCGCTGTTCCACAGAGGGCCCGTGCAGTCGCTGACCAGTACGGTCACCTGACGTCCGGTCGGATCGCACAGGTGATCCGAGGAGTGCAGTGCCGCAGCGGACGCCCCGAAGCGGGTGCTCACGGCGACCGACCCGCCTGGTCCCTCGTGGAGATACCGCACTCGTACGTCACGGAAGGCACCCCCACGCTCGAACATCTGCTTGAGCTCGTCGAGCGTCCGCTCCCATACGTGCATCGAGCTCGCGGTGTCCATCAGCAGCCGCATCGAGAGGTCGCCCCGAGTCACCGGGCGGTACACGGGTAACAGCAGTCCCCCGGCCTGTGCGGTCAGTTCGGCGGTGGCGTACTCGTCCAACGTCGTGCGCAGCGGTTCGACGGCCCCGCGCAGTCGCTGCAACGGCCTGAGCGAGCGCTGGAGTTCGGGGGCCGCCGGCAGGGTGGCAGGCGCCCGGACGCCGACCTGTACGGCGTTGTCCGCTATGCCTCCCCTTCCGGCACCGGGGTAGAGCCAGGCGCAGGCGGCAGTGTCGGAGCGGGCGACTGCTGGAACCGGAGCGGCGTCGGACAATGGACAGCTCGGGCTCGGCTGCCCCCCGGCCGCTGAGGAGGACGGGGTTTCCGAGGTGGTCGTCCGTTCAGCGGCCGGACGCCGCTGCTGTACGGTCTCCCGGGTGCCGAGGAGCGGGATTCCGCCTGCCGGTTTCCACCAGCGGGCCAGCCACAGCGCGTCGGCGAGTTCGTCACGGGATGTGCCGATGCCTGCCCGTTCCATCGCGGCGATCACCTCGGCCAGCGCGTCCGAGGGGCTCTGACGATCAGGGCGGCCCCGCAATGGGGCGGAGTCCTGCATTCCGCATCACCGGGGCCGGTCGAGCGCTTGGATCAGCAAGTCGGCGATCCGGTCACGAGTGGGTTGGGCGGCGTAGTGGGTGAGGTAGATGGCGTTGAGCAGTTGGTCGGTAGCGAGGAGCTCGGAGCGCGAGCGGGAGAGGAAGGCCTGGATCAGGTCGTCACCTGAGCGGGCCGCCTCCTCGCCGAGGTGGGCACGGACCACGGTGGCCAGGCGTTTGTGGTCGGGGCGGCCGAGTTCGAGGGATACACAGCGGCGTAGCAGGGGGGCCGGAAAATCGCGCTCGCCATTGCTGGTCAGGACGACGAAGGGGAACGCCCGGCAGCGGATGAGGCCGTCTCGCACGGTGACCTTGGCCCCGTCGTCGGTGAGGACCTCGACTTCCGGTTCGCGGTCCGCGATGCGTTCGAGCTCCGGGATGGTGAACTCGCCCTCTTCCAGGACGTTGAGCAGATCGTTGGGCAGGTCGATGTCGCTCTTGTCGAGTTCGTCGATCAGGAGAACGCGTGGCTTGGCGGTGGGAAGCAGAGCCGTGCCCAGCGGGCCGAGGCGAAGGTAACTACCGATGCCGCCGGGCGTGGTGGTGCCTCGGGTGTCCCGGGCGATCTGGGTGTCCTGGAGTCGTGCGATGGCATCGTAACGATAGAGGCCGTCGCCCAGGACACTGCGGCTGACGACCGGCCAGCGCAGCACCCGGCCGAGGCCCAGTTCGTACGCGACGGCATGTGCGAGCGTGCTCTTGCCGGCACCGGGATCACCGGTCACGAGTAACGGGCGGCGGAGATACAAGGCGGCGTTGACGATCTCCAGTTCCTCCGCGCCCGGGCGGTGCAGTTGGGCCATGTGGCGGTAGGCCCCCAGTCGACGGGCCGACGAGCTCTCCGCGGCCGGGCCGGGCTCCACCAACGGGCCGCCATCGAAGTCCCGCCAGGGGGGTGGGCCGGGCAGAGCGCCGATGCCGTCGTGCGGTTCGCCTGTTCCTCGGTAGATGAGCCATTCGTCCGGAGCGTCCGGGCCCGGATCATCGTCCTCGCTGGTCCTGGGGTTCACTTCGGGCACGCCGGGCTCCTCGTCTTTCGTACGCCTGGAGCAGGAGCATCCTCCGGAACCCGACCACCGTAGCGACCCGAGAGAAGGGTGCATAGTGGAATGGATCGGTAGATCATGGGGCCTCCAGGGGTTCATCGGTCTCGGGCAGCGGGCGGGTCGGATCGTCGTACAGCAGCGCGACGCCCTTTGACCAGTACGCCTCGGGGATACCCGCGCTGGTGTCGGCACGGAGCCGCCAGACGGTGTCGGGCAAATTGTCGGCACGACCGGCTGTTCGCACGGTCCACTGAAGGCCGCGGTGGAAGTCGGCGCAGATCCAGTCCCGCCCGCCCGGCTCCCGACGCCACAGGGCCACACCGTATCCGGCTGCCACGATGTCCTGGCGTGCGGTGTGATGCCGGTTGGCGGAGTGGCACAGGGCGGGCAGGGTGCGGGCGTGCAGAGTACGGAGAGCGCCGATGTCAGGGAGCGGCTGTGAGCGGCTGTCCTCGCAGTCGAGGACGGTGAAGGGCAGCAGCGGGCCGGAGTGAACCGATTGCCAACGCCGCTCGCGGTTGGCCAGCTGATGCGCTGACTCCTTCGCCGAGCGATCCGAGCAGCGCACGACGACCGGCCGGAGCGCCCCGACCGGGTGACGCCCATCCGCTACCGGCCAGTCGTGGACAGGCAGACCGAGCAGGGGGAGAGGCAGGGCGACCTGCAAGACGGCGGGCCGGCCGGGCTCGTCCAGACGACGGAACGCCTCGGTCAGCGAGCCGCTGAGCCGTTGCGGCAGTTCGTCCAGTGCGGTGCCACCGAAGTCCTCCGCCAGCGGCTCCAGTCCGCCGGAGCCGTGCACCAAGCAGATCCGCCAGTCGTAGCGGTCGGGCTCCCAGCCACGCGGAACCAGTTCCAGCAGGACGGATACGCCGCTTGCCGAGGATCCGGACGCCGAGGCGCGGAGCGCCGTGAACGAGGTGACGGCACGGGAGTGCAGGCGGCTCTCCCTCTCGTCTGCGAGGGCGCGTCGCACATGGCGCGGAACGGCGGCTGCGGCAGCGGTCGCCTCAACCCAGCGCCATATCCCGCGTTCGGTACCCGAGAGGGCCGGATAGGGACGCTCCGCGGTTGCGGCAAGCACGGCGTACCGCAATATGGCCTCCAGCTCGGCGGTGCCGCTGCGCAGGTCGTACAGCAAGCCCATGCCCTCTCGCCAACTGCGCGGAGCGAGCGGCACCATGGGGCTGTGCCCGCGGTGGACCAGAGCGATCAGCCCCTCCAGCGCGCGGGTGCTCGTCGGAGGCGGAAGTTCGGCGAGGAGACCGAGCAGTTCGGTGCGCTGGCCAGGTGTGAGGGCGCGGCCGGCGGTGGCGCGTATGACGCTCTGGGCCTCGGTCCAGGTGCCGGACAGACTGCGGACGTCGTGCTGGCGGTCAGCGTGGTGACGGTCGTGAGCGTGGATGACTCGTTGATACAGGTCGTCCGTCTCGGTTTGGACCTGTGCGGCCGGCATCGGAATCCGGCGCAACTGTACGAGTGATACGGCCAGGCCGCCGTCGAGACCCCTGCGACGTCCCTTGACGACTCCGAGGACCTCACCGCGGGTCAGGTCGACCACGGGGCCGCCGGAGACTCCTTCCGGCATCTCATCCTCGTTGCCGAGTCTCAGGATGCCGTCCTGGCCCAGTCCCCCGCGGATGGTGCACCTGCCGTAGAAATCCTGGATCTCTCCCTCCACCTCGGTGCAGCCGAAATAGGCGACCTCTTTGCCGCTGACGGCCTTCGCGGACCGTTCGCTGACCCATACACAGGGATGTTCGACCGGTTCGAGCAGGCGAATCAGAGCGAGGTCGGGCGCGGGCCATATGCCTGTTCCGGCACGTGACAAGGGTTCTGCCCATTCGACGACTCCGGCCACGGTGCCACCGCTGAAGCTCACCGCGACCTCGCGCGCGCCCTGCCCCACAGCAGTCGCCTCCTGCCGAGTCTCGCTGTTCAGCACCACATGCGCACAGGTCAGCACCCAGTTCGGGGCGATGAAGAAGCCACTGCCCCAAGGTCGAGGTGCCGCATCGCCATCAGTGCTGTCCTCAAGGATTCCTCCCATGGCGTACCCGGGGGCCGGAGCATGAATGCGCACCGTGGCGGCGGCCGCTAGGTGCACAAGGGGCTCCAACAGGTCGAACCCGTCGTCGTACGCGCCCCCCTCGGCCACGGTGGTCACCGAACATCCCCTCTGGGAGCAGGTGCCGGAGTTGGCGAGCCCGGGGCCGCGGGCGCCGTGCCGAGATCCGCCGGAGGACCGTCGTGTTGCCAGGTGAGCGTGACCGTCACCGCGCTCTTCGCCTCACCGTCGGCGAGGAGTCCGACGACCTTTCCGGATTTGACAGCGAACTCGATACCGAAGGCGATACTGACCTCGTCCGGCCGGACCGCTCTGACGCCGTCCGCGAGTGAACTGGCAACCCCCGTAACCAGTTCCCGAAGGCTCTCGAGCCGCGCCGCGGCCTGTCCTGAGAGGCCACTGTCCGCGTACCCCCCGGGCGTGGAGGCGTCCAGTTGCTCCGCCCCATGGACCCGGGCCCACACCGGAGTGCCGTCCGGCAGTTCCACGCGCATCACATCGTCCGCCATGTCATCCCCCCCGTCGTCCGGCGACCTGGTGACTGATCAGGCTAACGTCGACGTTGTGCCCTGGGGAGGGCTCGCGCATTCTTGTGATCGTCGGGCGCTTGACTCTCAATGCCGTGTCGACATCCGCGGTTCCGGTCCCCCCCCGGACCTTTGCTTGGCCGGCGCTGCGGTGCCACCGGGCCTTACGTTGGCGGTGACTCGGTAGAATTGGGGTTGTCTTGACGGAGTTCAAGGGCTGTCCCGTCATCACCGGTGGATCGGCGCGCGGCGTCAGACGCGGTGCATCGCAAGGCGGAGGGTCGTCCTCATACTCGGCGTATTCGGGCGATCCGGCAACGCAGCGAGGTGCCACAGCCGTCGTCGTGCGCCCGCTGGGGATTACGGGACAGCCCTTCGCGGACACGAACACCAAGAAATCGCATTGGCTGCAACTTCCCGACATTGGCCCGCCGGGGCACTGCCACCGGCGCCGTACGTACGAAATGGAGCATCCGAGGATGGCTCGACACCTGGTCACCAGCGCGCTTCCCTACATCAACGGGATCAAGCACCTGGGCAACATGGTCGGGTCGATGCTTCCGGCGGATGTGTACTCCCGGTACCTCCGCCAGCGCGGTCACGACGTCCTGTACATCTGCGCGACCGACGAGCACGGCACGCCGGCCGAGCTGGCCGCCAAGGAGGCAGGGCTCTCGGTCGACGAGTTCTGCGCCAGAGCCCATGACGCGCAGAAGGCCGTGTACGACGGGTTCGAGCTGGCCTTCGACTACTTCGGGCGCAGCTCGTCGCCGCAGAACGTCGAGATCACCCAGCGCTTCGCGCGCAAGCTGAACGAGAACGGGTTCATCGAGGAGCGCGCGATCCGTCAGGTGTACTCGCCCGTCGACGGCCGCTTCCTGCCGGACCGGTACGTCGAGGGCACCTGCCCGCACTGCGGTTACGAAAAGGCCCGCGGCGACCAGTGCGAGAACTGCACCCGGGTGCTGGACCCGACCGATCTGATCGACCCGCGCTCGGCGATCAGCGGCTCCACCGATCTGGAGGTCCGTGAGACCAAGCACCTCTTCCTGCTGCAGTCCAAGCTCCAGAACGAAGTCTCGGAGTGGATCGCCACCGTCAGCGCGGAGTGGCCGCATCTGTCCACGTCCATCGCCCACAAGTGGCTGGCCGAGGGGCTCAACGACCGCGCCATCACCCGCGACCTGGACTGGGGTGTCCCGGTCCCGGCCGACACCTGGCCGGACCTCGCGGCCGAGGGCAAGGTCTTCTACGTCTGGTTCGACGCCCCGATCGAGTACATCGGCGCGACGAAGGAGTGGGCGGACGCCGCCACCGACGGCGAGACCCGCGACTGGAAGTCGTGGTGGTACGAGGCCGACGACACCGTCCGCTACACGCAGTTCATGGCCAAGGACAACGTTCCGTTCCACACGGTGATGTTCCCGGCCACCGAACTCGGCGTGCGCGAGGCGTGGAAGAAGGTCGACGTCGTCAAGGGCTTCAACTGGCTGACGTACTACGGCGGCAAGTTCTCGACCTCGCAGAAGCGCGGGGTCTTCACCGACGCGGCCCTGGAGATCCTCCCTGGTGACTACTGGCGCTACTTCCTGATCGCCAACGCCCCCGAGTCCGACGACTCCTCCTTCACCTGGGAGCACTTCACCGCCACGGTCAACAAGGACCTGGCCGACACCCTCGGCAACTTCGTCAACCGCGTGCTGTCCTTCTCCCGGAAGCGGTTCGGCGACGAGGTCCCGGCGGGCCACGCCGCTGGGGGCAACTCCCAGGCCGAAGGCTCTGGGGGAGAGGCGGAGGCGAAGCTGGGTGAGGAGATCGCACGGCTGCTGGCCGAGTACGAGGAGCAGATGGAGGCCCTCCAGTTCCGCAAGGCCGCGGCCGCGCTACGTGCCCTGTGGTCGGCCGGCAACTCCTACCTGGAGGAGAAGGCCCCCTGGCTGGAGATCAAGACCGACCCGGGCGGCGCGGCGCTGACTCTGCGTACGGCGATGAACCTGATCCACCTGTACGCGGTCGTCTCCGAGCCGTTCATCCCGTCCACGGCTGCTGCCATGCGCGGAGCCTTCGCGCTGGAGGGCGACACCGCGACCTGGGTGACTGCTGAGCAGGCCAAGGCCCTGGACGCGGTCCCGGCCGGGACCGCGTTCATCGTCCCGCCGGTGCTCTTCGCGAAGATCACGGAGGAGGACCTGGAGTCCTACCGCGACCGCTTCGGCGGCGCCGAGGACGCCTGACCGTATCGTTCGCACCCGTATCGTTCGCACCCGTACCGTCCGCGCTCTCATCGGACGGTACGAGGGCGAGACGGGTGGCCAGGTCCGCGGCCGGTACGTTCATCAACCGGATGTACGCCGGGCAGCGCGGGACGAGGCCGCCACGACCTCGCCCCAGCGCGGCCTGAATCCTGTCCCGACCGAGACCGATCTCACGGTAGACGACGACGCGGCGCAGGCGCTCCAGATCACCGGCAGTGTGGAGCCGGTATCCGGCAGCCGTGCGCAGCGACGGTCGCGCCAGACCGGTCTCATCCCAGTGGTGCAGCGCGCGGACTGTCACGCCTACGAGTGCCGAGGCCTGACCGACGGTCAGGCCGTCGACGTCAGTGCATCAGGCATGTCCCTCACTATCGCCGCCGCGAACGCCGCCCGGCGGGGTGATCCCGACGGCTTCGAGGTTCCGCGCCTCCTGGCTGACCGGATGTAGGCGCGGTTCTTGCCGGCCAGCAGCTCCGCGATGGACCAGATCCTCGATGGACGCATCGAGCCCGTACTCCTGGCTCAGCCGCTCCAGGGTCTCGCGGGTGCCGATCCCGATGAAGCGGGTGTGGTGCTCCCATGTGAAGTCCGTGACGCCGTACCCGGCGAGGACGCGTCGGCCCGCTTCGTAGTAGTTCGGTTCGCTGTCCACCAGCGTTCCGTCAAGATCGAAAATGACCGCAGCACGCGCAGTGCTCATGCCCCCAGGATGCCGACCGGCCGTCCGGGCCGAGGTCAGCGCACGGTGCGGGTGCGCCGGCCGACCGACTCGACCAACGGCAGCATCCGGTGCGGCACACGTTCCCGCAGCGCCATCTCCGTCCGTGTGCGGACGACGCCCGGCAGATTGATCAGGCGCTGGATCACGTCCTCCAGATGGCCGTTGTCCCGGGCGACCACCCTGGTCAGCAGGTCTCCGCCGCCCGTGATGGAGAACGCCTCGACGATCTCCGGCACCTCGGCCAGCGCTTCGCCCACGTCGTCCAGATGCCCTTGGGTGACCTCGATGTGGACGAACGCCAGCACCGGATGACCGAGCGCGGCGGGGGACAGCACCGGACCCGTGCCCGTGATCACACCAGTGCGTTCCAGCCGGTCGATCCTTGCCTGGAGGGTTCCGCGCGCGATGCCGAGGACGCGCGCGTACTCCCGCACGCTGGTGCGCGGCTGCTCGATCATCAGACGCAGGATGCGGGTGTCGAGTTCGTCCACCGCCATGGCCGTCGGCCTCCCTGCAGCCCGTCGTTCCCCGCCGTGACTGTACCAATGGCCCAGTCATATGCGCTCCTGCCCCCGTCAGGTCTCCTCCTCCATCCGGATGGCGGCCTTGAGGTCCTCGTGCGCCTTGCCGGGTTCGCCCTCCTGGGATTCGAGCAGCGCGGCGGCGATGGCGTCCAGCTTCCGCTGGAGCGCACGCTCGCTGCGCAGCTCCGAGTTCTTCAGCAGCGCCAGAAGCATCAGGGTGACAGCCGTCATGCACTCCCCGGCGAAGATCTTCCACTTCAGGGAGACGTCCGCGAAGTGCACCGCGACCACCCCGGCGACCACCAGCAGACAGAGCCCGAAGAAGGCCGGTGAGCTGGTGAAGTTCGAGGCCTTCTCCGCGAGTAGGTCGAACTTTCCGGGCCTGGGCCCGCCTCGGTCGGCGGGATGCCGTGTCGTCATCGCTCGCTGCCCCCTTCCGGGCCGCCGAGCACATCGGCCGCGCCCCTCGGATCCGCCACCAGCTCTTCGTATACCTCGGCCCGGGCGCCCGCACGCGGTACGGCCGAGGGGCGGATCGTCGCCACCGGGCCACGGACGTCCGGAGCGGTTCCGCCGTGCTCGGCGGGATCCGGCTGCGGCCGCAGTGAGCCGCGCCGCACGGAGGTCCGGAAGGACGAATTCGAGCGGCGCCGTCCCCGCGGCATGCCTGACGAGGCCCCGGTGCAACGCGGCGAGGGACGGAGCCGGGGCGGGCGGACCGCGACTTCGCCGAACCGCTCCAGGAGCCGAGGGCCGTCCGGACCGGGTGCGGATCTTGTGCGCTCTCCGCTGACGCCGGCGTTCCGGTCCCGTCTCCCGAGGCCCGTCACGTTTCCGCGCGGCACCTGTGTGAGGCCGCCGCGGCTCAGGGGCAGGGGCGTCGGCGGAGAGGGCGTGGCAGGGACACGAGGCGACGCGGTGCGCCGGAGCCTCGCCGCCGGCGGGCCCGGCGGCGGCCCGTGCGCCCCTGACTGGTCCGATGGCTCGCCCACTCGGGTGCTTCGTCGTCTGAGACCCGGCCAATGGCCCATAGGTTCAAGCCCGCCTTGAGCCAGTGGGGCAGGGGATGTTCTCATATACCTGTCGATGGCGCTGCGGACTCCGCGGCGCCTTTTTCATGCCGGTACGTCGAAAGGGCGGGAAGAAGTGCTGAAGAGGGTGTTCGTGGCTCCGGACCCGGGGCTGCTGCGGCTGCGCAGCGCCACGCGGGCCGTCCTCGGCATCGCGGTGGCCGTGGCCGTGTGCGCACTGACGGGCCACACGCTCACCGCGGTCATCACCGGAGGGCTCGCCGCGCTCCTGGCTCTCTTCACGGTCACCGACCCGCGGGTCCGGGACCAGGCCGTCACCACCGCCCTGCTGCCCGTCGTGGGTCTTCCGGTGCTCGCCCTCGCGGCCGGTCTGCACGCCACTCCCGGCGCCCGCGACGTCGCCTTCGTGGCCGTGGCCGGTGCCGCGGTCTACGCACGGCGCTGGGGCTCGCGCGGGCACGCCCTCGGGGTCTTCGCGTTCATGACCTTCTTCGTGACGCAGTTCCTGCGCACGGTGCCGGCGCAGATCCCCGAGCTGTACTCCTCCGTGGTCCTCGCCGTCCTCGCCGCCTCCGCCGTCCGTTTCGGCGCCTGGTGCTTCGAGCGGCGGGTGTCGCCGCCCGCGGCCCGCGCGCTTCCGGCCGGAACGGGGCTCGGCCGGACGACCACCCGGCAGGCCGTCCAGGTGACCGTGGCCGGGGCGTTCGCCCTCGCCGCCGGACAGCTGCTCTCCGACGAGCGCTGGTACTGGGCCGTCGGCGCCGCCTGGTGGATCTTCGTCAACACCAGCGCGCGCGGCGAGACGTTCGTCAGGGGCTTCCGCAGGGTCCTCGGCACCGTCCTCGGCATCGCCGCCGGTCTGGTCGTCGCCATGCCCGTCCAGGGCGCGCTGCTGCCGACGGCCGTCCTGAGCCTGGCGTGCGTCTTCGGGATCTTCTACAGCGCCCCGGTCTCGTACAGCTGGATGATGTTCGCGGTGACCGTGCTCGTCTCGCTGCTGTACGGACTGCTCGGGGCCCTGGGGCCCGCCCTGCTCGCGCTGCGTCTCGCCGAGACGGCGGTCGGCGCCCTGGGCGCGGCGCTCGCGGTGGCGTTCGTGCTGCCCGTCACGACCCACTCGGCGACCAACGCCTGGATCCGGCTGACCGTGCGGTGTGTGCACGAGTGCACCACCGTCGCGATGCGCAGGCTCGCGGGGGACGCGACCGCCGACCCGGCGCCGCACGCCGCCGAGCTGGAGCAGCTCCTGGCGCGGGCGCGGATGTCCCTGGCGCCCCTGGTCCATCCCTTCAGCCCGCTGCGCGCCCGTAAGGCCCGGGCCCGGCAGGTCCTCGCCCTGCTGGACGACTGCGCCCGAGAGGTGCGCGGGCTGGCCGCCGTCGCGGCGGACCCGTACGCCTCTCACGACGCCCGGCTCGCCGCAGCCTGCTGGCGGGTCGAGGCCGCGGTGCACGCACTGGAGTCCGACGCCGAGCCCGGCCTCGGCCCCGCCCCCGCCCTCGCCGGCGCCGCCCCGCACCACCACCCGGGCGTCGAGGCCGCACTCACACATCTGCAGGGCTTGGAGCGCGCCCTCGCCGGACTCGCGACACCCCTGCGCACGTCCCCGCGAGCGCCGCTCGTCACCGTCTGAACCACGCGCGACCCACCGACGTGACTTCGCGCTCCGGGCGTTCCCGTGACCCGCTGGGCGCCCGCTCGGCGCACCGGTCCACGGCAGTGAGGCGGCCGGTCCGGCGGAAACCGGCCGATGGCGGTTCGCCGCGCCGCCCAGGGCGGCCGGCCCGGTGGGCAGCTGCCGGCGCCTACCGGCGTGCGCCTGGACGCACGCGCGTCAGCGGGGATCCCGTGCGCCGGGCGGCGGCTCCCAACCGGGCACGTGCATCTGGCATTTACAGGGTGGATCAGGCCAGGTTCGGGGTAGATCGGGCGGCATCCACTCAGCCTTCACACACCGGGGTGCGCACCATGCGGAAGTTCCTTCGTAGAGCCGCCGTCCGCAAGTCCCGCCCGTCGGATCCCCAGCCGGCCGGAGCGCAGCTCGTCCGGGCGGAGCCCGTTCCTCCGCCGGGGCAGTGCCCGGTCGGCCACTCCAGGCCCGCCGGAACGGCCCCGGTGCGGCCGGCACCGGCCGCCGACATCGCACAACTGCGCAAGGAGGCCGAGGAGTTCCTGCGGCTCTACCACCGGGAGGAGCGCGGGGCGGGCGACCCGGCAGCCCGGATCGCCGCCGTGCGCGCCGAGATTGATGCTACCGGTACGTACCGTCACACCGCAGACGAACTCGCTCACGGGGCACGCATGGCCTGGCGCAACAGCAACCGCTGCATCGGCCGCCTCTACTGGCGCTCCCTGCGCGTCCGTGACCGCCGCGACGTGCGCGACGCCGACACCATCGCCGCCGAGGCCGTCGCCCATCTGCGCGAGGCGACGAACGGTGGCCGGATCCGGCCGGTCATCACGGTCTTCGCGCCCGACGCCCCCGGCTGCCCCGGCCCTCGCATCTGGAACGAGCAGCTGGTGCGGTACGCGGGCTACACCGACGGCGCCGGCCGGGTCACCGGCGATCCGCGCAACGCCGGGCTCACCGCGTACGTGACGGGCCTGGGGTGGCCGGGCGGTCCCGGTACGCAGTTCGACGTACTGCCGCTGGTGGTCCAGGGCAGCGACGACAAGCCCCGCTGGTTCGGACTGCCGGACGACGCCGTGCACGAAGTCCCCTTGCACCACCCGGAGGACGACCGGTTCGCCTCGCTCGGGTTGCGCTGGCACGCGGTACCCGCCATCTCCAACATGTGCCTGGAGATCGGCGGCATCTGCTACCCGGCCGCCCCGTTCAACGGCTGGTACATGGGCACGGAGATCGGCGCCCGCAATCTCGCCGACACCGACCGCTACGACCTGCTGCCGGTCGTGGCCGCGCGGCTGGGCCTCGACACCTCCACCGACCGCACCCTCTGGAAGGACCGCGCGCTGGTCGAAATCAACCGTGCCGTGCTGCACTCGTTCGACCGCGCCGGTGCGACCATCACCGACCACCACACGGAGTCGCGCCGATTCCTCGCCCACCTGGAGCAGGAAGCCGGCCGGGGACGCCGGGTGGGGGCCGACTGGTCCTGGATCGTGCCGCCGATATCCGGCTCCGCGACCGGCGTCTTCCACCGCACGTACGACACGGTGCAGGCGCACCCCCTGTTCGTCCACCATCCGGATGCGCTCGCCCGGGCCCGGGGCGAGGAGCCGGCACCGGAGCCCGCACATGAGCCCGGCCTGGTCTAGACCGCCTGCTGCCGTCGGCCGGGAAGGGCACACGACCGGCCGGCGGGAGCGCCGGACGGCGCGGCACCAGGGGAGCACGGGAACGCGGTAGGGGCGTTCATCGGGTCGTTCACCTCGGCGGGCGGCCGCGGGATCGTCACGGCCGCCGTCGACCCGGCGACCGGTGTGCCGCACCGGGCGGGTTCGCTCGCCGTCCCGGCTGCGTCCTGCGTGGTCTTCGCCTGAGCCCTGCGGCTCCTCCCGGGCCTGCCCGGCCTCCCCGCCTCCCCGCGAGGGGACGCGGCACGCACGAGCCCCGGAGAACCCGTGGGCAGCAGTCCCCGTAGGCGTGAGGCCGGGTACGGGGCGGGCGAGCTCAACAGCCGTCCACACAAGACGCTCGGCTGGGGAACCCCAGCCGAGCGTCTGTCCAGCCTGCTCGCGACCACACGTCAGTGACCACGTGTTGCAACGACCACGAGAACGTGGGAACCCGGCGCGGGGTCCTTCGTCCGTGCGGAGCGCGGCGACCGGTCAGTGCGGCTGGACGCCCTGCGGCCGGGGCGTGATGCCCAGCGCGGTCGTGTACTGCGACAGCACCAGCTTGCCGATCGCGGGGTAGGCGCCCAGCGGCTCTGCGGCGGAGCACCCCGCCTCGGCGGCGGCTGCCTCCAGCAGTCCCTCGGGCACCTCGGGTCCGACGAGGTGCGGGGCCAGCGCGAGCTGGGCGGAGCCGGAGGCGCGCAGTTCCTCGGCCGTCGCCGCGATCGCGCCCTCCTGGTCCAGGGCGGCCGCCATGACCGGCACGGCGAGCCGCGCGGCCAGCAGCATTCCGGTGATACCGGCGGCCTGGACCGCCTCGTCGCCGCCGACCGTGGCCAGGACGATGCCGTCGGCCGCGGTGGCGACCGTGAACAGGCGCGCCCGGTCCGCACGGGCCAGACCCGCCTCGGACAGTCTCACGTGCAGGGCCTCGGCGAGCAGCGGGTGCGGGCCGAGGACGTCCGTCAGCTCCGCGGTGGCCCTGCTGTCCATGACGGCCTGGCGGATCCGGCGGACCAGTGCGCTGTCCGGGCCGGCGAGCAGCGGCACCACGACGGAGGCCGGGCCCTCGGGCTCGGCGACCTCGCGGCCGGCTGCCTGCGCCAGTTCGTAGCGCTCGGTGCGCAGCGCGGCGGAACGGGTCAGCACGCTCCCCAGCGTGGGGTACTCGGCGTCGTCGCCGTCGATGTAACCGATCGCGGCCTCGAGGCCGGGCAGCTCGGAACGGGCGATGCTGACGACTTCCTCGGCGAGGCTGCGTATCGCGGACGAGGGCGTGCCGGGCACGGCGAGAACGAGGGTCGGCGCGCCCTCGGGTGCCACCACGGGCTCGGGGCGGCGGTGCCGCCCGGGCTGGCGGGGTCGCGGCATTCGTACAGGGAGGCCGGATGCGGGCCCAGTGGGGGAGCTCATGGCGCCGCATGCTACTGGTTTCGTCGTCGTGCCTGCTCAGGGAGGGGGCGGTCGCGTGCCGTCTGTCCGTGTTTACCCGATGAGTTCGTTAACGGCTGCCTGTCCGGGTCTGTTCGGAAAGGGTGGTTGTGAGGGCGAGCAGAAGCGGATCCTGCGGCAGCCTCAGGGTGCCGCAGGCCAGTGCGGCGGCGACGGTCAGCGAACCGGCGAGCGGATCGCCTGCCGCCGACACCTGCCGGGCGTACGGGAGTTCCCGGGCGAGAGCGTCCCGCACGGGCGCGAGGAGAGAATCGCCCATCCGGAACAGCCCGCCGGTCAGGGCGACTTGACACTCACCTGCCGATGAGGGCGGGCAGACGGCCACGGTTGCGGCCGCGATGTGGTCCGCCGCTTCGGAAAGGATCCGCGCGGCGACCGCGTCGTCCGCGGCGCAGCGGGCGACCTCGGGTGCGAACGAGGCCAGCACGGCCGGCCGGTCGGTGCGCGGGTACAGCAGCCCCGGCAGCCCCGCCGCGGGTCCGAAGACGTCCTCGAGCCGTTCCAGCAGTGCCGGGGAGCCCCCCGCACGCCCGTCGTGGGCCCGCAGCGCGGCCTCCAGCCCGGCCCGGCCGATCCAGGCGCCCGAACCGCAGTCACCGAGCAGATGGCCCCAGCCGTCGGCACGGCGCCAGTTCGTGAGATCCGTACCGGTCGCGATCAGGCCCGTGCCGGCGGCGACGACCGCACCGGGGCGCTGGCCGAGGGCGCCCGCGTAGGCGGTGACGGCGTCGGCGGCGAGTGCGACCTGTCGCGCACCCAGCTCCCGCGAGAGCACACCGGGCAGTACGGACCGCAGTTCGTCGCCGAGAGTCGCCATCCCGGCCGCCCCGATGGCGACGGCGACGGGCGCCTCGGCCCCTGCCCGCAGCAGGAGCCCGCGGGCCATCGGCAGCAACTGCTCCAGCAGATGGGCCGCTTCGATCCCGGCGGGGCCGGTGCGGACGGGCTCCCGGGACGCGGCGGTCAGCGCCGCCGGCGGGTCGGCGGCCGGGGCGAGGGCGACGCGCAGGCCAGACCCCCCGGAGTCCGCCCCGAGGACCCAACCGCCCGCGCCGCTTCCGGTCATGGCAGCCGCCAGTCCACCGGCTGCGCACCCTGGCGGACGAGCAGGTCGTTCACCCTGCTGAACGGCCGGGAGCCGAAGAAGCCGTAGTCGGCCGACTTGGGGGAGGGATGGGAGGACTCGACCGCGGGGAGGTCGCCGAGCAGCGGCCGCAGATTGCGGGCGTCACGGCCCCACAGTACGGACACGAGCGGTTTACCGCGCGCGACGAGGGCGCGGATGGCCTGCTCGGTCACCTCTTCCCAGCCCTTGCCCCGGTGTGCGGCCGACCTGCGGGGCGCGGTGGTCAGCGCCCTGTTGAGCAGCAGCACGCCCTGTCGGGTCCACGGCGTCAGATCGCCGTTCGACGGCCGGGGCAGCCCGAGGTCCGTGTGCATCTCCCGGAAGATGTTCTCCAGACTGGCCGGCAGCGGCCGTACTTCGGGTGCCACGGAGAAGCTCAGCCCCACGGCGTGCCCGGGTGTCGGATAGGGGTCCTGGCCGACGATCAGGACGCGCACCTCGTCGAACGGCTGCTGGAAGGCGCGCAGCACATGCGCGCCCGCCGGCAGGTACGTCCGTCCCGCGGCGATCTCCGCGCGGAGGAAGTCGCCCATCGCGGCGATGCGTTCGGCCACGGGGTCCAGGGCGTCCGCCCACCCCGAATCGACGATCTCTTTCAACGGTCGTGCCACGAGGCGTCACTCTACTGGCCTCGCGGGGTGCCTCCTCAACCGACCGTGGCGGCCCGGACACACAGCACGTCCGGCAGATGGGAGGCCAACTGCCGCCAGCTGTCGCCGTCGTCCGCGCTCGCGTACAGCTCGCCGTTCCGGTTGCCGAAGTAGACCCCGGCGGGGTCGGCGCCGTCGGTGCACATCGCGTCGCGCAGCACCGTGCCGTAGTGGTCCCCCTCGGGCAGCCCGTGCGACAGCGGTTCCCACGTCGAGCCCGCGTCGGCCGTGCGGTAGACCCGGCAGCGCCGCTCGGCCGGGACCCGGTCCGCGTCGGCGTTGATCGGGAAGACATAGGCGACGCCGGGGCGGTGCGGATGGGCGACGACGGAGAAGCCGAAGTCCGACGGGAGCCCCGCGCCGATGTCCGTCCACCGGGCGCCCCCGTCGTCGCTGCGGTACACCCCCCAGTGGTTCTGGAGGTAGAGCCGGTCGGGATCGCCGGCGTCCTGGGCGATCTTGTGGACGCACTGCCCGAACTCCGGGTTCGGATCGGGCAGGAAGACCGCCGACACCCCCTCGTTGGACGGGCTCCAGGCGGCGCCTCCGTCATGGCTGCGGAAGACCCCCGCCGTGGACACCGCGACGGTCACCCGACGGGGGTCCCTGTCGTCGGTGACCACGGTGTGCACGGCCTCGCCGCCGCCGCCCGGAACCCATTGCGAGCGGGTGGGGTGCTCCCAGAGCGGCCGGACGAGCTCGAACGTCTCCCCGGCGTCCTCCGAGCGGAACAGTGCCGCCGGCTCCGTCCCCGCGTAGACCACGTCCGGGGCCGCGGGGCCCGCCGGATGGAGCTGCCAGACCCGCTCCAGGGAGGCTCCGGTGTCCTTGGGGAACTTCACCGCGGGCTTGGCCGGTTCCGTCCACGTCGCGCCCAGGTCGTCGGAGTGGAACACCGAGGGGCCCCAGTGGGCGCTGTCCCCGCCGACCAGCAGCCGCGGCACGGCGCCGCGGCGTGTGTCGATCCCGATCGAGTACACGGCCTGGGCGTTGAAGTGGGGGCCGTCGAACTCCCATCGGCCGTCTCTCCCGTGCCCCAGGAAGAGCCCCTTGCGTGTGCCTACCGCCAGCAGAACGTCGGTCATCGCCGACACCTCCAGGACGCCGTTGTCGCGGACGGGAGCCAGTCTGCACCCACCCGCTGACAACGGCCCCCGGACGGCTCCTTCCCGCAGGTCGGCCCGGCCGTGCCCGGCCCCGGTGCGCCTCCGCGTCCGGTCCGGGCCGGCTACGGGTCGGACGCGCCCCGCACGGCATCGGGCCGGGCGCTGCTCCACGGGCTCAGACCGAGCGGTGGTACTGGTCGGGGATCCGGACCGGCCCGCCCAGTTCGCGTGCGGCGAGCCGGGCCCACGAGGGGCTGCGCAGCAGTTCCCGGCCGAGGAGAACGGCATCGGCCTCGCCGTTCGCGAGGACCTTCTCGGCCTGCTCCGGGTCGGTGATCAGGCCGACGGCCGCCACGGGCAGCGCCGTCTCGTTCCTGACCCGGGCGGCGAACGGCACCTGGTAGCCCGGGCCGACCGGGATGCGGACCCGCGCCGCGTTCCCGCCGGAGGAGACGTCGAGCAGATCCACGCCGTGCTCCCGGAGCAGGGCGGCGAAGCGCACGGTGTCGTCGGCGGTCCAGCCGTTCTCTTCGAGCCAGTCGGTCGCGGAGATCCGGAAGAACAGCGGGAGCTCCTGTGGCCACACCGTCCGTACGGCGTCGACGACCTCGAGTGCGAACCGGGTGCGGTTCTCGAACGAGCCGCCGTACGCGTCGGTGCGGTGGTTGCTGTGCGGGGAGAGGAACTCGCCGATGAGATAGCCGTGCGCGCCGTGCACCTCGACCACCTCGAAGCCCGCGTCCAGCGCCCGGCGCGCGGCCTCCGCGAACCGGGCGGGGAGCTCCGCGATCTGATCCGTGGTCAGCTCGTCGGGCACCGGGTACCCCCCGTCGAACGGGACCGGACTCGGCGCGACCGGCTGCCAGCCGCCGGAGTCCGGGCCCACCGGCCCGCCGCCCTTCCAGGGCCGGTCCGTGGAGGCCTTGCGTCCGGCGTGCGCGAGCTGGATGCCGGGGACGGTGCCCTGCTCCTTGAGGAAGCGGGTGATCCTGCGGAAGGCGTCGGTCTGGGTGTCGTTCCAGATCCCCAGGTCGTGCGGGCTGATCCGGCCCTCGGGGGCGACCGCGGTGGCCTCGACGAGGATCAGCCCGGTGCCCCCGGCGGCCCGGGCGGCGTAGTGGGCGAAGTGCCAGTCGGTGGGGACGCCCGCGTCCGGTCCCGTGGCCTCGGCGCTGTACTGGCACATCGGCGCCATCCACACGCGGTTCGGGATCGTCACGGACCGCAGGGTGTACGGCTCGAACAGTGCGCTCACGGCGGACTCCATTCACGGCGGGGCGAAGATGATGCTCGTACGATAGTCATCGTAGTACGGCGATTGTCAAACTACGAAGACTCTCGTACAAGAGGCGGGCCGGTCCGTACGTCGCGACCGTGCGCGTCCCGCCGTGGGGTCAGGCCGGCCCCGCGCAGCCGCCGAGCGGGTCGAGGTCCAGGTCGGCCCCGTCGAGCTTGGCGGTCAGTGCCGCCAGGCGCTCCTGCAGATCGCCGATCTCCTCCAGGGAGAGTCCGGTGGCCGCGGCGATCCTGCGAGGCACGAGGGCGGCCTGCTCCCGCAGGGCTGCGCCCGCGACCGTCGGCCGCACGGTGACGGAACGCTCGTCCTCGGCGCTGCGCCGGCGCTCCACGCGGCCGAGCGCCTCCAGGCGCTTGAGCAGTGGCGAGAGTGTGCCGGAGTCCAGTCGGAGGCGGGTGCCGATCGTCTTCACCGGCAGCTCGCCGTGCTCCCAGAGCACCAGCATCACCAGGTACTGGGGGTAGGTGAGGCCGAGGTCCTTCAGGACCGCCCGGTAGACGCCGTTGAAGGCCCGTGAGGCCGCGTGCAGCGAGAAGCAGATCTGGCGGTCCAGGCGGAGGATCTCCGTGTCCGGTACGGCATCCGGTGTCGTGTTCATGGGTTCAGGGTACCTGCCTTGCGAGCCATTTAGTTGTGCACAACTTAATTGTGTGCTCTAGTGGTGGCTGTCCGGACCGCCCCACGGGTCCGGCTCCGACGACCAAGGGATGGTTCTCCATGAACGCGCTGTACACCGCTGTCGCCACCGCGAACGGCCGCGAGGGGCGTGCCGTCAGCTCCGACGGCCGGCTGGACCTGCCGCTCGCCGCGCCCGCCGCCCTGGGCGGCAGCGGCGAGGGCACCAATCCGGAGCAGCTCTTCGCGGCGGGGTACGCGGCCTGCTTCGCCAGCGCGCTCGGCCTCGTCGGCCGCCAGGCGAAAGTCGACACCGGCGACATCTCGGTGACCGCCGAGGTGGGCATAGGCAAGGACGAGGACGGCGGCTTCGGGCTGGCCGTGGTCCTGCGCGTCGAGCTGCCGAGCGCACTCGAGGGCGGGACCGGCGAGCTGCTGGTCAAGCAGGCGCACCAGGTCTGCCCGTACTCCAAGGCCACGCGCGGCAACATCCCCGTCGAGCTGATCGTCGAGTAGCCGGGCGGGCCGGGTGGGGATCCGCCGTGGCGTTCCGGCAGGGGCGGGCGCGACGGCGGATCCCCACCCGGCGCCGGGAGCCGGCAGTAGGGCTGCCGATGCCCCCGCGAGGCAGATCGCATCGCCCGCGCCGCTGGTCGGGGCAGCGCCCCGCCATGTGGCGGCGTCCACGTGCTCGGTGGCGCGCCGGGTCGGCGGTACCGGCCCGCTGCGCGCGCGAACTACGACGACTTTCGTACCATGGGATCCCCGAACCCAAGTGGAGCCTCCGTGACCACCGCCGCCGGTCCCCGCCAGCTCGCCCACCCCACGCGCGACGAGATCCGGCTCGAGGGCGTGCTCCAGGCGCTCTCCGACCCGGTCCGGCTGCGCGTGGTGCGCGAGCTGGCGACCGCCGGGTCCGAGCTGTCCTGCTCGTACTTCGATCTGCCCGTGACCAAGTCCACCTCGACCCACCACTTCCGCGTGCTGAGGGAGAGCGGCGTGATCCGGCAGGTGTACCGGGGCACGGCGAAGATGAACGGGGTGCGCCGCGGCGACCTGGACGCGCTGTTCCCCGGCCTCCTGGACAGCATCCTCACCGCCGCCGCCGGTGAGGCGGCCCGTCTCGGCACCGGCTGACCTCGCCCCCGGCGCCGGCCGACCGTGCTCGCCACGGAACCACCGTGACCGCGGTACCGGCGGAGGCCGACCCTGCTCACTCCGGCGCAGGCCCGAGCCCCTCTGCCCGTCCGGTTCGGGCGTCCTGATCCCGTCGGCCGCCGTGCCGCGCTACGCGGCCGGGAGCCGCGGAGCCACGCCGACACCGGCCGCGCCCAGCAGCCCGTCCCAGTCGGCGATCTTCACCGAACGGCGCCCCAGCGATCGGCCCAGCGCCGTCTCGGCCTCCTCGATCGCCAGCCAGCCCGGCCACTCCACCGGCTGTAGCCCCGACTCGCGCAGCACGTCCAGGGGTTCGTCCGGGAGCGTGCGGGCCGACAGCGCGGGCGCGTCCTCGAGGACCGAGGCCACCGTCTCCTTCGCGCAGGGCCTGTTCGTGCCGATCACGCCGGTGGGGCCTCGCTTGATCCAGCCCGCCACGTACTCGCCCGGGGACGGCGAGCCGTCCCGCAGGACCCGCCCGGCCTCGTGCGGCACCGTGCCCCGGGTGGCGTCGAACGGCAGCCCGTCCAGGGGCGCTCCGCGGTAGCCGACCGCCCGCAGCACCAGCTGCGCCTCGATCTCCTCGTACGCGCCGGTGCCGCGCACCCCGCCCGAGCCGTCCGGCACGGTCCGCTCGAAGCGCACCGCTGCGACCCGTCCGCCCTCGGCGAGCAGTTCCACGGGACGCAGGAAGAAGCGCAGCCGGATGGTCCGTGCCCGGGCTCGCGAGGCGGCCTCGCCGGTCGTCGCCCAGCCGCGCACCACGTCGACGTTGCGCCGGTTGACCGCCGGCAGCCCCGTCGCGTCGGCGTACCCGGGGTCCAGGGCGAGGTCGGCCGGCTCGACGCCGACGGCCGCGTCCGGCAGCGCGCCCAGCTCGCGCAGCTCCTTGGTGGTGAACTTCGCCCGGGACGGGCCGCGTCGGCCCACCATGTGCACCTCCCGGACCCGGCTGCCGGCCAGCGCGCCCAGCGCGTCGTGCGGCACATCGGTCGGCAGCAGCTCCGCCGCACCGCGCGCGAGGATCCGGGTGACGTCGACGGCGACGTTGCCCACGCCGATGACCACCGCCGACCGGGCGCCGAGGGCGAATCCACTGTCCGCGGCGTCCGGGTGGGCGCTGTACCAGGACACGAAGTCGGTGGCCGAGCAGCTCCCGGGCAGATCCTCGCCCGGCACCCCCAGCCTGCGGTCCTTCGCGGCCCCGACGCAGTACACGACCGCGTGGTAGAGCCGCAGCAGACGCGCCGGCGTCAGGCCGTGCGCGCCCACCTCGACGTTGCCGACGAAACCGATCCGCTCGTCCTCCAGGACCGCCCGCAGGGTGTTCTGCAGGGACTTGATCTTCTCGTGGTCGGGCGCGACTCCGTACCGCACCAGCCCGTAGGGGCACGGGAGCCGGTCCAGGACGTCCACCCGGACGTCCGGCACGAGGGACTGCTGGACGAGGGCCTGAGCGGTGTACACCCCGCTCGGCCCGGATCCGACGACGGCGACTCGAAGCACGGCTGCGCTCCTTCCGCAGGGTGCTTCCAGCATTGCACCGGGCAGGCCGCGCGGTAAGTCTCACATCGTGCGCATACGGTTGATCTCCGCCGTCTGCTGCGCGATCACGTCATTGGCCATTTCCTCCACCTGGACGTTGCTCCCCTCGGACAGCACGGTCGCCCCCATCGTCAGCGCGCCCTGGTGGTGAGTGATCATCAGCTTGAGGAACAGCTCGTCGAAGGCCCTGCCCTCGGCGGCGCGGAGCCGCGCCAGCTGCTCCTCTGTCGCCATGCCCGGCATCGCGCCGTGGTCGTGGGCCCCGTGACCGTCCGCCGCACCGTCCTTGCCGTGTGCTGTCAGCCAGCCCCGCATCGCACCGATCTCCGGCTCCTGCGCTGCCCTGATGCGATCGGCGAGACGCTTCACCGGGGTGCCGCCGGCCCGCTCGGGCACGAGCGCCGTCATCTCCAGCGCCTGGGCGTGATGGACGATCATCATCCGGACGTACGTGACGTCCGCGGCGTTCGGGCTGTCGTCCGGCAGCTCCTTCGCGGCCTCCTCGGGGGAGAGCGTCCTCGCGGGTTCGCCCGGCTTCCCCGGGGCCACGACCGCAGCGCCGCGCTCGCCCCCGGCCTTCGCGTCGCCGCCGGACCCCGACTCGCAGGCTCCGAGGGCGAGTACGGCCACCACGACGGCCGCGACGAATTTCATGACGTCCCTGTTGCCATCTGTTGATATGGGCATGCCGAGGACGATACTGCCGGGGTCAGTGCATGGTTCAAGCACGGAATGGAACTAGGGGAGGAAAACGGTGACCCCGTTGCACACCACCCGCGTGCGGCGCAGACGCCTGGGCGTGGCGACAGCCGCGGCAGGGCTGCTGGCCACTCTGCTGGCGGCCGGACCCGCGGCCGCCACACCGGACCCCGGAGACGTCCCGGCCGAGAGGAAGGTCTCGTCCGAACAGGCGGCAGCCGCCGAAGCCCTGACGAACAGTGGCGAGATTCCCGCCGTGGACGAGGTCGTCCACAGCGACAACATCCGCCATCTCGCCAACATCCCGAAGGACGCCCTCCCGGGCACCAACTCCGACCTGGCCTTCCAGGGCAGGTACGCGTTCGCCGGCAACTACGACGGCTTCCGCATCTTCGACATCTCCGACCCGCGCGCCCCGAAGACCGTCGCCCAGGTCCTGTGCCCCGGTGCCCAGAACGACATCTCGGTCTCCGGGGACCTGCTCTTCCTCTCCACCGACTCCTCGCGCAGCGACGACTCCTGTGCCAGCACCAGTCAGCCGGCCACGGAGAAGTCCTCGTGGGAGGGCGTCAAGGTCTTCGACATCAGCGACAAGCGCAGCCCGAAGTACGTCGCGGCCGTGGAGACCGCGTGCGGCTCGCACACCCACACACTCGTGCCCGAGCGGCGCAACGTGTACGTGTACGTGTCGTCGTACTCGCCGAACGCGGCCTTCCCGGACTGCCGGCCGCCGCACGACGGGATCTCCGTCATCAAGGTGCCGCGGAACGCCCCGGAGAAGTCAGCGGTCGTCGGCTTCCCGGTGCTGTTCCCGGGCGAGGGTCCCGACGGCGGCGGCAACCCCGGCGCGCCCACGAACCCGGGCGTCTCCAAGACGACCGGCTGCCACGACATCACGGTGCTGCCGGACGAGGACCTCGCGGCCGGCGCGTGCATGGGTGACGGCATCCTGTTCGACATCCGGAACCCCGAGCGCCCGAAGGTCATCGACCGGGTCCAGGACAACGTGAACTTCGCGTTCTGGCACTCGGCGACGTTCAACCAGGACGCCGACAAGGTGGTCTTCACCGACGAGCTCGGCGGCGGCGTGGGCGCGACCTGCAACGCGGAGATCGGCCCGAACCGCGGGGCCGACGGCATCTACGACATCGTCGGCAGGGGCGACAAGCGCAAGCTGGTCTTCCGCAGCTACTTCAAGATCGACCGGCACCAGGCCGCCACCGAGAACTGCGTGGCGCACAACGGCTCGCTGATCCCGGTGAAGGGCCGCGACATCATGGTCCAGGCCTGGTACCAGGGCGGCGTGTCGGTGTGGGAGTTCACGAACTCCGCCAAGCCGCGGGAGATCGCCTACTTCGAGCGCGGCCCGCTCTCCACCGACACCATCACCACGGGCGGCTCCTGGTCGGCGTACTACTACAACGGCCACATCTACTCGAACGACATCGCCAAGGGCTTCGACGTGCTGAAGCTCGAGGACCGTCGTACCGACGCGGCCAAGCGCGTCCGGATGCGCGAGCTCAACGTGCAGACCCAGCCGGACTACTTCGACCGCCACGACCACTGATCCACACCGTTGCGGTGCCGCCCCGGCGGGCGGCACCGCGACTCCCCGGTGCGGCCGCGCAGGCCCTCCGGGACAGCTCTTACCCGGCCGCCCCGTCGGAGGGCCGGTCCGAACCCTCGTGTGGCGTCCCGCGGGACGGCTCCCCGCCCGGCGGGAAACCGAGCCCCCAGTCCAGCCCGTACCGCTGGAACAGCTCGGCGCGCAGCCGTGCGCGCGGCATCGGCGCGCCGGGCAGCGCCACCGCGAAGACCGCGCCCATCAGCAGCGCGCGCAGCAGCGGGTAGTCGGCGTCGACATCCTCGGTCCCGTACCGCTCCACCGTGTCGCGCAGCAGGAGGGCCAGGCGCTGCTGCTCGGGGCACTGGACGAACCCGTCGGCCTGCAGGATGCCCGCCATGTGCGCGCGCATCAGCACCGGCCGGTCCACGGCGAGGCCCAGGATCGCGTCGATCGCCCGGGCCAGCCGCTCCCGCCCGTCGGAGGTGCGGGGCTCACGCTCCAGCGCCTCCTCCAGCGTGAGGTGCATCAGCCGGTGCACGGCCGACTGGAACAGCTGGCGCTTGCCGGCGAAGTAGTACGAGACCAGTCCGCGGGCCGAACCGGCCCGGTCGGCGATGTCCCCGAGGGTCGTCGCCTCGTAGCCGCGCTCCCCGACGAGGTCCACGGTCGCCTGGAGCAGGCGCTCCCGGGAACGCCGGCGGAGCTCTTCATTGACCGACGCGCTCCGCGGGGACATGCTTAACTCCTGCGTTGACTGGCTCCGAGCCAATATACTCAGCGCGACCCGTGGCGAGGCGCTCGTGTGCCTGGTCAGCGGGGGTGACCGGACGGACCGGGCGACGCGGGGGATCGCCCGGTCCGATCCTTCCGCCATGGATCCGCACGGATCCCGGGAGCCGCGGCGTGCGGCTTCTTCCTCTATTGTCCGATCTCGCGGTCTCGATTCCCAGGGCCGGCCACCGGCACTTCGCCCATCGCGTTCCGGTTCACGCGCCCATGAGTCCGAGTACCGGACGCAGGCCTTCGGGCCGCTCCTCGACCGGCAGATGATCCACGAAGTGCACCGCGCAACCCAGCTGTGCCGCCCCGCCGTCCGCGCGCCTGTCGTCACCGACCATCAGGACGTCGCGGGGGTCCTCCCCGAGCGCCTCGCAGCCCGCCCGGAACAGCCTGGCGTCCGGCTTCTGCACCCCGTGGCGGTACGACAGCACGTACGCGTCCACGTAGCCGTGCAGCCCGTGCGCCTGGAACACCGGCCGCGGGTCCCAGCCGATGTTGCTGACCACCGCGACGCCTGTGCCCAGGCGCCGCAGCTCGCCGAGCACCTCCTCCGCGTCCGGGTACGGCAGCCACGCGGACGGGGTCTTGTGCCGCTCGTAGAGCGCGTCGTAGAGCCGGGGGTCGGGGAGCTCCACACGGCGGGCGAGGCCCATGTAGGCGTCCCTGTGCCGCCGGGCGTCCCGGTCGCGCGTCCGCCACAGGTCGGCGAGCGCCTCGGGGATCAGTTCGGGGGTGGAACCTCCGGGCAGCGCCCCGGCCGCGTCCAGCTCGCGTGCGTACCGCTCGAACGCGTCCTCGCCGACGGAGATCCCCGTCTCGTCGAGGGCGGCCCGCAGCCAGGAGGTGACGGATTCGATCCGGAAGAGCGTTCCCGAGAAATCGAAGAGCACGCCTTTGATCGCCATGGGGCGATCCTCCCGGCGTCAGGGCTCCCGGTTCAAGGCCAGCCGTTCGTACGAGCCGACCGCCACGGCGACCACACAGATCCCGAGCAGCCAGCCGGCCAGGACGTCCGTGAGCCAGTGCACTCCCAGGTAGAGCCTGGTGAAGCCCACGCCCAGCACCGAGACCGCCGAGAGCAGGGCCGCCGTCCGCCGCAGCCCCGGTCCGGCCCCCGTCCGCGCCAGTAGCCAGAGGAGCAGCCCGCAGGTGACGGTCGCCGTCATCGCGTGGCCGGAGGGGAAGGCGGCGTAGTGGGCGGAGTCCACGGGTTCCGCCCAGACCGGGCGCTGCCGCCCCACCAGGACCTTGAGGATCTGCTGCACCGCCGACCCCAGCAGGCTCGCCGCCGCGAGCCACAGGGCCGGGAGGCGCTCGCCGCGCCACAGCAGGCCGAGCACCACCCCGACCACCAGGGCGCGCATCGTCCACGGGTCCCACACCCAGTCGCTGAGGATCCGGTTCGCCTCGGTGAGCCCCGGCTCCGCCAGCGCGGACTCGTGGAGCTCGACGGCGACCGTGCGGTCGGCCGACATCAGCGGCTCCCAGCCCACTACCACCGTCACCAGCAGCAGGACGGTGACCACGGCGGTCAGCGAGGCGGTGCGTGCCCCGGGGACCGGAGGGCCCGGCTCCGGGACGGGGGTGCGCGGGAGTGGGGTGGAGGTGGGGGTGGGGGGACGCATGGGAGGGATCCTGCCCCCGATACGCCCTGCTAGTGCCGCATCAGGCGACGTTCGCCCCGTCGCGGCGCCCGGTACGGCGACTCGCGGCGTTGCCGGATCAACCGAGTAGGTCCACCACGAGGTCGATCCGGCGCCTTGCGATCTTCCCCTCGGCGGGAGGGCCTGGGGGAGGCCCCACCCCCTCGGCGGGAGGGCCTGGGGGAGGCCCCACCCCTCGGCGGGAGGGCCTGGGGGAGGCCCCACCCCCTCGGCGGGAGGGCCTAGGGGAGGCCCCACCCCCTCGGCGGGAGGGCCTGGGGGAGACCTCACCCCCTCGGCCGGAGGGCCTGGGGAGGCCCCGTGCACCGGACGCCGCTCCTTGACGGGCAAACCTTGCCTGACGCGGCACTGGTGCCGCGACCGGCCGGGTTCACCGGGTCGCGGCGCCGCGCTGCGTTGTTGTCACGTCACCCGAGTGCGTCCGGTGCGAGGGCGATCCTCCGCCGTGCGACGCACCGCGCCGGACGCCGCGACCTTCCCGGCGCCCCGGGCACGGTGCCGGTCATGCCAAAGCGCTCAGACCCGGCACGAATGCCACCAGCAGCGGTACGACGGGCACCAGGACCGCGGCGGCGGTCAGCCGCAGCCGCCTGCCCGCGGTGAGCCGGGGCACCGGGGCCAGCAGGCGGTTCACCCGCTGGTGCAGTTGGGCGTCGGGCGCCGGGCGGGGACCGAAGACTCCGCGGTGTTCGTTCAGTTCGACCAGCGCGAGGGCGATCGTCAGCCGCCCGAACCGGCGCGAGGCCACGTCGTCCGCGGCCAGCTCCACCAGCCGGTGCATCTCGTCGCGGAACGCGGCGAACACCGGGACCTGGGGAAAACCGTTGGCGAGCGCCGCCGAGCAGTGCAGCAGCCAGTCGTGGCGCGCTCTGGCATGGCCCTGCTCATGAGCCAGCACCGCGTCGAGCTGACGGCCCTTCAGTCGCCGCAGGGCGGCCGTGGTGATGACGAGCTGGGGCGCGGCGCCGGGCAGCCACCACGCGTCGGGGCGCTCGCCCTCCAGCACCACCAGCGGATCGTCGCCGGGGTCCTCTCCGGGCAACAGGGGGGCGCGCACGAGGAGTTCGGCCCTGCGCCGCTTGCGTCGCGCGTGCGCCCGGTGGATCTCCCGGGTGAGCATCGCGCCGGTCCACAGCCCTCCGCACGCCAGTACGACGGCCAGTACGGCCGACCACGGACCGCCCGCGCCCAGGGCGTACGCCTCGACGACCGCGCTCGGTGCGGGCGCGAAGACCGGCCCCCGCACCGCCTGCCAGGTGGCGGCCGCGCTGATGGTCATGGAGAGGCCGAAGCTCAGCAGCACCGCAGCGACCACGCACTGCCACACCCACAACGCCACCACCGGCTCGCGCTCCGGCCAGTCGGCCCGGGACATCAGCCGCGGCGCGACGACGGCGGCCAGTGCGCCGAGCGACAGCAGCGCGAGGGAGACCATCATGGGCACCAGACTATGAGCGGTGTGCTACTCACAGGTATGGCTTCAGACGGCAAGTGACGCACGCCACGGCCCGCCCCCGCGCGCTCAGACGGTGAGAAGCATGGCGACCATGGCGACGCCCATCGAGACCCGGCACGCCAGGGCCAGCTCGGGGCGGGCTCCCCAGGCCGGGGGAGGGCCGCCCGCGGGCGCCGCCGCGGGCACCAGCCGGGCGCCCGTGTGCAGGACGAACACGGCGAAGTAGACGAGCAACGCCCCCGTCACCAGCGGCACTCCGCCGGCACCGGGCGCGCCGTGCGCCCCGTGGCCGCCCGCCGCGAAGGGGGACATGGTCACCGCCATGTACACCATGGCCAGCGAGCCCACCAGATGGTGCAGATGGTGCGCGCCGGCGCGGGAGGCCCGAGTGGCCCGCAACGCCCGCAGGCCCACCGTCCCGAACAGGGCCGCGTACGGCAGCCATGCCCACGCCGGTGCCGGTGCCACGGCGGCCGGCACGGCCATCGCGGCCATCCCGAACCCCATCAGGGCCTCATCCGTCGCCGCGCTGCGCGCCGGGCCCGCACAGCAGCGCATCCGCACGACGCAGTACGCGCCGGACACCGCGCACAGCGCCACGAGCAGCCAGCCCGGCACCGCCGGTCCGTGCACCTCCCACCTCCCCGCTCGACGTGTCGAGCAGGACATGCCCCGCCGGGGCCCGGCGCATACGAGCGCACGGGTGTACGCGGGGCGCTCGCGGAGGCGGCGCGGCCGCGCACACCGCCTGACGAGGCTCCCTCGCCCCGCGTCCGGGACGGCTCTGCCCGCGAGCGCGATCGCCCGCCCCGCTCAGGGCCGGCGGCGCAGCGGATGGTCCTCGGGCACCTCGACCACGGCGATCCGCACCCCGTCCGGATCGGTCAGCCACATCTCGACGAGCCCCCAGGGCTCCCGCCGCGGCGGCCGTTCCACCTCGGCCCCGTGCGACAGCACATGACCGTAGGCCGCCTTGGCGTCCGACACCTGGAGCCACAGCGCGAGCCCCGGGCCGGGCGGGGTGTCGGAGCGGCCGGAGATCTCCAGGAACCCGCCCCCGAGGAAGTAGACCGTTCCGCGGTCCTGCCCGGTGCCGAACTCGCGGTAGATCTGCAGGCCCAGCACGTCCTCGTAGAACCGTCGGGACCGCTCGGGGTCGGTCGGCCGCAGCAGGATGCGACTGCTCAGCACGTGCATCATGGTCTCCACCGTAGACCGCCGGTGCGCCGCTCCGAGGTCGGGCGGACCGCGCGTCCGCGGCCGACCCGCCGCGACCGCCGGCGAAGAATGAGGAGAACGGAGAACCGCCCCATGGAGACCGCCCCGCCCCAGCACCCGGTGCAGCTGTCCTTCCGCGACGCGACCGATGCCGACGTGCCCGCGCTGGTCGAGCTGATCGAGTCGGCCTACCGCGGGGACTCCAGCCGTGCGGGCTGGACCACCGAGGCGGACATCCTGGACGGGCAGCGCACCGACCCGGAAGGCGTGCGCCAGGTGATCGGGGCGTCCGGCAGCAGGCTGCTCGTGGTGCGGCGCGACGACGAGCTGGTGGCCTGCTGCCAGCTCGAACACCGCGGCGACGCGGCGTACTTCGGCATGTTCGCCGTGCGTCCGGGACTCCAGGGCGGCGGGCTCGGCCGACTGGTCATCGCCGAGGCGGAGCGTCTCGTCAGCGAGACGTGGGGCGTCACCGAGATGCACATGACGGTGATCTCGGTGCGCGAGGAGCTCATCGCCTGGTACGAGCGGCGCGGGTACCGCCGTACGGGCCGGATGACCCCGTTCCCGTACGGCGATGAGCGATTCGGCGTTCCGCGCCGTGACGACCTGCAGTTCGAGCTGCTCGTGAAGAGCCTGGACGGCTGAGGCGCGGCCTTCCGCGACAGGTCTGCGGGACCTCGGACACCGGACCGGTGCGCGGAGGCCGGTCCGTCGCCGGGGCCGTCAGGCCGTGAAGCGGCCGGTGCGCCGGATCTCCGGGAAGTCGGTGGTCGCGCCGTCGAGCTCGAGGGCGCGCACCAGCCGCAGGTGGTCCTGGGTGTTGACGACCCAGCCGATGACCCTCAGCCCCTCGTCGTGGGCGTGCTCCACCGTCTCCAGCGTGAGCCGGCGGATGTTCAGCGCCAGCGTCGGGGCGCCGGCGGCCTGCGCGCGCTCCACGATGTCGCTGCCCCACCGGCTGGCGACGAGGGCCGTGCGCACGCCGGGCACCAGCGCGGCGATCTCCCTGACGGCGTCGTCCTGGAACGAGGTGACCTCGATCCGTTCCGCCAGATCGCGCTTGACCATCACGTCCGCGAGCACCCGTGCCGCGGCCGCGTCCTTGATCTCGACCTGGAGCGGCGCGCTCACCGCTTCCAGGACCTCCTCGAAGATCGGGACGCGCTCGCCCTGACCGGCGTCCAGCTCCCGCAGCTCGGCGAGGGTCTTCTCGGCGATCGGTCCCGTGCCGTCGGTCGTCCGGTCCACATCGGCGTCGTGCATGACGACCAGGGCGCCGTCCTTGCTGAGATGGAGATCGAGTTCGATCGCGTCCATGCCCGCGCGTTCCGCCCGGACGAAGGAACGCAGGGTGTTCTCCGGTTCGACACCCATGACCCCGCGATGACCGATGGTGAGGAAACTCAAGATCTTCTCGCTTCCGTCGATGTGTCGGGCTCGGGCCGTTCTTGTTGCGGCTCGCACGCGGTGGCTCCCGCCCCGCGCGGCACGGCCGCAGCCTAGTGGCCTGCGCCTCAGCCGCACCCGGTCGTGCATGAGGTGCCGGGCTTGGGGGAACGCGTTCTTCCGCCGCTGCGCCCCGTGACGGGCTCACTCGCGCGTGGGCGAGTCTTCCGGGCCTTGACGGCGCCCGGGCCGAAGCCGGCCCGGTGGTGCCCCCTGCCCGACGTTCCGCAGTCATCGCCCCGAATGGCCTAGGTCACAGAAAAATCTGCGGTGACCATGGGGGTGAGGCAGGATAATTTCCCAGGGTTCCCCTTGTATGGGAGAACCGGGCATGGATACGGTGTCTTGACGCGAGGTTCTCCCGTGGAGGAAGTGACATGACGGAAATTCTTGTGCAGAACGCTGCGACGGACGCGGCGACGACCACGGCGGTGGTCGAGCATCCCGCGTGGCAGATGCTCAAGGACGCCGTCGAGGAGATCAGGTCCTGGCAGTCCGAGGACGGTTCCATCGACTTCGGTGCCGAGGGCGCCCCGGTGCGCGCCGCCGCCGACTACGCGGTCGAGCGGGTGACCGCCGCCGTGGAGGAGCTCTCCCCGCTGCTTCCGCACGACGCCGCTTACCACCGGGCGCTCGTCGCCGACCTGCGCAAATGGGCCGACGGCGCCTTCGGCGTGCCGGACTTCCTGGACTCGCTGCTGGCCTTCCAGCCCGCCGCCGACCGCGTGGACGGCCTCCAGCACCTGGTGGTCTTTCCCATGTACACGCAGAACGGCAACCCGGACCGCAACCTCGAGGCCGTCGTCCTGCGGATGGTCTGGCCGGAGTGGCTGGCCGAGCTGGAGGCGACCCGCTACGACAACCCGCTCTTCTGCGGGATCACCTTCGAGGACTTCACCGCCGGCTACGACACCAACTCGGCCGTGCTGTTCCCGGAGACCATAGCCGTGCGCGAGGCCCCCGAGCGGTTCAGCTGGGGCGGCATCTTCTGCGACCGCGAGGCCGCCCGCTTCCGCCGGGTGACCGAGGCCGCGGTGGAGATCCTCTCCATCGACCTCCCCGAGGACGTGGCCTCGATGGTCCACGACCAGGAGCGCTGCGAGAAGGCCTTCGTCCTGTGGGACATGATCCACGACCGCACCCACAGCCACGGCGACCTGCCGTTCGACCCCTTCATGATCAAGCAGCGCCAGCCGTTCTGGATGTACGGCCTGGAGGAGCTGCGCTGCGACCTCACCGCCTTCAAGGAGGCCGTGAAGCTGGAGGCCGAGGGCAACGCACACGGCCGTGACGTCCAGTACGCGGTGCTGTTCGACCGGATGTTCCGCTTCCCCGTCACCGGCGACCGGGTGCGCAACTACGACGGCCTCGGCGGCCAGCTGCTCTTCGCGTACCTCCACAAGCACGACGTCGTACGCTGGACGGACAACACGCTGAGGATCGACTGGGAGCGGGCCCCGAAGGTCACCAACCAGCTCTGCGCCGAGATCGAGACGTTGTACCGCGACGGCATCGACCGCCCGAAGCTCGTCCACTGGTTCAAGGCCTACGAGCTGGTCGCCACCTATCTCGCTCCGCACCCGGGCTCCCGCTGGGCCAAGGGTCCCGACGCCCTGGACCTGAGCCAGCCGCCGCGCAAGCTCGTCGACGACGTGCTTCCGGACGAGTTTCCGCTCAGCATGTTCTTTGAGGCGCTCTCCAAGAAGCTGAAGGGCGTGATCGCTTCCACCAAGGGCATCACGGCCCGGTCCGCCGAGCGAGTCGCCGCGTGAGCTCTCGGACGGAGGAGACCAGCACCATGAATGCGAACGGCAACGGGCCCCTCGACGGTGCGGTGATCGCGGTCGCGGGCGCCGCGGGTCCGGCGGGCCGCGCCACCCTGCTCCGCCTCGCCGAGGCGGGCGCGATCGTCGTGGCGTCGGACGCGGACAGCGAACGGCTGGCGCAGGCGGTCGACGAGGCGCGGTACGCGCACGGCGGTGCGACCGTCACCGGCGACACCGTCGACCTGCTCGACCCGACCGCGACCCGGGAATGGGCCGCGCAGACCGAGAAGGAGTTCGGCCGCGTCGACGGCCTCGTCCATCTCGTCGGCGGCTGGCGCGGCAGCGCGACCTTCGGCGAGACCGACCTGAGCGATTGGCAGCTCCTCGAGAAACTGCTGATCCGTACGGTCCAGAACACCTCGCTCGCGTTCCACGAGGCGCTCAAGCGCAGCGACAAGGGCCGCTTCGTACTGGTCAGCCAGTCCGGGGCGGCGAAGCCCACCGAGGGCAACGCCTCCTACGCCGCCGCCAAGGCCGCTGCGGAGGCCTGGACCCTGGCGCTGGCGGACTCGTTCAGGAAGGCCGGGGGTGAGGAGGGCCCGCGCACGGCGGCTGCCATCCTGATCATCAAGGCGCTCGTGCACGACGCGATGCGCGCCGAGCGCCCGAACGCCAAGTTCGCGGGCTTCACGGACGTCAAGGAACTGGCCGAGGCCATTGCCGGAGTCTGGGGGCGGCCCGCCCAGGAAGTGAATGGACAGCGCCTGTGGCTGACCCCCGAGCCGTGATCCCGCCGAGAACCGACGCCCGCCGGCACCACGACCCCCACGTACGGGGATTCGCCAGCGACAACTACGCGGGCGCGCACCCGGAGGTGATGGCCGCCCTCGCCCTGGCCAACGGCGGCCACCAGGTCGCCTACGGGGAGGACGAGTACACCGACCACCTCCAGCGGATCATGCACAGCCACTTCGGTTCCGGCGCCGAGGCGTTCCCCGTCTTCAACGGCACCGGCGCCAACGTCACCGCGCTGCAGGCGCTCACCGACCGGTGGGGAGCCGTCGTCTGCGCCGAGACCGCCCACATCAACGTGGACGAGGGCGGCGCTCCGGAGCGGATGGGCGGGCTGAAGCTGCTGACCGTACCGACCCCGGACGGCAAGCTCACCCCCGAGCTCATCGACCGGCAGGCCTGGGGCTGGGAGGACGAGCACCGTGCCATGCCGCAGGTCGTGTCGATCACCCAGAACACCGAGCTGGGCACGGTCTACACGGTGGACGAGATCCGCGCGATCGTCGACCACGCCCACGGGCTCGGCATGAAGGTCCACCTCGACGGGGCGCGGATAGCCAACGCCGCGGCGTCGCTGGACGTGCCGATGCGCGCGTTCACCAACGCCGTCGGCGTGGACGTCATCTCGTACGGGGGCACCAAGAACGGCATGCTCTTCGGCGAGGCCGTCATCGTGCTCAACCCCGACGCCGTCAGCCATATGAAGCATCTGCGCAAGATGTCGATGCAGCTCGCCTCGAAGATGCGGTTCGTGTCCGTGCAGTTGGAGGCTCTGCTCGCCAAGGACCTGTGGCTGCGCAACGCCCGGCACTCCAACGCCATGGCACAGCGGCTGGCCGAGGGCGTCCGGGCCGTGGACGGGGTGGAGATCCGCTACCCGGTGCAGGCGAACGCGGTCTTCGCCCGGCTCCCGCAGGAGGTGAGCCGCCGGCTCCAGAAGCGCTTCCGCTTCTACTTCTGGGATGAGGCGGCC
This sequence comes from Streptomyces marianii, assembly GCF_005795905.1. Lineage (NCBI taxonomy): Bacteria > Bacillati > Actinomycetota > Actinomycetes > Kitasatosporales > Streptomycetaceae > Streptomyces > Streptomyces marianii. The sequence goes on from NZ_VAWE01000001.1 coordinate 7,536,722, forward strand.
GGGGACGTCCGCTGGATGTGCTCGTTCGACACCACCGAGGACGACGTGGACGCCTTCGTCCTGGCGCTGAAGGAAGAAATGGCGGGCTGATTCCGCCGGAGCCGTTGGCGTCGACCCCGTCGTCGCACCGGCGCCCCTTGCCGCATGGATCTGCGACCGGTTGAAAGTCCATTGACTTTCGACCGGTCGCATTCCTGTGCTCGCGTGTCATGGAGCTGATCCAGCAGGTCCCCGGGATCTCGGCCCGCCTCGTCGCCGACGAGGTCATCGACCACGGGCCCGACGGGCGAAGCCGGCATCGTCAGGGCGCGTCGAAGTCGACGGCCCGGTCAACGGACCCAGCAGCGAGGCGAGTCCGGCGCTTCCCGGCGACGCCGCGCGCCGGGCGCCGGAACGTCTCGAGCGACGGCCGCGCTCCGCAGGAGGACCCGCACACGGCGGCCCGGCGGAGTCGTGGGTACGGGACGCCTGTAGCGGCTCCGGGGCCAAGCCGTCCCGTACCCACTACTCCGCCGAGGCGCCGACCGGGCGCGCTCTGACCGGGCCGGACATGTCACGGCGACGGGGCGGAACCCGCCGAGTCGCCGGAGAAGCTCGGACCCCGGCCCGGATCGGGTCCGTACGGCCGGCGGCGCTCCCGTGCGTCCGTGAGTGCCGTGGCGGGCATCCTGGTGCGGTCCCCACGCCCGCGGCGAGGCCCACACGGAAGGAGGGCCCGCGGCGACCGGCTCAGTGTGCCTCGCGGACCTCGGCCGGCGTCGGGGCCGTACCGCCGAGGTGCGCGGGCACCCACCAGGTGTCGGAGGCGTCCTTGGGACGCACCGGATAGGCGCGCTGTGCCGACTCCAGCAGTTCCTGCACCCGTTCCCGCAGCCGGCGGGTGATCGCCCCGGCGTACTGGTCCGTCGGCGCCTCCATGGCCTCACCGACGCGAATCGTCACCGGGATGTGGCTGCGCCGGAGGTTCTTCGGCCGGCCCTTGGTCCACAGCCGCTGCGTGCCCCACAGAGCCATCGGGACGAGCGGTACGCCGGCTTCCTGGGCGAGCCGCGCCGCGCCGGACTTGAAGCCCTTCAGCGTGAACGACTGGGAGATCGTGGCCTCCGGGAAGACGCCGATCACCTCGCCCGCGCGGAGTGAGTCCAGCGCGTGGGCGTACGCGGCCTCGCCCTGGTCGCGGTCCACCGGGATGTGCTTCATCCCGCGCATCAGCGGACCCGAGACCCGGTGCCGGAACACCGACTCTTTCGCCATGAAGCGCACCAGGCGCTTCTGCGGCAGCGCGGCCAGGCCGGAGAAGATGAAGTCCAGGTAGCTGATGTGGTTGCTCACCAGCACCGCGCCCCCCGAGCGCGGGATGTTCTCCGACCCCTGGCTGTCGATCTTCAGGTCGAGCGCCTTGAACATCGCGAGTGCGGCGCCGATGACCGGCCGGTAGACGAGCTCTGCCATGTCGGGAGAGGCCCTTCCTTCTGTGTCCCGGGGAGGGTTCTCCCAACGGAAGTTACGCAGCCGTAGGTTTTCGGCATTGGGCAGATCGTGCCCCATGTGCGGCGCTACGGCCAGTCCCCGGCGCGTCGTACGGCGAGATTCTCGTCACGTCGTGTCACCTGCACCGGTCACGGCGCCCGCGGCGGAGCGCGGTAGCCCGCCGAGCCGGCAGCGCCCGGCCGCAGGGGTGGCCAGGTGGGCGCGGGTACGGTGGCGCCGAAGCTCGGCCCCTGAGGTCGGCGTGGTCCGTGCCCCCCGGGGATCACCCGCGGAGCGCGGGGGCGGGAGCGGGAATCATTGCGGTCGTGTGCGCGCTGCAGGGAAACGACGACGGGACTCGTGGTGCGCGGCGGTCCTCGCGGTGGCGGGGCGTACGGGCTGCCGCACCGGGAGGACGAACGGGAGGACGAAGGTGCGCGGCAGGGACGTGGAGCGCCGGCTCGGGGCGACCGAACTGGGCGCCGAGCTGGGGGAGAGGGCGACGCTGGTGCAGTTCTCCAGTGCCTTCTGCCGGCCGTGCGGGGCGACGCGGCGCACGCTCGCGCAGGTCGCGGACATGGTCGACGGTGTCGCCCATGTGGAGATCGACGCGGAGGAGCGGCTCTCGCTCGTGCGCGAACTGGACATCCTGCGCACGCCCACCGTGCTGGTGCTCGACGCCGGCGGCCGGATCGTGCGGAGGGCGTCCGGGCAGCCCCGGAAGGCGGATGTCATCGCGGCCCTCGGCGAGGCCGTCTGACGGCGTGGAAGCGGCGACGGCCGGGTGACGGTCCGTGACGCAGCTCGCATCTGACCGGGCCCACTTGACTGCACGCACCAGCAATCGTCAGTCTGACGATGTGCCAACAGAACTCCTTCCCGCCGGCCGGAAGCAGCAACGGAACACCCCGGCCCACGACGCGAGCGCTCGCTGTCCGGGTGTCTGAGCAGCGACGACCCCGACCGAACCCCTCGCAGAAGGACCATTCCATGGTGGCCACGCCCGGCCTCGGCACTCCTCGACTCGCCTCCCCCGATCTGCTGCGCTCCGTCTTCCGCCGCCACGCGGCAGGAGTCGCGGTCATCACCGCGCACGGCGACCGTCCCGTCGGATTCACCGCCACCTCGCTCAGTTCCGTGGCGGCCGAGCCCCCGCTGCTCTCGTTCGGCATCGGCACCGCCTCCTCCAGCTGGCAGGTCATCGCCGAGACGGGGCACGTCGGGGTGCACATACTCTCCGAGGACCAGCGCGAACTGGCCGCCACCTTCGCCCGCAGGGGTGCCGACAGGTTCGCCGCGCCCACTCGATGGCGTAGCGGGCCCGAGGGCGTCCCGCTCCTGGACGGCGTGCTGGCATGGCTGGTCTGCCGGGTCGTCGCCCGGGTGCCCGCGGGGGACCACCGTGTGGTGATCGCCGAGGCGGTCGCCGGCCACCCGGAGGGGACCGGCCGTCCGCTGCTGTACCACCAGGGCCGCTTCAACGCGTTGAGGGACTGAGAGATCCCGGTTACACAGCGTTGGCAAGGTCACAGTTCCAAGCGCTTGCTCACCGGGTAAGCAGTGGATGTACTGGTGAGTAATATTTCGTTCGGAGCGCCGGTCGCCCCGACCGGAAACCCCGCCTTCAGGCGCCTATGCTGCCTGCACAAGGCAGCTCAGTAATGACGATGCAGTAGGAGAGCCGGCGTGAGCTTGAGGATCGTTGTCTGTGTGAAGTACGTGCCCGACGCCACCGGCGACCGGCACTTCGCCGATGACCTGACCGTCGACCGGGACGACGTCGACGGTCTGCTGTCGGAGCTCGACGAGTACGCGGTCGAGCAGGCGCTGCAGATCGCCGATGAGGCGGACGACGCCGAGATCACCGTGCTGACCGTCGGCCCGGAGGACGCCAAGGACGCGCTGCGCAAGGCGCTGTCCATGGGTGCCGACAAGGCCGTCCACGTCGAGGACGACGATCTGCACGGCACCGATGTGATGGGCACCTCCCTGGTCCTGGCCAAGGCGATCGAGAAGACCGGTTACGACCTGGTCGTCTGCGGCATGGCCTCCACGGACGGCACCATGGGCGTCCTTCCGGCGGTCCTGGCCGAGCGGCTCGGCGTTCCGCAGGTGACCCTGCTGTCGGAGGTCTCCGTCGAGGACGGCACCGTCAAGGGCCGCCGTGACGGCGACACCGCTTCGGAGCAGCTGGAGGCGTCCCTGCCGGCGGTCGTGTCCGTGACGGACCAGTCGGGCGAGGCCCGCTACCCGTCCTTCAAGGGCATCATGGCCGCGAAGAAGAAGCCGGTGGAGTCGCTGGACCTGTCCGACCTCGACATCGAGGCGGAGGAGGTCGGCCTGGAGGGTGCCTGGACCGCGGTGGACTCCGCGGCCGAGCGTCCGGCCCGTACCGCGGGCACGATCGTCAAGGACGAGGGCGAGGGCGGCAAGCAGCTCGCGGAGTACCTCGCGAGCCAGAAGTTCATCTGAGCTTCGGTCGTCACCCCAACCGCCCCGCACACTTCGCAAGCAGGAGAGAAGAAGTCCCATGGCTGAAGTTCTCGTCTACGTCGACCACGTGGACGGCGCCGTCCGCAAGCCCACCCTGGAGCTGCTGACGCTGGCCCGCCGCATCGGCGAGCCGGTCGCCGTCGCGCTCGGCCCCGGCGCCGAGGCCACCGCCCCCGCCCTCGCCGAGCACGGCGCGGTGAGGGTCCTCACCGCCGACGCGCCCGAGTTCGCCGACTACCTGGTCGTGCCGAAGGTGGACGCGCTGCAGGCCGCGTACGAGGCGGTGTCCTCCGGCGGTTCCCTGGCCGCGGTGCTGGTGCCGTCCTCCGCCGAGGGCAAGGAGATCGCGGCCCGTCTGGCGATCCGCCTCGGCTCCGGCATCATCACCGACGCGGTCGACCTGGAGGCCGGCGACGAGGGTCCGGTCGCCACGCAGTCCGCGTTCGCCGCCGCCTTCACCACCAAGTCCCGCGTCTCCAAGGGCACCCCGGTCATCACGGTGAAGCCGAACTCGGCTCCCGTGGAGGCCGCCCCGGCCGCCGGCGCCGTCGAGGCGCTGAGCGTCACCTTCGGTGACAAGGCGACCGGCACCAAGGTCGTCTCCCGCACCCCGCGCGAGTCGACCGGCCGCCCCGAGCTGACCGAGGCCGCGATCGTGGTCTCCGGCGGCCGCGGCGTCAACGGCGCCGAGAACTTCTCGGTGATCGAGGCGCTCGCCGACTCGCTCGGCGCGGCCGTCGGTGCCTCCCGCGCCGCCGTGGACGCCGGCTGGTACCCGCACTCCAACCAGGTCGGCCAGACCGGCAAGAGCGTCTCCCCGCAGCTGTACATCGCCTCCGGCATCTCGGGCGCGATCCAGCACCGGGCGGGTATGCAGACCTCGAAGACGATCGTGGCAGTCAACAAGGACTCCGAGGCCCCGATCTTCGACCTGGTCGACTACGGCGTGGTCGGCGACCTCTTCGAGGTCGTCCCCCAGCTGACCGACGAGATCAAGGCCCGCAAGGGCTGAGTCGGGCAGCACGCCCGCACGGGGCCGCGCGGTGACTTCACCGCGCGGCCCCGCGGCGTTCCGGGGGACCATTGACGCAGGTCAGTCGCCCCCGATAGCTTCACCATACGGATTATTGATTCCGTCAGGCGGAATGACGTGAGTGTGGAGGGTGCCGAGATGGGCCAGCAGGAGAAGGTGTCGACGAGCCTCGCCGGCGCGGTCAGCGAGGAGATCAGCACCTCCCTCGCACCGGTGGACGTCGAACTCGCCCGCCGGTACCCGGGAGACCCCGGCACCCGCCAGCCCGTCCACACCGTCTACGTACCCGGTGACTCCTTCGGTGCCGGAACCATCCGCTCCTGGGGCGACCAGGCGCTCGCCGCGCTGGACGAGCACGCACCGGACGCCTCAACCCTCGCGCGGGTGCTCGGACTCCCCGACGACCTCGCGGAGCCCGTGTACACCCGGGTACGTGCGAAGCTGGAACGCGAGCCCGTGGAGGACCTGCGGGTCGACTTCGAGGACGGCTACCACGGCCGCGACGAGGACGCCGACGCCGCCCGTGCCGCCCGGCTGGTCTCCGAGGCGCACGCCCGTGGTGCTTCGGCCCCGTACACGGGAATCCGCATGAAGTGCATGGAGGCCGCCGTACGCGACCGCGGGATCCGCACCACCGACGTCTTCCTGACGGGCCTGATGGAGCACGGCGGCCTGCCCGGCGGACTCGTCCTCACCCTCCCGAAGGTGACCTACGCGGAGCAGGTCACGGCCTTCGTCAGGCTCCTCGAGGCCTTCGAGAAGGCCCATGGACTCGACGCCGGCCGCATCGGGTTCGAGATCCAGATCGAGACCAGTCAGGCCATCCTCGCCGCCGACGGCACCGCGACCGTCGCCCGGATGATCGACGCCGCCGAGGGCCGCGCCACCGGGCTCCACTACGGCACCTTCGACTACAGCGCCTGCCTCGGCGTCAGCGCGGCCCACCAGGCGAGCGACCATCCGGCCGCCGACCACGCCAAGGCGATCATGCAGGTCGCCGCCGCCGGTACCGGCGTCCGGGTCTCGGACGGCTCCACCAACGTGCTGCCGGTCGGCGGCACCGACCACGTGCACGAGGCCTGGCGGCTCCACTACGGGCTGACGCGCCGTGCCCTGGCCAGGGCGTACTACCAGGGCTGGGACATGCACCCCGGCCACCTCCCGACCCGCTACGCCGCCGTGTTCGCGTTCTACCGCGAGGGCATGGAGGCCGCGGCGGCACGCCTCGCCGCGTACGTCGCCCGGACCGAGGGCGACATCATGGACGAGCCCGCCACCGCCAAGGCGCTCAGTGGCTATCTGCTGCGGGGCCTGGACTGCGGTGCGCTCGACGACGCCGAGGTCGCGCGTCTCACCGGCCTCACCCGGGCCGAGCTCGACGCCTTCGCCCGGCCGCGCCGCGGCGATCTGACGGCCACCGCGCAGTAGTCGCCGGAACGGTCCACGCCGCCCGCAGGGAGGTTCGACGGAAGGAGTCCCGCCGCACCGGTCGCGACCGGTGCGGCAAGGGCCGGCGTGGCCGGGCCGACCGGACGGACCGTCAGACGCCGGGCGGTGGCACCTCGCCCGAGCCCCGGGCCAGGAGTTCGGTCGTCAGCTGCACGCGCGCCGGTGCCTCGGACACCCCGTCCAGTCGGCGGAACAGCCGCTCGGCGGCGGTACGGCCGAGCGCGGCGGCGTCCTGGGCGATCACCGTGATGCCCAGCAGATCGGCCAGTTCGATGTCGTCGAAGCCGACGAGGGCGACCGGGGTCTCCCGGCCCGCCAGCAGCCGCACCGCCGTCACCGTCACCCGGTTGTTGCCCGCGAACAGGGCGGTGACCGGCTCGGGGCCGGAGAGCATCTCCTCCGTCGCCGCGGTCACCCGCGCGGGATCCGTCGAGCCCAGGGACACCCAACGCTCGTCCACCGGCAGCCCGGCGTCCTCCATCGCCGCCCGGTAGCCCCGCAGCCGTTCCACGGCGGTGTGGATACGCGGCTGGTCGCCGATGAACCCGATCCTCCGGTGCCCGTGCGCGATCAGGTGCGCGACGCCGTCCCGGGCGCCGCCGAAGCTGTCGGAGAGCACGACGTCCGCGTCGATCCGGCCGGCGGGCCGGTCCACGAACACCGTCGCCACGCCCGCCTTGATCTCGGGCTCAAGGTAGCGGTGGTCGTGACCCGCGGGGATGACGATCAGACCGTCCACCCGGCGGGCGCACAGTGCGAGTACCAACTCCTGTTCCCGGTCGGGGTCCTCCGCGCTGGAGCCGTTGATCAGCAGTGCCCCGTGCGCCCGGGCGACCTCCTCCACGGCCCGGCTCAACGGCCCGTAGAACGGGTCGGCCAGATCCTCCAAGACCAGCCCGATCGAAGCGGTACGGCCCTTGCGCAGCACGCGCGCGCTGTCGTTGCGACGGAATCCCAGTGCCTCGATGGCCTCCTGCACCCGGCGTTCGGTGTCCGGGGTGACGCCCGGCTCGCCGTTCACCACGCGCGAGACCGTCTTCAGCCCGACTCCGGCTCGCGCGGCCACGTCCTTCATGGTGGGCCGGTTGCCGTAACGGGTGTCGGTGCGGCGGGCGAACTCGGCCACGATGTCGCTGTCCTGTCGTCGTCGGGAGTGCCCGTCCGGGCACCTGGCGGATACCGCGTGCGCCCGGTTCGGGGCTGTGCGAGGGTGTGGCGTCGAGCATAGGCCCTGGACAACGTTGTCAGGGGAATGGAGACTGGTCGGAGAAGCAGCTGGTCCGTCCCCGGGAGATCGCACACCGATGCATAACGACCTCGTCGCCGCGCTCGACATCGGCGGTACCAAGATCGCCGGCGCGCTGGTGGACGGCAGCGGCCGGATCCTCCTACGGGCGCAGCGTCCGACGCCGGCGCGCGAGGACGGCGAGACGGTGATGTGTGCGGTCGCGTCGGTACTGGGCGAGCTCTGCGCCTCGCCGATCTGGCTGCACGTCAACGCGGTGGGCATCGGCAGCGCGGGTCCGGTGAACGCGTCAGCGGGCACGGTCAGCCCGGTCAACGTCCCCGGCTGGCGAGGGTTTCCGCTGGTGGACCGGGTGCGTGCGGCCACCGGCGGGCTGCCGGTGGAACTGGTCGGCGACGGTGTCGCCATGACCGCGGCCGAGCACTGGCAGGGCGCGGCCCGCGGATACGACAACGCCCTGTGCATGGTGGTCTCCACCGGCGTCGGCGGCGGCCTCGTGCTCGGCGGCAGGCTGTACCCGGGGCCGACCGGGAACGCCGGTCACATCGGCCACATCAGCGTGGACCTCGACGGCGACCTCTGCCCGTGCGGGGCGCGCGGCTGTGTGGAACGGATCGCGAGCGGCCCGAACATCGCCCGCCGGGCCCTCGAGGGCGGCTGGCGTCCCGGCCCGGACGGGGACTCCTCGGCGGCCGCCGTCGCCGCGTCCGCCGCCGCGGGCGATCCGGTCGCGATCGCCTCCTTCGAGCGGGCCGCTCAGGCCCTGGCCGCCGGAATCGCCGCCACCGCCACACTCGTCGAGATCGGTATCGCCGTGGTGGGCGGGGGAGTGGCGGGCGCGGGAGAGGTTCTCTTCACCCCCCTTCGCAGCGCGCTGCGCGACTACGCCACCCTCTCCTTCGTCAAGGACCTCGTCGTGGCGCCGGCCCTGACGGGCACCGACGCCGGTCTCCTCGGTGCTGCCGCCGCGGTCTGGCCCGGCCCGCGCGGCCAGGCGGAGGCGACGGCGGCGGGCTGAGGACCGGGGCGGCGACGACGCCTGGTGCGGGAGCCGGGCGCTCCGGCGGGCGAACTCCGCCCCTGCGCCGAACCGCGGTCCGCGGGCCGGGGGGTTCGGCGCCCGCGTCCCAGGCACCGCGGTCCCCGGGCGAACCACGTTCCGGCGGAGGCCCACCGCCGCCGGGTGTGAACCACCGCCGTACGGCGGCGAGGTGGCTCCGGGAGTCCGGCGGGCATGCCGCGCTGCCCGGCGGTGAGGCGTGCGAGGCGGCGTCCGGTACCGGGGATGCGTCATCCGGTGACGCACCGGTCCGGCGGGCATGCCGCGGTTCTGTGCCGGAGGAACGCTCCGGTACAGCGCCGCGGCATGTGCCCGGGTCGTGCCGGATCAGTTGCCGTCGCCCTGGTCCTGGGTCAGGGGCACCGCGATGTCGACCACCTGGACCGGGAACGCCTGGCCGACCCTCGTGGCCTCACCGGTCAGCAGATCGACCCGGTAGAAGCCGGTGGTGCCGCCGTTGGTATGGAGCGAGGCGAAGCCCTGGTTCGTGGCCTCGGCCGAGGAGTAGATGTCGAATCCGGCCGGAAGGCCGGCGTCCACCCCCAGATCACCGGTGGACTCGAGGACGCCGGTGTTCGCCGGGGACACGACGCCGATCTGGTCGCCGTTCGCGTCGATGACGAACAGCGTGGTGTCGGTGGCCGGGGCCATGTCGTTGTTCGTGTAGGCCGCGCCGGCCACCCCGAGGAGCGTGAGGTCGGTGTCCACCTCGGTGTTGCCGTCCTCGACGTGGTGGCGGAGGTTCTGGCCGGTGTTGCTGACGATCCGCAGCCGGTTGGCGGAGGCGCTGAAGTCCACGCCGAAGTGGGTGCCCTCCAGCGGGGCCTCCAGCCGGTGGAGCAGGGTGGCCGCTGCGGTCTGCTCATCGATGGTGTACACGCCGCCGGCGTTGCCGACGCCGTACAGCTGGCCGTCCTGCGCCCGGTAGTCGATGCCGACCAGCGTCGTGTCCTCCTGCAGTCCGGTGACCGCGCCGATCTCCTTGACGTCCTGCGGACGGTTGGCACGGAACTGCACGAGCCTCTGGTCGCTGGTCAGACCCGTAACGGCCAGACTCTTGCTGCCGCCGCCGTTCTCGTTGCCTCCGTCTTCCATGCCGACGGCGGCCGCCGGCGCGGCTGTGGCGATCGAGGCCGCGAGGGCAAGAGCGATTGCTGCTGCACGCATATGATCTCCGAGCTCACTTCGGACGCCCCCATCCGATGAGGCGTCAACACGCCGACGATATGCATGTAAATCACCGGATAGCTCCCTGAACAGACCCATAGGACGTCGCCCGCTGCTCCGACCGAGGGAACGCGATCACCGGCGTGTCGGGCCCTCGCCGGGAGTGGCGAGGACGGGCGTCGCGCAGGCCCGCCAGAGGCGTCCGCCGGTGGAGTGACCCGCCGGCCGGTGTTCAGCCGCCTCCCGAGAGAAGGGCCGGTCGGCGTCCGGAGCCGCACGAAACGCCGACGCCGTGGCCGGCTGGGCGGCGATCACCGCGCCGGCGCCCTTCGGCGTTTCGTTCGGCGTGGAGGTGAGGCGTCCGGACGTCCTCCCGTGCTCACGCGAAGGCGCGCACGGTCACCGCGGCACGTGGTGGAGCAGCGGGCGCCGCTTGAGCGCGGATACGCCCCCGCGCCGCGCCGAAATGCCCCGTGCGGGGGTTTCCCGGACCCCGACCTGCGGCATCAGGGTCATGGGCACGACAGAAGGGGGTGCGCGCATGGCCTGGTACCCAGGCGCCACCAAGTACGAGCTACAGCCCGAGTCGGACGGTCAGCCGGCCATCCGGCCCACCCAGTTCATCCTGCACAGCATCGCCGCGCCGTGGACCGCCCGACGGCTCTACGAGTACTGGAAGTCCACCAACCTCGAGTCCCATTTCGGTCTCGGCTACGAGGGTGACCTGGGCCAGTACATCGGCACCGAGACCCGCGCCGACGCCAATGCCGGCGCGAACCGGCGCCCGGACGGAACCGGGGCCGTCAGCATCGAGACCGCGTCGAACACCAAGTCGTCGGACCCGTGGACCGATGCTCAGGTCGAGCAGCTGGTCCGGCTCGGGGTGTGGCTGCATCAGCGGCACGACATCCCGCTCCGTGTCTGCCGCAGCCACGACGACCCCGGCTACGGCTACCACCGTCTGCACTCCGCCTGGGCGGTGTCCGGCACCGCCTGCCCGGGGGACGCCCGGGTGCGCCAGTTCGAGAACGTCGTCTTCCCCGGAATCGTCGCCCGCGCGACCGGACAGAGCCCGCCCCAGGAGGCCCCCGACATGCCGTCCATGCTGAACGAGTCCAACTCCGTGGACGTCGCGCTCCGTTCCGGTGTCTGGACGGGCCTGGCCTTCACGGACGCCGTCCTGCACTCGGGGCCCCGGCGCCACTCGACCCTGGTCCATCTGCTGTTCGCCGACGACACCCACAAGGAGGCGCGCATAGAGGGCCGGTTCTACCTGACCGACACCGCGGGCCGAAACCCGTCCGCGTACCTCACCGTCACCGGAAAGGGACCCGGCGGCCACCAGTTCCAGTGCGCCGCGGACGTGCCCAAGGGCCGCCATCTGCGGTTCGAGGTCCGGGCGACCACACCGGACGGGGCGTCGGTGCGACTGCTCCACCGCGTCGTCTCGGGGCCGTACTGGGCCCTGTGACCCCGGGCGCGGGCGACGGGCTCAGCGGGACTCGGCCCCCTGCCGCGGGATCACGACGAGGAACGCGTCCGTGTCCAGATCCATGACCACCTCCGCCGGGACGCCCTCGTCCCGGCGCGCCCGTGCGAACTCCTCTGCCGGCCGGCTCCCTCGCGGGCCACCGGCGGGAAACGTCTCCAGCACCGTTCGGCGCATCCCGCACCCCCTTGCTCGTCCGCGATCCCCAACGAAGCTCCGTCCGGATGTGTTACGGCCCGGGCCCGCGCGGCGGGCGCGACGCCTCCGGAGTGACGTTTCCGTGGCAGGGTGTTGCGGGCAGTCCACAGGGGGCTACGGAGGAGGGGGAACCGTGATCGTCTGGATCAACGGTGCGTTCAGCGCGGGCAAGACGACCACTGCTCGCGAGCTGATCGATCTGATCCCGAACAGCACGTTGTACGACCCCGAGGTGATCGGCGTGGCGATGCGGGCCCTGCTGCCGCAGAAACGACTCGCCGAAGTGACGGACCACCAGGACCTGCCCATCTGGCGCCGGCTGGTCGTGGACACCGCGGCCGCGCTGCTCGCCGAGGTCGGCGGGGTGCTGGTGGTTCCGATGACCCTGCTGCGGCAGGAGTACCGCGACGAGATCTTCGGCGGTCTCGCCGCGCGCCGGATCCCGGTCCGGCATGTGCTGCTCCGCCCGGACGAAACGATCCTGCGCTCGCGGATCGCCGCCCGCGAGGAGCCGTGCGCTCCCGGGGAACGCCCGGGGGAGGACGACGCGTACGACCACATCGAGCGCTACCGCGCCGCCGTCGGCTGGCTGAGCGCCGACGCCCACGCCGTCGACAACTCGTGCCTCACGCCGAGGGAGACCGCGGCGACGGTCGCCGAGGCCGTACGCTCCGGCGCGGCCGGGGTCAGCGACATCGTGCAGACGGCGGAACCCACGGCCGAGACCCTCGCCGCCGGAGTCCTGCTCTTCGACGAACAGGACCGGGTGCTCCTCGTCGACCCCACCTACAAACCCGGCTGGGAGTTCCCCGGCGGGGTCGTCGAGGCGGGCGAGGCCCCGGCACGCGCGGGGATCCGGGAGGTCGCCGAGGAGATAGGGATCGAGCTCGGCGCCGTGCCGCGGCTGCTCGTCGTCGACTGGGAGCCGCCCCGGCCACCCGGGTACGGAGGGCTCCGGCTGCTCTTCGACGGAGGGCGGCTCACCGGCGACGACGCGGCCGAGCGGGTCAGCCTGCCCGGGGCCGAACTGAGGGACTGGCGCTTCGCGTCGGAGGAGGAGGCCGCGGGGATGCTGCCCCCGGTCCGCTACGAGCGGCTGCGCTGGGCTCTGCGGGCCCGGGAACGCGGCACGGTGCTGAACCTGGAGGCAGGCGTGCCCGTCTGACGAGTACGAGGCGCGAGCGTCCGGCGCCGTCCGGTGCGTCGAGCCGGTCGGCCGGCACGACGCACGTCCACCGGGCGGCCCGGCTCACGGCACGTGAGCGGGCAGGCTCACGCCCGGAAACGGCCCGTGCCGACGCCGGCCGGCACCGTCCCGCGTCGCGTCACGGCGTGACCTCGACCGCGCCGCTCAGGACGGCGGCCGCGTCCTCCGTGAGCGGGTCGCCGTGCCCGAAGCACACCGTGGACGGCGCCAGGGACGCCAGCCGCCGCACCGAGTCCACCGCCCGCTCCCGGTCCACGTTGAAGACGCCCGGCATGACCCGGCCGACTCCCGCGACCGCGTCCCCGGTGAACAGGACGCCGTGGCGCGGCAGATGGACCGCCACCGAGCCCTCGGTGTGGCCCGGGACGTGCACCACCCGGGCCCCGCCGCCGAAGTCCAGCTCGTCGCCGTCGTCCAGTTCCCGGTCCACCCGCACCGGCGGCGCCACCGGGACCGTGAGGGCGTGCTCGTACAGCGGGCGTTCCCAGTCCAGCAGCACCGGTTCGGGCACCGGCGCCGTGCCGCGGACCACCGGAGCGTCCAGCCGGTGGGCCAGCACCTCGGCTCCGAACCGGCCGGCGAGTTCTTCCGCGGCGCCGATGTGGTCCCGATGGCAGTGCGTCAGCACGATCCGGCGCAGCCCCGCCGGATCGGCGCCGAGCGAGCGGATCGCCCGTTCGACGTCCGGTGCGGCGGTCACGTCCCCGGCGTCGATCAGGGTGAGCTCGTCCCCGTCGCGCCACAGGAAGGCCTGACCGATGCGGAAGCGGAACATGTGCAGTTGCGGCAGTACCTCGATGACGTCCATGCGGCGAACGTACGCGGTGACGGTCCACCGCCACCCGGATCCACGCTCTCGGCGAACTTCGCCGAGAGCGTGGACCACGATGTCGCCGGTCGTTCCCGTCAAGCCCGGTGCGAACGCGCGTAGTTGACCAGGAAGTGCGCCTCGGCGACGGAGAGCCGCTCCAACTCCTCGGGCGAGACACTCTCGTTGACGGCGTGGATCCGGGCATCCGGCTCGCTCAGCCCGATCAGCAGGATCTCCGCCGACGGGTACAGCCCGGCGAGTGTGTTGCACAGCGGGATCGAGCCGCCCATGCCGGCGGCCTGCATCTCCTGGCCCGGGTAGGCGATCCGCATGGCCTCGGCCATCGCCGTGTACGCCGGGCTCCGCACGTCGGCGAGGAACGGCTGGCCCTGGCCGACCTGCTCGACGCTCACCCGGGCGTTCCAGGGCGTGTGCTTCTCGATGTGGGCGAACAGCAGCTTCGTCGCCTCGGCGGCGTCCTGGCCGGGCGGGACCCGCAGACTGATCTGCGCGCGGGCGCTCGCCGGCACCGAGGGGGTGGCCCCCGCGACGGGGGAGCAGTCGATGCCGATCACCGTGACGGCCGGGCGCGCCCAGATCCGGTCGGCGACCGTGCCGTTGCCGATCAGGTCCACACCGGCGAGGACCTTGGCGTCCTCGCGGAAGTCGGCGTCCGGGTACTGGAGTCCTTCCCAGGCGGTGTCGGCGTCGAGCCCCTCGATCACCGTCGAGCCGTCCTCGGCGCGGAGCGAGTCCAGAACGCGGATCAGCGCCGCCAGGGCGTCGGGGGCGGCGCCGCCGAACTGCCCGGAGTGCAGATTGCCCGCCAGGGTGTCGATCGTGACCCGGATCATCGTCATGCCGCGCAGCGTCGCGGTGACGGTGGGCAGTCCCACCCGGAAGTTGCCGGCGTCGCCGATGACGATCGTGTCGGCGGCTAGCAGGTCCGGATGGGCCTCGGCGTACCGCTCGAGGCCGCCGGTGCCCTGCTCCTCGGAGCCCTCGACGATCATCTTGACGGTGACGGGTACCCCGCCGTTCGCCCTGAGGGCGCGCAGCGCGAGCAGGTGCATGATGAAGCCGCCCTTGCAGTCGGCGGCGCCGCGCCCGTACCAGCGGCCGTCGCGCTCCGTCAGCTCGAACGGGGGCGTCACCCACGCCGATTCGTCGAGCTTCGGCTGCACGTCGTAGTGCGCGTACAGCAGCACCGTGGGGGCGTTCTCGGGGCCGGGCAGGAAGCCGTACACGGACTGCGAGCCGTCGGGGGTGTCGAGCAGCGCCACGTCCTGGAAGCCCTCGGCTCGCAGCGCTTCCGCGACCCAGTTCGCGGCGGCCTCGCACTCGCTCCTGGGGGCCACCGCCGGGTCCGCCACCGATTCGAACGCCACCAGTTCCGCGAGCTCCGCCTTCGCGCGGGGCATCAGGGACGCGACGGTCTCGGCGATCGGATTCGCGGTCATGGGCACGCTCCTTGTGGGTGCGACGTTGTGTGTAGTGCGAAGGTACGGCGATCCTCCCACAGCGTGACGGGCGGTGGCCGCGCCGTAGGATGCCGTGGAGACCTTGGGCCGAGCGACGGATCGGGAGCAGAAGCACATCGTGAGCAGCGAGAACGCAGATGCCGTCAACGGACGGGACGAGCCGGTGTGGGACGTCGTCGTGGTCGGCGCGGGTCCCGCGGGAGCCTCGGCGGCCTACGCGGCCGCGGTGGCCGGCCGACGGGTGCTCCTTCTGGAGAAGGCCGAGCTGCCTCGCTACAAGACCTGCGGCGGCGGGATCATCGGTCCCTCGAGGGACGCACTGCCGCCCGGATTCGAACTTCCCCTGAAGGACCGGGTGCACGCGGTCACCTTCTCGATGAACGGCAGGCTGGCCCGTACCCGGCGTTCGCGGCGGATGCTGTTCGGGCTCATCAACCGCCCGGAGTTCGACGCCGCTCTGGTGCAGTACGCCGAGAAGGCCGGCGCCGTCCTGCGCACCGGTGCCACCGTGTCCCGGGTCGAGCAGCACGGACCGGCCGTGCCCGACCGCCGCACCGTCGCGGTCGTGCTCGCCGACGGGGAGACCGTCCTCGCCCGCGCCGTGGTCGGGGCGGACGGCAGCGCCAGCCGCATAGGAGCGCACGTCGGGGTGAAGACGGACCAGGTGGATCTGGGCCTGGAGGCCGAGATCCCCGTGCCCGCCACTGTCGCGGAGGACTGGGCGGGCCGGGTGCTCATCGACTGGGGCCCGATGCCGGGGAGTTACGGCTGGGTGTTCCCGAAGGGCGACGTGCTGACGGTCGGGGTGATCTCGGCCCGCGGCGAGGGTGCCGCCACCAAGCGCTATCTGGAGGACTTCATCGCCCGGCTGGGACTGGCCGGGTTCGAGCCGGCGGTCTCCTCCGGGCATCTGACCCGCTGCCGCAGCGACGACTCGCCGCTGTCGCGCGGGCGGGTGCTGGTCTGCGGTGACGCGGCGGGACTGCTGGAGCCGTGGACCCGGGAGGGCATCTCCTTCGCGCTGCGCTCGGGCCGGCTGGCCGGGGAGTGGGCGGTGCGGGTCGCGGAGGCGAACGACGCGGTCGACGCCCGCCGACAGGCGCTCAACTACGCGTTCGCCGTCAAGGCGGGGCTGGGTGTGGAGATGGGCGTCGGCCGGCGGATGCTCGCGGTGTTCGAACGGCGCCCGGGAATCCTGCACGCGGCGATCACGGGTTTCCGTCCGGCCTGGAAGGCGTTCTCCGACATCACGCGCGGGGCCACGACGCTGGCCGGCATCGTGCGGACGCACGGGATCGCCCGGCGCGCCCTGGAGGCCATGGACCGCTCCCGCCCCGTACCGCCCGCCCCGCGGGACCGGGCGACGGACGCCGCGGGTGGGGGCGACGGGGCGGACGGAGCCCCCGTCACGCCCTGATCGCCGGCCGTGCGGTGATCACTGAGCGTCGCGCGGTCCGGGCGTGACGGCCCGCGGCCGTGCCGACTCGTCGTCCTCGCCTGCGAGTCGGGGCAGGTCCGGCCGGGACGCCTGGGCGGATCAGGGTCCGCCCGGTCCGGGCCGGGCGGACCGGTCCGGCCGCCTGCCGGTCTCGCGGGAGAACCGCCGCAGCACCGTCACCACCCGCAGCGGGAAGACCAGCGCCGCCGCCGCCACGGCGGCCGGGATCAGCCCGCGCTCGACGGCGTACGGCATGGCGAACACCAGCTTCGGTCCCGCGATGGCCCCGAACACCACCGCCGCCGCGAAGGCCGCGCTGAGCAGCGCGTAACCGATCTCGACGGTCATCTCGTCCCGCTGTGCCTGTGTGCGTTCCCCCATGCGGGAAGTGTCACAGGGCGGCGGTGGGCGGGCAACTCCCCATCCCCGCCGCCCTGGTGGGCGCCCCGTCAGGCCTTCGGCCGCCCGCCGCCGGCGTAGCGGGCACGAGGTCGATCCGGAGCGACAGCGCGTAGCCGGGCGCCAGGACGGGCACTCAGATGGTCCGTGCTCGGCTCTCGGCCGGCCCCCGGCCCGCACGGTTGATGTCTACGCGTCGCGCCCGCCTCCGCGTCGGCATCCGCTCCGCGTCGGCTCGGCTCGCTCCGGCACGGCTCCGCTCAGACGGGCGCCGAGGCGGCAACCGGCCGCCGGTCCTCGGCCTGTTCCTTCGAGGCCGTTCCCGCCGGGACCCGGCGGACGGCGCGGTTGGTTTGTTTAGTAGCGGCATAAAGTGGGGATAGGGGCCACCGCACCCGCACAACCGCCGACCGGCTGGGCCCGCTGGCGGGGGACCGGCGCACGCCCGGCCGGGCCACGCGCGGGGGCCGGCGTTACGGAAGCCGCGTCCGTGCTCGCCCGGGGAGCGGTCCTCCGCCCGCACGGCGGTGGCCCTGACGGAGCGTCCCCCCGTCTGCGGGATCATGGGAGACTTCGCCCATGAACGGCAAGGCGACGAGCACCCGGACGCGGCTGGAGCGAGGCCGCGGCGCCCTCGGCCCCGCACTGGAACTGGTCCACACGGGCCGCGCGCCCACCCGGGCCGTGCTGACCGCCGAGCTGGGCGTCACCAGGGCCACGGCCGGCGCGGTCGCGGCGGAACTCGAGGCGCTCGGTCTCATCCGGGTGGACTCCCGGCCCGGAGCGGCCGCCGGCTCCCAGGGCCGTCCCTCCCACCGTCTCGCCGTGGACGAGAACGGCCCCGTCGCCCTCGCCGCCCAGGTGCACGCCGACGGGTTCCGGGCCGCGCTGGTCGGACTCGGCGGCACGATCGTCGCGACCGCGCCCGGCTGCGTCACGGTCTCCGCCGATCCCGCGCAGGTGCTCGGCGAGGTCGTCGAGGCGGGCGCGGAACTGCTGGAGGAGACCGGCCGCCGCTGTGTGGGAGCCGGGCTCGCCGTGCCGTCCGCCGTCGCCGAGCCCGAGGGCACCGCTCTCAACCCGCTGCACCTCGCCTGGCGGGCGGGCGCTCCGGTCCGTGACATCTTCGCCGACTGCGTGCAGACGGCCGGCATCACGGGACCCGCCTTCGCCGGCAACGACGTCAACCTCGCCGCCCTCGCCGAGCACCGGCACGGTGCCGGCCGCGGAGCCCAGCACCTCCTCTGCGTCGCCACCGGGCACCGTGGCGTCGGCGGCGCGCTCGTCCTCGACGGAAGACTGCACACCGGCAGCTCGGGCCTGGCCCTGGAAGTGGGCCACCTCACGGTCAACCCCGAGGGACGCGCCTGCCATTGCGGCAGTCGCGGCTGTCTCGACGTGGAGGCCGACCCGCTCGCGTTCCTCACGGCGGCCGGCCGCGACCCCGGCCCCGAGGTCTCACTGCTCCAGCAGTCCAGGGACCTGCTGCGCACGGAGTACGACGACCCGGCCGTGCGGGCGGCGGCCGAGGAGATCGTCGACCGGCTGGGCCTCGGGCTCGCGGGGCTGGTCAACATCCTCAACCCCGACCGCATCATCCTCGGCGGCCTGCACCGCGAACTGCTCGACGCCGATCCGGAACGTCTGCGGGCCGTGGTCGCCGACCGCAGCCTGTGGGGCCGGAGCGGCAGTGTGCCCATCCTGCCGTGCACCCTCGACCACAACAGCCTGGTGGGCGCTGCGGAACTGGCCTGGCAGCCGGTGCTCGACGATCCGCTGAGCGCGGCGGCGCAGGCGCGTTTCGTGAGCGCCCGCGAACCGTGAGGCCGGAGTGCGGCGTCTGGGAACCCCGGCCGTGGAGTCCGTCCCGAACGCCCGCCGGGCGTCGCGTCCGGGACGTTCGGGACGCCGGAGACCGGCCTCGGGAGCGTCCGCGACCCAGTGGCGTCGGGGTGTCCGGGGCATCGGGGGTGTCGGGGGCGGCCCTGCCGCCCGGCTGCCCCGCTCCGGCGACGGGCCGACGGCCGGGCCTTCGGGTCGGCAGCCGTCGCGCCGCGGACGGCCGCCGCAGCCACGGCCGACACGCCTGTGACCCAAGGGAATTCGGATGCGACCGCGGGCCGGTCGCCGTACGGTCCACGGCATGGCCGACGACGATCTCCCGCCCCGCCTGACCCGCCTCGCCTTCCACGGGCCGCTGTCCGAGGAGCGTGCCGACCGGTTCGTCGCGCGACTCTCCCGCCGGGAACCGGCCACCGTGCTCGACATCGGCTGCGGCTGGGGCGAGTTGATGCTGCGGCTTCTGGAGGCGGTGCCCGGCGCCAAGGGCGTGGGCGTCGACCTGAACGGTGACGACCTGGCCCGCGGCCGCCGCAACGCCGCGGGACGCGGGCTCCTCGAACGCGCCCGGTTCCTCGAGGAGTCCGCCGCCGGCACCCCGCACGGGCCGGCCGACGTCGTACTGTGCGTGGGCTCCGGTCAGGCACTACTCGGTCCGGGCGGCACCGGCGCCTCCGGGACGCTCCCGGCGACCATCGCCGCGCTCCGCGTGCTGCGTTCACTGGTCACCCCGGGCGGGCGCGTGCTCTTCGGCGAGGGCTTCTGGCAGCGTCTTCCCACTTCGGAGGAACTGGCCGCGATGTGGCCGGGCGCCCGGGCCGACGACCACCTCCTGCTGGCCGAAGTCGCCGAGGCCGCCACCGCGGCCGGATTCCGTGTCGAGGCGATCGAGACCGCGGACGAATCGGAGTGGGAGGACTTCGAGTCGGGCTATCTCGCCGACGTGGAGGAGTGGCTCGCCCGCCACCAGGGACACCCGCTCGCCGGCGGCACCCGCGAGCGGGTGGACCGTCACCGGGCGAGCTGGCTGCGCGGATACCGGAACGTGCTGGGCCTCGCCTACCTCACACTGATCCCGGACGCCTGACCGCGGCGTACCCGTACCCTCCGGGCGGTGCGCACACCGCCGCAGTCCGTACGACGACCCGGACGCCCTCCGGGGGTGACGCCCGTGACGTACGGGACGAGCGATCGGGCCGCACGCGAGGGGCGGCCCGGTCCGACGCCCGCACCCCGACCGGCCGCCCCGGACTCCGGGGCGGCCGGTCGGGACCTGGCCCGGTCGTCGGCCGGAGCAGTCCCGGAGTGTCGGTTCAGGTCGCCACGGCCGCCCGCACCGGGGCATGTTCCCGCGGCTCGGCCTCGACGACGGGGAAGGGAGTGGTGGCCGCACCGAACACCGCGGTGACCGCGTACGGCGACGGTGCCGCCGGGGCCGGGAGTGCCGTGGGGAGCGTGAACCAGACGACTTTGCCCGCGTCGCCCTTGGGCAGCACGCCCCAGCTCTCGCTCACGGCCTCGATCAGCGCGAGTCCACGGCCGGTGGTCTCGAGCGGTCCCGCGGACCCGAGCATCGGTATCCGGGGGTCGTGATCGTGCACCGAAACGGTGAGCCGGTCGAAGAGCAGCTCCATCTCCACCGTGCACAGTTTGTCGGGCTGTGCGTGCCGGTGGACGTTGGTCAGGAGCTCGGTGACGCCGAGAGCCGCCTGGTCGATCAAGCGATCGAGCTGCCAGTAGCGCAATTGCGCCGACACGATTCTGCGGACCTGACCGATCCGCGACGGAAGAGCCTGGAGCTCCACCGTGCAATGCCTGCTTGCCTCGCTGATCACGGCTGCGACTCCCCGAATGAGGTCCGGAAGAAGACGAAGGATCGGATCCAGCAGTTGGCTGCTGCCTGCTGTATGTGCCGGCGGGACGAGATCACAGTGTCACCGCCGGTGAACCCTGAGTGATGAGTCAAGAGTGAACCCGGCGTGACACCTCCGCAACTCCGCGCACACGCGGCGCAGGTGGGGGATGGTTCGGTGGCTCAGTCCGAGCCGCTGCCGGCCTTGCGGAGCACCTCCAGGAGGCGGCCGGTCAGCGCCTCGTCGCCGAGTTCCCGTCGCGCGCCGCTCAGCGTCAGCCGGTAGCGGATGCCGTTGACCGTGGCGACCGCGCTGTCGCCGCTTCCCGCGAACCAGGGCCTGCCCACCCTGACCGCCTGCACGGGCGCGCTGTCGATGACCCGTCCGTAACTGGTCAGCAGGGCGAGCCTGCCGCCCTCGACCAGGACCTGACCGGCCGTCGTGAGCGAGCGTGGCCACCGCTCGATCCGCACACCCGTGGCGCTGAACTCCGGTTCCGGCATGTCTGCCGTGAACTCCGCATCCGACATGGCCGCCCCTTCGCGCCCGCTCCTGTACCCCAGTCTGCACAGGCAGCCGCACGGGCACCAGAGCGCTTCCCCGCCGCTTCCACAAGCAACCCCTATGGAACCCCAAAGTCGACGTTTGTGCAGGTGAGGGGCATATTGTGGACAGTGGGAAGCGTTGGCCTGAGAGTGAGGAGCGGGGCGCATGACCACCTACGAGGCGATGGCCACCATCGATGTGGACCGCAGCGATCCCGAGTACCGGGCCTGGCTCAAAGAAGCGGTACGGAAAGTGCAGGCCGATGCCAACCGCTCGGCCGACACCCATCTGCTGCGTTTCCCGCTGCCCGAGTCGTGGGGCATCGATCTCTACCTCAAGGACGAGTCCACCCACCCGACGGGGAGTCTCAAGCACCGGTTGGCACGTTCGCTGTTCCTGTACGGGCTGTGCAACGGCTGGATCCGGCCGGGCAAGCCCGTCATCGAGGCGTCGAGCGGCTCGACCGCCGTCTCCGAGGCCTACTTCGCCAAACTGATCGGCGTGCCTTTCATCGCCGTGATGCCGCGCACCACCAGTGCGGAGAAGTGCCGCCTCATCGAATTCCACGGAGGCCGGTGCCACTTCGTGGACGACTCGCGGAAGATGTACGAGGAGTCCGCGACGCTCGCCGCCCGGACCGGCGGGCACTACATGGACCAGTTCACCTACGCCGAGCGGGCGACCGACTGGCGCGGCAACAACAACATCGCCGAATCGATCTACCAGCAACTGAGGTTGGAGCGCTACCCGGAGCCCGCGTGGATCGTGGCCACCGCAGGTACCGGCGGTACGTCGG
The DNA here is from genome assembly GCF_005795905.1 of Streptomyces marianii. Lineage (NCBI taxonomy): Bacteria > Bacillati > Actinomycetota > Actinomycetes > Kitasatosporales > Streptomycetaceae > Streptomyces > Streptomyces marianii. The sequence goes on from NZ_VAWE01000001.1 coordinate 7,558,697, forward strand.
CGACCATCGCCCGCTACGTCCACTACATGCAGTACGACACCAGGGTCTGCGTCCCCGACCCGGAGAACTCCTGCTTCTTCGACGGCTGGACCCGGGGCGACGCGCTGGCCACGAGCGACTGCGGATCACGTATCGAGGGCATCGGGCGACCCCGCATGGAGCCGAGCTTCGTGCCCGGAGCCGTCGACCGGATGATGAAGGTGCCCGACGCGGCGACCGTCGCTGCCGTGCGGGCTCTGGAGAAGGTCATCGGCCGCAAGGCCGGCGGCTCCACCGGCACGGGACTGTGGAGCGCGCTGAAGATCGTCGCGCAGATGGTGGCGGCGGGCGAGCAGGGGAGTGTCGTGACCCTGATCTGCGACCCTGGCGACCGCTACCTGGACAAGTACTACTCCGACGACTGGCTGGCCGGACAGGGGCTCGACATCGCCCCCTACACCGCCGCCATCGAGGAGTTCCTGCACACAGGGGTCTGGCCAGGCTGACCCCCGGAGACGGCTGCCCCCCGGAGACGGCCGGCCCCGGTCCGGCTGACGCGGCTCGGACGGCGGGGGGCGTTCGCCGGACCGCGGTCCGGCGTCTCCGGCGGAGACGCCGGAGCACCGGCGCGGCGCGGCGAACGCCGGCTCCGTGGGCCCGACGGTACGGGCGGGACCGCCCCCGCAGCCGCACCGTCTCCCGCGCGGCTCCCGGCGTCAGCCGGTTACGCCGCGGGCGAGGTGAGCCGCCGGTCCAGGTTGCGTACCGCATCACGGAAGGCGCGGCCCACCGCCGGCCTCGCGAGCCCCATCAGGAGGCGCAGCGGAGCGGCGCCGTCGACCGCCATCGTCCACCGCACCCTGGTTCCGGATCCCGCGGGAGCCAGCCGCCACTCCTCGAGCATCGCCCGCATGCCCGGGGCGTTGGTCTCGTCGATGCGGTACGCGTAGCGCTCACCGGGCTCCGTGCTCATGATCGTCTCCCGGAAGCGCGTACCGCCGCGCAGCCGCACCTCCCGGCCCCGGCCGTCCCGGGTCGGCCGGGCGGACGTGACGGCCGTGAACCAGCCGGGCCAGTTCTCGACGTCCTCGGCGAGAGCGCGGTACACGTCCTGGGGGCCGGCCCGCAGCTCCTCCGTGAAGACCAGCCGGACGGGTGCGGACTCGGCGAAGTCCAGCTCCACGGGCCTGAGTCGGTGAACCATGAACCGTACCTCCGGGGAGTGCAGGGCAGGAGTGGTCGCAGGGGACGAGGACGAGGGGGCCGGGTGCTCACGGGGCCGGAAGCGGGCGAGCGACGGACGGGAGACCGTGGACTGCGGAGGGGGAACCGGGCGGGCCGCCGGGCGGGCGGGGCCCGCACACGATAGCCGACGTCCCGTCGGACGGTCACTCCCGCGGTTGCGGACCACGGCCCAGCAGACCGTCCACGGCGCGGCCGAAGACCCGCCGCCCCGCCCGCGCCAGAAGCGGGCCCGCCGCGGCCGGCAGCCCCCGCACCCGCAGCTCCTCCGTCCAGGTCACCACTGATCCGGCCGGGGACTCCCGCACCTCGATCTCCGCCCAGCCCAGCACGACCCGGCCGTGCTTCTCCAGTCGGCAGTGCCCGGGCCGCCCGGCCGCCGGCGGCTCCCAGCGCACGATCTCCATGGGATCGTCGAAGTGCGCCCGGCCCACGCCCGTACGGGCCACGAACCGGGTGCCCTCGCCGCTCGGGCCTTCCGTCGCCACGGAGATCCGGGTCAGGGGCACCTGTGCGGCATGTGCCGGCCAGTCGGTGAGCCGCCGCCATGCCTCCCCGGCCGGCAGCGGCGTCGCCCGCACCACCCGGAAGACGGTCATTCCGGCTGCTCCGACGGCTCGGCGGGTCCACCCGCGACCACCAGGTTCGGCAGGTGCCCGGTGATCTCCTCGCGTGCCCCCTCCGGCAGCCCCGAGTCCATGACCAACGTGTCCACCTCGTCAAGCCGGGCGAACGAACTCAGTCCGACCGTGCCCCACTTGGTGTGGTCCGCGACGACCACCACCCGGCAGGCCGAGCGGACCAGCCGGCGGTTGGTCTCGGCCTCCGCCGGACTGGGCGCCGACGGCCCGTCCTCCACCGAGATCCCGTGGACCCCCAGGGACAGGACGTCGAAGTGGAGGGAGCGGATCGCCTGATCGGCGACCGGACCCACCAGCGAGTCCGAAGGAGTGCGTACCCCTCCCGTGACACGGCGCTGCTCCGCCAGGAGGTTCTGATTGTCGCTCACCGCCGGGGCCGGTCCTTCCGTTTCGCGGTCGGGCCCGCTGCCCATCCGTCCGCGTTCACCGAGGAACCCCATCCTCCCACGGTGGCTTCGCCCCGGCGGCGGGGAGATTCGGTGGAAGGGCATGCGGCGCTGCCACGTGTTCCGGGATTCTGGTCGCGCCGCAGACCCTCCCACCGCCGTGACCCCGCCGGCAGAGAGTGAGCCGCAGAAGTGTCCCCTGCCACACCGGACCCCGCGCCGCAGGCCGGCGGAGCCGCACTGGAACTGCTGGTCCACGGCGTCGGCGGAGCCACCCCGCAGGACATGCTCGGCGATCCCCGCACGGTCCGGGTCACCGGCGACGCCACGGCCGCCGTGTACCGGCGCACCGACGACTCCGACGCCGAGCACCGCCCCGACCGTGATCGCGACGGGCCGATCCCGGAGGCGTACTGCTGGTCCAACCTCACCTCCGGCAACGGGGCCAGGGCCCTGTGGCTGCTCCTCCTGCCGTTCATGGTCGTCAACCTGGCCCACTGGATGCGGCCCGCCACCACGGGCAGAGCCCGGACCTTACGGCTGTACGGGATGCTCGTCCGGCTCGTCGCCCTCAGTCTGACGGTGCTGTTCACCGCGGCGGCCTGCGAGGTCGCCCTCGACCTGACGGCATGGCAGTGCGCCGGCTCCGCCCGCTGCTCCCGGAACGGTTCCTGGATCGGCTTCCTCTCCGCCTCCCACGACGGCTGGTGGTCCCAGCCCGGCCGCCGGCTCTCCCTCGCCGCCCTGCTGCCGGCGGCCCTGGTGGGCCTGCTCTGGTACCTGTCCAACCGCACCTGGAGCGCCTACGAGGCCCAGCGTCCGCCGAACGCCACCACCACGCCCCCCGCTGCCCCCGCTCGCCCGCAGAGCGAGGGCTCCGAGGCAGCGGCGAGCGGTCACGACGCCTCCGGCCCCGGGTCCGGCCGGGTCCGTCCGAGCCCCGGCGCCGGAGACGGTTCCCTCGGGACCGGGAACAGCGCGAGCCCCACCCTCACCGCGCAGACCGTCCGGCCCGCCCTCGGCCGGCCGGGGTTCTGGTACGGCCGTCGGCTTGTCGGCCGGCTGCGCGCGGCGCACACCGCCGCCGGGTTCCTGGTCATCGCGGCAGCCGTGACCGGCGCCGCCGCGCGTCACGACAGGAGCGCGGGCGTCCGCGCCCTGGAGCTCTCCGGCTCGGTGCTCGAGGCGGTACTGGTCCTCGCCGGTGTCTTCGTGGTCGCCGTCGTCGTCCGCCGCGGACGCAGTGAGGAGGTCGTCGACAACCGGATCGACCGCGTCGTCGTCCGCTGGCTGCCCTGTCTCTCCCTCGTCCTGCTCGCCGTCGCGATGGTGTACGGATCCTGGTCCCGCCCCGGCTGGGCGTCCCAGGGAACGCTCCCCGGTGAGGTCGCCTTCCGCGTCATCGCCCTCGCCCAGGGGGCGCTCGTCGTCGCGCTCGCCGTCGCCGCGCACCTACTGCACCGCCGCGCCCGGCAGGGCCGCGCCGCCCTGCGGGGTCTCGGTGGACCCGCGGTCGCCCTGCTCGCCTGCGCGCTCGGCGGCGTGATGACCGGCGGCGTCGCCCAGCGGGTCGCCGACTGGCTCGACGGGTCGGGCACCCCCGGGGAGGGGGAGGGAGCGATCCCGGGGCCGCCGGTGCTGCTGAGCTGGCAGGCGTCCGTCATTCCCGTGCTGCTGCTCCTGCTGCTGGTGCCGCTCTGCGTTCTCGGCGTACGGACCTGGCGGACGGCGCGGGCCCTCGAGGACAGCGTCGAACAGGAATATCCGGACGAGCGGCCCGACCATGTGCGCACCCGCCGGATCGCGGGTACCCGCGCACGGGCGGGTCTCACCGACGCCGCGCCCGCGTTCCTCGGCATCGTGTGCTTCGCGACGCTGCTGCTCGGCGCGGGCGCCGTCGCCGGGGCGTGGGTCAGCGCGGAGGTGCCGGGCGAAGCCTTCGACCGGGCCCACCCGGTCGTCGAGGCAGCGGCCGACGTCGCGCAGGCCCTCGGCTCCTGGCTGATCGGACTGGGCTTCATCCTCTTCGTCACCTGGGGCCGGCGTGCCTACCGGGACGCCTCCGCCCGCCGAACCATCGGCATCCTCTGGGACGTCGGCACGTTCTGGCCGCGCGCCGCCCACCCCTTCGCACCGCCGTGCTACGCCGAGCGGGCCGTTCCCGACCTCACCTGGCGCATGGCGTCGTGGACGTCGGCCACCGGGGGACGGCTCGTGATCTCCGGCCATTCGCAGGGCAGTGTGCTGGCCGCCGCCGCGGTCTGGCAGCTCACCCCGGCCACCCGCCGGCGCGTCGCCCTGCTCACCTACGGCTCACCCCTGGAGCGGCTCTACGGCCGCTGGTTCCCCGCCTACTTCGGTGCCGTGCAACTGCGCGGGCTGCACCGGGAACTGCACTGCTGGCGGAACCTGTGGCGGCACACCGACCCGATCGGCGGCCCGGTCCGGCTCCCCGCCGAGGGCGGCAAGCCCGAGGTCGACCGGGAAGCACTCAAGGACCCCGTGGTGTACGGGCGCACGGACACCCACCCCCTGCCGGAGCCCGTTCTCGGGCACTCCGACTACCAGGCCGACCCGGCGTTCGCCGAGGAACGCCGGGCACTGCTGGAACGGCTGCCACCCGCGCTGCCCCGCCAACGCGACGAGACCGCCCCGGCTCAGGGCAGTTCGGGCAGGTCCTCGGGGTAGAGCAGCGACAGGTCGTCCGTGCTCGGCTCGGTGAGCTCGGCGACCCGGCCCGCGTGCCGTTCGACCATCGACTCGAAGGTCTGGCGCGCGGTCCGTCCGTTGCCGAACGCCGGGCCCTTCGGCAGTGCCGTGAAGTACTTCTGCAGGGCCTCGGCCGTGCCCTCGGCCAGCCGGTACTCGTGCTCCTCGGCCTGCTGCTCCACGATGCGCAGCAGTTCGCCGGGGACGTAGTCGCTGAAGGTGATGGTCCGTGAGAAGCGGGACGCCACACCGGGGTTGACCGAGAGGAACCGCTCCATCTCGGCGGTGTACCCGGCGACGATCACGACCACGGCGTCCCGGTGGTCCTCCATCAGCTTCACCAGCGTGTCGATGGCCTCCCGGCCGAAGTCCCGGCCGGAGTCCTCCGGTGAGAGGGCGTACGCCTCGTCGATGAACAGCACTCCGCCGCGGGCCCGTTCGAAGGCCTCCTGGGTGCGGATGGCGGTGGACCCGATGTGCTCGCCCACCAGGTCGACCCGGGACACCTCGACGAGATGGCCGCGCTCCAGCACCCCGAGGGACGCCAGGATCTCGCCGTACAGTCGCGCCACGGTCGTCTTGCCGGTGCCGGGGGAGCCGGTGAAGACCAGATGGCGGCGGACCGACGCGGCCTTGAGGCCCGCCTCCCGGCGGCGCCGGCCCACCTCGATCATGTTCGTCAGCGTCCGTACCTCGCGCTTGACGCTCTCCAGGCCGATCAGGGCGTCCAGTTCACCGAGTACGGCGTCGGACGTCCTGGCCGCCGTCGCGGGCGCGGGGGCCGGGGCGGCGGCGGGCTCGGGTTCGGCGGTCCGCTGGCCGGGGATCATGGGCAGCAGCCCGGGGGACTGGGCGACGGTGGCCACTGCCGGGGCCGTCACGGGCGGCGCCGAGCGCACACCGCTCTCGTCGCTGGTGCAGTCCTCCACGGTCGTCCCGTTTTCGGGGTACTCGTAACCGCCGCGTGCGCACCGCTCCGTGCGGCAGCGCGTCAGGGTCGTACGGCAGCCGTCCATCACATGGAAGCCGTAGCCTCCGCTGCCCGAGACCCGGCACCCGAGGAAGGTGCCGCGGCCCTCGGCGGAGACGTAGAACCCGGCCTCGGCCGGCGAGGTGACCGTGCACCGCTCGATCGACGGGTCCGCGCCCTTGGTGACGATGACACCCGTCTGGGCGCCGTCGATGGTGCAGTTGCTGAGTGTGCCGCCGCTGCCGTGGTCCCGGAACCAGGCGCCCGTGGAGGCCTCCCGGACACGGCAGTCGTCGAGCTGGGCCGTGGCACCGTCGCTGACGGACACGGCCGTGTTCCGCACCTGGGTCAGATCGCTGTCGACCACATCGGCACGCGAGCCCCGATCCAGGACGAACAGGGCGTCCGGAACGTCGTGCACACGGCAGGACTCGAGCACCGCGGTCGCGCCGTCGCTGACCCATACCGCGGGGTAGTCGCCCGTGCTGTCGTGGATCTCGCACTGGTTGGCGTCGACACGGGTCCCCGGGTCCCACACCGAGAGGCCGTTGCGGCCGAACCGTCGCACCGTCGAGCGGGTGAGCGTGAGCACCGAACGCGACCGGAGGTCCACCGCGTTCTCCGGTACGTCGTGGATGTCGCAGTCGGCGAGGGTGAGCACCGCGTCGGTGTCGAGCGTGATGCCGTCGGAGGAGGTGCGGTGCACCCGCGAGTCCGTCAGATGGGCCGTCGCCCGCGACGCGACCTGCATGCCCGCGCCCTTGATCTCGTACACCTCGCAGCCGAGCGCCTCCAGCGAGCTGCCCTCGCCGGTCACGCTCAGCCCGGTGCCGGAGGCGTGGTGCACCCGGCAGCGATCCAGCCGCGGGTGCGCGCCGCCGCGTACCGACACCCCGGACTGCCCGGCGGCGACGACCTCGCACTCCTCGAACACCCCGCCCGCGCCGTCCAGTACGCCGATCCCCACGCCGGCCGGATTGTCCACCGTGCACCTCCGGACCGTCGGCCGGGCCGTCCCGCGGACCTCGATGCCCGCCGCCGAGCGCGTCACGATCCGCAGATCCGTCAGTTCGGGAGTGCCGTCCTCGACGAGCAGCGCCGGCGCGGTGGCGTCCTGCCCCTCGACGTGCAGGTCCTGTACGGTCGCCGAGGCGCGCACCGTCAGCGGCACCCCGTCGGAGGGGGCGATGCGCACCGAGCCCGCCGATCCGTCCGTCCCGCGCAGGGTCACGGCACGTCGGAGTACGAGGTTCTCCCGGTACGTACCGGGAGAGACGGTGAGGATGTCGCCGTCGGCCGCCGCCTCCAGGGCCGCGGCGAGAGAGGCGTACTCACCCGTGCGGCGCCGCCACCGCGATGTGCCGGTGTGCGTCACCTGGACCGTGCCCTGTGCCATGGTGCTGCTCTGCCCCCACCTCGTGCGTCGGTCGCGTCCGTGCCGCGCGTCGCACCACCGTAGCGTGCGTGGGAAGCGGGGGTTGACCGCTCAGCTGTCCGCGCCCGTGCGGCCCCAGTCGGGACCGGCTTTCGCCCACTCGCGGTCGAGCGCCTCGTACCGCCGCTGCACCAGTCCCCGTACGACCAGCCGCCGGACGGCCTCCACCAGTCCCGCCGCCGCGGCGGCGGCACCGGTGCCCGCCAGCACGGAGTGGGCCCGTGCGGTGTCCGGGTCCATCGGGCGGGCCACCGGGGCGCCCCGCCGGTCCGTCCAGATCGGGAAGGTGTCGCCGGGACCGGCCGTGGGGACGGCGGTGGTCACCCTGCCGCTGCGCCGGGTGCCGTCCGGCGCCGTCCACTCGGCGACCACAGGCCTGCGTATCCGTTGGTCCACCGCCGAGTCCGGATCGGCTGCGGTGCGGCCCGGCGAGGGCGGGGCGTGCAGCACCCGGGCGATCGCGGGACGGCGCTCCGCGGACTGTGCCCGCACCGACTCCTGCATCGCCTCGTCGGCGAGCCCGCCGAGACCCCACCCGGCGGCAGGCACGGCGAGGACGAGCAGCAGCGCGGCGGCGCACGCCACCCACGCCTCGACCAGATCGGTCGTGCGGCGCAGCGGATTGTGCCGCCAGCGCCAGAGACCCGAGACCGCTCGCACCCTTCCGCACCCCCTCGCGCGTCGCCTCCTTCCGCACCCCCTCGTGCGTCAGTCATAGCCGCCCGGGGCGCGGCTCGTGCGCGTCTTGGGCGAAAAGAGAGCAATCGCACGTCACCCCGTTCCCTCAACGATCGTGTCTCCGCGGCGGGTTCCGCCGGAATGGGCGATTGACGCGGGTTCGGGCCGGGCAGGTCAGGCGAGGACGCGCACCGGGTCGCCGACGTGGACGGTGCCGGTGTGCTCGGGCACCAGGTTCTGGCCGAAGACCAGCCGGTCCCCGAAGCGGCGGTGCCGGGCGAGGGTGCGCAGCGGTTCCTTGCCGCGCTCGGCCGTGGCCTGGTCGGTTGTCGTCACGACACAGCGGCCGCACGGCTTGGCCACCCGGAAGGACACCTCGCCGACCGCGATCCGCCGCCAGTGGTCCTCGGCCCACGGGGCCGTGCCGTCCACGACGAGATTGGGACGGAAGCGGTTCACGGGCAACGGGCCCTCGTCCGGGTGGTCGCCCTGGGCGATCAGCGAGTTGAGCGCGTCGAGCGAGGCGACGGAGACGAGGAGCAGCGGGAAGCCGTCGGCGAAGGACACCGTCTCGCCCGGCAGCGCGTAGTCCGGGTCGATCGGGCGGCGGTACGCGGGGTCGTCGAGGTGCACCAGCCGGACGGGTGCGCCCAGGTACGAGCTGAACCATCGGTCGGAGGCGACGCCCGCCGGCACCGCCTCCACCTTCTCCCCGAACAGCTCCACGACGGCGGCGTCGGACGGCTCGGGCACCGTCACGGTCAGCGGTGCGGCACCCGGTGCGGTCAGCCGAACGGCGCCGTCCGGCAAGGGCGCGGCGGCGGCCAACGCCAGGCGCGGCTGCTGGCGTTGGGTGACCGCCCGGCCCGCCGCGTCGACGAGCATCCACCGCCGGTCGCCTGCGAGCCCCCAGGGCTCCACGGCAGCCTCGGCCGGCGCGTGTCCGGCGACGGACTTGACCGGATGGACGTGGAGGGAGCGGAGTACAGGGGGCGCCATACGGCCATCCTGCCAGGTGCTCCGCACCTACCGCCGGTCGCGCCGGCCGGACCGGTGTCAGTAGCCGCCGCCCTGGTACGGCCGGTTGTACGGATCGTCGTACGGTGCGGGCGCGGGTATCGGCCGGGGTGCCGCGGCCGGCCGCATCGCCTCGTAGCCGCCCGCCATCGGGCGGGCCATCGGCTGCGGCTGGCCGCCCGGGTAGCCGCGCGGGCCGGCGGGCTGCTGGGGGATGTACGGGGCCGCCGCCTGCTGCAGCGGGACCGGCTGTGGCACGGGCTGGGGGTAGCCGTAGGCCGGACCGGGCTGGGAGGGGGCCGCCGGAAGGGCGGGGAGGGCCGCGGGCAGCGCCGGCAGGTAGCTGTTGCCGGTGTCGTACGCGGAAGGCACTCGGATCGGCGCGATCTGAGGCGTGCCCCGCTCAGCGACCAGGGAGTCGTAGATCGGGGTGTCGGGGAACGACGGCGCGGAGTAGTAACCGCCACCGTAGGTGGAGCGGGGGGAGGTCATGGCACATAAGTTAAGCCCACGATGTGCTGGTTGGGGAGCCCGATAAGAGGGTTGTTTGACGTGTTACTTGTGACTGGGATTCCTCAATCCGAGCGAATCTGGGAAAAACGGTCGTTCTGAAGCCTCCAAATCGTGTAAAGGACAAGCTGGGACGGGGTTACCCACGGGTCGCGGGGGCTGTGCGGGCGGCGCCGCGGCTACCTTGTCCGCACACACTTCTCCGGGCACGAGGACCACGATGGGGGCGAGGATGTCCATGCTCAAAGGAGCCAATGTTCCGGTACCCGCACTGAACGTTCGGGTCGAGTTGGGCTGGAGTTCGGGAACGGGGGTCCCGGACGTGGACGCGTCGGCGCTGCTGCTCGACTCCGGATCGGGAAAGGTCCGCTCCGACGCGGACTTCGTCTTCTACAACCAGCCGGCCCACGCCTCGGGCGCGGTGCGCCACGAGGGCAAGCACGCCGCCGACGGTGCCACGACCGACCGGCTCGCGGTCGACCTGGGGCGCGTCGAGCCCGCCGTCGAGCGGATCGTGCTCGCCGCCTCCGCCGACGGAGGCAGCTTCGGACAGGTGCCGGGACTGTACGTACGGGTCGTGGACGCCGCGGCGGGCACCGAGATCGCGCGCTACGAGAGCCAGGACGCGACGGTCGAGACGGCCTTCATCCTCGGCGAGTTCTACCGGCGCCAGGGCGCCTGGAAGTTCCGGGCCGTGGGGCAGGGGTACGACAGCGGACTGGAGGGCCTCGCGACCGACTTCGGCATCACCGTCGACGAACCCCGGCAGGCGGCGCCCCCGGCTCCGCCCGTGGCGCCGCGGACGCAGGCGACCCCGGTGACGCCTCCCCCGTCGGTGGCACCGTCGCACACCCCGGCACCCGTCACCGCGCCGCCGCCCGCGCCCGTACGCCTCACCAAGGTCACACTGACCAAGGAGTCGCCGACCGTCTCGCTCAGCAAGCAGGGCGGCACCTCCGGCGTCATGCGGGTCAACCTCAACTGGGAGGTGCGCAAGCAGTTCACGGGCTGGGGCGCCAAGCTCGGCCGGGCCGTGGCCATGCACGCCGATCTCGACCTCGACCTGTGCGCGCTCTTCGAACTCACCGACGGCCGCAAGGGAGTGGTCCAGGCCCTCGGCAACGCGTTCGGCGCCCTCCACCAGCCCCCGTACATCCACCTCGACGGCGACGACCGCACCGGCGCGGTGGCCGCCGGCGAGAACCTCACCATCAACCTCGACCACCGGGACAAGCTCCGCCGCGTGGTCATCTTCGTCACCGTCTACGAGGGTGCACGCAGCTTCGCCGATCTGCACGCCACCGTCACCCTCCAGCCGCAGCACGGCGCCCCCGTCGACTTCTCGCTCGACGAGTGCACCGTCCCGTCCACCGTCTGCGCCCTCGCCCTGATCACCAACCAGGGCGGCGACCTCGTCGTTCAGCGGGAGGCCCGCTACCTGGTGCCGGAACGCGGAGTGAGCCCCCAGCGCACCATCGATTACGCCTACGGCTGGGGCATGAACTGGACGCCGGGCAGGAAGTGACCTACGCCGGGCGTCAACGGTCGGGTGCGGCCTCGGGACGGGAGTACGTACGCCCCTTCCAGGCCGCACCCCGCCCCCGGTAGTGCTGCACCGCCGAGTCCACCGTCATCAGCAGATAGAGCAGAGCGGTGAACGGCAGCGTCGGGGCGAGCCACAGCGTCTGCCGGTAGTAGCGGAGCACCGGGACGTACGTCACCGCCATCACCGCCCACGCCAGAAGTCCCGCCCAGCCGGCCACGGCGGACCCCGGTACCCCGGGGAGCGCCACGGCGTACACCGCGACGGGCGGTGACAGGTAGACGACCGCGAGTCCGGCGACCGTCCCCGCGAGCAGCAGCGGACTGTGGCGCAGTTGGGCGTAGGCGCTCCGGGACACCATCCGCCACAGGTCCGCGAGCCGTGGATAGGGGCGGACGCTGTCCACCCGCTCGGCGAGCCCCAGCCAGATCCGTCCGCCGGCCCGGCGCACCGCCCGTGCCACGGCGACGTCGTCGATCACCGCCTGCCGCACCGACTCCGGGATCCCGGCGCGCTCGGCCGTCTCCGTGCGCAGCAGCACACACCCGCCCGCCGCGGCCGTGGCACGCGCGGGCTCACGGTTGACCCAGCGGAAGGGGTAGAGCTGGGCGAAGAAGTACACGAAGGCCGGCACGACCAGGCGCTCCCAGCCGGTCGCCACCCGCAGGCGGGCCATCTGCGACACCATGTCCAGGCCGTTCGCGTTCGCGGCCGCGACCAGTTCGCTCAGACTGTCCGGCTCGTGCGCGATGTCCGCGTCGGTGAGCAGCAGGTAGTCGGGCCGCAGGGTGCGGGCCAGGGCGATGCCGTGCCGCAGGGACCACAGCTTGCCCGTCCACCCCGGCTCCGGGTCGCCCGGCGAGGTCACCGTCAGCGGCAGCCCGTCGTACTGCTCGCCCAGCTTGCGGGCCAGCTCGCCCGTGCCGTCCGTACTGCCGTCGTCGACGAGCACCACCGCCGCCCTGCCCGGGTAGGTCTGCCGCAGCAGCGACGGCAGGCTCTCCGGCAGCACAGCGGCCTCGTCCCTGGCCGGCACGACGATCACCACCGAGGGCCATCGGGCCGGCGTCGTCCGCCGCGGCAACCGCTGGTCCGTACGCCAGAAGAAGCCCTGCCCGAGCAGCAGCCACAGCCACGCGGCCAGGGAAGTCAGGGCGATCCACGCAAGGGGGCTCATTCGCCGCAGTGTGCACCACATCGCGGGGGCCGCAAGGCCCGTCGGCTAGGGTGACCGGGTGAAGATCGCGCTCATGGACTCGGGAATCGGCCTCCTCGCGGCGGCCGCCGCGGTGCGCCGGCTGCGGCCCGACGCCGATCTCGTCCTCTCTTCCGACCCCGACGGCATGCCGTGGGGTCCACGTACCCCGGAGGACGTCACCGAGCGCGCCCTCACCGTCGCCAGGGCGGCGGCCGCGTACCGCCCGGACGCGCTGATCGTCGCCTGCAACACCGCGTCCGTCCACGCCCTTCCGGCGCTGCGCACCGCGCTGGAGCCCGGCCTGCCGGTCATCGGCACCGTACCCGCGATCAAGCCCGCGGCCGCCGGCGCCGGCCACGTCGCCATCTGGGCCACCCCGGCCACCACGGGCAGTCCCTACCAGCGCAGGCTCATCGCGGACTTCGCCGACGGAGCCCGGGTCACCGAAGTGCCGTGCCCCGGTCTCGCCGACGCCGTCCAGTGGGCGGACCAGGCGGCCGTGGCCCGCGCCGTGGCCGCCGCGGCCGCGCTCACCCCTTCGGACGTACGCGCCGTGGTCCTCGGCTGCACCCACTACGAACTCGTCGCCGAGCGGATCCGCGCCGCCGTGGCGGAGGGCCGCCCGGAAGGGCTCCCGCCGGTCGTCCTGCACGGCTCCGCGGGGGCCGTCGCCGCCCAGGCGCTGCGGCGCGTCGGTGCACGTCCCGCGCCCGCGGCCGCGCCCGACGGCGGTCTGGCGGTACTGCTCAGCGGCCGTGCGGCGGAGCTTCCCGGAGCAGCCCGGGCGTACGCCGAGGGCCGGCTGCTCGACGCGGTGAAACCGGTCACGCCCGCACACTGAGCGGCGGCGCGCCGAGGAATCCGGTTCGCCCGGGACGACCTGGGCAGAAGCGGGGCAGAGGAGCCGTTCCCACGGCTCCGAGGACCTACCCACGAGGCAGTGCTCCCGAACCGGAAGGTGAGTACTGTGCGAGGCATGACGGACCACCCCCGTGACAAGGGGCAGGCCGGAGACCCGCCGCCCGCACTCTGGACCGGTCGCGCGACCAACAGACTCCAGTGGGTCCTGGCCGCCGCAGGAGCGGCCTGTATGGCCCTGGGAATCGAACTCGCCGTCGACGCGCCGTGGACGTCGGGTGTCGTCGCCCTGCTGATGTCGGTCATCGGCTGCGTCGCCGCCGGGCTGCTGATGCTCTTCGGGACCCTCGCCTTCGTCCATGTGGCGGTGAAGGTCGACAAGGACGCCATGGAGGTGCGCTGCGGCCACATGGGAGTGCCTCGGCGCAGGATCCCGCTCGCACAGGTCGTCGGCGCCGAGTTCGTCCCCAAGGTCACGCCCTGCCACTGGGGCGGCTGGGGCTGCCGCTGGCGTCCGGAGCAGGGCACCGCCGTCATCGTCCGGCGGGGCGAGGGCATCGTGCTCACCCTCGGCGACGGCCGCACCTTCACGGTCACCGTGGACGACGCGGAGGCCGCGGTCCGGGTGATCCGCGACCACCTCCGGCCGGGAGCCTCCACGGGGACGACCACGGCCGTCTGACCGGCGGCGGAACCCCGTCTCCCGCCTGTGGAACCCCTTGTCCCACCTGCGCGGAGAGGCGCCTCCTCCGCTGCCGGGGCGACCACCGGCCGTTGCCGGGAAGATCACCGGCCCCGTGCCCGCCGACGTCCACCCGCGCCGAGGGCGCGCGCTGCACGGTCGTCCTCCGCACCGGGGCCGCGCCGACGCAGGCGGGCCGCGTCGCCGTAGACTCCGGCACGTGAGCGCCACCATCACCCCCACCGGTACCCGGCAGCCCGTACCCGCCTCCTCCGACCGGGCCGGCCGGTTGCTGCGGCGGCTCGCCAGGCCCGCCGCGGCCGTGCTGTCCGGGGTCGTGCTGTTCCTGAGCTTCCCGCCGCGCCCGCTCTGGTGGCTGGCGCTCCCCGCTTTCGCGCTGCTCGGCTGGTGCCTCCGCGGGCGGCGGGCGCGGGCCGCGTTCGGGCTCGGCCACCTCGCCGGGCTGGGCTTCCTGCTGCCGCTGCTCGTCTGGACGGGAGAAGAGGTCGGCGCCGTCCCGTGGCTGGCCCTGGCCGCGGTCGAGGCGCTGTTCGTCGCCCTGACCGGCGTCGGCGTCGCCGTCGTGTCCCGGCTGCCGCTGTGGCCGGTGTGGGCAGCCGCCGTGTGGATCCTCGGTGAGGGGCTGCGCGCGCGGGTCCCCTTCGGCGGATTCCCCTGGGGCAAGATCGCCTTCGGTCAGGCGGACGGTGTCTTCCTGCCGCTCGCCGCGGTGGGCGGTACCCCCGTGCTGGGCTTCGCGGTCGCGCTGTGCGGCTTCGGGCTGTACGAGACGGCCCGCCGCCTCCGCCAGCAGCGGAGGACGGGCGAGTTCCCGCGCGGGCCGCTCGCCGCCGCCGCGCTCACCGTCCTCGTCCCCGTCACCGCCGCCGTCGCGGCGCTGCCCCTCGTCGACGACTCGGCCGAGGACGGCACGGCGACCGTCGCGGCCATCCAGGGCAACGTGCCGCGGCTCGGCCTCGACTTCAACGCACAGCGCCGGGCCGTCCTCGACAACCACGCGAACCGCACCGAGCAGCTCGCCGAGGACGTCGCCGCGGGCAGGGTGCCCGAGCCGGACTTCGTGCTGTGGCCGGAGAACTCCTCGGACCTCGACCCGTACCGCAACGGCGACGCACGGCTGGTGATCGACCGGGCCGTCAAGGCCATCGGGGCGCCGACCGTGATCGGGGCCGTTCTGACCCCCGACACCGGGCCGCTGCGCAACACCCTGATCACCTGGGACCCCGAGAAGGGGCCGGTGGCCACCTACGACAAACGGCACGTGCAGCCGTTCGGCGAGTACATTCCCATGCGGCCCTTCGTCCGCCTCTTCAGCTCCGACGTGGACCGGGTCCGCCGCGACTTCGGCCCCGGCGACAAGGTGGGCGTCTTCGATCTGGCGGGCACCAAGGTGGGCCTCGCCACCTGCTACGAGGCCGCCTTCGACTGGGCGGTGCGGGACACCGTCACGCACGGTGCCCAGCTGATCTCCGTTCCCAGCAACAACGCCACCTTCGGCCGCAGCGAGATGACCTACCAGCAACTGGCGATGTCCCGGGTGCGGGCGGTCGAGCACAGCAGGGCCGTCGTGGTGCCCGTCACCAGCGGTGTCAGCGCCGTCATCCGGCCGGACGGGACGATCGTCCAGCAGACCCGGATGTTCACCCCGGACGCCCTGGTCGCCGAGGTGCCGCTGCGTTCCTCCCTGACTCCCGCGACCCGCGTGGGCACTCTCCCCGAGGGCGTCCTCGCAGTACTCGCGCTGGGCGCCATGGGCTGGGTGGGTCGCACCCGCGCGAAGGAGCGTCGGGCCGCGGCCCGTTAGGGTCGGTTCATGGGCATCCCCGATTTCATCCGTGAGATCCGGACCACCGCCGGTCACCAGCTGCTCTTCCTGCCGGGGGTCAGCGCCGTGGTCTTCGACGACGGGGGACGGGTGCTTCTGGGAAGACGCGCCGACACGGGCAAGTGGTCGATCATCGGCGGCATCCCGGAACCGGGGGAGCAGCCGGCCACGGCAGCGGTGCGCGAGGTGTACGAGGAGACCGCCGTACGCTGCGTCCCCGAGCGCATCGTGCTCGTCCAGACGTTCGCACGGCCGGTGACCTACCCCAACGGCGACCGGTGCCAGTTCATGGACGTGTGCCTGCGCTGCCGGGCGGTCGGCGGTGAGGCACGCGTCAACGACGAGGAGTCGCTGGAGGTGGGGTGGTTCCCCGTCGACGCGCTGCCCGAGCTCGAGGAGTTCGCCCTCTTCCGGATCAAGCAGGCGCTCACCGACGGCCCGACGTGGTTCGACTCTACGCTGGCCGATTGAACTATGGGCGTTGGCCATATCGGTCGGCGTCGACTTCCCCACCGTTGGCGGCAGCGCGGAAGTCAACCCGCTGGCCGGTAACGCCGATGATCCCGGGCAGCTTCACGGTTCACGGCATCGACTTCGGGGCGAGCGCGGCCTGGGGTGCGGGCGTGAACATGGGAATTGAGTTCGGGATCGGCGCGGAAAATCCCAAGGGGAAGCAAGTTTGGGCGGCGCATGGAGGGATTGAATGCCTGCAGAAGTGGAAATCTCCATCGGATGCAATTTCACCGGCAGCGGTGGAATGATCAAGGATGCTATCAGCGACCTGTTCGGCTGATCTCCTATCTATGAACCCTGATGTCAGGTGGCCTGCCGCACCCATGAGTGCGGCAGGCCGTCCGGCGATTTACGATCTCATAGGGCGATGAAAATGAAACTTGCTGCAAAATTCAGTGACGACATCATTGTCAGGGTGGGGTTTGCCCCCTTCATGCTGATAATTGGCCTCCTGGTCCTGGCCAACTACAAGGGGGTTGTCGAGAAGGTTTACCTCAAGAGTCAGAGAAGGGCGGCCACCCCTTTCTGGGTCATCCTTTTTCGTGTGGGTGGATCCTTTTGGGCGATCGCCGCAATCACCTTGCTCATCGGGATCTGGTGACGGCTGCACGGCTTCGGGGCCACCCCGTGTGTACGGGGCACCCGGTGCGGCGCCGATCAGCGGGAGTGTCTAATTAGAGGTTGATCCTGGCGAGGAAGGAGCCGACTGCTGCGGCAACCTCGGGGGCCTTCTGCTCCATGAGAGGGATCATTCCGTCCTCGATCTCGACGACAGCCACGGACTTCGCGTTGGTGTAGACCTCGCGAAGTCTGTCTGTGTGCGGGTAAGACACCGGGTCTGCGGTGGCAGCGATGATCAGGACGGGAGCAGTGACCAGTCCGACCCTTTTCTCCATCTCGTAGGTAGCGCACGCACGGTGGCCCTCGGTCGGATCGACGCCCTCGGTGAGGGCGTCACGGATGAAGCGATGCAGAATTTCTGGATGGCCCTTGGGGTAGAGCGGGTAGCGCTTCGCCCAGAGTGCCATGAGGTGGGAACCATCCTCCTGTGCCGGCGCGTCATCCACGCCGTACGCCGGGTCGCTGGGATCCATGTTCGCCGCGGCTTCACGGAATTCTTCGTCTACCCATTCGCCCGCAGACATGATGGCCGCAGTGATCCGCTCCGGTACTGCGGAAGCAACTTCTGAGGCCACGAAGTAGCCGGTGTGGTGTCCGAGTATCGCGAATCGGCGAAGGCCCAGTGCATCGGCAAGGGCGATGACGCCGGCCGCGTAGTCTTCGATCCTCTGAGGGGCCGGAAACTTTGCCGACATGCCGAAGCCGTACATGTCCATGGCGATCACGCGACGTTCTACCGCGAGTAGGGGCTGCACCTCGCGGAACTCGTCAAGTGAGCGCGGGGTTTGGTGGACGAGGATCATCGGTTCACCGGTTCCTGCCTCGGCATAGTGAAGCTGCCCCAATGGGGTGTCCGCGTACCCATAGCGCAGGGAAATGTTCGACATTTTTGATCTCCAGGTCGGTCATCAAAGGATTTAAGACGTGCGCGGTCTGTGAAATGAAATGTAACTACAGTTCTCAGCGGCCAACGTCGCAAGTGTCGTTCGATGTTCTTCATCGCTATGCGGCGACCGTAGCGTCGAGTTTTGCTAGATTCGTTCGATGGGGTCGGGTTTCCAATGGCCAGCATGGGGGTCGCCCGTTGCGGTATTTCGAGATCTTCGCCGTTCCTCCACTTTCGGTGCCATAGGCGTTGTCCAGGCTGGCAGGTGTGGTGTACAGCGGCGAAGTCTCAGGACTTTCGAAACCAGGGGAGACGATGTGCAATGTCAACAGTATAGAAGAAGCGGTCGGAGCCGACCTCGTCGGCGAAGATCGAGCCAGGATCTCGACATTCCCGGACCAGTCACCTCGCGTACCGGACGAGTCCACGCCAGGAGCCGTTTATGGTGATTGCATTGTTTGAGCGGGCGGTGGCCCCCTCCGTGGAGTCGGTTGGTTGAAGCCGAGGGCCGGCGATCGCCACGTGACGAAGGCCGGTGTGCATCGCCGGCGCGGTCATGGCGATTTCCGGTTTCGAGCAGGCCCAGCCTGGTGCCGTGGCGGCGAACGCCGGGGTGGCGGAACGAGCGCGTGCGCGAGATCGATGACGACGACGGGCAACGGCTGCTGCGGATCTATCGCAGGGGTACCGGGTCGGTGGTGACCTGGCGCCGTGCGCAGACGTCACCGCAGTCCCCGGAGGAGCAGTTCGATCAGCCGGCGGGGGTCGTAGCGGGCGTCGGTGTCCCGTCCGATGCAGAGGTTGCCGATGCCGCGCATGAGTTCGTAGGGCTGGATGCCGGGCCTGATGTCGCCGGCGTCGACCGCGGCGTCGAGTAGTTGGGCGCAGACGGGCATCAGCCGGTCGAGGAAGTGGGTGTGCAGGGCGGCGAAGCGGTCGCTGTCGGACTGCAGGGCGTCCGCGAGCCCGTGCTTGGTGACCAGGAAGTCGACGAAGAGGTCGACCCACTGGCGCAGTGCGTCGAACGGGGAGGCGGCGCCGGCCAGCAGGGTCGGGCCGGCCTCGGCGCACGCCTCGATCTGGTGGCGGTAGACCGCGGCGACGAGGTCCGCGCGGGTCGGGAAGTGGCGGTAGAGCGTCCCGAGCCCGACGCCCGCCCGGGCCGCGATCTCGCGGATCGGCGCATCGACCCCCGAGGTCACGAAGACCTCCGCGGCTGCGTCGAGCAGCGTCTGCTGGTTGCGCACCGCGTCCGCCCGCTTGCTGCGGGATGACGCGCCTTCGGGCTGGCCTGCAGCGGGCACCAGGTACTCCTTCCCAAGACCGTTGACTAAACGGATCGCCGATCCGTATCGTAAGTGGAACATCGATCCGCTTCAGCTTAGCCGACAGCGGTCGCTCCGCCCTACCCCCGCCGGCCGAGACTCGCCGGCAGTGGGCCATCGAAAGGCACGCTCATCATGAGTAACCCCGCTCGCGCAGTCGACGCCCCCGGCTCGCCCACCCCCGTCCTCTCGGTCAGCCCGGTGGTGCTCCCGGCCCCCGATCGCGCCGTGGACCTGCAGGTGCGCGTCACCGCCCCGCTGACCGGGAGCGAGCTTCCGGTGATCCTCCTCTCACACGGTCTCGGCTTCTCCAACAACCTCTCCTCGCTGAACGGTTACGCCCCTCTCGCCAACATCTGGGCGGCACACGGCTTCGCGGTGATCCAGCCGACCCACCTGGACTCCAGGACGCTGAACCCGGATCCCGACACGTCCGAGGCCGCTGCGCACTGGCGCACCCGGGCCGAGGACATGAAACGCGTCCTCGACCGCCTCGACGAGATCGAGGCCGCCGTCCCGCAGCTCCCGGGGCGCCTGGATCGCAGCCGGGTCGCCGTGGCCGGGCACTCGATGGGCGGGCACACCGCGAGCCTTCTGCTGGGCGCCCGCCTCACCGATCCGCACGACGGAACCGAGGTCGACCTGGTGGAGCCCCGGATCACGGCGGGCGTGCTGCTCGCCCCGCCCGGCCGGGGCGGTGACGCCCTCACCGAGTTCACCGTCGAGAACTACCCGTTCTTCCTGACCACGGACTTCTCCACGATGACCGCGCCCGTGCTCGTCGTTGCCGGCGACAGGGACGACTCCGCCTTCCTGACGGTCGCCGGACCGGCCTGGCACGCCGATCCGTACAGGCTCTCCCCCGGCCCCAAGTCACTGCTCACCCTGCACGACGCGGAGCACGGGCTCGGTGGGGTCTCGGGATACGACGTCGCCGAAACCACGGACGAGAATCCCGAGCGGGTCGCCGCAGTCGCACGGCTCGCCTGCGCCTACCTTCGCAGCGAGCTCTACCCCGGGGACGCCGCCTGGCAGGCTGCCCGTGACGCCCTGGCCTCCGGCCCCGACCCGCTCGGACGGATCGAATCCAAGTAGGCCGAGGCCGGGCAGGCCCACCGGCCGAAGCGCCGCAGAAGGCATGGGCGTGGCCCTGTAATCGGCCGGGGTCCATCAGGACTGCTTCCGCCGCTCTCTGGCCGCCGTGGCCAGTACGGGCTACGGCGTCATGGCCGTCGTCCTGCACCGTCTCGGCTCACCGCAGGGCGTCGCGGACTATCTCGCGTTCTGTCTGACCCTGGTCGTACGCACGGCGGCGGGCTGCTTTCGGATCGGCGACGGGGCCGGGGATGCAGGGCTCCGGCAAAGTCGTGATCATGCTGTCAGGAGCAGATTGATGGGGCGGTTGGTGTCTCGGGCGTGGTGCCGTAGGGCGGCTGCGATGTTGTGGTGTCCGTTCAGGCGGAGCAGGGTGATCGTGGTGTTGCGCAGGCTGGCCATGACGCGAGGGGTGTTGCCGGTGCGGACCTGGGAGCGGTCTTCGTTGAAGGTGACGTCGCGGACCCAGTGCAGGCGGTTGTACGAGTCGGCCAGGGGCGCGTTTCCGCCGTTTCTGGCGGGCGTTTCCCCTGGCCGCTCGTCCGAACCCGGCGTGCCAGTTTCCCGGCACCGGGCTCTCTACGAGTCCCTCAAGCGGTGGTGTGGGCTGGTCGTCCGGACCACGGGGTGGGGATGGTGTTGCCCCGGTAGCGGTATCGCCGGATGGGTACCTTCGCGGGGTTGAACAGTTCCACACCATCGGCGGTGAATCCCCACCGGTTGTGGGGGCTGCCGTAGGTGCGGGTGATCCATCTCCAGTGCCGGCGCCGGTGGCGTCGGCGTAGCCACTTCCATACGCGGTGCCACAGGTGGTGTTCCAGCTCACTGAAAGTGATCTTGGATGCGCCGTGGCGGAAGTAGGCGGTCCAGCCCCGGAGGGTCTGCCCGAGGAGGGTGAAGACCGTGCCGGGGTCGATGTTCATCGTCTGTCGTCCGGTCAGTTCCTTGACCCGGGACCGGACCGACTTGACGGCCTTGTCGCTGGGATAGGTGTAGACCATGCGGCGGTTCGAGCCCCATTGGACGTGGCGCTGGATGTGCCAGCCCAGGAAGTCGAAACCGCCGTCAATATGGACGGTTCGGGTCTTGCCCTCGGCCAGACGCAGCCCGATGGTGGCGGCGACGTCTGCGACCTCGTCGCGGAGCGCTTCAGCGTGCTCCCGGGTGCCTAACACCATCACTGCGAGGTCGTCGGCGTACCGGACAAGCCGGTAAGTCGCTCCTCCTTCGCGGCGGTGGCGGCGCCGGTGCCATTCCTTGGAAAGGCTTCGTCGCTTCGCGTCGAAGTGCTCGTCGATCACGCCCAGGGCGATGTTCGCGAGCAGCGGGGACAGCACGCCCCCAACGCAATGGATAACTCAGGCGCGTGTCACCCTCCGTATCGGTGACGTGATGTTGTCGATCACCCTCGGTGGCCTGTTCGCGGACCGGGATGCGGTGCCGGATGGTGATCTTTTCGGGACCGATGAGGACGTCCTTGACCAGGAGCCGCAGGACGCGCTGACGCTCGGGGACCTCGGCCGTGGCGGTTTTGCCGCGGAGCTGGACTCTGTTGCTGAATTGCCTGCAGGGGCACTGGACAGTTCGGCATGATCATTAGTGCGGTCGTTGTGTCTGCCCCGATCGCAGGGGGTCGGTGTGGTGTCCATGCGACCGGGGGGATTGCCGCCTGTTCCGGAACAGACCGCCAGGACGGCCCGCGCCGCCTTTCCCGGTGGCAGCCTGCCCATGCGCCTGCGTGACCACCTTGCCGAAGTCTTCGACGACGCGTTGTTCACCGATGCCTTTCCCGACCGCGGTACTCCCGCCCAGTCCCCGGCGCTGCTTGCCCTGGTGACGGTGCTGCAGTTCACCGAGAACCTCACCGACCGGCAGGCCGCGGACGCGTCACGGGACCGCCTGTCGTGGAAGTACGCGCTGGGCGCGGAGCTGTCCGATGCCGGCTTCGACTTCTCCGCGTTGTCGAGGTTCCGTGCCCGGCTGGCCGGCATGGCCTGGAACGGATCCTCTTCGACAGGCTCGTAGAGTACTGCCGCGAGGCCGGGCTGATCAAGGCCGGTGGCAAGCAGCGTACCGACTCCACCCACGTGCTCAGCGCGGTCCGTGACCTGAACCGCACCGAGCTGGCCGGGGAGAGTGTGCGGGCCGCTCTGGAGGCGCTGGCGGTGGCGGCGCCGTCCTGGCTGGCCGGGGCGATCGATGTCGCCGAGTTCGCCGAACGCTACGGGCCGCGCGTCGACGGCTGGACGATGCCGGGCTCGAAGACCAAGCGGGACCGGCTCGCCCAGGTCTTCGGCCAGGACGCGCTGGCCCTGTGCCGGGCGGCCTGGTCCGATACCGCCCCGGTGTGGGTCCGTGAGATCGAGGCGGTGGCCCTGTTGCGGCAGGTCATGGTGCAGACCTACATCGTCCGCACCGATGCCCGGGGACGTGAGGTGATCAAGAAGCGGGACGCCGACGACAGCGGGGTCCCGCCCGGCCATATCCGCCTGGCCTCCCCCTACGCCCCCGACGCCCGCTGGTCGGCCAAGGGCGATGACCTCTTCTGGCTCGGATACAAGGTTCACCTCACCGAGACCTGCGACACCCTCCCCGAAGCCGAAGCCGAAGCCGAAGCCGAAGCCGAAGCCGAAGCCGAAGCCGAAGCCGAAGCCGAAGCCGAAGCCGAAGCCGTGAGGCTTCCATTACGGCTGATCACGGACGTTCACACCACTGAGGCGACCGTTCCGGACGTCAAGGCCACCGCGCCCGTCCAGCAGAACCTGGCCGAGCGGCAGGTCGCACCGGGCGAGCACTACCTCGACTCCGGATACGCCTCCGTCGACCTGGTCGTGGAAGCGGCGGGCCGGGGCATCGGCATGGTCACCCCACTCCTGGCCGACCACTCGCACCAGGCCAAGGCCGCCGAGGGCTTCGACAAGAGCGCCTTCCGCGTCGACTGGAGGGCCCGCCAGGTCCACTGTCCCCAGGGGGCCACCAGCGCCGGCTGGTACCCGGTCGTCCAGCATGGCCGCGACGCCATCGTGATCGACTTCGCCCGGGCCGACTGCAGGCCCTGCCCCTCCCAGGCCACATGCACCACCTCCATCCGCGGCACCCGCATGCTCACCCTGCGGCCTCGTGAACTCCACGAACGCACCACCACAGCCCGCGCCGAGCAGGACACCGAGTCCTGGAGGGCCAAGTACGCCCTCCGCGCGGGCATCGAGGGCACCGTCAACCAGGCCCTCGACGTCACCGGCATCCGCCGGGCCCGCTACCGCGGCCTGCCGAAAGTCACCCCCCAACACGCCTTCTCCGCCACCGCTGTCAACATCGTCCGCCTCGACGCCTGGTGGACCACCGACCCCCTACGCAAGCCTCGCACCAGCCGACTGGAACGCCTCAGCCACCAGCTCGCCAGCTGACGAATTCAGCAACAGAGTCGTCGTCGACGCTGCGGGTGGACACGCCATGGACGTATGCCTCGATGATGACGGCGTAGAGGGCCTGGTCGACGCGGCGCCTGCGCTCGAGGAGGCTGGGGAAGAAGGTGCCGGCGCGGAGTTTGGGGATCGCGAGTTCCAGGTCGCCGGCCTGGGTGGTCAGGGTCCGTTCGCGGTGGCCGTTGCGATAGGCGGTGCGGGTCTCGGTGTGCTCGCCCCATGCGGCACCGATGTGCTGTGTCGCCTCGGCTTCTATCAGTTCTTGCAGGACTCGTTCGGCCGCGGACCGGACGATCTCCAGTCCGTCCGCCGAGCGCAGTGACTCCAGAAGGCGGAGCAGGTCATCATGGGCCAGGGCCATCGTGCACCTCCCGGTCGGATTCACCGTTCACCGCGGAGAGTTGCACGGTGGCCCGTCCTCGTTCAGGGCGCACGAGCGGTCCACCAGGGGCAACGCGGTGGCGAGCTGGGGGCGCACATCGGCCAAGAACGACTACACCACACCACGGGACGCCATCCAGAGCTGCCCGAGTCGAAGCGGGCCGGGGTGGGCAAGGCGGTCGGCTACCTGCGGGCGAAACTGCCGTATCTGAGCTACGACACCGCGCTGGAGGAGGGCTGGCCGATCGCCACCGGCGTGATCGAAGGCGCCTGCCGGCACCTGGTCAAGGACCGGATGGACATCACCGGCGCCCGCTGGGGGCTGGAGGGCGCGGAGGCCGTCCTCAAACTGCGCGCCGCGCTGAGCAACGGCGACTTCGACGCGTACTGGGAATACCACATGCAACGCGAACACCTGCGCATCCATGCGATCCGCTACCGCGACACCCTCGAACTCACGGCATGATCACAGTCCCTCAAAGCGAACTACACCCAATCCGGTTCCATAGCAGCCTCCTGCACGGGGACACCTACCCGAGTTGCCCGACCTCTCCAGGCGCGGAAGGATGGGGGTGGGTGACTACTGATCTGACGACAACGACGGTTCGCCAGATCAGTGCTTGCAGTGATCCGCCCTGCTGGATGCGACGCCGGTCGGACGGACGGCGTGCCTCCGGGTACTGCGTCGACTCCCTTTTCCTGGCGGTCGGCACCTCTTACCAGGCAGCATGTTCACGTCTGGAGTAGCAGTTGACTTTGCGGTACCAGGACATCCTTGCGGGCCTGCGCGACGCGTTTCCCCAGCCCGTGAGTGCACCCTTCCATGACTCCTACGTCGCCCACACCGTCCTGCGCGCACTCGACGGACTGGACGACCTCAAGAACGACACGCCCCTGCTCGGCCACCGTGAGGACCTGGACTACGACACGGCTCGCGCGACCACACTCGCGGAGGAGGGCGAGCCGCTGGAAGCAGTGGTCGCCGAGTTGGTTTCCTATTTCGAAGGTTTCACCATCTGGGGCCACCCACACACGCAGCAGAACGTCATACCACCTGCGACCATCCCCTCGGTCGTCGGCATGACACTCGCACACATGTACAACCCGAACATCGTCTCGGACGAGTACAGTCATCGCGTCGCCGTGGCCGAAGTCGAAGTGGTGGCGGCATGCTCGTCGCTGCTTGGCTACACACCGCATCAGGCGGGCGGGCTGTTCACGTTCGGCGGCACCGCAACGAACCTCTACGGCGTCAAGGTCGGGCTGGAGAAGGCCCAGCCCGGCGCGATGAACACCGGCACTCGCGACGAACTCGTGACCTTCGCCAGTGACCGCAGCCACTACTGCCGAATCACCGTCGCGGGTTGGCTGGGTATCGGAACGGACAACTCGATCGCCGTACCCACCAACAACCGAAGCGAGATGGACGTCGGAGCGCTGCGCAGCGCCATGGAACAGGCCATCAGCGCAGGCAAGAAGATAGCCGCCGTCATCTGCACGATTGGCACGACCGATGCCTTCGGTATCGACGACCTGGAAGCCGTTGTCCGAACGCGCGACGAACTGGTGGAGAAGCACAGTTTGTCGTACAAGCCTCACGTCCACGCCGACGCGGTGAGCGGCTGGGCGTGGTCCGTGTTCAACGACTACGATTTCGAGGCGAACCCGCTGGGATTCAAACCGCTCACGATCCGGGCACTCTCGGACGCCAGCCATCGCATCAAGGCGCTCAGCATGGCTGACTCCGTGGGCGTCGACTTCCACAAGACCGGCTTCACGCCGTACATCTGCAGTCTCATCCTGTTCAAGGACGGCCGCGACCTGCAACTGCTCGGCAGGGAACCCGAGACGATGCCGATGCTCTACCAGCACGGCGACTACCACCCGGGGCTGTACACACTGGAAACCTCGCGCATGGGCGGCAGCGCCCTGGCGGCCCTCGCGAATCTCCGTCTGTTCGGCAAGCAGGGCTGGCGAGCCGTACTCGGGCACCTCATCGATCTTTCGCAGCATCTGCGTGAGCAACTGGCGGGGCAGCCGCGTATCCGTGTGCTCAATCGGGAGAGCCTCGGCATCGTCACGCTGTTCCGCGCCTATCCCGACGGAGTCGACACCTTCGACATAGAGGAGCGTGAGCTGAGTGACCCGGCCATGCGGGAGGAGGTCCGCGCCCACAACGAATACAACCGCCGCGTCGCCGACTACCTGCATGACCGGGCCATGCACGGCCTGGGCGTTGCCATCTCTCGAACGGAGGCCTATCAGGAGACTCACTACGGTGAGCCGGTTCTGGCACTGAAGTCCTACCTCGTTTCGCCGTTCGATGACGAGGCGAGCGTGGAGCTGGTGGTGCAGAACGTGCTTCAGGCACGCCAGGCGCTCGCCCAGGAGGACTGACGCCGCAGTCTTCATCGGATGACCTCGACCGCTCACGCCAGCGCCGTAGCCGTCGCCCTTCGGGCCCGTTGGCCCGCACGCCGCCGGCAAGGCCGCGCCGTCTCCTTCGGCCGGTCGTGCGGTGGCCCTGTGTCATATTCGGCGACCGAAGACATTCCCCCGCCTGCCGCGTAACCGGCCATCCGTCGGGCCCCGCGCGGCGCGCACGCGCGTCCCTTCGACGGGTTCAGCAACCGCCCCGCTTCGTGCGCGAAACAGCGGCCGCGGAATCAGAAGGGGGAACTGCGCGTGGTGTTGCCGGCACCACCGGCGATCACCCCTCTATCGTGCGGGGAAGGAGCGACGTGACGCCGCCCCTCGCCGCCTCTTTCGCCCCTCACTTCGCCCATCGGCTGGTCCCGCGGCGTCTCCGCCGTCACTGATGGAAGAGGGAGAGTTTGTCCGAGCAGCCCCTTGACGAATCTTCCCCCGCTCCGCGCAACTCAGGCGACACACTGTCCCGGTTCGGGTACGAGCAACAGCTCAGCAGGAGCTTGCGGCTGCGCGATCTGCTGGTGTACGGCCTGATCTACATCGTCCCGATCGCGCCGTTCGTCATCTTCGGTGTGGTCTTCGACGCCTCCAAGGGCATGGTGGCGCTCACGTACCTCGCCGGTCTGGTTGCGATGACGTTCACGGCCCTCAGCTACCGGGAGATGTCCCGGGAGTTCCCCATCGCAGGCTCGGTCTACTCCTACGCAGGACGGGGGCTGGCACCCGAAGTCGGATTCATCTCCGGATGGATGGTCCTGTTGGACTACCTGCTGGCACCGACTCTGCTCTACGTGACCGGGGCCGTCGCGATCCAGTCCGTACTTCCCTCTGTGCCGCAGCATGTGTGGATCGTGGTCTTCGTGGCCTTCAACACCGCGGTCAACCTGATGGGCGTCGTCATCACGGCCGCCATGAACAAGATGTTCCTGGTGGTGGAACTGACAGTGCTGGTCATCTTCATGGTGTTCGCCGTCATCGCCGTGGCCCAGGGCAAGAATGGTGCGCACTGGAGCCTGAACCCGATCTACAACCCGTCGGTGTTCTCACTCGGACTGATCTTCTCCGCGCTGTCGGTCGCGGCTCTGTCGTTCATCGGCTTCGACGCCGTCTCCACGCTGGCCGAAGAGGTCAAAGGCGGCCCCAGGATCGTCGGCCGCGCCACGCTGCTGTGCCTGCTCATCGTCGCCGTGCTGTTCATCGCCCAGACCTACCTGGCCGCACTCCTGCTGCCCGGTCAGACGAGCCTTCCGAACGAGGCGGCCGAGAACACCGCGTTCTACGACGTCGCCGAGATCGCGGGTGGTATGTGGCTGAGGAACCTCACCGCAGTCACCACCGTGCTCGCCACGGCTGTCGCGACCTCACTCGTTGCGCAGACGGCCACGTCGCGTCTGCTGTTCGCCATGGCGCGTGACGGCCATTTGCCCCGCTTCCTGGCACACGTCAACCCCAAGCGCCGGGTACCCGAACGCGCCCTCGTCCTCGTGGCCGCCATCAGCCTCTCCCTGGGGCTCCCCCTTGCCGGCCAGGTGGACCTCGTCGCCTCGCTGGTGAACTTCGGAGCCCTGTTCTCCTTCCTGATGCTGCATCTCTCGGTCGCGTTCCACTTCCTGGTCCGCCGCCGCGAGGACACCTACGGCATGCACCTGGTGGTCCCCTTCTTCGGCTTCGTGATCAACGGCTACGTGCTCTACAGCGCCAACCGGCACGCCCAGATCGTCGGAAGCTGCTGGCTGGCCGTCGGGCTGGCCGTCCTGGTGGTGCGCCGCGCCAAAGGCCGCTCCATCACCCTCAGTCACGATTAGCGAGGCTGCGTAGGGGCGGTGCACACCCTCATGCCCGTCGGGCGCCTGCCGGAGTGGACTACCGAGCCCGATCGTGGTCCCCCGCTGCCGCGGTCAAGGCGAGTCGGTCCCCAACTGGTCCCAAAAGACCAAGGGGCCGTTTCAGATCACTCTGAAACGGCCCCTGACCTGCGACTTTCACAAGTCGGGACGACAGGATTTGAACCTGCGCCCCCTTGACCCCCAGTCAAGTGCGCTACCAAGCTGCGCCACGTCCCGGTGCGCGGTCCCCGGGTCTCTGCCCGGCTGATCGCACAAGGGAAACCTCACGCCCCCAACGCAATGGGCAACTTCTGCTTCGAGGTGACGCTCGGTTATCGGAGGCTGGAACTCCTTCCCCGCGCCGAGGGTAAGGGGCGTCACAGTGGGTAGTAGGTTTGTGACATGGTTCGTGGCGATCGTGTCGATGGCGTCGAGTACGCCCGGCGGATCAACGCCGCCGCTGATCTGGTCGAAGCGGGTATGCCCGCCACCGACGCCGCACACACGATGGCCAGCAGGTATGGCGTGTCCGTACGCCAGGCACGCCGGTATGTGGAGCAGGCGATGGCTGCTGGCCGGGTTGAGGTTCCCGAGACGAGTGTGGTGTTCACCGTCAAGCTGCCGGGCTCGCTGGCAGGGCAGGTGCGTGCGCACGCCCGCGCCCGTGAGGCCACCCTCTCGTCGGTGGTGGCCCGGGCCCTGGCCGAGTTCCTGCAGCGTGACGAGCCGGGGAAGCGTTCGGGCCCGTGAGCGGGCGGGGCCAGGAGGTTCAGACGGAGTACGTCTTCGACCGGCACGCGGCTGCGGATCTGTCGGCGGCGTACGCCCTGTTGGCGCCACAGCGGCGGGTCCGGACGGGGACCGGCCGGGAGAAGGGAGGGCCGCCCGGTGACCAGCGCGGCGATCTACGCTCGGGTGTCCTCGGCCCGGCAGAAGAAGGACCAGACGATCGGCTCGCAGACCGCAGCCCTGCGTGCACATGCCGCCCGGCTGCATCTTGAGTTGCCCGAGGAGTGGGTGTTCGAGGACGAGGGGCACTCCGGCGCCACGCTGGTGCGGCCCGCCCTGGAGCGGCTGCGGGACCTGATCGCCACCGGATGCGTGGATGTGGCGCTGTGCTACAGCCCGGACCGGCTGGCCCGCAAGTTCGCTTACCAGGCCCTGCTGATCGAGGAGTTCGCCCGTTGCGGCTGCCGGGTGGAGTTCGTCAAGGGCCCGCGGGGCGACAGCCCCGAAGACCAGCTGCTGATCCAGTTCCAGGGCATGTTCGCCGAGTACGAGAAGGCCCAGCTGATGGAACGCTACCGACGCGGCAAGACCTACCGGGCCCGCACCGGCTCGGTCAACGTGCTCGGTGGCGCCCCGTTCGGCTACCGCTACCTGCGGAAAACCCCTGAGCACGGCGCGACTTACGAGATCGTCGAGCACGAGGCGGCGCTGGTGGCCGAGTTGTTCCGCCGCTACACCGACGAGGGCGCCTCGATCGCCGAGCTGACCCGCTGACTCACCAGCACCGGCACCTCGACCCGCACCGGCAAGGCCCGGTGGGACCGCAGCGTCGTGTGGGGCATGCTCCGCAACCCTGCCTACATGGGGTCGGCCGTCTTCGGCAAGACGATGACAGTCCACGAGTCGCCCGGCCTGAACCGCATCGCCCGCCTTGAGGGCCGCTCCACCCCACGCGCCGTCAAGGCCGTCGACCGGCCCCGCGAGGAGTGGATCGAGATCCCGGTCCCCGCGATCATCAGCCGTGCCACGTTCGAACGCGCAGCTCAGCGCCTGGCCGACAACAAGAAGTACGCCTCCCGCAACAGCAAGGTGCCCTCCCTGCTCCAGGGCCTGGCCGCCTGCGCCGGCTGCGGATACGGCTACGTGCGCCGCACAGCCGGTCTGTGGGTACCTCTGGCGATAATGGCGCTCATCGGCACCCTCGCCTGCAATTTCCAGGTCCTCCTGCCGCTGCTGGTACGCACTGTCATGCATGGCGGAGCGCGAACCTACGGCTTTCTGTCCTCCGCCATGGGGCTGGGCTCCATGGTCGGCGGATTCGTGGTCGCCTCCCTGGGCCAGGTCGGCGTCGTCCCCTTGATCGGCGCCGCGGTCGGCTTCGCCGCCACGGTCGCCGCTGCAGCGGCGGTGTCAACCGTACCCGCTGAAGCGGTGGTCCTGACCTTGGTTGGTGTGGCAAGCACCGTCTTCCTCGCCATCGGCTATACGACCCTGCAACTGGTCAGTGATCCAGCATTCCGGGGCCGGGTTGCGGCCTTGTGGTCCGTCGCGTTCCTGGGCAGTGCGCCAGTCGGCGGGCCCATCATCGGTGTGGTCTCACACCACCTCGGTCCGCGCGTCGGGCTCGCCCTTGGCGCGGGTGCCTGCCTTGCCGCCGCCGTCCTGGGTCTGGCTGCATTGCCCGGTATCCCGCAAGCGGCACGCTCCATCAGACATGGCGCGGGCGTGATCCCCTGGTCGGACGGCAAGGCGTAGGAACCCCCATCCAACCGGACCGGAACACGCCTGCGCACCTCGTCCACCCCACGAAACCCCACGTCACAGGCCTACAAAACGACTTTGCCGGAGCCGTGGACTCTGTTGCTGAATCCTTCAGCCGGCGAGTTGGTGGCTGAGGCGCTGCAGTCGGCTGGTGCGGGGCTTGCGTAGTGGGTTGGTGGTCCACCAGGCGTCGAGGCGGACGATGTTGAGGGCGGTGGCGGAGAAGGCGTGTTGGAGGGTGACTTTCGGTAGCCCGCGGTAGCGGGCCTGGCGGATGCCGGTGACGTCGAGGGCCTGGTTGACGGTGCTCTCGATGCCGGCGCGGAGGGCGTACTTGGCCCTCCAGGACTCGGTGTCCTGTTCGGTTCTGGCTGTGGTGGTGCGTTCGTGGAGTTCACGGGGACGCAGGGTGAGCATGCGGGTACCGCGGACCGAGCTGGTGCAGTTGGTCCGGGAGGGACAGGGACGGCAGTCGGCTCGGGCGAATTCGATCACGATGGCGTCTCGTCGGTGCTGGGTGACCGGGTACCAGCCGGCGCTGGTGGCCCCCTGGGGACAGTGGACCTGGCGGGCCTTCCAGTCGACGCGGAAGGCGCTCTTGGCGAAGCCCTCGGCGGCCTTGGCCTGCGGGGAGTGGTCGGCCAGGAGCGGGGTGACCATGCCGATGCCCCGGCCCGCCGCTTCCACGACCAGGTCGACGGAGGGGTATCCGGAGTCGAGGTAGTGCTCGCCCGGTGCGACCTGCCGCTCGGCCAGGTTCTGCTGGATGGGCGCGGTGGCCTTGACGTCCGGAACGGTCGCCTCGGTGGTGTGGACATCCGTGATCAGCCGTAATGGAAGCCTCACGGCTTCGGCTTCGGCTTCGGCTTCGGCTTCGGCTTCGGCTTCGGGGAGGGTGTCGCAGGTCTCGGTGAGGTGGACCTTGTATCCGAGCCAGAACAGGTCGTCGCCCTTGGCCGACCAGCGGGCGTCGGGGTCGTACGGGGAGGCCAGGCGGATATGGCCGGGCGGGACCCCGCTGTCGTCGGCGTCCCGCTTCTTGATCACCTCCCGTCCCCGGCCATCGGTACGGATGATGTAGGTCTGCACCATGACCTGCCGCAGGAGGGCCACCGCCTCGATCTCGCGGACCCACACCGGCGCGGTATCGGACCAGGCCGCCCGGCACAGGACCAGCGCGTCCTGGCCGAAGACCTGGGCAAGCCGGTCCCGCTTGGTCTTCGAGCCCGGCATCGTCCAGCCATCCACGCGCGGCCCGTAGCGTTCGGCGAACTCGGCGACGTCGATCACGCCGGCCAGCCAGGACGGCGCCGCCACCGCCAGCGCCTCCAGAGCGGCCCGCACACTCTCCCCGGCCAGCTCGGTCCGGTTCAGGTCACGGACCGCGCTGATCACATGGGTGGAGTCCGTGCGCTGCTTGCCACCGGCCTTGATCAGCCCGGCCTCGCGGCAGTGCTCGACGAGCCTGTCGAAGAGTGTCCGCTCCAGGCCGTGCCCGACCAGCCGGGCACGGAACCTCGACAGCGCGGAGAAGTCGAAGCCTGCATCGGAGAGCTCCGCGCCCAGCGCGTATTTCCACGACAGGCGATCCCGCGACGCGTCCGCCGCCTGCCGGTCGGTCAGGTTCTCCGTGAACTGCAGCACCGTCACCAGCGCGAGCAGGGCCGGAGACTGGGCGGGAGCCCCACGATCGGGAAACGCATCGGTGAACAACGCGTCGTCGAAAACCTCGGCAAGGTGGTCACGCACGCGCATGGGCAGGCTCCCACCAGGGAAGGCCGCACGGGCCGTTCTGGCCGTCTGTTCAGGAATGGACGGCAATCCCCCCGGCCGCATGGACACCGCGCCAACCCCCTGCGGCCGGAGCAGACAGAACGACCGCACCAACGATCATGCCGACCTGCCCGTGCCTCTGCAGGCAATTCAGCAACAGAGTCGCCGTGGCCGGGGATGCCTCTCGCAGGAGTGAATGGTCCTGCCCCGTGCGGGCAGCTCGGCCGGAGCCTCGCCGAGTGAGTCGCCCGCCGGGCCGACGGAATCGCGCAACCGCGTCGGCCGACCATCCGACGCCCACGCCGCCAAGCGGCCGTCGACGTCCCGGCGCCGACACCTACGAACCGGTGCCGATGCCGAGTCGGCCGCCGGCCACGCCGGTACCGGCAGAACTCGGCCCCGTGAGCGGGACGTTCGGGAAGCTGAGCGTCCGGTAGACGGCCACGCCGCCCGCCGGTTCCGTGCAGGCCTGCGCCGCGTCGGTGGCGCGGCGCGGGCATGCGGGGTCCGCGGCGTCGAGCAGCACCCCCGGTGCCGTCCCGCTGTGGCCCACGGCGACGCCCGGTCCGCCGACCTCCCGGCAGATCTCACACATACGGCCTTGAGAAGTTCGCGAAGTACCTGCGCGACCTCGAGGGCTGAACTCGGCCCGCGGGGGCCGTGCCCGGACGGAGACGGCCCCCGCGCACAGCTCCCGCCGGTGAGCGGTCGCCCACCGGCAGGAGCTGTGCGCGGCCGGGCGGCCGCTGGCGGAAGCGCGTCGCTCAGCCCGACGGCGCGGCCGCCCCGGCCGGTGGTGTCGCCGCCGGCTCCGCCGGCGCCTGCTGTTTCCCGCGCTGAAGGCGGCTGACGACCGGGGCGGTGACCGCCGTGGTGATCAGGGCCACCAGGACCAGCATGGTGAAGAGGTCCGGCCCGATGACGCCGAGCTCGAGGCCGATGGTCAGTACGACCAGCTCCGTCAGGCCCCGGCAGTTCATCAGAGCCCCGATCGCCGTGGCCTCCCGCCAGGACCGCCCGCACAGGCGGGCGGCGGCCGCCGATCCGCCCCACTTGCCGAGCACCGCCACCGCGAGCAGCGCGCCGGTCCAGAGCCACTGCGCGGGGTCCGCCGCCAGGGCCCCGATCTCCGTGCTCAGGCCGGTGTGCACGAAGAACAGCGGCAGCAGGACGGGCACCACCACGGCGCGCAGCCGGGCTGCCGACGCCTCGACCCGCCGGTGGCCGCGCGGCGCGGCCACGCCGAAGAGGAACGCCCCGAACAGCGTGTGCACCCCCATCAGGTCCGTGGCCAGCGCGCACAGGCACAGACCGCTGAACAGCAGAACCAGGACCACCCCGTCGTTGGCCCGGTCCGCACGACCCCGTGCCGCCCACCGGGCGAGCAGGGGCCGGACCACCAGCAGCATCGCGGCACCGAAGGCGACCGTCAGCCCGGCCGCCGACACGGCGTCGAACGGCGACCCGGCCGCGGCGAGCGCCACCACGAGCGCCAGCAGGCACCACGCGGCGACGTCGTCGACCGCCGCGCACGCCAACGCGAGCGCGCCGAGCGGAGTTCCGTACAGCCCCCGGTCGACCAGGATCCGGGCCAGCACCGGGAACGCCGTGACGCTCATGGCCACCGCCACGAACAGGGCGAAGGGCAGGAACCCGACCCCGTCCGGGGCCAGTCGGCCGTACAGCGGGAAGGCCAGCAGCGCGCCGAGGCCCAGCGGCACCAGGATGCCCGCCTGGCTGACCGCGACCGCCGTCCGCGAACTGCCGCGCAGCGTCCCGAGGTCCAGCTCCAGCCCGACGAGGAACATGAAGCCCAGCAGGCCGAGCTGGCCGAGCACCGAGGTGTACGGCAGAACCGACTCCGGGAAGAGCAGGGTCTGCGCCTCGGGCCACAGCCAGCCGAGCAGCGACGGGCCGAGGACGATGCCCATGGCGATCTCGCCGATCACGGGGGGTTGGCCGACCCTCCGCAGGAGCGCGGCGCCGGCCTGGCAGGCGAGGATCGCAGCCGGTACGGCGACGAGTACCGCGGGCATGATCTCAGCCGCGGACACGGGCGGCTCCTTCGGGCGGTACGACGTGCGGCGGGCGGGGGGAAGCGGCCGGCGGAGGCGCCGCCGCGGCCGCGGACCACTCGGCGTAGCGGCGCAGCCCGTAGAGCAGCGGCTGCGCCGACGGGCGCACGGTGACCCGGCGGGCCTCGGCGAAGACCGCCGTGTGGTCGCCGAAGGCCGCGGTCTTCACGACCGCGCAGTCGGCGACGGCGTGGGCGGACGCGGTCAGGTGCGGACCGCTCGCCCCCAGCGGCAGCCGCCACTCGGTGCGCTCGAAGCGGGCAGGGTCGCCGGAGGCGAAAAGGTCCGAGGTGCCCCGGGCCCGCTCGTGCAGCAGGTTGAGCGCGAACTGCCCCTGTGCGAGAAGCGCTTCCAGGGTCGGGCTCGCCGTCCGGATGCACACCACCAAGGTGGGCGGGGCGAGCGCCACGCTCGCCAGCGAGCTGCACGTCAGTCCGCGGGGCAGGCCGTCGGCATCGAGGGTGGTGACGACGGAGACGCCCGAGGGGAAGGCGGCCATGAAGGGCCGGAGGTCCGCCTCGTGGAGGACGACGGGATCCTCCGCCGCCGGTGTCCCCTCGGCCGGTTCTCCGTCCGGTATGTCAGGACGAGATGGGAAGGTGGGCATGTCTGACTCCCTGTGGATGACGAAGCAGTACGGCCCGGCGTCCGGCGGACTGCGCCGGGCGCCGGGCCGTGGGAACGGCGGTGGACCGGGTCCTGGACCGGCCCGGATCCGAGCCGGAGTGCTTGCGGAGCCTGGGAGGTGTCGAGGGCGGGGACCGGGGGAAGCCCCCGCCCCGATCGGCCTACGAGTGGAGTCGCTTCAGGTACTCGTAGGCGCTCGGCAGCGTCTCCAGCAGGTTCTGCTGCTGGCGCTTGACCGTCTCGAACAGCGGCTCCGCCCCGGCCACGGACTCGGGCTTGTAGGCCAGGGCAGGGAGCGGCGCGTCCGGCTCCAGGCCCAGGCCGGCGAAGATGCAGTAGTAGCTGCCGTTCGTCCAGAAGTTGCGGAACTCGGCCTCGAAGTTGCCGTAGTACGTCGACTCGTCGGTGATGGGGGAGTTGATGGGCAGGCCGGCGCGGTACGCCGCTATCTTCTGCTGGATGTTGTCGGGGAGCGTCAGCTTCTTGTTGGCCTGCCAGAACGGCGTGTCGTTGCGCGGGGCGTAGAAGAAGTGCGCCTGGATGAAGTCACGGGTGTCGTCGAACATCACCTCGATCTCGCGGTTGAAGGCGTCGACCAGACCCGAGTTGAAGGTCGTGTCGGGGAAGTGCTTGGCAAGCTGGTAGATGGCCGCGGTGATGAAGTAGATGCCCGTCGACTCCAGGGGCTCCAGGAAGCACGACGACAGCCCGATGCTGACGACGTTCTTCACCCAGGCCCGGCGGTTGCGCCCCACCCGGAACCTGATGTGGTTGAAGGCCGTCTTCTCCGGGTCCAGCCCCCACATCGCGGCGAACTCGGCCGTCGCCTCGTCCTGGTCGGTGAACTTGCCGGAGTACACGTAGCCGGTGCCGAAGCGGCCCAGCATCGGGATCTTCCAGGCCCAGCCCGACGACATCGCGATCGCCGAGGTGTAGGGCTCCACACCGCCGGCCTCGTCGTCGTGCGGCACGGCGGTGGCGACCGCGCTGTCGCACAGCAGGTGGTCGCTCATGTCGATGAACGGCTCGGCCATCGCCCGGTTGATGAGCAGCCCGCGGAAACCGGAGCAGTCCACGAAGAGGTCGGCGTCCAGGTCCTTGCCGCTCTTCGTCCGCAGCGAGGTGACGAAGCCCCGCTCGTCCTGGACCACCTCGGTCATCTCGTCCTCGACGTGCCGGACGCTCTGCTTCTCGACCGCGAAGCGGCGCAGGAAGTCGGCCACGAGCTGGGCGTCGAAGTGCCAGGCGTAGCGGGTGGCCGAGCGCCCGTCGAGCCAGCGCGGCGCCTTCATCGCATCCATGATCGGGGGCTCGCGGAAGCACGCGTAGTCGAACGGCTCCGTGGTGCGGCCCTCGTACTTGCGCTTGAACCAGTAGTGCGACAGCGGCGTCTGGTCGTAGTCGGGCAGCAGTCCGAAGGGGTGGTAGAAGTGGTCGGGCCGGCCGTCCGGCAGCGTCCTGGCCGTCGACTCGCCGCGGCCCTCGGTCCGCCAGTTCACGAATCGCACGGCCATCTTGAAGCTGGCGTTGCACTCCCGCATCCACTCGTCCTCGGGGATGCCGAGGTAGTCGAAGAACGCGCGTTGCAGATTGGGCACGGTCGCCTCGCCGACCCCGATCCGCGGAATCGTCGGCGCCTCCAGCACCGTGATGTCGACCGTTCCCTGGAGAGCCTTGCCGAGATACGCGGCCGTCATCCAGCCGGCCGTGCCGCCGCCCAGGATGACGACCTTCTTCAGTCGGGTGTCGGTGCTGGTCATGGAGCAGCCCTCGTTTCTGAGTCGGGAATCGCGGTCGGGCGCTGGGAGCCGGCGGAGAGGCGGGCCGGACGCGGCACGACCGGCCGGGCAGGACCTGAACCTCGGGCGCCGGCCGGGACCGTCGGAGCCTCAGCGTGCGCCGCCGCTCTATGACGGAACTACAGAGGCGCTATCCGGCCGGTATAGGCCGGATGTAGACCCCGGGAACAGAATCGCCGCAGGCAGAACGGCATGCGGCGGACCTCAGGAGGAAGCGATGACCACCGCGGTGACCGGAATTGCACGGCATGCGGTACGCATCCGCTTCCTGGGTGACTTCGAGTTGACCGTGAACGGCGTCCCGGTGCGGCGCTGGCGGGCCGGGAAGTCCCGGGGACTCTTCCAGTACCTCGTGATCCACCGAGGTCAGACCCTCACCCGCGACCGGCTGTACGAGGCACTGTGGCCCGGCTCCGACGGAGCCGCCGGCGACAGTTCGCTGAAGGTCGCGGCGCACGCACTGCGGCGGGTCCTCGACGCCCACCCCGACGGCCCCGGAGAGTCCGGGATCCGGCTGCACTACCGCGACTTCGGCTACGCCCTCGACATCGCCGACCTCTGGTCGGACGTGGACCGCTTCCAGGAGCTCGCCCACGCCGGGCTCAGAGCCGCCGCGTCCGGCGACCGGGCCCTCGCCCGCGAGCCGCTGCGGTCCGCCGTCGCGCTCTACGCGGGCGAGTTCCTCCGCGGCGAGCGCGCCGACTGGGTCGCCGAACACCGCGAGTACCTGCGGTCGCTGGCCCTGCGAGCCCTGGACGTGCTGCGCGCGGACGCCGCCGAGCGCGAGGACTTCCCGGACCTCATCGAGGTCTGCCGCCGCACCCTCGGCATCGACCGGCACCACGAGGAGACCTACCGGGCGCTGATGACGGCGCACGGGGAGCGCGGCGAACACGCCTGCGTGCGCCGCTGGTACGAACTGTGCGCGCGCCGGCTGCGGGACGACCTGGCGGTGGCACCGTCCCGGGAGACCGACCGGCTGCTCCACGCGATGCTGCCCGCCCGGGCCGCCGTCACCCCGCCGCGCACCGCACCGGTGACCGCCGCGGCGCTCTCCGGACTCCGCCCGCGTGCCGTACGGCGGGCCCGGCCCGACGCCCGGACATCCGCCCTGGGGCTCGCCGCCTCCACGGCCGGCCTCCGGGCCGGGCCCCGGCCGCCCACAGCTGCTCCGGGACTCGTCCCGCCCGCACGAACCCAGTGACCGAGCGACCCAGTGAGGAAACCACCGTGACCGTGCTGACCGCGCCGCAGGACTCCGCCGCACCGACGGCCGAGCCGTCCGCACCCGCCCTGCCACCCCGCTACGACGACCAGTGGATCGGCGGCCGCTGGACGGCCTCCGACGCCGACGGCCGTCTCGTCGTCACCGACCCCGGCACCGAGCAGCCGCTCGCCACCGTGCCCTCCGGTACCCCTCGCGACGCCGACCTGGCCGTGCGTGCCGCCGCCGGGGCCCTCCCCGGCTGGGCCACCACGCCCGTGCGCGAACGGGCCGCACTGCTGCGCCGCGTGGTGGAGGGACTGGAGCGCCGCGCCGAGCACTTCGCCCGCGTCATCACCGCCGAGGTGGGCGCTCCCACCCGCATGGCGCTGCAGACCCAGGTCGGGCTGGCCGTGGGCATGGCCGCGCACTGCGTCGAGACCGCCGCCTCCTACGGCTTCGAGGAGCGGGTGGGCCACTCGCTGGTGGTCCGCGAGGCCGCCGGTGTCGCCGTCTGCATCACCCCGTGGAACGTACCGCTGCTGCTCACCGTGCAGAAGCTGCTGCCCGCCCTCGCGGCCGGCTGCACCGTCGTCCACAAGCCCAGCGAACTCACTCCGCTGCACGCCCGGCTCCTCGCCGAGGTGTTCGCCGAGGCCGATCTGCCGCCCGGTGTGGTGAACATGGCGGTGGGTACCGGCGACACCCTCGGTACCGCGCTCGTCGCCCATCCGCTCGTCGACGTGGTGTCGCTGACCGGGTCCACCCGTGCCGGGCGCCGGGTGTCGGCCCTGGGCGCCGACGGTGTCAAGCGGATCCACCTGGAGCTCGGCGGCAAGAACGCGAGCCTCGTCCTGGACGACGCCGATCTGGGGACCGCCGTCGGCGCCACGGTCGACCAGGTGCTCTTCAACACCGGCCAGACGTGCCTGCAGTGGAGCCGGCTGCTGGTGCCCCGGGAGCGCCAGGACGAAGCGGTGGAACTCGCCGGCCGGATCATGGACGGCTATGTGACCGGTGATCCCCGCGACCCCGCGACGGACCTGGGCCCGCTGGTGTCCGCAGCCGCGCACGCACGCGTGGGCGAGTACATACGCCGCGGCGAGACGGAGGGTGGCGCCCGGCTGGTCCACGGCGGCGCCGGCCGGCCCGAAGGGCTGCACACCGGCTACTACGTCCGCCCCACGATCTTCGCCGACGTCGACCCGCTGACCAGCATCGGGCAGGAGGAGATCTTCGGGCCGGTGCTGTGCGTCATCCCCTACGACGACGAGGAGCAGGCCGTACGGATCGTCAACGGGACGCGCTACGGGCTGCACGGCGCGGTCTGGTCGGGCGACGATGCCCGGGCCGAGCGCCTGGCACGCCGGTTCCGTACCGGCCTCGTCGACGTCAACGGCGGTGCGTTCAACCCCGCCGCCCCGTTCGGCGGGTTCAAGCAGTCCGGCATCGGCCGCGAGTGCGGTGCCGCCGGACTGGAGGCATTCCTCGAGACCAAGTCGATGCAGCTGCCCCAGGCGTCCGGCGGCCAGGTGGTCGGTCCGCGTCTGCGCGCCGCGGTGCCGGCCGGCGGCCCCGGCCAGGAGAGGAACGACGGATGACCGCCCACCCCGCCGCCGCGCCGGAGGTGCGGCCCGCCCACGCGCGGCCGGACGCCGCTCTCCCGCCCCTGTTCGCGGCACTGGAGCGCTGGACCCGCGAACGGCCCGACGACCCGGCGGTCAGCGCCGAGGACGGTGCGCTGAGCCATGCCGGGCTCACCGCGCGCACCGCGGCGATGGCCGCCGGGCTGTCCGCTGCCGGCGCCGGTCCCGAGACCGCCGTGGGCCTGCTCCTCGGGCGGTCCCGGGACAGCGTGCCCGCGCTGCTCGCCGTGTGGAGCCTGGGCGCCACGGCCGTGCCGCTCGACCCCGGGCACCCCGTGGAGCGGCTGGCGTCGGTGCTGGACGACGCCGGGGTCTCCGTCCTGGTCACCCCGCAGGTGCCCGCCGGGCTGGACGTCACCGGCATCCGTATCCTGGACCCGGCCGACCCGGCCTGCCGGGCGAGCGCCGCGACCGGCCCGCTCGACGTGGTCGATCCGGGACCGGACACCTGCGCCTACGTCATCTACACCTCGGGAACCACCGGCCGTCCCAAGGGGGTCGAGGTCACCTACCGCGGCCTCGACACCTTCGTGCGTGCCCTCGCCGGGCTCGGACCCCAGCCCGGTGGCCTGGGCCTGAACGCCGTCTCGCCCGCCTTCGACGGCTGGCTGTGGTGCACCCTGCTCTACCTCGTGCACGGCCAGGGCGTCGCCCTGGTGGACCTGTCCCTGGACGGGCTGCGCCGGGCCGCCGACGCCGGCCGCGAACCGATCCCCGCAGGACTGCGCACCGCCTCCCTCACTCCGTCGCTGCTCGCGGCCCACGGCGGCGCGCTGAGCGGGGCCGAGGTCGTCGTGGTCGCCGGCGAGCAGTGCCCGGCCGCACTGGCCGAGCGCTTCTCGCGCGGCCGGCGGCTGCTCAACGTGTACGGGCCGACGGAGGTGACCATCGCGGCCACCTGGGCCGACAGCGAGCGGGGTGACGATGTGAGCACCATCGGACGGCCGCTGCCCGACTACCGCGCCTATGTGCTCGACGACGACCTGATCCCGGTCGCCGAGGGCATCGAGGGCGAGCTCTACCTCGGCGGACCCGCCGTGGCCCGCGGCTACCGCAACCGGCCGGGGCTCACCGCCGCCCGCTTCCTGCCCGACCCGTTCCAGGGCGGCGGCGCGCGGATGTACCGCACAGGGGACCTCGTGGTCCGCCGGCCCGGCGGCGAACTGGAGTACCGCGGCCGGCGCGACGACCAGGTGAAGGTTCGCGGCCACCGCATCGAGCTGGGCGAGGTCGAGCGGGTCGCCGCCGAACTCCCCGAGGTCGTCGCCGCCGCCGCCTGCGTCCTGGGCTCGGGTCAGACGCTGGGACTCGCGGTCGTCGCGGCCCCCGGCGCGGAAGGCGCACTGGCGGACTCCGTCACCGGGCACTGCGCCAAGCTGCTGCCGGAGGCGGCGGTGCCCGCGACGGTCCGGGTCGTCGACCGCATCCCCACCCTGACCACGGGCAAGGCCGACCGCGACGAACTCGCCCGCCGGCTCGCGGAGCCCGCGCGGGTGGAGGGGGCGGGCGACGCCGGCGCGCGTGAGCGCGACGTCATGGCGGTCTGGGCCGAGGCCCTGGAGCGCGAGGTCCCCGGACCGGACGCCGACTTCTTCGAACTGGGCGGACACTCGCTCGCCGCGGCCCGCGTCGTCGCCGAGCTGCGGCGGACCACCGGGCTGCGCCTCACGCTCGGAACACTGCTGTCCCGGCCGACCGTCGCGGACGTCGCCGCCGAACTCGACCGCCTCGCCGCCGAGTCAGGGGCACCGGACACCGCGCTGCGCACCGCCGAGGGGGCCTGAGCCATGGGAAGCTGGATCTCCACCTGGCCCACCGGCCCGGACGACGCGGCCCTCCCCGCGCTGCTCTGCCTGCCGCAGGCAGGGGCCGGCTGCCAGCAGTTCCGCGCCTGGTCCAAGGCCCTTGCCGGTGTCGCCCAGGTCCACGGTGTGCAACTGCCCGGCCGTGAGAACCGCTGGCGCGACCCGATGCCGGAGACCTTCGGCGAGGCCGTCGAGGCGATCACCGCTGAACTGCGCCCGGTCGTCGCGGGAGGCCGCCGGCTGGTCGTCTTCGGCCACAGTTTCGGCGGGCTCCTCGGATACGAGGTCGCCCGCCGGGTGACGCCCGACGTCCTGGTGGTCAGCGCCTGCCGTGCGCCCGGGCACTGGGACGGCGCCGGTCGGGGCATCGTCGAGGACGACGAGGAACTGGACAAGCTCTTCGACACGGCCGGGCTCGATCCGGCGTTCCTCGACCAGGACACCCGGGCCCTGATGGTCGCGATGCTCCGCAAGGACGCCGTGCTGTCCCTGAGTTACACCCACACGCCCGGCGACCCGCTGCGCGTGCCGGTGCACGCCTGGAG
This sequence comes from Streptomyces marianii, assembly GCF_005795905.1. Lineage (NCBI taxonomy): Bacteria > Bacillati > Actinomycetota > Actinomycetes > Kitasatosporales > Streptomycetaceae > Streptomyces > Streptomyces marianii. Next base: position 7,600,857 of record NZ_VAWE01000001.1, read on the forward strand.
CGCGGCCGGCGACGAGACCGTCACTGTCGGGGACCTGGCCGGCTGGGCCGCCGTCACCACGGCCGGCTTCCGGGTGCACCGCGTCGAGGGCGGCCACCACGCAGTGCTGCGCCGCCCCGCGGCACTCCTGGAGCACCTCGCCTCACTGCTGCGGGACGACACGACCGCGGCCGCCACCCCCGCCTGACCGGCGGGTGATCCGCCGACAGGGCGGTCCCCCTTCCCACAGTACCGCCCCGAGCCCGGAGGACGCCGTGCCCACGACCCATCAGGTCCTCGTCAACGACGAGGAGCAGTACGCCCTTTACCCCGCGGCGCGCGAGGTGCCCGACGGCTGGACACCGGCCGGGTTCAGCGGCAGCGAGGACGAGTGCGTGGCCCATGTGGACGTGCACTGGACCGACACCCGCCCGCGCAGCGTGCGCGAGGCGACCGCCGCCCCCCGCGCCGCCACCGGCGCGGGCGAAGGAGCCTGAGATGCACATCGACCTGCTCGACCCGGAGCCCTTCGGGCGCAACGAGTTCTGGCCCGTCTTCACCTGGCTGCGCGCCAACGACCCCGTCCACCGGCACCCCGAACCCGGCACCGGGGACGAGGGCTTCTGGGTGCTCAGCAAGCACCGCGACATCGTGCGGGTGTACGCCGACAGCGACACGTTCAGCTCCGCCCAGGGCATGCGGCTCGGCAGCGACCCCGCCGCCGTCACCGCCGTCACCCAGCGCATGCTGATCGTGTCCGACGCGCCCCAGCACACCCGGCTCAAGCGGGCCCTCCACCAGGCGTTCGGGCCCCAGCAGATGCCCCGGCTGGAAGCCCTCGTCACCCGTGTCGTCGCCGAACTCGTCGCCGAGGCCGCCGAACTGGACGAACTGGACTTCATCGACCTGGCCAAGCAGCTCCCCAACAGGGTGGTCTGCGCCATGATGGGCATCCCCCGAGCCGACTGGGCCTGGATCGGGGCGCTCACCACCGACGCGTTCGACTCCCCGGACGAGTCCGTGCGCAGCAACGCCCACTCGGAGATCTTCCTCTACTTCATGGAACTGCTGGCCGAGCGGCGGGCCCGCCCCGGTGACGACCTGGTCAGCCAGATCGCCCACGACACCCTCGTCGACGAGGGCGACGGAACCGCACGGCCCCTCAGCGACGAGGAGATCGTCTTCAACTGCAACGGCGTGCTCTCCGGTGCCAACGAGACCACGCGCTACTCGGCCGCCGGCGCCGTGCACATGTTCGCGCAGCAGCCGGAACAGTGGGAGCTGCTGCGGAGCCTCGGACCCGCCGGGATCGCGCCCGCCGTCGAGGAGATCCTGCGCTGGACCACACCGGGTGTGCACGCCCTGCGCACCGCCCTGCGCGACACCGAGGTCAACGGCACGCCCATCGCCGCCGGCGACCGGGTCACGCTGTGGAACGTCTCCGCCAACCGCGACGAGGACGTCTTCACCGACCCGCACGCCTTCCGCGTCGACCGGCGGCCGAACCGGCACGTCGCCTTCGGCCACGGACGCCACCTCTGCCTCGGGGCCCGGCTCGCCCGCTTCGAACTCGGCGCTCTGCTCACCGAGATGCTCGGCAGGCTCGACGGATTCGAACTGACCGGACCCGCGCTCTTCAACTCGTCCAACTTCACCTGGGGCATCAGGAGCCTCCCGGTGCGGCTGCTGCGCAGCCGAGTCCCCGCACCCCGAGAAAGGGCCGCGCTGTGACCACCGCACTGACCGACTTCAACCGCACCGACACGGACTTCCCCCGCACCGGCTACCCGGAACTCCTGGCCGCGCAGGCCGCCCGTACCCCCGCGGCCCCCGCCCTGGTGCACGGCGGCCGGGTCTGGACGTTCGAGGAGCTGGAGACCGCCACCAACCGGCTGGCGCACGCCCTGATCGCGCGGGGTGCCGGTCCCGGTGAGCGGATCGGCCTGTGCTATCCGCGCGGGGCCGACTACGTGATCGGGTCCCTCGGGATCCTGAAGACGGGCTCCGCGATCGTGGCGCTCGACCCGGTCAACCCCGACGAGCGGCTCACCGCGATGATCGCCGACGCAGGGCCTCTGCTGGTGCTCACGCCCCCCGAGACCGCCGCGCGCCTGCCCGGGGACGTGGCCCGCGCCGAGGTGGCCACCGCCGGTCTCGACCGGCCCGGCACCCCGGTCGGCGTGCCCACCGGACCCGACACCGTCAGCCACCTCATCTACACCTCCGGCTCCACCGGCACCCCCAAGGCCGTCCTGGAGCGGCACGGCGCACTCACCAACCTGGTGCACTGGACCGCCCGCGCCTACGGGGTGCGCCCCGGTGACCGGGCCTCCTGGATGTCGACACCGGGCTTCGCCGTGCAGATCATGGAGTGGCTGCCCTATCTGCCCCTCGGCGCCGCCGTCCACATCCCCGAGGCGGGCCGGGCGCAGACGCCGGAGCAGATCCGCGACTGGCTCGCCGCCGAGCGCATCACCCACACCATGCTGGTCGCCGCCCTCGCCGAGCCCGTCTGGGCGCTCGACTGGCCGGCGGACACCGCGTTGCGCGTCCTGGTGACGACGGCGGAGCGGGTGCACTCCTGGCCGCCCACCGACACACCGTTCCGGGTCGTGATGACGTACGGGACCACCGAGACCACCAACGTCCTCACCTGCCTCGACCTCGGCGCGGGCGTCGACTTCACCAGCCAGGCCACCCCCGAGGCCGTCCGCGCGACCCGTCAGGTCCCCGTCGGCGTGCCCATCGCCAACATGCGGGTGCACCTGCTGGACGAGCACGACCGGCCGGTCCCCGACGGCGAGGTGGGGCGGCTCCACGTCTCCGGCGCCGGGGTGGCCGCCGGCTACCACGGCCGCCCCGACCTCACCGCGGCGAAGTTCCGCACCGGCGTCGCCGTCGAAGGCGATCCCCACCCGGTGCTGTACGACACCGGGGACCTGGCGCGCCGCCGTGAGGACGGCGCCGTCGAACTCCTCGGCCGCTCCGACGCCCAGGTCAAGATCCGCGGCTTCCGGGTGGAACTCGGCGAGGTCGAGACCCATGTGGCCCGTGTCGACGGTGTCGCCGGGGCCGTCGTGGTGGTCCACGAACGCGCCGCCGACGACCGGCGGCTGGTGGCGTACGTCGCCACGGATCCCGGCACGGACCCGGGCCCCGCCGGGATCCGGGCCGCCGTGGCCCGCACCCTGCCCTACTACATGGTGCCGTCCGCGGTCGTCGTCCTGCCCGCCCTGCCCCGCCTGGCCAACGGAAAGGTCGACCGGCGCGCCCTCCCCGAACCGCCCGAGCCCCACGACGGCGTCGGCACCGGATACGAGCCCCCGCGCAACGAGATCGAGGACGGGCTGGTCCGGCTGTGGGCCGGGGCGTTCCGCACCGAGGTCGTCGGCATCCACGACAACTTCTTCGACCTCGGCGGCCACTCGCTCCTCGCCTTCCAGCTGATCGACGAGATCCGCCGGCGCTACGGCGTCGAACTGAGTCTGTCCGACCTGTCCTCCCGCCCGACCGTCGCCGAACTGGGCGAGATCGTGGTGACCCGGCGCGAGGGCGGACGGGACGGCTTCGGCGGACTGCCCGCCATCGTGCCCGACCCGGCCGGCCGCTTCGCGCCCTTCCCGCTGACCGAGAGCCAGCAGGCGCTGTGGATCGGCCGCGGCGGACTCGTCGACCTCGGCAACGTCGGCTGCCACGGCTACTTCGAATGGGAGAGCGAGCGCCTCGACGTACCCCGCTTCGAGACCGCCTGGCGCCGCCTCGTGGAGCGCCACGACGCCCTGCGCACCCGCATCCTCCCCGACGGCACCCAGCAGGTGTACGAGGAGGTTCCGGACCACGACATCCCCGTCACCGATCTCGGCGGGCTGGACCCGGACGCCCGCGAGGCGGAGCTCGTCGTCCTGCGGGACCGGCTGTCCCACCAGGTGCTCGACGCCGACAGCTGGCCCCTGTTCGACGTGCGGATCAGCCTGCTCGGCGGCGGTCGCGCCCGGATCCACCTCTGCCTCGACTTCCTCGTCGCCGACGCCTGGAGCTACTTCCAGGTCCTCGTGCCGGACCTCGTCGCGTACTACGCCGACCCGGCGGCCCAACTCCCGGCGCTGGAACTGACGTTCCGCGACTACGTGCTGGCCGTCGGGAACTCCCTGCGGGACAGCGAGCTCTACCGGCGCTCCGAGTGGTACTGGCGGGACCGCCTGGCGGGGCTGCCGCCCGCGCCGGAGCTCCCCGAGCGCCCGGCGGACGCCCCGGAACTGCCGGTCCGCTTCGAACGGCTCAGCCATGTCGTCCCCGCCGACCTGTGGAACCGCGTCCAGGAACGGGCCGGCGACCGCAAGATCACCGCGTCCGGAGTGCTCGCCGCCGCCTACGCGGAGATCCTCGGCAGGGCCTCCGGGCAGGCGAGGTTCACCGTCAACTTCCCCCTCTTCAACCGGCTTCCGCTGCACCCGCAGGTCAACTCGCTGCTCGCGGACACCACGACGACCCTGCTGCTCGCCGTCGAGCAGGAGGCCACCACCTTCGCCGGCCGCGCGCAGGCCCTCCAGCGGCGCCTGTGGGCCGACCTGGAGCACCGCTACTTCAGCGGCGTGCAGGTGCTGCGGGAACTGACCCGGCTCCGCGGGAGCCTCGCCCCGGCCATGCCCGTGGTGATGACCAGCCTCGCCGGCCACCCGCCGAACTACGAGCAGAACGAGCTCGGCGTGCCCGTCTACGGCATCTCCCAGACCCCTCAAGTCTCGCTGGACTTCCAGGTCTTCGAGAAGGCGGGCGGCCTCACGTTCAACTGGGACCACCTCCCCGCGGTGTACCCGGACGGTCTGATCGAGGGCATGTTCGAGGAGTTCGTCGCCCTCGTCGAGTCGCTGGGGGAGGAGGACGCCTGGGAGCGCCACTCGCCGCCGCCCGGCGAGGACACGACCGCCGCCGAGGCCGTCGGGGAACGGGACACCGGGGACGCCTGGGAACGCTACTGGGCGGGCATCGAGCGCACCGGCCGCGGCGGCGACGTCATCTGGGACGCCGACAGCGGCGAGGAGTTCACCTGGCTGCTCGCCCAGGCCAAGCGCCACTTCCGGGACGACATGCCGGTCGTCGACCTCGGCTGCGGCAACGGCCGCTACAGCCGTGAACTCGCCGCGCACTACCCGCGCGTCGTCGGCGTGGACGTGTCCTCCAGCGCGATCGAGCACGCCGCCCGGGAGGCGCGGGAGGCGGGGGTGGCCAACGTCGACCACTTCGCCGTCGACATGACCGACGCGACCCAGGCGGCCGCCCTCGGCGAAGGCCCCTACAACATCTTCGTCCGCGGCGTCTTCCACGTCCTCGACGACGCGGCGCGGGCCCGGCTCGCGTCCGTCGCGGGCAGGCTGCTCGGGCGAGACGGAGTGCTGATCGTCCACGAGCCCGACTACTCCGGCAACTCCTTCGGATACCTCGGCTTCGTCGGCGGAAAGCGCGGCCGGGCCCAGGACCTGGTGGGTCCGCTGGAGGCGGCCGGCGTACGGCACTCCCACCGCTTCACCCGCCCCGAACTGGCCGCCGCCTTCCCTGCGGACGACTGGGAGGTCGTGCACGACCAGGCGGTACGGCTGCACGCCGTCGACCCCGAGTCGGACTCCGAGGCGCTGCTGCTCCCCGGGTACTACGCGGTGCTCCGCCGCAGGCACTGAAGGGCCGCCGGGGCGGCGGCCCCGCCGCCGGCCGCTCCCGAGGCGCGTCACTCGGGAGGGACCGCCGGGGTCGATGCGGCAGACCGCGGCGAACGGGACCGGGCCGCCGGCCACCACCACGTCGCCGTACACGCTCTCGTCAGGCTCCGCGCCGCCGAAACCCTCGGGCTCTCGGCGCGGAGCCCGACGCTCGCGCGGGGGACGACCGCGGTGCGAACACCCGCACGGCCGGCCGGAGCTCGGCGGAAGGCGGGCGCCAAGGGCGGCCGCCTGGCGGCGGCCGGTGAAACCGAGCGGGCCGCGGACGGTGTCCGGCGACCGCACGGACCATTCCGGTGAAAGACTGGGGAACTGTGGAACGACGAACCGCCGACCGGCTGCTCAGAGCACACGCACAGGCGATCGGGGGCCGGGCCCGTGAGAAGACGGTCGCCGGCGCCCTGGAGCGGGTCGTGGCCGTCCAGGCCCAGGACCTCGGCGCCGCGGCTCTCGGCCTGCGCGCCCGCGTCGGCGGGCTGACCGCCGACGACGTACGGCGCGCCACCGACTCCGAACGGACGGCCTTACGGGGCTGGTTCATGCGCGGGACGCTCCAGCTCGTCCCGGCCGCCGACGCCCGCTGGCTGCTCGGACTGCTCGGGCCCGTCCAACTGGCCCTCGGCGCCCGCCGGCTGCGGGAACTCGGCCTGGACGAGCCCCTGTGCGACCGTGCGTCCCGGCTGATCGTGAAGGCCGTCGACGGCGAGGGACCGCTCACCCGGGCCGAACTCACCGAACGCCTCGCCACTCTGGGCATCGAGTCCAAGGGCCAGTCCGCGTTCCACCTCATCCGGCGCGCCGCGCTCTCCGGGCTCGTCTGCCACGGGCCGCAGCGCGACGGTGAGGCGACGTTCGTCCTCCTCGACGACTGGCTGCCGTCGGACGGCCCGCCGCCGTTCTCCGGGGAGGCCGCGGAGAGGGAACTGGCCCGCCGCTACCGGCGGGCACACGGTCCCTCGGACGCGGCCGATTTCGCGCACTGGTCGGGGCTGCGCGCCACCGTCTGCAAAAGAGCCTGGGCGGCCGCGGGAGAACCCTCCCGGGAAGACGCGGAATCAATTCCCCGAGGCGATGTGCGGCTGCTTCCGGCCTACGACAACTACCTTGTCGGATACCGGCGCAGGGAACTGTCGGTGCCCGCCGCCCACGAGCGCCGCGTCTGGCCGGGCGGCGGGATCATCCGCGCGACCGTCATGGTCGACGGCTGGGCGGTGGGCACCTGGTCGGGAGGCCGACGCGGCAGCGCGCCCGTCGTCGAGCCCTTCGCCGGCGGAGAACCGCCGGAGGCGGTGGCGGCGGACGAGGCCGCGACCGAGGAGATCGAGGCCGGGATCGCCCGTGAGGGCGCCGATCTCGCACGGTTCTACAACGGTTCTCACACGCTCTCTACGCCCGGTCTCCAACCGCCCGGATTCGTAACCGGACACTAACCGCGCGTCCGTACCTTCGGTGCCGTCCGACAATTCCGTCCCCGATCAGAAAAGGGCGTCGACATGGCACTCGGTCGGCATTCCGATTTCAACCGCCTGTGGTTCGGGCAGACCGTCAGCAACTTCGGTGACAAGATCTCGCTGCTCGCGCTGCCGACCCTCGCGGTCGTCTTTCTCGACGGGGGAGCGTTCGAGGTCGGCGTGCTCGGCGCGCTGCGCTTCCTCCCGTTCCTCCTGCTCGCCCCGGTCGCCGGGCTCGTCGCCGACCGGGTCTCGCGCCGCGCCGTCATGATCGTGGCAGACCTCGGCCGCTTCCTGGCGCTGGGCACCATCCCACTGGCCTTCGCACTCGACTCCGTCACGATGACGCACGTCTACGTCGTGGCCGCCGCCACCGGCATCCTGACCGCCTTCTTCGAGGTCTCCTACCAGTCCTGGCTGCCGCAGCTGATCGGCACCGAGAACCTCGTCGAGGGCAACACCAAGCTCCAGATCAGCCGAAGCGTCGCCGAAGCGGTCGGCGCCGGCGCCGGTGGCGCGCTGATCCAGTTCCTCGGCGCCGCCCGCGCGATCACGGCGGACGCGCTGACCTTCCTCGTCTCGCTGGTCGCCCTGCTCCTCATCCGGCACCGCGACACCCGCGCCAGGGTGCAGGAGACGAAGGCCTCGGCCAAGGCCGAGATGAAGGAGGGCCTGAAGACCCTCTTCGGAACTCCCGTCCTGCGCAGCCTGTTCACCGCCAACGTCGTGGTCAACCTCGGTGCCGCGATGGGCGACGCGCTGCTGATCGTGTACGCCTACAAGGTCCTCGACCTGAGCCCCGGCCAGGTGGGCGCGGCCTTCGCCGTGATGTCCGTCTTCGTCATCGTCGGCGCGGTGCTGTCCGAGCAGGTCTCCAAGGCGCTCACCCTGGGCCGCACCCTGGTCCTGACGGCGGTCGTCCTCGGCGCCGGCTACGTCCTGGTCCCGACCGGCGGCGCCGTCGCCGGCTTCGTCGGACTGATCGTGGTCCAGGCCGTCATCGGTTTCGTGTCCCCGATGTTCGACATCCACGTCCTCAGCCTGGTCCAGGGCGTCACGCCCAACGAGCAGATGGGCCGCGTCAGCGGCACCGCCCTCTCGGCGGTCTACGGCGCACTGTCCCTCGGCTACCTGGTGGGCGGCGCGCTCGGCGAGGCGCTCGGCCTCACCGGCGCCCTGGCAGTGGCCGGAGCCATCACCGCCATCGGCGGTCTGACCCTGCTCGGCGGCCCGGTCGCCGCCATCAAGGAGATGCCGGGCGGCGACGCCCCCGAGGCACAGGACACCCCGGGCACCGAGCCCGCGGCGTCCGCCGGGAACGACACCAGGATCGGCGCCTAGAAGACCGCTGAAGATCTTGCTCTGGCCGCCCGGAGCGCCCCGGATTGCCGCTAAATGTCAATCGCTGCAAACCAGGGCAGACCGGGCACAGTTTCGAGATCTCCAGGACGCTTCCAGGGCGTGTCGCGAAAGTAGCTCCGTCCGCCCACAGTGCGGGAGGGACCGCCGCAACACGCCCCAGGACTCCCCGCGCACCGGAGCGGGCGCCGGCCCCCAGGCCGGCCCCCGCTCCGCAGCCGCACACCGCACACCGCACCGGCGGACGTACCGCCGGCGCGTATCCGCACCCCCGCGCCCCCCGCCGTCTTCCTCTCGACCACACGCACGGAGGCACCAGGTGAGCGAGTCCCTCGCCGAACGCATAGCCGCACTGCCGAAGTCCCGCCGGGCACTGTTCCAGGCCCTCGCGGGCCGCAACGGGGGACGCGCCGCCGTACGGGAGGACCCGGACCCGGCACCGCGGGACCCGGACGAGCCGCCGGTGCTCTCCTTCGCCCAGCGCCGGCTGTGGTTCGTCGACCAGCTCCAGCCCGGCAGCCCGGCCTACAACGTGCCGGTCGCCACCCGTATCCGGGGTCCCCTCGACGTCCCCGCCCTCCACGGTGCGCTCCAGGACCTCGTGGACCGGCACGAGATCCTGCGCACCGTCCACGAGGACGTCCCGGGCGCGGCCGAGGCGGTGCCCCGGGTGCTGGAGGGGCACCGGCTCCCGCTGCCGGTGACCGAACTGCCCGACGAGGACGCCGTCCGCGCCTTCTACGATGCGGACGCCTCCGCCCCCTTCGACCTCGCGGGAGACATCCCGGTGCGCGCCTCGCTCGCCCGGATGTCCGCCGACGACCACGTCCTCGTCCTCAATCTGCACCACATCGTCACCGACGGCTGGTCCATGCGGCTGCTGACCACCGAACTGGAGTCCGCCTACGCGGCCCGGACCGGGGCACAGGCCCCACCGCTCTCCCCGCTCGCCCTCCAGTACGCGGACTTCGCGGCCTGGCAGCGCCGCCGCATCGGCGGCGAACGGCTGGAACGCCTCACCGGCTTCTGGCGCGAGGAACTCGCCGGCGCGAGCCCCGTGGACCTGCCCACCGACCGGCCCCGGCCGCCCGTGTTCGGCCATTCGGGGGCGTCCCGCTACATCGAACTGCCCCCACGGCTCATCGACCGGCTCAGGGAGTTCGGCAAGTCCGAGGGCGCCACCCTCTACATGACGCTGCTGGCCGGGTTCGCCGCCACCCTGCGCCGCTGGACCGGCCAGGACGACATCGTCGTCGGCACCTCCGTGTCAGGCCGCGACCACCCCGCCTTCGGCGACCTCATCGGCTTCTTCGTCAACACCCTGCCGCTGCGCATCGCCGCGCCCGGCGACCTCTCGTTCGCCGGACTCGTCCGCGCCACCCGGCACACCACCCTGCAGGCGTACGCCCACCAGGAGCTTCCGTTCGACCTGATCGTGGACACGGCCGGACTGCCGCGCGACCCCAGTCGGCCACCACTCACCTCCGTGATGTTCCTGCTGGACGAGACCCCCGACACCGCGCCGCGACTCGCCGGACTCGCCACCGAACCTCTCGACTTCGCCTCCCGCGCCACCAAGTACGACCTGATGATCAGCGTCCACGACACCGGCAGCACCGTCCGCGCCCTGGTGGAGTACCCCACCGACCTCTTCGACCCGGCGACCGTCGACCGGCTCCTGGGCAACTTCCTCACCACCCTGGAAGGCGCCGTCGACCGCCCCGAGGCACGGCTCCGCGACCTCCCGCTGCTCACCGGTGCCGAGCGCCGCGCCGCGCTGGACGACTGGAACGCCACCCGGGCCCCCTTCCCCCAGGACGCCTGCCTCCACCAGCTGTTCGAGGAGCACGCCGACCGCAGGCCGGACGCCGCGGCGGTCGTCTGCGGCGGCCTGGGCGGCTGGACCGTCACCTACCGGGAGCTGGAGGAGCGCGCCAACCGGCTCGCCCGCCGGCTCACCGAGGCGGGCGCCGGCCCCGACCGGACCGTGGCCCTGTGCCTGCGCCGGGGCCCCGGGCTGATCACCGCGATCCTCGCCGTCCTCAAGGCGGGCGCCGCCTACGTCCCGCTCGACCCCGAGTACCCCCAGGAGCGCCTGGGCCTGCTTCTCGACGACGTGGCAGCGCCGATCGTCGTCTCCGACGCGGAAGTCGTGGGCCGGCTGCCGCTCCGCCCCGGCACCGACCGGATCCTGCTGGACGCCGACCGGCCGCTGCTGGAGACGTTCCCCGCGACCCGTCCCGCGGTCCCCGTCACCTCCCGCGACCTCGCGTACGTCATCTTCACCTCCGGCTCCACCGGCACACCCAAGGGGATCGCGCTGGAGCACCGCGGGGTCGTCAACAACCTGCTCGACCTCAACCGCTCCTACGGCATCGGCCCCGGCGACGCCGTCCTCGCCCTCTCCTCGCCCAGCTTCGACATGAGCGTCTACGAGACGCTCGGCATGCTCGCGGCCGGCGGCACCGTGGTCCTGCCGGACCCCGCGGCCGCCAAGGACCCGGCCCACTGGGCCGAGCTGATCGAGCGCCACGGCGTGACCGTGTGGAACTCCGCGCCCGCACTGCTCGGGCTGCTCCTCGACCAGCTGGAGCACGCCTCCGGTCCCGCGCTGCCCGGCCTGCGCGCCGCCTTCCTCGGCGGCGACTGGATCCCCGTCACCCAGCCCGACCGGATCCGGGCCTTCGCCCCCGGGCTGCGGTTCGCGGCGCTCGGCGGGGCGACCGAGGCGTCCATCCACTCCGTCGAGTACCGGGTGGGCCGCGTCGAACCGGGCTGGACGAAGCTGCCGTACGGCCGGCCGATGGCCAACCAGCGCACCTACATCCTCGATCCCGAGGACCGGATCGTGCCGGTCGGCGTGCCCGGCGAACTGCACCTCGGCGGGACCGGGCTGGCCCGCGGATACCTCAACCGGCCGGAGCTGACAGCGGAGAAGTTCGTCCACGTCGAACTCGAGCCCGGCCGCACCGAACGGCTCTACCGGACCGGGGACCTCGCCCGCTACCTGCCCGACGGGACCGTCGAGCTGCTCGGCCGCACCGACTTCCGCATCAAGCTCAACGGGCTGCGCATCGAGCCCGGCGAGGTGGAGGGCGCCCTGCGCGACCGGCCCGGCGTGCGCGAGGCCGTCGTCGTCGCCCGGCAGGCCGCCGGCTCGGCACGCCTGGTCGGCTACGTCGTGCCCGAGGACGGCGCGGCCCCGGACACCGCCGCCCTGCGCGGCGCGCTGGGCACGGTGCTCCCGCCGCACTGCGTGCCCGCCGAACTCGTCGTCCTGGAGCGGCTGCCGCTCAGTCCCAACGGCAAGGTCGACCGCAAGGCCCTGCCCGAACCGCGCCGCGCCGCCGCTCACTCGGACGGTTCCGCCGCCGCGCCGGACGGCCCGGATCCCGGGACACCGGCGGCCCGCCGGGTCGCGGCCGTCTGGGCGGATGTCCTGGGACTCGCCGACGTCGGCGCCGACGACGACTTCTTCGCCCTCGGCGGCGACTCGTTCGCCGCCGTACGCGCGGTCCGGGCCGTCGCCGAGGCACTGCCGGAGGCCCACGCGCTGCGTGTGGTGGACCTGTTCGGCAACCCGACGCCGGCCGGCCTCGCCGCCCGTGCCGAGGAACTGGGCGGCAGCGGCGGGGGGACGGAACCCCACCGGCTGCTGCACCGGCTGTCCTCCGGGGACGAGAACGACAGGTCCGCCCTGACCCTCGTGTGCTTCCCCCACGGCGGCGGTGACGCCATCGCCTACCGGCCACTCGCGGCCGAACTGCCGCCGCACATCGAACTGCTGGCCGTCTCCCCGCCCGGCCACGACCCGCTCGCCCCGGGCCCCATGCTCCCCGTCACCGAGTTCGCCGAACTCGCCGCCCGGGAGATCGCCCGCAGCGTCACCGGACCGTTCGCGGTCTACGGCCACTGCGCAGGCGTCGTCGCCGCCCTGGAGACCACACGGGTGCTGGAACGCGACGGGCTGCGGCCCGTGGCGCTCCACCTGGCGGCCGCGCTCCCGGAGGACGACCCCGAGTTCGCCCTGGAGATGGAACGCACCTCCAGCGACGAGGACCTCGTCGCCTACCTCACCGCCATGGACGGCTTCGACGGCGTCCTCGACGACAGCGACCTGACGGCCGTGATGCGGATGGTCCGCCACGACATGACCGAGGCCGCCCGGTTCTTCGCCCGTACGCCCCAGGGCTACGAACGGCCGCTCGCCACCCCGCTCACCTGCGTCGTCGGCGACGCCGACGACGCCACCCAGGGATATGAGCAGGGCCACCGGGCGTGGGGCCGGTACGCCCGTGACCTGCGGCTCGCCGTGATCCCCGGCGGCCGCCACTACTTCGCCAAGCATCTACCCGACCGGCTCGCCGCGCTGCTGGCCGATCTGCACCGCAACGGAGGAACCCATGTCTGACCTCGCCGAACGGCTCGGCCGGCTGCCCCAGGGGCAGCGCTCCCGGCTGCTGGGCCGGATGCGCAACCAGATGACCGCGGGCGTCGGCCACCGCGTCGAACTCAAGCGCGCCGACCACGGGCCGCGTTCCCGGGCCTCCTTCCAGCAGGAGCAGATGTGGTTCGTCGACCGGCTGGGCGCCGGCAAGGCCCGCAACAACATAGCCCTCGCCGTCCGGCTGGACGGGCCGCTCGACCGGGCCGCGCTGCACGAGGCGGTCAACGCGGTCGTCGCCGGCCACCAGGTGCTCCACAGCAGGCTCGTCGAGGTCGACGGGGTGCCCTGGCAGGAACCCGTGCCCGCCTTCGTCCTCGGCGTCCAGACCAGCGACCTCGGCGCGAGTGAGGACCCGGAGCGGGAGCTGGCCGAACTCACCGCGTCCTGTGCGTCGGCGCCGTTCGACCTGGCCGACGCCCCGCCCGTACGCGCCCACCTGGTGCGGCTCGCGGACGAGCGGCACGTACTGCTGTGGGTCGTCCACCACGTCGTCTGGGACCCGGGCTCCACGCGCATCTTCACCGAGGAGCTCACCTCCTGCTACACCCAGGCGGTCCAGGGCCGGCGCCCGGAACCGGCCGCCCCGCCCGTCGAGTACGCCGACTTCGCCGCCTGGCAGCGCGCCAAACTCGACAACGAGGAGCACCGCAGGGCGCTCGCCGACAAGTGGCGGCAGCTTCTCGCCGGCGCCGAGGCCACCGAGGTCATGCCCGACCATCCGCGCAGCCCCGAGACCCGCGGCGACGGCCGCGGACTGAGCCTCCGGCTGGAGCAGGACCTGCTGGACCGGCTCAGCGCGCTGGCCGAGAGTTCCGACACCACCGTCTTCACCACCCTGCTCGCCGCCTTCAACGCACTGCTGCGGCACTGGACCCACACCGAGGACGTGGTCGTCGGCACGGCCAGCGCCTCCCGCCCCCACCCCGACCTGGAACGGGTCATCGGCTGCTTCGTCCAGATGATCACCCTGCGCACGGAGGTGGGGGACGGCCTCACCTTCCGCGAACTCGTCTCGCGCACGGCGGGCACCGTCATGGAGGCCTTCACCAACAGCGAGCTCCCCTTCGAGCAGGTCGTGGACGCCGTACGGCCGGTCCGCGACCCGATGCGGCACCCCCTGTTCCAGATCGAGTTCACCTCGCTCGGCCGCTGGGGCGCGCACACCACCCGGTCCGCCGACGTGGACTTCGCCGTCGAGCAACTGCACGACGGAGCCGCCAAGTTCGACATGAGCTTCCTGGTGGGCGAGAACGACGGGCTGGAGCTGTCCCTGGAGTACAACACCTCGCTCTACCGCCATGGCACCGCCTCCGCGCTGCTGACGGCCTTCCGCCGGGTCATCGAGCAGGTCGCGGCCGACCCCGACATCCCCATCGGCGGCATCAGCCTGGTGGAGGAGCCGGCGGCGTCCCGGCACGCCCGTGAACTGTCCCGCGGCGGCCCGGTCGACGAGGCCGCCTGGAACGCCACCCTCGACCGCGCCTTCCGCGAGCGCGCCACCATCCAGCCCGACGCCGTCGCCGTCCGGCACGGCGGCACGACGCTGGACTACGCGGCCCTGGACCGCTGGTCCGAGGCCATCGCCCACCGGTTGCGCGACCGGGGAGTACGGCACGGCGACCCGGTCGCCGTCTGCCTCGGGCGGGGTCCGGCGGCCGTCGCGGCCCTGCTCGGCATCCTCAAGGCCGGCGCCCACTACCTGCCCGTCGACCCGGCCGCCCCGGCCGAGCGGACCAGGACCGTGCTGGCCGACGCCGGCGTCCGGCACGCCCTGGTCGACGACGGGGCCGACCTGCCCGTACCGCTGGAGCTCGTCACGGCCGGCACCACGGCCCCGGTGCGCGAAGTACCCTCCCTGGCCCCGACGTCGAGCCCCGCCGACCTCGCCTACGTGCTCTACACCTCGGGCAGCAGCGGAACCCCGAAGGGCGTCATGATCGAGCACCGCTCGGTCACCCACTTCTCCCGCACGATCGCCCGGGCGTACGAGATGGGCACCGGCGACCGCGTTCTGCACTTCGCCCCGCTCACCTTCGACGTCTCCGTCTTCGAGGTCTTCACCACCCTGCTGGCCGGCGGGGAACTCGTCATCGCCACCGACGACGAGCGCCGCGACCCGGCCCTCCTCGAGACCCGGATGCGCGACGACGCGGTGACCGTCGCCGAACTGCCGCCCGCCCTGCTGCCCCTGCTCGACCAGGCCCGCCTGCCCGACCTGCGGCTGGTCTCCGTCGGCGGTGAGGCGTTCCCCGGCAAGCTGGTCGCCGAATGGACGGCGGGGGAGCGGCGGTTCGTCAACGGCTACGGCCCGACCGAGGCCACCGTCGCCGTCACGCTCATGGACTGCGCCGGCAGCTACGACCGCAATCCGCCGATCGGCCGCCCGATGCCGGGCCACCAGGCGTTCGTCCTGGACGAGCGGCTGCGCCCCGTACCGCCCGGCGTACCGGCCGAACTGTGCGTCGCCGGGCCCGGCGTCGCCCGCGGCTACCTCGGGCGGCCCGAACTGACGGCGGAACGGTTCGTCACCAACCCCTACGCCGACGGTCCCGAGACCGAACGGCTCTACCGCACCGGCGATCTCGTGCGCTGGCTCCCCGGCGGGAACCTGGAGTTCCTCGGCCGCACCGACCGGCAGCTGAAGCTGCGCGGCCACCGCATCGAGCCGGGCGAGGTGGAGGCCGTGCTCCTCGGCCACCCCTCCGTGCAGCAGGCCGTCGCCGTCGCCCGGCCCGGCGCCGGGGGCGAGCCCGTCCTGGCCGCGTACGTCACGGTCCAACAGGCCGGCGGGTACGCCTCCGAGGTCGCCGACGCCGAGGGAGTGCGGGCCTACGCCGCCTCCCGGCTGCCCGGCTACATGGTGCCCGTGGTCGTCGTCCTGGACGATCTGCCCCTCACCCCGCACGGCAAGGTCGACGTCGCGGCGCTGCCGCTGCCCGTGGACCAGGCCGCCGGCGGCACCGCCCCGCGCGACGCCGTCGAGGAGCAGATCTGCCGCGACATCCTCACCCCGCTGCTGGAGTGGACCAGCCCCGACGTCGAGGGCGACTTCTTCGCCCTCGGCGGCAGTTCGCTCCAGGCGACGATCGTCGTCTCACGGGTCCGCGCCGTCTTCGGCATCGACATCGCGCTGGCCGACTTCTTCAGCCGCCCGACGGTCGCCGGACTCGCCGACCTCGTCCGCACCGCCCGGGCCGAGGCGGCCGGCGAGCAGGACCGGCTGCTGGCGGTGTTCGACCAGATCGAGAACATGAGCGACGAGGAAGCGGCCGCGCTGCTCGACTCGCTGCAGAAGCCGGACGGCGGGCGATGACCGCCGACACCGGGACCGGGGTCGACCGGGCTCTCGCCGCCCTGCCGGAGGCCAAGCGGGAGCTGGCCCGGATGCTGCTCGCGGCCCGGAGCCCCGTCCCCGACCGGCCGGCCCCGCGCTCCGGCACGGGGCCGGTCCCGGCCACCGCACTCCAGGCCCGCCTCCTGAGGCGCGAGCGGCTCGGCACCGCGGGCAGCAGCGGCACCGGTTCGCACGCCGTACGGCTCACCGGACGACTCGACACGGGGCGGCTGCGCGAGGCGCTCACCGGCGTACTGGCCCGCCACGAGGCACTGCGCTGCCGGATCACCGAGCCCGAGGACGGCGGCGGACCCCTGCTGACGGTGGACGAGGATGCGTCCCTGCGGCTGACCCGAACGGACCTGACGCACCGCACGGCCGCGGCGCGGCGGGACGCCGTACGCGCCCAGCTGGCCGAGAGCGCCGCGACACCGCTGTTCCTGGAGAGCGGCCGTACCAGCGCGTTCCGACTGCTGACGCTCGGCGAGGGCGACCACGTCCTCGTCCTCGCCTCTCACCTGGGCGTCTTCGACGGCTGGTCGTCGGGGGTGTTCCTGAACGACCTCGCAACCGGCTACCGCGAGGGCCCCGGAAGCCTCGCGCCGCCGGAGTTGCAGTTCCCCGATCACGCGGACTGGCAGCGGCGCTGGCTCGCCTCCCCGGACGGTGCCGCCGAACTGGCGGACCGTCGCGCCGCGTTCGCCGGGATCCCGGCGCCGCCGCGGGCACCCGGCGGCTTCGAGCGGGGCCATGTCCCGGTACGCCTGGACCGCGGGCCGGGCAGCCCCCTCGCCGCAGGGCTGGCTCTCGGCGCCGCCGAGGGCGCCACCCCCTTCATGACGCTCGTCGCGGCCCTCGCCGTCGTCCTGGCCCGGCGGGACGGGACCACCGAGGCCGTCGTCGGCACGCCGGCGGCGGGCCGCTTCGCCGGGCCGCTCGAGGGGGCCGTCGGACAGTTCACGACGGTCGTACCGATCCGGATCGACCTGTCAGGGCGCCCCTCCTTCGTGGAACTGCTCCACCGCGCCCGCACGGCGGTCGCCGACGGGCTGAGCCGACAACGGCTGCCCGTGGACGAGCTCTTCACCGGCGGGACACAGCCGTACGGCGTCCTGTTCGCCCTGCACAACTATCCCGCCGTGTCCCTCGGCCTGCCCGGCATCGAGGTGGGTCAGCTTCCCGGTCCGCCCGCCCACCACCTGGAGCTGTACAGCACCGACCCCGCCGCCACCCTGGCCTGCGTCGGCCTGGTCGAACGCGAAGGCGAGATCGGCGGAACGGCCGAGTTCAACCGCAAGGCCGCCGGTCCCGAGGACGTGACCGGGCTGCTCTGCGGGGTCGAGGACGTCCTCGCCCGTGCCGCCGCGTCCCCCGGGACCACCCTCTGACGCGCCCTAGCCCCTGGGAGTAACCGTTGCTCACCACCGAGTTCTACCGGGCACCCGCCGACTGCGGCCTCGTCCGCTCCGGTGAGGGTGCGCCCCGCACACCCATGCGAGCCCTCCGCGAGGAGATCCACGACGTCCTGGTGTCCGCACCCGTCGCCGCCGCCCGGCGCAGCCGGGATCCCCGTCCCGTGCACCGGGCCCTCGGCGGCGCGGGACTGCTCGCCCCGCAGTGGCCCGAGGAGTACGGCGGCCGCGGAGTCAGCCAGGTCGCCGCCGCCGTGCTCGTCGAGGAACTGGCGATGCACGACGTGCCCGACCTGCTGCACACCCTGACCGTGCAGATCGTCGGATCCACCCTCCTCAACGTGGCGAGCGCCGCCATGAAGGCCCGTCATCTGCCGGGCTTCGCCGCCGGAACCGCCTTCGGCTGCGTGCTCTTCAGCGAGCCGCAGGCCGGCTCCGACCTGAACATCCTGTCCACCCGCGCCGTCTCCGACGGCAACGGCGGCTACAAGCTCTACGGCACCAAGGTCCACTCGCTGTTCGCCGGCCTCGCCGACTACGGACTGTGCCTCGCGCGTGCCGAGAACGACGCCTTCACCCTGTTCCTGGTACCCCTGGCCCACCAGGGCGTCACGATCACCGCCGTCCCCGGCATCGGGGACGACGCCTTCCACGAGGTCACCCTGGACGGGGTGGCCGTCACCGCGGACGAGGTGGTCGGCGAGCCCGGCCAGGGCTGGGCGATCGTCGTCAAGACGCTCGCCTTCGAACGCACCGGACTCGACTACTACGTCAAGGCCCTGCGCTGGTACCGCGCCGCCGTGGAACGGCTCGAAGCCCACACCGACCGGCTTCAGTCCGGCCAGCACGACCAGATCGGCCTCGCCAAGCTCAACGCCCGCCTCCTGGCGGCGGGCACGCTCGTACGGCGCGTACTGACCCGGCTGGACCGCGGCGAGCTCAACGAGGACGAGGCGGCGGCCGCCAAGTGGTACACCACCGAACTCGCCGCGGAGGTCGCCTGGTGGGCCGCCGAACTGGACGGCGACCACAGCATGACCCTCGACGACCCCGGTACCGACGGGGTGGCACATCCACTGGACTCGGCGCTGCGGGAAGCCCCCGGGATGCGGATATCGGGCGGCACCGCCGAGATGATGCTCGAGACGCTGGCCCGGCTGCGTCTCGACTCAGGGGCGGAGGTACGGCCTTGACAAGCGCAGCACAACGGACGGCGGACGGCAGGCCACCCGTGGAGCGGTGGCGGGAGCGCGAGGACGAGGACTCACTCTTCCGGCAGCTCCGGCTCACCGTCCGGCAGGGCCTGGAGATCGACGCCGCCACACCCACCAGCGCGTGGGAGGCCCTGACGGGCGTGGGGGCCTGGGAGTTCGCCCTGCCCATCGGCATGGACGGCCTCGACCTGGGCCAGGCCGTCGTCGCCATGGTCTGCGAGGAGGGCGGCAACGCGATGCAGCCGGTGCCGCTCACCGACACCTTCCTCGCGCTGGACCTGCTGGCCGGGCTGGGTCCGCTCGCCCCGGAGGGCCTCGACGGCCTGCTCGACCGGGTCCGGGACGGCTCACACCCCGTCGCCGTGCCGGGCCGGCTGCCCGACCCGCGCGGTTCCGTACCGCCCGGCATCACCTGGAAGCCCGACGGTGACGACGGCGGTGTCGTGCTGACCGGCTCCGCAGGACCCTTCGCCGCGGGTGTGGAGCCCGGCTCGCTGCTCGTCCTGGCCTCCGGGCCCGACGGGCCGTGCGTCGCCCTCGCCGACCCGTCGGCCTCCGGGGTCGAACTGCGCGCGCTGCGCGACCACGGCGGCGGCGCGGTCTCCGGCGCCGTCCTCGACGGAGCCCGGATACCGGCGGGGTCCGTCGTCCTGCGGGGGATCGCGGCCGAACAGGCGCTCGCCCGGGCGGGTCTGCGCGCCGCCGTCCACCAGGCGTCGCTGCTCGCCGGCATCACCGCGGCCGCGCTGACGGCGGTCGTCTCCCGGATCAGGAGCCGCCGGCAGTTCGGCCAGGCACTGGTGAAGCACCAGGGGCCCCGGCTGAGGGTCGCCGGTCTCCTGGCCCGTCTCGACGCGGTGCGCTGGGCGGTCGGGGACGCCGCCAAGGACCTCGACGAGAACCGGCTCGGCCCCGGCGACGCGGCAGGGCTGATCGCCCTGACCGCGGAGACCGCGCTGGACGTCACCCGTGACGCGGTCCATCTGCACGGGGCCTCCGGGCTCTTCAGGGACGGGCTGGTGGCCGGGTGCTACCGGCGGGCCGCATGGGAGGCACTGCGCTGCGGCCGCCCCACCCAGCTGTGGGACATCGCCGCGCACACCGCCTGAGGAGGGGCACGGAGAGGGCTCCCGCCGGTGCGGGAGCCCCTGGCCAGGGGCCGTCCTCGCCGGCCCGCTCCCGTGGCGCTGGGGCCCGCCGTCTCGGTGGGCCCCAGCGCCACGGGACGCTCAGTCCAGGTCGCGGCGCATCACCCAGCGATAGCGCTTGTCGCTCTTGGCCTCGGTCCTGCGGACCCGGTGGAAGCCCGCCCGCTCGAACATCTCCATCGTGCCGACGTACGCGAGCGTCGAGTTCACCCGGCCGCCCTCCGGGTCCACGGGGTAACCCTCCACCGCGGGGGCGCCGTTGGCCCGGGCGTGCTCCACCGCGCCCTCCAGCAGACCCGACGCGACGCCCTTGCCGCGGAACTCCTTGCGCACGACGAAGCACGTGACGGACCACACCGGCAGGTCGTCGACGGGCGTGATCGTCTTCGACGACGTCAGCCGGTCCAGGTGCTTGCGCGGCGCCACGTTGCACCAGCCGGCCACCTCCCCGTCGAGATAGCCGAGCACTCCGGGGGGCGGGTTGCCCGCCTCGACGAGTGAACCCAGGTGCGCGCCCCGCTCGTCGGCGGTCATCCGCCCGTAGTCGCCGGTGGTCAGCCGCCAGGCCATGCACCAGCAGGTGTGCGCGCTCTTGCGCGGCTGCAGTACCGCCCGCACGTCGTCCCATCGTTCGGCGGTCGCCGGCAGAACTTCCCAACTCATCAGGCTACTTCGCTCTCTTTCCATTGCTGTGCGTGTCCCGCGGACGCGGGAACGCCCCTCGTCCGGCGACCCTCGCCCATGAGGGCCGCCAGGACCCCCGCGGCACGACGGCACGCCTGTCGTCCGACACCCAGATGTGTGACGAGCCGGACCGTCCGTGGACCGGGCGCGGTCACCAGGACCCCCTCCCGGGCCGCCCCGGCCACGACCTCCTCGGCGTCCGGTGTGTCGACGAGGACGACGTTGGTCTCCTGCGGACGCACCGCGCATCCGGCGTCCCGCAGTCCCGTCGCGAGCAGGGCCGCGTGGGTGTGGTCCTCGGCCATGCGCTCCAGGTGGTGGTCCAGCGCGTGCAGGCCCGCGGCCGCCAGGATCCCCGACTGCCGCATGCCGCCTCCCAGACCGTGCCGCAACGACCGCGCTCTGGGAAGGCTTTCGGCGGCCGTGAGCAGAACGGAGCCGACCGGGGCGCCGAGCCCCTTCGACAGGCACACCGACAGGGTGTCCGCCACCGGGGCCCCGTACTCCGCCAGCGGCGTTCCGGTCGCGGTGTGCGCGTTCCAGATCCGGGCGCCGTCGATGTGCACCGAGACCCCGGCGCTCCCGGTCAGCCGCCGGATCGCGCGCAGTGTCTCCACGGGGTACACGGCGCCGCCCCCGCGGGTGTGGGTCTGCTCGAGCGCCACCGCGCGGGTGCCGACGGTGTAGGCGTTGCCCGGACGCAGGACGGCCTCCAGTTCCTCGGCCCCGAGCAGTCCCCGCTCACCGGGGACGGTGCGCGTCTGGATCCCGCCGTACCGGGCGGGCGAGCCCTCCTCGTGGGCCAGGATGTGGGCCTCGGCGTCGCAGACGATCTCCTGGCCCGGCGCGACGAGCAGACGCAGCGCGATCTGGTTGGCCATCACGCCCGACGGGACGAACAGGGCGCCGCCGAAGCCGAACAGGCCGGCCAGGCGGTCCTCCAGCGCGCGGACGGTGGGGTCCTCCCCGAACAGGTCGTCGCCGACCTCGGCGACGGCCATCGCGCGGCGCATCGCCGGCGTCGGACGGGTCACGGTGTCGCTGCGCAGATCGACGGTCTCCATGGTCATGACGGTGTGTCAGCTCCTCGGTCGCCTCGCGGTCGCGGTGTCAGCCCGCGGACGGCGGCCCAGTCCAGCAGCGGCCGCACCGTTTCCCACGTCTCCCGGACGAAGGCGCCGGCGGCGGCCGAGCCGAGGGCGGGGCCCGGTCCGAGCCGCCGTCCGGCGTCGATCCTGCGGTGCCGCAGCAGCTCCAGCCGGGGGTGGTCCGCCGGCACGCCCCGTGGCCGGGTGGCGAGCCTGTCGCCGCCGATCGTGAACCCCAGACCGGTCAGCCGGGCGGTGATCGCGGCCAGTTCCGCGCCGTCCGCCTCCTCCCCGACGGCGGCGCGGTAGCGGGCGACCTCGGCGCCCCCGTACGGGTACCAGCGCCCGGAGGCGTACAGCCCCTCCCGGTCCAGATGCAGCCAGAAACCCAGGGCGGGCAGCACGTCGAGGTACCCGCCCTGGTACGTCTTGTACGGGGACTTGTCGTGGGACATCCGGGTGTCCCGGACCGGGCCGAGCAGACGCACCCCGCCCGCGTACTCGGCGAAGTGCGCGGACAGTTCGCCGGCCAGCTCCTCCATGGGAGCCCGGACGTCCCGCTCGTACACCGCGCGGTGACGCGCCCGCCACGACTCCTTGGAGTTGTCGGCGGCGAGTGCCTCGTACAGGCGCGGTGCCGAGGGCGGGAAGCCGCTGAACGTCACGACCCGTACCCCGGCAGCGGGTGGCGGGCGCACAGTGCGTCGACGCGGGCCCGTGCCGCCGCGCGCGTCGCGGCCGGGAGCACTCCGGAGCCGGCCCGCAGGGCGTCGAGGACGTCCGCGACCAGGTCCGCGCACTCGCCCGCCGCGTTGCGGTCCATGCCGCGTGCCGCCAGGGTGTTGCTGCCCAGCCGCAGTCCGGCGGTGGTCCGCACGGGCGTGGTGTCGCCCGGGACGCGATTGCGGTTGACGACGATGCCGCAGGACTCCAGAGCCTCCTCGGCGACGTCACCCGTCAGGCCGGCCGGGCGCAGGTCGATGAGCACCATGTGGGTGTCCGTGCCGCCGGTGACCAGGCGCAGGCCGCGCTCGGACAGCCGCTCGGCGATCGCCTGGGCCCCGTCCGCCAGCCGCTTGGCCAGCTCGGCGAACTCGGGGCCCGCCACGAAGTCCAGGGCCCGGGCCTTGGCCGCGACCGACGCGAGGTCCGGGGTGCCCTGGGTGAACGGGAACACGGCGCGGCGCATGGTCGAGGCGAGCGTCCCGCGCTCGGGCCCCGACCTGCCGGCGTCACGGCCGAGCAGGATCAGCCCGCCGCGTGGACCGTACAGCTGCTTGTAGGTGCTCGTGGTGGTGATGTGGGCGTGGTCGACGGGGCTCGGGTGCAGTCCCGCCGCGACGAGCCCCGCGATGTGCGAGATGTCGGCGAGCAGATAGGCGTTCGTCTCGTCGGCGATCTCCCGGAAGCGGGCGAAGTCGATGCTGCGCGGGTAGGCGCTCGCCCCGCAGACGATCAGCTTGGGCCGGTGGGTGAGGGCCAGATCGCGGATCCGGTCGTAGTCCAGCAGCCCCTCGGGGGTGAGCCGGTACCCCACGGCGTTGTAGTAGCGGCCGCTGACCGAGGCGGGTGAGCCGTGGGTGAGATGCCCCCCGCAGTCGAGGTCCAGGCCCAGCAGGGTGTCGCCGGGTGCGAGCAGGGCGGTGAGCACCGCCAGGTTCGCGGACGACCCCGAGTGCGGCTGGACGATGGCGTCCTGGGCCGAGAACGCCGCACGGGCCCGCTCGATCGCCAGCCGTTCGATCTCGTCGGCGACCGAGCAGCCGGCGTGGTAGCGCCCGCCCGGATAGCCCTCGGCGGTGAGGTTCCCGAGCGTGCTTCCGCCACAGGCCAGCACGGACGGGTCGGCGACGCTCGAGGCGGCGACCATCATCAACGTGTTGTTCTGACGGTCCGCCTCCCGGTTCAGCAGCTCGTACAGGACGGCGTCGGTGCGGCGCAGCCGGGTGGCGGCGTGTCCGGCGAAGGTGATCATGTCGGGTGTTTCCGGCCGCGGAGCCGCGGTCGCCGGGGCACCGTAGGCGGCCGGGGCGCCCAGCGGCGCGGGCAGGGTGAACGTCATGGCTGTCCCCTCGTGGAGTTCCAGTGGTCGTCGGTCAGGCGCGGGCCGCGCCCCCGGGCAGGTCCGGCGTCCCGGCGGGGATGTCCGCACCGTCCTCCTCGGGCAGCGCACCGAGGGCCTCCGCGGCGGCCAGCGCCTCGGCGCCGTGCGTCTCGTCGGCGGCGATCCGCGCGGCCAGCGTCGCCAGCACCGGGGTGCGGAACACCGTCCTGACGGGCACGGGCACCCCCAGCAGGTCCTGGAGGAGGCCGGCCAGCCGGGTTCCGCTCAGCGAATCGCCGCCCAGTTTGAAGAAGTTGTCGCCGGGACCGACCCGGTCGAGGCCGAGGATGTCGGCGACGGCCGCGCACAGCACCAGCTCCAGCGCGTCGCCCGGCTCCGCCGCCACGTCCGCGGCCGCGGAGTCGTCGGCGGCCTGGCGGCTGCCGGCGGTGGAGGCGAGCAGCAACCGGTCCACCTTGCCGTTGCGGGTGAGCGGCAGCTCCTCCAGCACGGTCAGCGCGGAGGGGACCATGTACGCGGGCAGTTGCTCCGAGAGCCGGGCGAGGATCTGCTCGCCCGTGCCCTCCCGGCCGGCGACGACGTAGGCGTGCAGCCGCCGGACGCCGTGGGCGCTGGCGGGGGCGACCACCACGGCCGCCGCGACGCGCTCGTCCTGCCGCAGCGCCGCCTCGATCTCGCCGAGTTCGATCCGGTGGCCCTGGACCTTCACCTGGAAGTCGTCCCGGCCCAGGATCTCGATGCCTCCGTCCGGGAGGTAGCGCCCCAGATCCCCCGTCAGATAGGCCCGCTCACCGGTGTCCGGCAGCGCCACGAAGCGGCTGCGGGTCAGCTCCTCGTTCTTCAGGTAGCCGAGCGCCAGCCCGACGTCGCTGGCCACGGCCATCTCGCCGACCACACCCAGCGGGCGCTCATGGGAGGAGCCGTCCACGATGTAGTACCGCTGGTTGGTGATGGGCTTGCCGTACGGGATGCTGGGCCAGGCCGGGTCGACCTCGCCGATCGGCTGGAAAAGCGACCAGCAGATCGTCTCCGTCGGGCCGCCTGAGCCCACCACCTGGATGCGGGGGCACTGGGCGCGCAGCCGGTCCGGCAGGGTCAGCGGGATCCAGTCGCCGGAGAGCACCGAGAGCCGCAGGGACTCCAGCGGTCGTCCGCCGCCGCGCCGTTCACGGACCTCCGCCTCGCCGACGAGGAGTTCCATCAGCACCGGCACGGAGTTCCACAGCGTGACGCGCTCCGCGGACACCAGGTCGGCCCACACGTCGGGCTCGGCGTGCTCGAACGGCGGCGGGACGACGACGGTGCCCCCTTGCGTCAGTACGCCGAACACGTCGTAGATCGACGCGTCGAAGTGCAGTCCGGAGACGGCCAGCAACCGGTCGGCCCCGTCCACCCCGAACCGCCGGGCCACGTCGCGGATCAGGTTGACGACACCGATGTGGTCGACCATCACGCCCTTGGGCTCGCCCGTCGAACCGGAGGTGAAGATGGTGTACGCCATGTCGGCCGGGGTCTGCGCGACCTCCGGGAGTCCGGCGTCGCCGATCTCGAAGTCCTCGTCCACGCGGTAGCGGTGGGTGTTCGGCGGCCAGCCGATCCGGGACTCCAGCCGCGACTGGGTGAGCACCTTGTCCACTCCGGCGTGGGCCAGGAGCCTGCGCAGGCGCTCGGGAGGCAGGGCGGCGTCGAGCGGCAGATAGGCCGCGCCGGACGCCAGGATCCCGTACACCGCGGCGTACTGTTCCCAGCCCTTCTCCATCACGACGGCGATCAGCTCGCCCGGTTGCGCGCCGTGCTGCCGCAGCCTGCGGCCGATCCGCCAGGCGTAGGAGGCGAGTTCCGCGTAGCTGAGCCGCCGTCCTGCGTCCACGACCGCCTCGGCGTCCGGCGTGCGGGCGGCCTGTTCGGCGAACAGCTCGTGCAGGGTGGTGTACGGGATCTGGCCCGCCGTGTCGTTGACCCGGCGGCGCAGCTCGCGCTCGGCTGGGGGGATCAGGTCGAAGCGCGGGCTGTGCAGGCACTCCGGTTCCTCCACGAGGCGCCGGACGAGCGAGGCGTACGCCCCGAACGCCGCCCGGGTGAACCCGGGCGCGAAGGCGCCGTCGACGTAGTCCCAGATGATCCGCAGCTCCCCGCCGAGTTCGCGCAACTGGACGTCGAGGGACACCTGCGGGGTCTGCGAGATCGAATAGACCTCGTGCCCCAGGTCGGTGACCGGGCGGCGGGCCGGGTAGTCCAGCAGGCTGGTGACGACCACCGGCATCCCGGCCTGCGCGCCGGCGCCGTGCAGCCGGGTCAGTTCGCGCAGCACCCGGACGCCGTTGAACGCACCGTGCTCCGTGTCCCGGCGGAGCTGGTCGCGCAGGGCGTGCGCCCGGTCGAGGAAGGTGGCGCCCGAACCGTCCGCGGCCAGCATCACGGCGTTGGTGAAGTCCCCCAGCACCGAACCGATGTCCTCGTGCACCCGGGGGCGCTCGAAGACCGGGTAGTTCAGGGTGAAGTCGGTCTCCTCCGCCCAGCAGCGCACCACCTCGGCGAACGCGGCGGTGAGCAGCACCGACGGGGTCACCTCCGCCTCCCGCGCCACGTTCCTGAGGCGGTCCCAGTCCGCGGGCGACAGCCGGTGCTCGTGCCGTTCGAAGCGGACCCCGGTCCCGCCGCCCCCGCCCTTCGGCAGCGAAGGCGCCGGCGGGAGCTGGGGGACCCGCTCCAGCCAGTAGTCACGGGCCGCCCGGAACGCCTCCGTGCCGGGCATGACGTCGGCACGCCAGCGCGCGTAGTCGGCGAACGTGAGGCCGGACTCGGGCAGTTCGGCCCCGGGGTCCTCGTACAGGTCGATCAGGTCCGGGAAGAGCACCTGGAAGGCGCTGGAGGCGTCCAGCACCTGCAGATCGATGCCCAGATGGACCCGGCCCCTGCTCCCCTCGCCCGGCAGCAGCACGAACCTCAGGTCGAACAGCGGCCAGCTCCCCACCGGGAACACCCGGTGGCTCATCTCCTCGCGCAGTTCGGCGAGCCGCTGCCCGGCGTCGTCGGGGGAGAGCCCGCGCAGGTCCAGCACCGGTGTGTCGTACGGGGGAGGCTCCACGAGCACGTGCTGCGTGCCGTCGGCTGCCCCGACGGCACGCAGCATGTCGTGGCGGGCGACAACCCGGCGCCAGGCGGCGGCGAACCGCTCCGGATCCAGGTCCTCGCGCTCCCATTCGAAGTATCCGTAGCAGCCGATGCTGCCCAGCTCGACGCCCTCTCCCCGCCCGATCATCAGCGCCTGCTGCGTCTCGGTCATGGGGAAGGGGGCGGCACTGTCGGCGGGGCCGTGCAAGAGCTCGGTCATGGTCCAACTCCACTCGCTCTGAAGGGAATTCATCGGGCCGGGACTGCAGAGGCGTCGCCGCTCCGCCGGGCGGAGCGAGGGTAGGCCGCGCCGGTTAGCCGCCGGTTACGCCCCCACGGAACCGTCCGGCCGGTGCGCCCTGCGCCCGGTCGTCGGGAAGGGAGAGGGCGAAGAGCCGCACCAGCGGGTGGAACACGTAGCAGGGCCGGCCCCACTCGTCGGCGCCGCTCACCTCCAGCAGCGCCTCGTCCGCCATGGCCTCCAGCAGCAGCTCGGCCTCCCCCTCGGGCAGCCCCAGCAACCCGGCGGCGCGCACCGCGGGGAACGGCTCCGGGCCCAGGCCTCCGAGGTCCGGGAACGCCCGGCGGGCGTCCGGCCGCAGTGCCCGCCACGAGGCGAGCAGCGCGCCCTGCACGTCCAGGTCGCCCGAGTGGAGCTCCCGCAGCCGGGTGCCGGGGTCCGCCAGCCGCCGGGCGAACCGGTCCGGCGCGTAGTGCGGCCGGGCCGCTATCCGCATGCCCGCGATACGCAGTGCCAGCGGCAGCCCCGCGCAGTGCTCCACGATGACTGCCGCCGCACCGGGGGCGGCGGCGATCCGCTCCGCCCCCGCCGCCGCGGCCAGCACCTGGAGCGCCGGTCCGTCCTCCAGCGGATCGAGCGCCACGGTGTGGGCCCCGGCCACGGTGGGCAGCGCGGTGCGTCCCGTGACGAGGACGGCCGGTTCGGGGGTGTTGGGGAGCAGCGGCCCGAGCTGCGCCGCGCTCGCGGCGTTGTCCAGCAGGATGAGCAGCCGCCTGCCACCGGTGCGCTCCCGGTAGAGACGCACGAGTTCGTCGGTGTCGTCGGCCACCCCGGAGCCGACGGCCGGCCCCAGTGCCCGCAGCAGTTGCAGCAGCACCCCGCCGGCCGGCCGCGCGGTGCCGTCCGGAGTACGCAGGTCGGCGTACAGCTGCCCGTCGGGGAAGTGCCGCTTGCAGCGGTGCGCGGCGTGCACGGCGAGCGCGGTCTTGCCGACCCCGGCCATCCCCGTCACCAGCACCCTGCGGGGCCGGTCGGCCGCGGACTCGTTCGGGGTGAGCGCGCGGGACAGCAGTCCCAGTTCGCGCTCGCGGCCCGTGAAGTCCGCCGTGTCCGGGGGCAGGGTGGCGGGTACGCCACGGGTGTCCTGGTCGCCCTGGCGGCCGGCGGGCTCGGACGCCGCCGTGCCGGCCCGCCGCGGATGCCGCACCAGGGAGCCGTCCAGCAGTGCCCGGTAGGTGGCCTGCAGTTCCTCGCCCGGGTCGACGCCGAGTTCCTCGGCCAGCACCGAGCGGCCGTGGTGGTAGAGGTGGATCGCGTCGGCCTGACGTCCGCAGCGGCACAGCGCGGTCATCAGCTGGCAGCGGATCCGCTCCCGCAGCGGGAACTCCGCCACGAGGCCGGTGAGTTCGACGGTGATCTCCTCGTGGCGTCCGAGCGCGAGGTCGGCGGCGATCCGGTGCTCCAGGGTGCCGGCGCGCGCCTCCGTCAGGCAGGGGACCTCGGCGGCCGCGAGATGGTCCGTGGTGTTCGCCAGGGGAGGGCCGTTCCACCGCGCGAGGGCGCCCCGGAGAAGATCCCCGGCCTTTTCGTGGTCCTGTGCTGAAAACGCTTCCCGGCCCTCCCGATCGAGTTCCTCGAATTCGATCAGATCGAGCGAGGAATTGCCTATGGCCATGGCATATCCGGGTGGCCTGCGGTCGATGAGTATGTCGTCGCCCAGGATTTTCCGCAGCCTCGACACGTAGGTGTACAGCTGGGCGCTCGCGGTGGCGGGCGGCGTCCAGCCCCAGAGCAGCCGGCTCAGCCGGTCGTCGGAGACGACCTCCTCGCGGGCCATCAGCAGCGCTGCCAGCACGGTGTGCAGCTTGGTGCCGGAGAGCGGCACTCTGCTCCCGTGCCGGCGGACCTCGACCGGCCCGAGCACTCGGAATTCCATGGGCAGCCCCGTTCGTGATTCACGCGAAGAATCTCCGGACGACGCTAGAGGGGTGCGTTATTTTCTCGATATCGTGTCGGTTTCACGGGGGTCCCGACGCGTGAAATCGGTGGGACAAGGGATCGAAAGGAGGCGTCCCTACTGTCCGTTCGTACCGCAGCAAGCGGCAATGACGGTCCACCGATGAGGGGGAATCGCAATGCGCAGCACTCGGACGGCGAAGCGGGCGACGATGGCCGGTCTGTTCGTACTGGCGGGGCTCATCACGGGCGCCGGCACCGGACTGGGCTTCACCGCGCACTCCACAACGGTCGCGAACGCCGACGACATGCCCTGGGGCATCGTCGCACCGACGGGGCCGACCGCGGCCGCCGACGACGACATGCCCTGGGGCTGAGTCCCCGAATCCTCCGGGACCGGCTCAGTCGGACCGGTCCGCCAGGAGCAGTCGCAACGTCCGGGGTGTGAAGCATCGTTCCGTCCCGGGGACCGCGGCCGCATCCGCCCCGCCCGGCTCGCCGCGCAGCGCGGCGAGCAGCCTCAGCACCCTCTCCCGCCAGGGCTGGGCCCCGACTTCGCCGAGCGCGGCATGGGCCCGCTCGAACCTCTCCGCCGCTGCCGAGTGCCGGCCGTCCAGCGCCTCCACACAGCCGAGGTCGGTCTCCACCCGCGCGTACAGGAAGCGGTCGGACAGTTCCTCAGTGATCTCCAGGGCCTGCCTCAGCGTGCTCTCGGCCGCCGGGAGCAGGCCCTGGCTCCACTGCGTCTCGCCGAGTCCGCGCAGCGCGTGGGCCTCGCCGACCCGGTCGCCCTCCTTGCGGGACAACTGCAGCACCTCGTGGAAGGACTGGGCCGCGTCGTCCAGTTCACCCGCGCACAGCCGCGCCTCCGCGAGCCGGTACAGGTTCTGCGTCTCCGCGCGCACCGACCCGGACCGCCGGCTGAGCGTCACCGCCTCCACGGCCAGGGGGAGCGCCTGCCCCACCTGACCGCGGTCCAGCTCGATCTGCGCCAGATAGCCGAGCAGATGGGCCTGGTTGCGGGTGTCGTGCACCTCGGAGAAGCCCGCCAGCGCAGCCCGGCAGAACTCCAGTGCCCGGTCCCAGTCTCCCTGGAGCCTGGCGCACATCGCCAGGTTCCGCTGGGCGAGCGCCGCCCCGTGGACGTCGTCGCTGCCCCGCAGGAGGCGCAGTGCGGCCATGTTCCAGCCTTCGGCCTGCTCGTATCGCCGCTGGTAGATGGCGAGCGAGCCCAGCAGGCGCAGCATGGTGGCCTCGCCCACCCGGTCGCCGACGCGCCGGGCGGACGACAGGGCCGCGTCGGCGCAACGCTGCCAGTCCTCCAGGTAGTTGCGCGTCTCGAAGTGCGGCACCGTGCTCTCCGTCAGGGCCCACGCGTACCGGGCCCGGCCCGTCTCGGCCGCGTGCGCCACCACGTCCGCGACCGCGGCCCGCTCGGACTCGAACCAGTCCAGCGGCGCGGCCAGCAGTTCGTCCGCGGCACCGGGCAGGCAGGCCGGTGCCCGCTGTGCCGGACGGCCCACCGGGAAGTCCCGGCCGTCCAGCCGCCGATGTGCCTCCTCCGCGAGCCACAGCCAGGCGGCGAACGCGCGCTCCAGCGCGGCGTCGCACTGTTCCTCGGTCTCGTCGGCCTCGGCACGCTCGCGCGCGAAGAGCTGGAGCAGGTCCTGGAACCGGTACCGGGCTGGCCTGCCCGGTACCGGTTCCACGGCCTCCAGCAACTGGGCGTCCACGAGCTGGTCGAGCAGTTCCTCGGCCCGCCACAGGCTGGTGTCCACCGTGGCGGCCGCGGCCCACACCGCGAAGTCCGGGGTGCGCAGCAGTCCGAGCCTGCGGTACATCCGGGCCGCCTCCGGAGACAGGTCCCGGTACGTCAGCCGGAAGCCGGCCCGGACCCCGCCCTCCTCCGGGCTCAGCTCGTCCAGCCGCCTCCGCTGGTCGCGCAGTCTCTCGACCAGCCCGCGCACCGTGAGCCCGGGTTTGGCCGCCAGCCGTGCTCCCGCGATCCGCAGTGCCAGGGGCAGGCAGTCGCACAGCGCGCTCAGCTGCTCGAGCCCCACCGGGTCGCTGCCGAAGCGGTCGGCGCCGGCGATCTTGGTGAGCAGTGTGGTGGCCTCGGCGGGCGGGAGGACGCGCAGCCTGATCCGCAGCGCCGTGTAGTCGCCGGTCACATCGTCCAGGACCTCGCGCCCGGTGGCCAGGACGACACTGCGGCCGCCGCCCGGGAGCAGGGGCCGCAGTTGTGCGAACGACCGTACGTTGTCCAGGAGGACCAGCATTCTGCGCGTGCTGAGCAGGCTCCGGTACAGTGCCGCACGCTCGTCGAGCTCCTCCGGGATCTGGGGAGCCGGCACCCCGAGTGCGCGCAGGAAGCGGTCGAGCACGGCGGTGGGGGAGACCGGGGGGTTCTCCTCGTCGTAGCCGCGCAGATCGGCGAAGAGCTGACCGTCCGGGAAACGGTGGGCAGCCTGGCTCGCCCAGTGGACGGACAGTGCCGTCTTCCCCACCCCGCCCACGCCGACGACCGTGGCCAGAGCGGGGGCGTGGGGATGGTAAGGCTCCTTGAGCAGCCGGTCGAGCGCGGCCAGCTCCTGCTGTCGCCCGGTGAACCGCATGACGTCCGCGGGCAGTTGGGCCGGCACCGCCAGGACGCTGACCGACGCGGGCGGAGCGGTGGCGGGCGGGCGGGACAGCTCGGGCGAGTCGCGCAGGATCAGATCGTGCAACTGCTGCAGCGCGGGCCCCGGTTCGATGCCCAGTTCCTCGTTCAGCAGCCGGCGCCCCAGCCGGAACACCTCCAGTGCCTCGGCGCGCTGTCCCGAGCGGTAGAGCGCCAGCATCA
Source organism: Streptomyces marianii (assembly GCF_005795905.1). Classification (NCBI taxonomy): domain Bacteria; kingdom Bacillati; phylum Actinomycetota; class Actinomycetes; order Kitasatosporales; family Streptomycetaceae; genus Streptomyces; species Streptomyces marianii. Next base: position 7,632,905 of record NZ_VAWE01000001.1, read on the forward strand.
GATGCTCGCGCGACTGCTCCCGCAGAGGATGCCGTGCGACGAGTTCGCCGAGTTCCCCGGTCAGCACCCGGTGTCTGCCCAGCTCCAGCATCAGACCGGCGCGCTCCTCCATGAGATCGAGCCGGAGCTGCTCCAACCTGGCCGCCTCCGCCTCGATCCGCTCGCCCGCGAGCTTGTCCAGGGCCGCCCCCCGCCACTTGCTGAGAGCCTCCTCCAGCAGCGCGCAGGCGTCCTCGGCCCGGCCGTGGCGTGCGGCGTCACGCCCCTGTTCCGCGTGCTGCAGGAACTCCACGACGTCGATGCGGTGCTCACCGCGGGCGAGTACGTAGCCGGGCGGGGACGTCAGCAGCAGATCGCTGTGGCCGGCCTCCTTGAAGGTCTTGCGCAGAGTGGCGACGCAGATGGCGATCTGGTTGCGCGCGGTGGCCGGAGGGCTCTCCGGCCACACCGCGTCCACCAGGGTGTCCACGGACACGATCCGGTCGGCGGAGAGAAGCAGCATCGCGAGTACGGTGGACTGGCGTCTGCCTTTGATCCGGACCGGCACCCCGTCTGCCTGAACCAGCAGGGGGCCGAGCATTCTGAAGACTAACTGGTTCAAAGGTCCCCCTGATGTGACCCTGATCAAGGCGCTGACGGTACAATACGGAAGCACTCGAATTCGGCCATCAACAGCCCCGCCGGCAAGGCGATTTCCGGCCCTGGCGGGTGGACCGCGGAGCGTGCGGGCGCGATGGCCCACTGGGTTTCCGCGGACTCAGGAACGGGCTTGCGGCGCGACGGCGCACAGGGCCCGCGACAGTTCCCCCAGCACTTCGATGATCTTGCGGAATCCATCCTCCCCACCCAGCTCTCCGCACAGTCGGCGGGTCAGTTCGGCCTGGCCGGGCTCGATTCCGTGCAGCACCGCCCGGCCGCCGTCGGTGGCCTCGAGCAGTTTGGCGCGCCGGTGTGCGGGGTTGTCCCGGTAGGCTGCCAGTTTCCGGCTCACCAGCACATCGGAGGTACGCTGCACGCTCTGCCGGGTGACGCCCAGGAGGCGGGCCACGGCGGAGACCGGTCGCGGCTCGGTCCCTATGGTGTTGAGGACCTGCCACTGGGCCGCGCTGAGTCCGTGCGCCAACGTCAGCCTGTTGAGCTCGGCCGTGAACCTGCCGTTCAGGTGGAGCACCGCGAGTGCGGACCGACTGAGAGCGTCGACGCTGGTCACGCCACCACGAGCGTCCTCACAGTAGTTGGCGACACGCAAAACGGCCCCCTCCGCAGGAAGTCGACACACTGAGCGTCCGTCGGTCCGCGGCCCCCGATGGTTCCGGCCACATGTTGCCGCACCGTACCGTTGGCCGAACCCAGTGTCCATGATGTGTTCGATTACCGGAATCTCGCGCGCCGCTTATGGTGAATCCGCCTCCACCGAACCCCGGGAACGGAGCAGCGTATTCATGTCTGCACCCGGCCCACGGCGGGCAGATGGCCGCGGCGGGGAGGCGAGACCCATGCCGCCCGAGCCGCGGCATCCGGTCGGCGTGAAGCACGTCGGCCCTCCGTGCGGCCGTCGTCGCGCCGACAACAGGCGCGAGCCGCCTGCTGGTCGACGTCGGCCCGTCGGAAGGGGCCGCCGGGTGTCTCGTCGGCAGTGCGGGGTCTTCGTAGTCCCTGCGGCACAGCCGCATTCCGCCGTGTAGACGCCCGTGCCGATGCCGAACCGTCGTGGACGGGGCGGGCGATGCGGCCGACGGACTCGCCGGCGGTCGAGGCGCGGTCGCCGGGCCCCGCGGGTGTGCTGCCGGGTGGGCGGGGCAACCGTACGTGGGGGAACCGAGGACCGAGGAACGCCACCGGGCCGGGTGCGGAGCGCTGAGCGCCGAGCCGGGAGCACGGACGGCCTTGCGGCGGGCCCCGGGTCCGCACGGGCCTTCCGGGCGTGGGTCCGTACGGGCCTTCCAGGCGTGGCGTCATCGGTGAGCGGTCGCTCGGCGAGTGGTCGTTCGCCGGGCGGTGGTCGTTCGGCAGTGGTCACTTGCGGGGCGGCGGTCGTTCGGCGGGCGGTCATTTTTCGGGCGGGCGTTCGGCGAGCGGTCATTCCGGTGACCCGTGCGGAAATGAGGCCGGCCCGGTATTCGCGCGGCGAATACCGGGCCTCGGGGCCGGAAGCCCCCGCCTCAGCGGTGAAAGGCGTCCTTGGTCTTCTCCTTCGCCTCGCGCATATCGCCCTTCGACTGTTCGGCGCGCCCCTCGGCGGTCATCCGCTCGTTGCCGACCGCGCGTCCCGCGATCTCCTTCACCTTGCCCTTGGCCTGCTCGATCCTGGCCTGGGTCTTCTCGTTCGCAGCCATGACTCTCACTTCCCGGAAGTCGACGACGGATGCACTGCGTCGACTAATACTCCAGCTGTAGATCGTGATCTTGCTGGGGGCGTGATCGAGAGCCTCAGCTGGCCGATGTGCGTGTTGCGCTGAGGGGTCTGGGGCGTTGGGCCAGTCTTGAGCCCGTCGGGACCGTAGCAGTGGGCCCGCGCCCCAGGTGTCGATGGCTGCACGTACGGTCTGCGCATGACTGATCAGTGGTGGGTGGGCGTGCGTCAGCGGCTCGAGGCGGCGGGTGCAGGGCCTTCCGGCAGCAGGGTGTTTGGGGCATTGGGGCACAGGTGGATCGTGGAGGACCCGCTTACCCAGGGTGAGCTTGCCGAACTCGAGGCTCAGACGGACGTGCGGCTGCCGGAGGAGTACCGGACATTCCTGCTCCACGTCGGTGCGGGTGGCGCCGGCCCCGCGTACGGCCTGTTCCCAGTTCGGCGCGTGCAAGGCCGCTGGCGTTGGGAAGGCGACGGCGCGGACCTGGCCGACCTGACGAGACTTGCCGCGCCGTTTCCCGACCAGGGCCCGGACCCGAAACTGCTCGACGACCTTCTTGCCCAACGCCCCGAGGAAGAGGACTTCGACGACATCGAGGACTTCGACGACGCCATCGAGGCTTGGGACGAGCGGTGGGAGGCCATCATGTTCGCCCCGGAGCGCACCGCCGGCGCCATCGTGATCTCCCACCTGGGCTGCGCCCAGAGAGAATGGCTGATCATCAACGGCAGCCACCGTGGCACGATCTGGTCCGATTGCCGGGTGGACGACGTCGACCTCGCCCCGCTGCTCGACGACGACGGTACGCCGGTGACGTTCGCCCGCTGGTACACCGACTGGCTGGAGAAAGCCGAGCGCACAGCCCTGTCGGCACCGTAGGCCCATCGGCCTGTGCTGTTGAGCGTTACGGTGAAACGGGCTAAGCAGGGCCCTCAGCCAAGGTGGGCCGGTGTGGAGACGGGTGCGGCCACCGTTGATCATCGTGACTTGTGTGGAGTAACGATGAGACGGTGGCCGCAGGTCACAGCATAGATCCCGTCCGTTGGCGGGATGCGTTCGAGGTGGCCATGGGCCGGATCGCGGGCCGGTTCGTCCGGGTCGAACCACGGCAACGGGCCGGGCGGTTGGTGCTGGGCCTGCTGGCGGACCTGCCGCGCAAGAACTGCTGGACGATCGCGGAGTGGGCCGGGGAGGCCAGCCCGCACGGCATGCAGCATCTGCTGTGCCGAGCCGTTTGGGATGCCGACGGCATCCGTGACGACGTGCGCGAATACGTCGTCGAGCACCTCTATGACGAGGCTGCGGTCCTGGTTGTCGACGAGACCGGCGACGTGAAGAAGGGCACCCACACGGTCGGGGTCCAGCGCCAGTACACCGGCACCGCCGGCCGGATCGAGAACTCCCAGGTCGCGGTCTACCTCGTCTACGCCGGGACGCGCGGGCACGCGGCGGTCGACCGCGAGCTGTACATCCCGCGCTCCTGGACGTCCGACCCGGACCGCTGCCGGGCAGCCGGACTCGGCCAGGACACCGTCTTCGCGACCAAGCCGGAACTGGCCCGCACGATGATCGAACGGTTCCTGGACGCCGGACACCACGTCGGCTGGGTCACCGGGGACGAGGTCTACGGCGGCAACCCAAGACTCCGTACGGCTCTGGAGGAACGCGGCATCGGCTATGTCCTCGCGGTGGCCTGCTCGGCCGAAGTGTCCACCGGCGCAGGCAAGTTCCGCGCCGATGCCCTGGCGGCGAAGGTGCCGAAGCGGGCCTGGCAGAAGCTTTCGGCCGGACACGGCGCGAAGGGGCAGCGATTCTACGACTGGGCCGTCATCGACCTCGCCGACGAAGCCCCGGGCCACCACCAGCTGCTGATCCGCCGCAACCGCAGCACCGGTGAACTCGCCTACTACCGCTGTCACTCCACCACGCCGGCATCCCTGGCCACCCTGGTCAAGGTCGCAGGTTCCAGATGGCGGGTGGAGGAGACCTTCCAAACAGAGAAGGGACTGGCCGGGCTGGATGAGCACCAGGTCCGCCGCTACCCCTCGTGGGCCCGCTGGGTCACCCTCGCGATGCTGGCCCACGCCTTCCTCGCCGTCGTCCGCGCCGACGAACACGCACACCGACCCACGCCGGACGACCTGATCCCGCTGTCCTGCAACGAGATCTGCCGCCTGTTCATCGCGCTCGTCGTCCGGCCCGTCCTCGACGCGGCCCACCGGCTTGCCTGGTCCGACTGGCGCCGCCGCCACCAGGCACGATCACGCACCAGTCACTACCGGCGGCAAGCCGCATCCCAGACATGAAGATCACGATCTACAGCTGGAGTACTAACCGGAGCCCGCGCCGTCAAACGCACCGGTCCGCGCGGGAAGAGACGGCGGATTGATCGGCCGAGCCGCAGGTGTGAATTCGCGGAGCCCGGGCAACCGTGGCTTCGGAGGTTGATAAACATGGTCCCGTTGCTGCTGGTTCTCATACTCGCCGCGCTGCTTTTCGGTGCTGGATTCGCTCTCGAAGCGCTCTGGTGGATCGCCGCGATCGTCCTCGTCGTCTGGCTGCTCGGTTTCGTCATCCGGCCGGCCGGGCCCGGTGGCGGCCGCGGACGCTGGTACCGCTGGTAAGGCGGCTCCGGCCGCCGACTGCCCGAACACGGGTGCCCCGGAAGGACCTTCCGGGGCACCCGTGTTCCCGTGTCCGGACGGCGCCCGAACGAACCCCGTGGATCAGGAGCGGCGGCGCGGCTTGCCGGGCCGGGCACCCTTGCGTCCGGCGGGAGCGCCGCCACGCCCGGTGGCTGCACTGCGCCGTCCCCCGGTCGCGGTCTTGCCGCCGGCCGCCTCGCGCGCCGGGCGGCCGGAGCGCCGGGCCCTGTCCTTCGGCTGGTCCTTCGGGTGCTCGGCGGGGGAGGGGCGGCGGCCCCGCGTGCTGTTGACGGTCCTTCCGCGGACGATGCCGATGAAGTCGTCCACCAGATCGGTGGTCCGCTCCTCGGGCCAGGACAGGGCGACGCCAGACTGGGGGGCGTCGGTGACCGGGCGGTACGTGAGGTCCCTGCGGTGGTGCAGACGGGCGAGGGACTGCGGGACCACCAGCACACCCACCCCCGCGGCCACGAGCTCGATCGCGTCCGCGGTCGTCGCCGGCCGCTCGATCGCGGGACGTCCCGGGAAGTCCAGCCACTCGAGGGTGTCGTCCAGCGGGTGGAACACGATGTCCTCGGCGAGGTCCTCCAGGGACACCTCGTCGACGGCCGCGATCGCGTGGTCCTTCGGCACGACGACCACCGTCGTCTCCGTGTAGAGCGGGATGGCGCTGAAGACGGCGCGGTCGACGGGCAGCCGCACCACACCGGCGTCGGCGCCCCCGTCGCGCAACAGCCCCGGCGCCTCGGCGGCCGGCACCGCGACGAGGTGCAGCGGGACGTCGGGCAGCCGCTCCTGCCAGATCCGCACCCATTTGCCAGGAGTCACGCCGGGTACGTAGGCGAGCCTGAACGAGGGGGGAGCTTCCGAGCCAGTCACCGCTCCAGGTTATCCGGCGTGGTCGGAGCTCGTGCACGCGCTCGATATCCTTGACCCATGACGTCGCACCACGGCACCCAGACCATGAAGCCCGCCACGGCGGCCAAGAAGCTGGGTGTGTACCTCGAAGCCACCCCTGCGGAGTTCCGGGAGGGCGTCGTCTCGCGCGACGAACTCAACGCGCTCCAGTCCGACCCGCCCGAGTGGCTCCGCGAGCTGCGGCGCAACGGCCCGCACCCCCGCCCCGTGGTCGCGGCGAAGCTGGGCGTCTCCATCTCCGGTCTGGCCCGTGGTGGTGTCACCGAGGCCCTGACCACGGAGCAGATCGAGGCGCTGAAGCAGGAGAGCCCCGAGTGGCTCCGGCGGGAGCGCGCGACCCAGGCCGAGGTGCGCAAGGAGGCCGTGCGCCTCAAGGAGAAGCGCACCGAGAAGGACACGGAGGCCGAGGGGCGTTCCTGACGGCAGGCACGCAGGCGGGCCGGGCGCCCCGGCCGGAGCCGCCCCGCGCCGCCGGGTGACCACCGGCGTCAGTCCGTGATCCTCGTCCATGCGGTCGTGCCGAGCAGGCCCGTCTCGCCGATGTCGAGGCCGCCTTCCGGCTCCACGGTCTGCCGGTCGGCACCGACGCTCGGGCCGATCTCCACGTACACCCCGCTGCCCCGCAGGGACGCCGCGTCGACGGCGGAGTAGCGCCAGACGAACACGCTGCGTGCCGACTCCCCGGGGCGCAGCGGGACCGGGTGCGGACCGGGGTCGTCGAGCCGGGTGATCGGTTCCGGCCCCTTGAGTACCATCACGTCCATGGGCCGGTGGTCCACGTCGCGCACCCGGACGTCCGGATAGCCGTTCAGCCGCTGAACGCGAGTGCCGCAGTTGGTGATCGTGACGGGCATGGCGCGCAGGCCCATGGTGGCGCTGACCATGCCGGTCGACACCCGTATGCCCGAGGCCGGGCAGTTGTGCGCTCCGGGCGGAGGCCGCTCCACGCCGGCTTCCCGCGAGGGATCCCGCACACCGGACGACGGCCGGGAGTCGGGAGGACCGGGTGCGCGAGGACCGGACGCCGGGTGCGGTGGGCGGGCGTCCGCTCCCGTCCGGGCGGGATCGGCCTCGCGGTCCAGCTCTGCCGACAGCCCGCACCCGGTGGCCAGGACCGCGGCCGACGCCGCGAGGGTCGCCGCACGCCTCAGCTCTCCGCCGTTCATGCCGTGATCATGGCACGCCGCTGCCACCGTGCGGCGGGGGATTCGGGAGCCCGCTTCCGCAGGGGGCCGGTCCGCGCCCCGACGGTCCGCGCCATCGTGCCGGTGTCGGCAGGGCCGCTCCAACGGCTCGGCTTCACCGCCGACTTCGCGGGTGGACCGCCCACCGCACGCACCGTCCCACCGGACGCCGTCGCTCGGACCGTGCGGCGGGGGATTCGGGAGCCCGCTTCCGCAGGGGGCCGGTCCGCGCCCCGACGGTCCGCGCCATCGTGCCGGTGTCGGCAGGGCCGCTCCAACGGCTCGGCTTCACCGCCGACTTCGCGGGTGGACCGCCCACCGCACGCACCGTCCCACCGGACGCCGTCGCTCGGACCGTCCGGCGGGACGGTGCCGCCCGAACCGTCCCGTGGGCGGGGTGACGGCGTCCGGGGCACCTTGAGGCGGCCCGCGGCGGCGGACCCGGCGGTGGCCCGCGGGGACCCTCGCCGCCGGGGAGCGGTGAGCCATGGCCCGTTCGCCCGTCGCCACCCGCGTACGGCTGGCCGACGACATCGCGGAGCAGCTCCGGCACCGGGACCCGCCGCGGCGGCGGAGGAGACCGCCGTGCACATCCGGGACTGCCGTGACCCCCGGACGCGCGCCCGGCCGACCGAGGACGCCGAGGCCGGTCACGGCGGCCGGGATCCCCGATGCCCCCGCCGTCGCCCGGCTGTCCGGCGGGGGGTCGGCTTCGGCCGCGCGGCGGGCTCCGCACCGGACGGCGGACCGGGCGTCCGGCGCGGCCGTGCACCTGCCGGGACCGCCGCGGGCCGCGTGGTCCGTCCCTCCGCCCGGAACCGGAGGGCGGGTGCGGCCGGGAGGGCCCGAGCCGCCGCTCCGGCCGTGCGGACCCGGTCACGCGACCGTCGCCGACGGCGCGGGCCGGGGCCAGAGCCGCGTCGGAACGACCGGCGAAGAAGATCCGAATTGCCCCGATTGGTCGATATCGGTCAGGCTTGTACTGGCAGGACGGGAGCAGACCCGTGCGTGGACGGCAGGAGCAGGCCGCAAGGCGTCCGGGGTACGGCGCCGGAGCAGGCGCGCGGCGCCGGCGCCGGCGGTCCGTGGCCTGCCGGACCGCCGGACGCGGCGACCACCGGTGCCGTACGGCCGGCGGGCGCGGTGACCACTGGTGCGTACGGCCGCCGGGCGCGGTGTCGCCTCTGCGTATGCGTGTGCCCGCGCCCACCGACCTGAGTATCCGCTTCCCGACCTGTGAACCGCACGTCGTGCGACGAAGGAGAACCTCATGGCCAAGGCAGTCGGAATCGACCTGGGGACCACCAACTCGGTGATCGCGGCATGGGAGGGGGGAGAGGCCGCAGTCCTCCCGAATTCCGAGGGCAGCCGCACGACCCCGTCCGTCGTCGCCTTCACCGACACCGGGGAACGGCTCGTCGGCCAGCTGGCCCGCCGCCAGGCGATCCTCAACCCCAAGGGCACGATCTACTCGGCCAAGCGCTTCATCGGCCGCCGATACGACGAGATCTCCGACGAGGCCAAGGCCGTCGCGTTCGACGTCGTTCCGGACGAGCACGGCAACGCGCGCTTCGAGGTGCGGGGCAAGCTGTACTCGCCGGAGGAGATCAGCGCGCTGGTGCTGCGCAAACTGGCCGACGACGCGGGCAAGCAGCTGGGGGAGCGGGTGACCGAGGCGGTCATCACCGTTCCCGCGTACTTCAACGACGCCCAGCGCCAGGCCACCAAGGACGCCGGGAAGATCGCCGGTCTGGAAGTGCTCCGCATCATCAACGAGCCGACCGCCGCGGCCCTCGCCTACGGCCTGGACAAGAAGGGCCACGAGACGGTCCTGGTGTTCGACCTCGGCGGCGGCACGTTCGACGTGAGCCTGCTCGACGTCGGCGACGGCGTGGTCGAGGTCCGGTCCACCGCCGGTGACAGCCACCTCGGCGGCGACGACTTCGACCGGCGCCTGGTCGACCACCTGGCCGACAAGTTCCAGCAGGACAACGGCATCGACCTGCGCCAGGACCCCCAGGCGCTGCAGCGGCTGTTCGAGGCCGCGGAGAAAGCCAAGGTCGAACTGAGCTCCGTGACCCAGACGCAGGTGAGCCTGCCGTTCATCACCGCCGACGCGGCCGGCCCCAAGCACCTGACGGAAACCGTCATGCGGTCCACGTTCGAGCAGATCACCGCGGACCTCGTCGAGCGGACGCTGGAACCCGTCAAGCAGGCCATGGCGGACGCCAAGGTCACCGAGAACGACATAGACGAGGTCATCCTCGTCGGCGGATCCACCCGCATCCCTGCCGTGCAGGCCCTCGTCCGCCGGCTGACGGGCGGCAAGGAGCCGAACATGAGCGTGAACCCCGACGAGGTCGTGGCCCTGGGTGCCGCGATCCAGGCGGGCGTGCTCAAGGGCGAGGTCAAGGACGTCCTGCTGCTCGACGTGACCCCGCTGTCGCTGGGAGTGGAGACCCGCGGCGGCGTGATGACCAAGCTCGTCGAACGGAACACGACGGTCCCCGTCCGCCGTACGCAGACGTTCTCCACCGCCGAGGACAACCAGCCGGCCGTCGACGTCGTCGCCCTCCAGGGCGAGCGGGAGATGGCCGCCGACAACCGCGTCCTCGGGCGCTTCCAGCTGAAGGACATCCGGCCGGCCCCTCGGGGCGAGCCGCAGATCGAGGTCACCTTCGACGTCGACGCCAACGGCATCCTGAACGTCACCGCACGCGACAAGAACACGGGAGCCGAGCAGGGCATCACCATCAGCGAGGGCTCCAACCTCGACCAGGGCGAGGTGGAGCGGATGGTCCAGGAGGCCGAGCGCCACCGTGGCGAGGACGCCGCACTGCGCGAGGCGGTCGACGCCCGCAACGAACTGGACGCCGTGGCCTACCAGGTCGAGCGCCGACTGCAGGACCTGGGCGACACCGCGCCGCCGCACGAGAAGGCCAGGGCGGAGATCCTGGTCGGCGACGCCCGGGGGGCCGTGCGGGAGGAGGCGCCGGTCGACCGGGTCAGGTCACTGACGTCCGAACTGCAGCAGATCCACGCCTCGTTGTCCGCCCACCGGGCCGGCGCCGCCGGAGCCGCGACGGGCGCGGCGGGAACGGGGCCCGACGACGGTGCGTCGGTCGGTGCCGGAGGGGCCGGCGACGACGTGATCGACGCCGAGTTCGACAAGGGCTGAGACGGCACATGACCACCGACGACGTACCCGTTCCGCCGGAGGAGCCCCCCCGGGCACCGGCCGCGGAGGCACAGCCGGACATCGGGGAACCCGCCGAGGAACTCGACGAGATCCGGGACCGCTGGCGGCGCTCCCTCGCGGATCTGGACAACCTCCGCAAGCGCCATGCGCGAGAGCTGCAACGCGAGCGGAGCGACGAACGGGCCCGTACGTCCGCGGCCTGGCTGCCCGTGGTCGACAACCTCGAACTCGCGCTCCAGCACGCGGGGTCCGACCCGTCCGCCGTGCTGGAGGGAGTCGAGGCCGTGCGCGACCTGGCCGTCGACGTCCTCCGGGGGCTCGGATACCCCCGCTACGAGGAGACGGGAGTGCCGTTCGACCCGGCCAGGCACGAGGTCGTCGGTCTCGTCGACGACCCCGAGGCCGCCCCCAACACCGTGGTCCGGGTGCAGCGGCCCGGTTACGGCGAGGGCGACCGGCAGCTGCGTCCCGCGTCCGTCGTGGTGAACAAGCGGCGGGAGTGACGCCCATGGCGCGTGACTACTACGACGTGCTCGGCGTCGGCCGTGGCGCCGGTTCCGACGAGATCCAGGCGGCGTTCCGCAAGCTGGCCCGCCGGCACCACCCCGACGTCAACAGGGACCCGGAGGCCGAGGAGCGGTTCCGGGAGATCAACGAGGCGTACGGCGTGCTGTCCGACCCCGACACGCGCCGCCGCTACGACCGGTTCGGCGAGCACTTCCGGGACGTCCCGGAGGACTACGACGAGCGTGTCGCGGCCGCCGCGGGTGCCCGGGGCGGCGCCGGACCGGGCGGCGCCGGCCGCCGGGTCCGCTTCGTGTCCGACTTCGGCGACGGCTACGAGGGCGGCGCGGGCGTGGACTTCGAGGACCTGTTCGGCGGGCTGTTCGGCCGCGGCGGGACCGGGACCGGGGGGCCCGTGCCCGGCGCGGACCAGGAGGCGGAGCTCCCGCTCCGCGTCGAAGAGGCCTACCACGGCGGCAGACGCGGCATCACCCTCTCGGGACCGGACGGTCCGCGGACCTACGACGTGAACGTTCCCCGCGGCGTCCTCGACGGCCAGCGCATCCGGCTGGCCGGAGAGGGCGGCCGGGGGAGCGGCGGCGGCTCGTCGGGCGACCTGTATCTGCGGGTGCGGATCACACCGGACTCGCGGTTCCGGCTGGAGGGCCGTGACATCCACGTGGTCCTCCCGGTCACCCCCTGGGAGGCCGCGCTCGGCGCCACCGTGCCCGTTTCCACCCCCGGCGGCACGGCGAAGGTCGCAGTGCCGGGCGGTTCCTCCAGCGGCCGCAGGCTGCGGCTGCGCGGTGAGGGGATGCCCAACCCCCGCGGCGGCGACGGGGACCTCTACGCGGAGGTCCGGATCATGGTGCCGCCGAAGCTCTCCGAACGCGAACGCGAACTGTTCGGCCGACTCGCCGCCGACACCACCTTCGACCCGAGGAAGCCAGGATGACCCACGACCCCCGGTCCGCGGAGCGGGCCCCCGGGCACCGCCCGGCGACACCACCGGCCCGGCAGTCGGGCGTGAACGTCGTCGTACGGCGCTACGCGATGGATCCGGTCCCGCGGCTGGACCTGGACGCCGTGGCACGCCGCGCCTCCCTCCACCCCGAGGCCGTGCGGCGGTTCGTCGCGCTCGGCCTGATCGACGCGACCCGCGGCGCTGACGGACGGCTGTGGTTCGACCGGAGCGCGCCTTCGGCACTCGCCCGCATCCAACGCCTACGGGCCGGGCTGCACCTCAACTACGCCTCCCTCGGTCTGGTGCTCGATCTGCTCGACCGGATCAGCGAACTGGAGGACGCGCTGAGGCGCAGCAACGCCGGCGCCAGGAGTGATGAATCGTGGATATGAACCGGCTGACCCAGAAGTCGCAGGAAGCCCTGCGGGAAGCACAGACGATCGCCGGACGGCTCGACCAGACCGAGGTCGACGGCGAGCATCTGCTGCTCGCCCTCATCGACCAGCCCGAGGGCCTGGTGCCCCGGCTGCTCGACCGGGCGGACGTCGACACCCAGGGGCTGCGCAGGGCCGTGACGGAGTCGCTGGCCCGCCGGCCCAGGGTGACCGGACCCGGAGCCCAGCCCGGCCAGGTGTTCATCACCCAGCGGCTCGCCCAGGTGCTGGACACCGCCGAGCAGGAGGCCAAGCGGCTCAAGGACGAGTACGTCTCCGTCGAGCACCTCGTCCTCGCCCTCGTGGACGAGGGCTCGAGGACCTCCGCGGGCCGGCTGCTCAAGGAGTTCGGCGTCACGAAGGAGTCGTTCCTCGACGCCCTCACGCAGATCCGCGGGCACCAGCGCGTCACCTCCGCCACCCCCGAGGGCTCGTACGAGGCACTCGAGAAGTACGGCCGGGACCTGGTCGCCGAGGCCCGCGGCGGAAGGACGGACCCGGTCATCGGCCGCGACGCGGAGATCCGCCGCGTCATCCAGATCCTGAGCCGGAAGACGAAGAACAACCCCGTCCTGATCGGCGACCCGGGCGTCGGCAAGACGGCGATCGTGGAGGGACTGGCCCAGCGGATCGTACGCGGGGACGTGCCCGACGGTCTCCGCGACCGGACGATCTTCGCCCTCGACATGAGCCTGCTGGTCGCGGGTGCCAAGTACCGGGGAGAGTTCGAGGAACGGCTGCAGGCGGTGCTCGGCGAGGTCAAGGGCGCCGAGGGGCGGATCCTGCTCTTCGTCGACGAACTGCACACCGTCGTCGGCGCGGGCGGAGGCCCCGAGGGCGCCATGGACGCCGGGAACATGCTCAAGCCGATGCTGGCACGCGGCGAACTCCACATGATCGGCGCCACCACCCTCGCCGAGTACCGCAAGTACGTCGAGTCCGACGCCGCCCTCGAACGCCGCTTCCAGCAGGTGGCCGTGGACGAGCCCAGCGTCGAGGACACCATCTCCATCCTTCGCGGTCTGCGCGAACGCCTGGAGGTCTTCCACGGGGTGAAGATCCAGGACACCGCGCTCGTCGCGGCGGCCACCCTCAGCCACCGCTACATCTCCGACCGGTTCCTGCCGGACAAGGCCATCGACCTCGTGGACGAGGCCTGTGCCCGGTTGCGGACGGAGATCGACTCGATGCCGGCAGAACTCGACGAGATCACCCGCCGGGTGACCCGGCTGGAGATCGAGGAGGCGGCACTCGAGACGGAGACCGAACCCGCCAGCCGCAAGCGCCTCGAGGAACTCCGGCGCGAACTGGCCGATCTGCGTGCCGAGGCCGACGCCATGCACGCCAAGTGGGAGGCCGAGCGCCAGGCCATCAGGCGGGTGCAGGAACTGCGCCAGGACCTGGAACAGGCTCGGCAGGAGGCCGAGGAGGCCGAGCGGAACTACGACCTCAACCGGGCCGCGGAACTCCGCTACGGCAGGATCACCGAACTGGAGAGGCGGCTCGCGGCCGAGGAGGACTCCCTCGCCGCCAAGCAGGGCGAGAACCGGCTGCTGCACGAGGTGGTCACGGAGGACGAGATCGCCGAGATCGTCGCCGCGTGGACCGGGATCCCCGTCACCCGGCTCCAGGAGAGCGAACGCGAGAAGCTGCTGCGGCTCGACGAGATCCTCGGCGAGCGCGTCGTCGGACAGGGCGAGGCGGTCAGACTCGTCACCGACGCCATCATCCGGGCCCGGTCCGGCATCCGGGACCCGCGGAGGCCGATCGGCTCGTTCGTCTTCCTCGGCCCGACCGGCGTGGGCAAGACCGAGCTCGCCAAGGCGCTGGCGGCGGCGCTCTTCGACAGCGAGGAGAGCCTGATCCGCCTGGACATGAGCGAGTACCAGGAACGGCACACCGTCAGCAGACTGGTCGGCGCGCCCCCGGGATACGTCGGCTACGAGGAGGGGGGCCAGATCACCGAGGCCGTCCGCCGCAAGCCGTACTCCGTCGTCCTGTTCGACGAGATCGAGAAGGCGCACGCGGACGTCTTCAACACCCTGCTGCAGGTGCTCGACGACGGCCGGATCACCGACTCCCAGGGCCGCACGGTCGACTTCCGCAACACCGTCGTCATCATGACCTCCAACATCGGGTCGACGTACCTGCTCGACGGCGTCACCGCCGACGGCGAGATCAAGCCCGAGACCCGGGCCCTGGTCATGGGCGATCTGCAGGCACACTTCCGGCCGGAGTTCCTCAACCGCATCGACGACGTCGTACTGTTCAAGCCTCTCGGCATGGCGCAGATCAAGAAGATCGTCGACCTCCAGTTCGACGATCTGCGCCGGCGGCTCGGGGAGCGGCAGATCACCCTGGAACTCAGCGACGCCGCCCGCGAGCACATCGCCGAGCAGGGCTTCGACCCCGTCTACGGTGCCCGGCCGTTGCGCCGCTACATCTCGCACGAGGTCGAGACCCTGGTCGGCCGTGCGCTGATCCGCGGTGACGTGCGGGACGGCTCGACGGTCCGGGTCGGCGAGCAGGATGGCGAACTCGTCGTCACCTACGACGAAGCGCCCAGCCGGCCGCGACCCGTCCAGGAGGCCGCGTGAGCCCGGTGAACCCGACCGACACGGGCGGCAGAACGGTCGCGTGCACCGAGTGCGGCCGCGGGAACCGCGTGCCGGCGGCCGCCGACGGCCGTCCGCGCTGCGGGAGCTGCAAGGCCCCGCTCCCGTGGATCGCCGACGCGGGCGACGGCGACTTCGAGGAGGTCGCTCAGAGGGCCGCGCCCGTCGTACTCGTCGACCTGTGGGCCACCTGGTGCGGACCGTGCCGTACGGTCGGTCCGGCGCTGGAGCAGGTCGCACGGGAACTGGCCGGTCGGATCAAGCTGGTCAGGGTCGACGTCGACCAGGCGCCGCGCATCGCGCAGAAGTTCCAGGTGCAGGCCGTACCTACCCTGATCCTGATGGACCGGGGAGAGGTGATCGCCCGACAGGCGGGCGCGGCCCCCGCACCCGCTCTGCGCCAGTGGGTCGAACAGGCCCTGCGAGGCCGCCGCTGAACTCCCGCAAGCCGCCGAACGGAGGCCGCCCGTGAAGGAGACCGATCCGCATCTCGACATGGTGCGTGCGGTGTCGCCGAACACCGCACGGCGGTAGCGTCAGTTCCATGATCGTATGGCTCAACGGCACCCACGGCGCAGGCAAGACGACGACCAGTGCTCTTGTGCAGCAGCTGATCCCGGATTCACGGGTGTTCGACGCCGAGAAGGTCGGCGAGACACTCATGGACATCACGCCGGGGCTGCCCGAGACGGACAACTTCCAGCACTGGCCGCCGTGGAGGCCGCTCGTAGTCGAGACCGCTCGCCGCGTACTCGACTACACCGGCGGCACTCTGGTGATGCCCATGACTGTCCTGATCGAGGAGTACTGGCGCGAGATCAGCACGGGCCTCGCCAACCATGCCATTCCGATACGGCACTTCGTCCTCCATGCCGACCAGGTCACCCTCTGTGAGCGCATCGCGGGCGACACTGTTCTTGGCCCCAACTCCCCGTTCCGTCTCAAATACCTTGAGCCCTATGCCGAGGCGGCCCGCACGTGGCTACACGGTGAGGCCGAGGTCATCGACACCACCCACCTCACGCCCGCACAGGCAGCCCTGCGGATCGCAGAGGCCGTCAAGAGTTGAGGCCCGCCCGCCACACGAAACAGGCCCGGCGAGGATTGGACACGGTTCTGCGGAACGTGTTCGGAGGACACGAGCGCGGAATGCCGAAGCCTCGCAGGTCACGGCGATGCCGTTGGACACCGAAACGCGGAACCTACACGACGATGGTCAGATCGGGCTCCAGCCCGGCCCGGTGGACCATCCGCAGCAGCGCGGTGGCGAACAGCCCGTACAGCGTGCCGATCTCCAGGATGCTCCCGTTCGGTGGTGAGAGCGGTGGAATCGACGCGAGCTTGCCGCACACGTTGGACGTGGACCCGGCGAGCCGGCCGACCCTGAGCGCCTGCATGGCCACCACCGTGCGGTCGGCGACGACGACGCTGCGGCGGCCGTCCCACCCCGCCGGGACGACGGGTTGCGGATTGCTTTGAACACTCCGTGGCACGCGTCCGTATGGAACTCAAGCGGGTCCCCCACAGCCGTTCGCGTTCCACGCGCGAACCGGCAGAGACGCACAGGAGTTCCATTGAGAAGAAGTGCACGCAGACGCTCAACGGGCGGCAGGAGAGTAGTGGCGGCCTCGATCGCGCTCATGCTGGGCGGGGGCGGTCTGATCGCCGTCAACACCTATGCCTCGGCCGGCGAGGGGTGGGGGCAGTCGCAGAACCAGACCCTCGGAGCCGGCGCCGCCGCGTCCACCATCAAGTGCCCGGAGGTCGCGAACGGGCTCTCGGAGGTGCCGGACGCGGCGCGTTCCGAGGTCGACAAGGAACTGGCCGCGATGGACAGCCAGATCACGGAGGCATACAAGCGGTTTGCCGACCAGAAGGAACAGGTCGCGCGGGACCCGAAGTTCGCCGAGAACGCGGTCCTCGGTCCGTTGGAGGACAAACGGACGGCCAGCCTCGACCGCATCTCCACGGCGATCGGCCGGTCGGGCGAACGCCCCAAGGGCCTCGAGTCCATGGCGGCCTGCGAGTTGCAGGAGGACGACGCCGACAAGGAGGGGCAGGACGGCGGTCAGGGTCAGGGTCAGGACAACGGCGGTCAGGACCAGGGTCAGGACAACGGCCAGGGCGGCGGGAACGGCGGTCAGGCCGGCAACGGCCCGGAGCAGTCCGACTTCGTCGACATCGAGTCCGTCCAGCCGAACGTCGACAACCCGCGCAACCGGCGCGGTGCCTCCCGGGGCACGTTCACGACCAGCTGCGGTGTGAACGAGAACGGGAAGTTCAACCCGGACAACGTGATCGTCGCTCCCGGTGTCGCCAACGGCGCCCACCACATGCACGACTACGTGGGCAACCAGGCCAACGACGCCTTCGCCAGCGACGACGACCTCGCCAACGGCGAGACGACCTGTGTGAACCAGGCCGACAAGTCGACGTACTACTGGCCGGTGCTGCGGCTGCAGAACGGGCAGCAGGAGAACGACGCCGACGCCGACGGCGGCGGCAAGGACCAGAACGTCGGCGAGATCCAGACGCCGTCCCAGGTCACGCTGAACTTCGTCGGCAACCCGCGCTCCAAGGTGACGGCCATGCCGCGGTTCCTGCGGATCATCACCGGCGACGCCAAGGCGTTCGTCAACGGTGACGCGAACGCGAACGCGTCGTGGAGCTGCACCGGGTTCGAGAACCGCCAGCTGAAGGACAAGTACCCGATCTGCCCCGAGGGCAGCCAGGTGGTGCGGTCGTTCAAGTTCCAGAGCTGCTGGGACGGTCAGAACACCGACAGCGCCAACCACCGCACCCATGTCGCCTTCGCCCAGGCGAACGGCGCCTGCCCCAACGGCTTCCGGGCCATTCCGCAGCTCGTGCAGCGCATCGTCTACGACGTGCCGGCGCCGGTCTTCGACGGGGAGAACCCGAGCGTCTTCGCCGTCGACTCCTTCCCGGAGCAGCTGCACAAGCCCATCACCGACCACGGCGACTTCATCAACGTCTTCGACGAGAACCTGATGGAGGAGCTGGTGAGCTGCATCAACGAGGGCCGCAAGTGCGGTCCCGGCGGTGCGGGCGCACCTCCCGCCGACGGCGGTGACAACGGCGGCGGTGACAACGGTGACGGCAACGGCGGCAACGGCGGTGACGGCAACGGCGGTGACGCCGGCAACGGGGAGAACCCCGCTGACCCGGCCCCGCCGAACGACGGTGCGACGGGCGGTCAGGACGCTCCCGACGCACCCGGCGAGCCGCAGAAGCCCGGAGGGGACACCCCGCCCGCCGACGGTGGAGCGGGCGGTCAGGACGCACCCGCTGCACCCGGCGGGGACGAAAAGCCCGGCGCTGCCGCGGGTGCCGGTCAGGACGGCGCCGGGGCCGGCGACGACGGTTCAGGGGAGCAGAACGTTCCGCAGGGCGGCGGTGACGTGAAGGACCCCGAGGTCCTCGCCGGTTCGTCCACCGGGGCGAACGGCTCGTCGCAGGCCGCCGGTGCGGGCGACGGCAAACCCACCGCCACCGCCCAGGCCACGGAGGACGCGGGGGAGAACGATCCCGAGCCCAACGGCGCCGGTCGGCCCGTGGCCGCGGGACAGGGCGGCGGGCTCGCCGAGACGGGTGCCCAGCTCTGGCCGTCCGCTGCCGGAGCCGCGCTGCTCGTCGCGGGGGGAGTCCTGCTGCTCCGTACGCGTCGTCCGCAGCGCGCGGCCGCACGCCGTCACTGACGCGGCCCCGCACATCGGTCCTGGCCGGTCCCGTCGACACGGGGCCGGCCAGGTCGTTGCGGGCGCCCGCAGCCCCCGGTCCCGTCCGTCGGACGCAGGACGGCGGGCTCAGCGCGGGGAAGGAGCAGCCGCCGGCACGGGACTGTTCGACGTGACGGTGAACAGGCCGCCGTCGGGGTCGACGAGGGTGCCCCAGTCCTCCGCCGCTGCCGGTCGGGCCGGTGCGGCGATCCGGCCGCCGAGGCCGACTGCCGTACGGACGGCGGAGTCCACGTCGGGCACGTAGAAGTACACGTGCCAGCGGGGGCGGATGTGCGGATCGGGGGCCTCGCCGGCCGCCCCGCCGGTGATCCGGGCGACCACGTCCCCCTGGTGGCGGAGGACGACATGGTCTTCCTCGTAGGCGACTTGGCAGCAACCGGGCTGTGCGCAGGCCCAGTCCAGTACCTCGGCGTAGAAGATCGCCGCTTCGAAGGCGTCGCGGGTGCGCAGTTCCAGCCAGGCCGGGGCCTTGTCGGTCCCCATGCTCCAGTCGGGGATGGCCTTGCCCTGCCAGATGCCGAACACGGCGCCGTCGCGGTCCGCGGCCAGCGCCGCCCGGCCGGTGCCGAAGCTGAGCGGGCCCACGGCCACCGTGGCGCTGCGCTCGTGTATACGGGCCGCGGTCGCGTCTGCGTCGTCCACCGCGAAGTACGGCGTCCACGCCACGGCGACCGCGAGGCTGTCCGCGAGCGCCCCGATACCGGCGACCGGAGTGCCGTCGAGGAAGCCGACGGAGAACTCCTCGCCCAGCCGGGTCGGACGGAACGCCCACCCGAGCACCTTCGAGTAGAACTCCTCCGCCGTCGGCAGGTCACGAGCCATGAGGCTCACCCAGCACGGAGCGCCGAACAGCGCATGACTTGACGTAGACACGACAGCCGCCCATCTCCACTTCGCGCGAGTCCGGACACGCGAGACTGGAGTTCTCACGCTACTCCGCTCGGCCGGTCCCCGCCGGGCCGCGTCACCTCGAGTGACCGGGGCCCGCCGATACGTGAGGAACCCGGGCTGCCATGACTGAGGGTTGGGATGGGGGGTACCCGCCGTACCCATCCGTGAAGTCCTGCCGAAGGGGAAGGGATCATGGCGGTTCCCAAGACGGCGATGCTCGCCCTCGACTGTGCCGAGCCGGAGACGCTCGCCGAGTTCTACGCGGCGCTGCTCGGCGCCGAGGTGAGGAGGACGTCCGACCCGAATCTCTTCGAGGTCGTCGGCCAGGACGGTACCGTACTGGGGTTCCAGCGCGACCATGGACTGGCGCCCCCGAGCTGGCCCCGCCCGGAGGACGCCCAGCAGGCCCATCTGCTGGTCCTGCTGAGCCCGGGAGACCTGGACGAGGCGGAGCGCGAGGCCGTGAGCCTCGGGGCGACCCCGATGGACGTGGCCGACCGGGGAACCCCGCGCGAGGCCCGGCTGCTGTCCGACCCGGCAGGCCACTCCTTCCTGCTGCGGGCCCGCGAGTAGCCCGGTCCGCGGTGGCGGGCGGTAGCTCCTCCGGTACCGGGTACGTGTCGGGCGTGCCCGTTCGTGCGGCGGCCACCTCCCGCACGGCGGCGGACGAGAGGACTCGCGGTCATGAGCACGGTGAGGGAATCCGTCGAGGTCGACGTTCCCGTCAGCACCGCGTACAACCAGTGGACGCAGTTCGAGGAGTTCCCGAAGTTCATGGAGGGCGTCAAGGAGGTGAAGCAGCTCGACGACCGTCACAACCACTGGACCGCCACGATCGGAGGCGTCCACCGGGAGTTCGACACCGAGATCGTCGACCAGCTCCCGGACGAGCGCATCACCTGGCGCACCATCGGCGCCGAGCAGCGCCGCGTTGGTGACGCGGCCCGGCGGCGGCCACGGGCCGACCGGTGGTCCGGCGGCCGCCCGCGCCGGGCGGCCGAACCGGGGCTGCCCGAAAGGCGATTGGCTCGACAGGGGCCGTCCTCGCTGAGGCGTCCCGCAGCCGGACGACGCCCGGGCAGCGCCCGCCGGGGTGTGTCGTGGGACGCGGACGGAGACCGAACGCCTCACCGCGGCGGAACAGGACACGCCGGGGTGGACGGGCGGACGGGCCATGGGAGTTCGCCGTCCGAGTGCCGGGAGCGACGCGGGACCGGGGCGCACGCGGGACCGGTACCCGTCCGTACGGGGGCGGTCGGTGGACGAGGCGTGCCGCCACCCCGCCCCGGCGGGTCGGGACCGTTGCCGGGGCCGGGACGGCTGCGGCCGGGGCTCAGCCCTCGACGACGCCCGACTTGGCGATGGTGATCTTCGCCTGGGTGGCACCGTTGCGCGACCCCAGGGACTCGATCCGCTTCACGACGTCCATGCCCTCGACGACCTCGCCGAACACGACGTGCTTGTTGTCCAGCCAGTCGGTGACGATGGTCGTGATGAAGAACTGCGAGCCGTTGGTGTTCGGGCCCGCGTTGGCCATGGACAGCTGACCGGGCTTGGTGTGCTTGATCTGGAAGTTCTCGTCGGCGAACTTGTCGCCGTAGATGCTCTTGCCTCCCGTGCCGTTGCCGGCCGTGAAGTCACCGCCCTGGAGCATGAAGTCGGGGATGACGCGGTGGAAGCCGGAGCCCTCGTAGCCGAAGCCGTGCTCGCCGGTGGCGAGCTCACGGAAGTTCCGCGCGGTCTTGGGGACCACGTCGTCGAACAGCGTGAACACGATCCGCCCGGCGGGCTCGTCGTTGATGGTGATGTCGAAGAAAACGTCGTTGCTCATGGGGCCCATGCTGTCATCCGTGCTCGTGGGAGCTCACACCAGACCCCTCCGACCAGGTGCGTGTCCGCACCGGGGGCGCTCGTAGCGGTCCGTCACCACCGCGCCGCTCACCTGTTCGTATGCGCTCGGAGCCGAATGCGGCGGAGCCGGCCGCGCATCCGGTCCGATCGGTTGCGCAGGGTCAGCATCAGGCGGATTCTGGACCTGACGAAGCCGGCCGGTGAGGGCGTCATGGACAACGAGAGAAGGGCGAACGGGGACGCCGACTTCCGCGGACCGCTCGACGTCACGAGCGCTGCCACGTTCGTGCTCGACGAGCGCGACGTCGTCATCGGCTGGAGCCACGCGGCACAGGATCTGCTCGGCTACCGGACCGACGAGATCATCGGACGGTCCGTCGCCGTGATCCTGGGGCCCGACGGAGTACCCGGTCCCGGCGCCGCACCGGAACGCCGGGCGGCAGCGGACCGGGCCGTTCGCCCGGGCGGCAGCCCCCTGGTCCCGCCCTTCCCCGAGCACGACGTGCATGCCGCCATCCACCGGGACGGCCACCGGATGCGGCTCGTGACCGCCGTCTGCCTGCTCTCCGGGACGGGCCAGGCGGAGCGCGTCGTCGTGGTGGCCGACCGCGACCGGCTCAGGGAATGGGAGTCCCGCCTCGCCATGCTCCAGGGGCTCGCCACCGAGTCGCCCCTGGGGTTCGCGATATACGACACCGACCTCCGACTCGTCTGGTGCAACGCCGCCTCGGAGCGGGAGATCGGGCGCCCGCTCGCGGAGACCCGCGGCGAGCTCGCCGAGGACCTCTACCCCAGGGGCAGGTTCGTCACCCCGGGTTACCCGGAGACGCTCCACGCGGTCATGCGTCAGGTGCTGGACACCGGGGAGCCGTTCCTCGACCTGCACTTCCGCGCGGAGCAGCCCAGCGATCCGGGCGAGGAACACCTCTGGTCCTGCTCCTACTACCGGTTGCAGGACGCGAGCGGCCATGTGTTCGGTGTGTGCGAGGACGCCTTCGACATCTCCGACCGCTACGAGGCGCAGCGCCAGGTGAACCTGCTGGTCGAGGCAGGCCGCAGCGTCGGAACGACCCTGGACGTGCTCGTCACGGCCGGTGAACTCGCCGCGGTGGCCGTGCCGGAGTACGCCGACCGCGTGGACGTGGACCTGGCCCCCGCGGTACTGGAGGGCGAGGTGCCGGGCGGTACGGGGGCCGGGGCCTCGGATCTGCTCCGCGCCGCCTCCCGTCCGGCGGGGGCTCCGGATTCCGGGACCCCGGGCCCCGGGCCCTCCGCCCACGCCACCGCCGACGGGCAGGCCGGTGGCACTCCGGGGGAACCGGGCATCCCCCCGCGGCCGGTGACGTACGCGGAGGGCTCGCCCCAGCACCGCAGCCTCGCCTCCGGCGGGCTCGTACTGGAGGACGACACCCTGGTCGTTCCCCTGCGCGCCGGGGGAGCCGTGCTGGGGCTCGCCACGTTCGTGCGCGACGGTCGGCGGAGCTTCTTCGACCGCGGGGCCGTCGCGGTGGCGGACGAACTCGTCGCCCGCGCCGCGGTGTCCGTCGACAACGCCCGTCGCTACACCCGGGAGAGGGAGTCGGCGCTGGCCCTCCAGCGGCAGCTCCTGCCCCAGCACCTCCCGTCGAACTCGGCCGTCGACCTGGCGTACCGCTATCTGCCCACGGACGATCTCAGCGGGGTCGGCGGCGACTGGTTCGACGTCATTCCACTGTCCGGAACCCGCGTCGGGCTCGTCGTCGGCGACGTGGTGGGCCACGGTCTGCACGCGGCGGCCACCATGGGTCGGCTGCGCACGACCGTACGGGCGCTGGCACCCCTGGACCTGTCGCCCGACGAACTCCTCAAACGGCTCGACGACCTCGTCGGGCAGTCGGCCCAGGACAGCGCCGACGCTCTCGGCACGCTCACCGGCGACGAGGACGTCGCGGCCGGTGCCACCTGCCTGTACGCCGTCTACGACCCCGTGTCGCGGAGCTGCACCATGGCGCGCGCCGGACACCTGCCGCCGGCGGTCGTCGAACCCGGGGGCCGCGTCACCTTCCCCGACCTGCCGGCCGGACCTCCGCTGGGGCTCGGCGGGCTGCCCTTCGAGTGCCTGGAGATCGAGCTGCCCGTCGGCAGTCTGCTCGCGCTCTTCACGGACGGTCTGGTCGAGGCCCGCGACCGGGACATCGACAAGGGGCTGGAGACCCTGGCGCATGTCCTCGCAGGCTCGGATCCCGCGGACTCCCTGGAGGACCTGTGCGACCGGGCCATCTCCGACCTGCTGCCCGACGGCACCACCAACGACGACACCGCGCTGCTGCTGGTGCGGACCCGGGAGCTGGACGACCGCAGGGTGGCCGTCTGGAGCCTGCCGGCGGAACCGGTCGCCGCGGGCCGCGCGCGCGAGTTCGTCGCGAACCGGCTGCGGTCCTGGGGGCTGGACGAACTGGTCTTCACCACCGAGCTGATCGCCAGCGAGCTGGTCACGAACGCGGTCAGATACGCCGAAGGGCCGCTGCACCTGAGGCTCATCCACGACCGCACCCTGGTGTGCGAGGTGGCGGACGCCGGCCACACCGCGCCCCATCTCCGCCACAGTGCCGACGACGACGAGGGCGGGCGCGGACTGTTCATCGTCGCCCAGCTGGTCCAGCGCTGGGGCACGCGGTACAGCCAGGACGGCAAGGCCATCTGGACGGAGCAGGCCCTCCCGGCGCCCTCCCGTCCGCGCCCCCGCGTCGGCGACTCGACCGGCCTCCCGGACGACCCGGTGCTGGCCGGCTCCTGACCCGCCGAACCTCTCCGCGTCGGGTTGCCCGCACCTGCCGTGGGATGGGCCTGTGTGCGGCCTGCCCGGATCCTCGACGGACGGTCTCTCGCCGCCCCGCCCGGCCCGGCCCGGCTCCCAGGGCGTGTGGCGAAAGTCCCTCCTGGCCCGCGACGCCTGGCACGCACGCTCGCTGCGGTGTCGGAGTCATCCGAGTACGTCCGGTACGAGGATGATCCGCCGCCTTGCGATCTTCCCCTCGGCCCGGAGGGCCTGGGGAGTCCCCACCCCCTCGGGCGGAGGGCCTGGGGAGACCCCACCCCCTCGGGCGGAGGGCCGGGCCAGACCCCATGCACCAGACGCCGCAGGGGCCCCGCCCTGCGGGCGGACGGAGCTACTTTCGCGACACGCCCAAGGGCCGCCTCACCCCCGCTCCGCCGCGATCCCCGCCGAGCAGGGATCCGAGCCCGTGACGGCGTTCCCCGAGGACGCGCTCCGAGGCCGCCGCCTCGGCCGCCGTGCCGAACGCCTCCGGGGCGCGGGCCGTCGAGCGGTGAGCCGCGACCGCCGCGGCGGTGTCGGCGGCCACGAGTTCGGCGTTGATCGCCATGGCCGCCTGGGCTCCCGACGCCGCCGCCACGGCGACGCTCGCCATGAGGTCGGTGACGTTGCCCGCCACCCACACCCCCTCGGCGGCCGTCGCCCCCCGTGCGTCGGACTCCACGTAACGGCCCACGCCCATGGGGTGTTCGGCGGTCGTCACGCCGAGTCCGGCGAGCAGATCCCCGCGTGCCGCGAGTCTCGGGCCCACCGCCAGTGCCCGGACCGGCACCTGCCGGCCCGATGCCAGCCGCACCCCGCAGAGTCGGTCGTCCTCGACCGAGAGACCGGTCACCTCGCCGTCGACCACGGCGATGCCACGCGCCGCCAGCTGCTCCCACTGCTCCTCGGCCGGGTCTTCCGCGGTGTGGAGGAACAGGGTCACGTCCGGCGTCCACTGCCGGAACAGCAGCGCCTGGTGCACCGCCGCGGGACCGCTCGCGAGCACCCCGATCGGCTCGTCCCGCACCTCCCAGCCGTGGCAGTACGGGCAGTGCAGCACATCCCGGCCCCAGCGCTCGCGCAGGCCCGGAACGCCCGGCAGCTCGTCGACCAGACCGGAGGTCACCAGCAGGTGCCGTGCCAGGTGGCTGCCGCCGCTCGCGGTCTCCACCACGAAGCGGCCGCCGTCCCGGCGGATGCCCGTCACCGTGTCCGGCACGATCGTCCCGCCGTACCGGCCGACCTCTTCCCGCCCGGTGCGCAGCAGCTCGCCCGGGGGCATTCCCTCCCGGCCGAGGAGGCCGTGGACTCCGGCGGCGGGGGCGTTGCGCGGCTCCCCGGAGTCGACCACCAGCACGGTCCTCCTGGCCCGGGCCAGGGTCAGCGCGGCGGACAGCCCGGCGGCGCCGCCCCCCACGATCACGACGTCCAGTTCCGCGAGATTCCGCTCTTTCGTCTCGTCCATGGCGCCACCCTGCGACCCTTCCGGACAGCGAGGCAATGCTTCTTGCCGTTTCGGCAAACCCCCGCTGCCGTGTTCCGTCCGACTCACGCTCACGGCGGTACGAGCACGGCCACGCCCGTGACCTTCCCGGCCGCCAGGTCCGCCAGCGCCCGGTCCGCCTGCCGCATCGGATAGCGCACGGCCCGCACGGTGAGGCGCCCCCGCGCGGCCTCGGCGAGGAAGGCGCGCCCGTCGTCCCGGGTGTTGGCGGCGACGCTGCGCACGGTGCGCTCCTGGAACAGGTGCCGCTCGTAGTCGAGCGGTGGCACGTCGGTCAGGTGGATGCCGGCGATCGCCAGGGTCCCGCCCCGGTCCAGGGCCTCGAGCGCCTTCGGTACGA
Source organism: Streptomyces marianii (assembly GCF_005795905.1). Lineage (NCBI taxonomy): Bacteria > Bacillati > Actinomycetota > Actinomycetes > Kitasatosporales > Streptomycetaceae > Streptomyces > Streptomyces marianii. Next base: position 7,658,863 of record NZ_VAWE01000001.1, read on the forward strand.
GGGTCCCGGCGGGGGCGAACAGGATCGCGGAGTCCAGGGGCACGGAGGGGCGTCCGGCCGGGCGGACGCGGCGCCCAGCTCGAGCGCCAGCCGCCGCGCCTTCGGCGAGCGGGTGACGACATGGACCTCGGCGCCCCGGGCCACGGCGAGCTGGGCGGTCAGATGGGCGGCGGCGCCGAAGCCGTAGACGCCGAGCCGCCCGCCCTGCGGGAGCTCGGCGCGCTCCAGGGCCCGGTAGCCGATGATCCCGGCGCACAGCAGCGGGGCCGCGTGCTCGTCCGGCAGGCCCTCCGGGAGCCCGTACACGTACCGCGCGTCCACGACCGTGCGCCCGGCGAACCCCCCGTGGATGTCCCAGCCGGTGTAGCGCGAGGCGGGGCAGAGGTTCTCCCGCCCGGTCCGGCACCAGCGGCACCGTCCGCAGGTTCCCGCCAGCCAGGCCGCGCCCACCCGGTCACCGGGAGTGAATCCGCCGGCGGACGGGCCTGCGGCCAGCACCTCGCCGACGATCTCGTGGCCCGGCGTGCAGCGTGGCAGCCGGGGCGGCAGGTCGCCCTCGGCGAGATGCAGGTCCGTGCGGCAGACACCGCACGCGAGGACGCCGAGCAGCAACTCGCCGGGACCGGGTTCGGGGATCTCCCGCTCGACGCGGCGCAGCGGACCCGAGGCGATCGGCGCGGGGTGCTCGACCACCCAGGCGTGGGTCGTGCCGGAAGTCGGGAGTGCCGTCATCGCTCTCCTGCCGTACCGCTGGAACTCTCCTGCCGTACCGCCGGGACAGGACACATCGTATCGGCGGGCGGCGCGGCCGGACGGGTGAGGACGTCCGGCGGGCCGCGGCAACGGTTCTGTGGTCTATTCCTAGTGGCATCCCACTCGATGGTGACGCGTACGTATGACGGCGCCGCGACCGGGTAGCCAACGGCGCATAAGCCTCACGCAGTGAAGGAGGTCGCCATGAAGCGAGCCAGGCAGCACGGGAAGCCCGTTCCCAAGGCCGAGGAAGAGCTCGACAGGGAAATCATGGATGCCGCGCCGGAGATGACCGGGCGCCGCCGAGCACGCGGCGGTGCGGGGGACGTTCTCAGGACCAGGCGACAGGCCGGGGAGGGCGTGCCCACCGGCAGCCGGCTGCCGTAGACGGCCTTGTGGCGGCGGGCGTTCCGGCTCCGGCAGGAACGCCCGCCGCGGCGTTTCCGGGGCGGCGGCTGGAGGCGGCAAGGGGCGCGGCTCCCGCAGCGGCGGCGGGCCCGGTCGGCGCGCGCCCCGTGCCGGGCCCTGGACGGGCCCGCGGTCGATCGCTCAGCGTGCCGGTTCGACGGCACACGGTTAATGTGATCGGAAGGTGCGTTCCGCGAACGCGGTCCGGGCCGTCGACGGGTCGACGTCCTCGATCAGCGCGGTCCTCCGGTGCGACCCGGGCGTCCGGGAACCGTCTTGCGTGCACACCTCCTCCGAACGGCTGCCGCCGTTCCCGATCCGGCCCGCCCGCGGCCGTCGGAACTCCGCCGAATCGACAGGCAGGCAGGTGATCGCGTTGATCGGGTCGAGAAGAACGTCCGCGTACAAAGGCACCTCGTCAGAGGCGATCCTTCATCAGTACGACTTCCTGGGTGAGTTCTACCGGCTGACGCTCGGCCCCGAACTCGTCTACTCCTACGGCATGTGGGAGGACGGCGACACTCTCGAGTCGGCACAGCTCCGCAAGCTGGACCACCATGTGGAGGCGGCGCGGGCGGCGGGCGCCGGCCGCGTGCTCGACGTCGGCTGCGGTTGGGGCAGTCTCCTGCAGCGGCTGGTGGAGAACCACGGCGTGGGCCATGCCGTCGGGCTCACGATGAGCCCGGGCCAGGCGGCATGGGTCCGCCAGAAGGGCTGGCCGAACTGCGAGATCCTGGCCGAGAACTGGTTCGACCACGAGCCGGACGCCCCCTATGACGCGATCATCGCGATCGAGGCGATCGAGCACTTCGCCGGCACGACCATGCTGCGGCGCAAGCGCGTGGCCAGTTACCGCACGTTCTTCGAACGCTGTCACACCTGGCTGCGGCCCGGCGGGCGCATCTCCCTCCAGGCCAATGCCTGGAACGGCGGCGGCTGGTTCACCTCCCTGGTGCTCCCGCCCCGCCGTCCCGCCGGGCACGAGGGGAACGGCGGCGGGCGGATCCGGACGGCTCTCAAGGACGTCCGGGACGGCTTCGACAACGTCCGCGAAGGCATGCACGCCTCCCGCAAGGTCTTCCCCGAGGTGTTCCTCCCGACCCGGGGCGAGCTCTCCGAGGCGGCCCGCGGCCTGTTCCGGATCCCGGAGGTGCGCAGCGACCCCGACGACGGTGTGAAGACCGTGGCGAGCTGGCTGGAGCGGGCGCAGGCCAACCGGGCCAGGGGGGCCGAGCTCATCGGGGCGGACGCGGTCGCCGACATCATCAGGGAGCAGCGCACCGCGCTGAAGTTCCTGCGCGAGCGCCGCTACACCGCGCTGCGGATGGTCTTCGAGAAGGTCTGAGCCTCGGGCGGCCCCTCGGTGCGGTCCGAGGCCGGGGCCGGGTCGCCGCGCGACCCGGCCCCGGCTCGCGCCCTCGTTTGCCGGTTCCGGTGCCTTGGATAGGGTGATTCCTGAGAAAATGCACCCGAAAGGCTGCACCGGTGCTGGGCGAGCAGCGCTCATCCGGAGTCGCGGGGGAGTTCCCGGCCCGCGCTGCGCCCCCGCTCCCCGGGGTGAGGCGGTCGCGTGGACATTCACGAGCCGATCAGCAAGCTGCCCGACCAGCCCCTGACAGTGGTCGGGTACGCGGGTGTGCTGCGCGAGCTGCTGCCGGTCGCGCTCTGGCGGGCGGACGCGGGCGGACGCATCGTCGAGTGGTCGCTGGCGGCCCGGGACGTCCTCGGTCATTCGCCGGAGGACCTGCTCGGCCGCGACGTCAACCAGGTGCTCGTCCCGGAGGGCAACCGGGAGCTGGCCGAGCAGCTCGCCCAGCGCGTTCTGGCCGGTGAGACGGTCGTCGGTACCCTCCCCGTGCGCCATCGCGACGGACACTTCGTGGCGATGGAGATGTGGATCTGCCCCGCGGCGGACCCGCAGGGCGAGACGGGAGTCATGGCGATCGCCGTCGAGACCTCCGCCGTCCTGCGCATGCGGGACTCACTGGCGGCCATGGAGGGCCTGTTCACCCAGTCGCCCATCGGGCTCGCGATGCTCGGCCCCGACCTGCGCTATCTGCGCGTCAACGAAGCGCTGGCCCGGATGAACGGCGTGCCCGCGGAAGGCCATCTCGGCAAGCGGCCCACCGAGGTCGTCCCCGGGGTCAACGTCGAGGTCCTCGAGTCGCTGATGCGGGAGGTCCTGCAGCGGGGCGAGGCGATGGTCGACGTACGGGGCGCCGCCCGCACCCCCGCCGAGCCCGACCGCGACCGCATGTGGTCCTGCTCCTTCGCCCCGCTCCTCGACATCACCGGGCGCCGGCTGGGGCTGATCGCCTCGCTGATCGACATCAGCGACCAGGAGGAGGCCCGCTCCCAGGCCCGCCGGGCCGAGGGGCGGTTCGCGCTGCTCGCGGACGCCGGGACGCGCATCGGCACCACCCTGGACCTGCGCCGGACCGCCGAGGAGGTGGTGCAGATGCTGGTGCCGGAGATCGCCGACTCGGCCGACGTCCAGCTGCTGGAGGAGGTCCTCGGCCCCGACGAGGCCACGGAGTCCAGCAAGGGCATGGTGCGCCGGATGGCGGCCGTGTTCCCCGAGGCGGACGCTCCCACCGCGACGCTCGTCGCCGGCACCACCTACCAGGTCCCGCTCGGCTCGGTGTACGAGCGGGTCATCGCCGACGGCAGGCCGATGGACCTCTTCCGCAGCGATCTGCCGACGCTGTTCCCCGGCCCCGGGGACGAGCGGCTGCGCGAGTACTTCGGCGCCCGCATCCGCTCCGCGCGCCTGGTGCCGCTGGTCGCCCGGGGGAAGGCTCTCGGCGCCGTGGTGCTCACCCGTACCCGGGACCGCGAGCCGTTCGACGAGCTGGACAAGGTGCTGATCGACGAGCTGGTCGCCCGGGCGGCGCTCAACATCGACAACGCGCGCATGTACACCGGCCAGCGGGAAGCGGCCCTCACCCTTCGGCGCAGCCTGTCGATCGCCGCGCTGCCGGAGGTGACCGGGCTGGAGCTCACCGGGCGCTATCTGCCCGCCAGCGACCACGAGGTCGGCGGCGACTGGTTCGACGTGATCGCCCTGCCCGACGGCAGGACCGGACTCGTCATCGGCGACGTGATGGGGCACGGCATGCACGCGGCGGCGGTCATGGGACAGCTCCGCACGGTGGTGCGGACGCTGGCGCGGCACCACGTCCCCCCGGCCCGGATGCTCCACTCCCTCGACGCCGCCGTGGCCGATCTCGGGGAGAACGAGATGGCCACCTGCGTGTACGCCGTCCACGACCCGGTGGCCGGGGACTGCCTGATCGCCCGGGCGGGCCATCCGCCCCCGGCCGTGGTCGCCCCGGACGGCGCGGTCGCCTTCCTCGACCGCTCTCCCGGTACGCCGCTGGGCACCGGCTGCGCGGAGTTCCGCACCGAGAGGGTGCCGCTGGCACCCGGCGCCCTGCTGGCGCTCTACACGGACGGGCTGATCGAGGCCCGCGGCAGGGACCTGGACGAGGGCATGCGGGAACTCGCCACGGCACTGCGCCATCTCGACCTGCCCCTGGAGGACACCTGCGACCGCGTCCTCTCCCGGCTGCTGCCCTCGGCGCCACGCGACGACGTGGCGGTACTGCTGGCCAGACGCTCCCGGCGGCGGGCGGCGCGGTGACACCGGCGTCGTTCCCGGACATGTGGCCCCCCGCAGGCCCCGGAGGACCGGGAGAACGGCCGGTGCGGCGGGTGGACGAGTCCCGTGCGGACGCCACCGGCGCCGACCGCGACGACTACCCCTTCGCCGTCGCGGGCACGGCGGCGGCACTGCTGGACGGCGCCGGTACCGTCGTGGCCCTGACGCCGGCCGCCGAGGTGCTGCTCGGCCGGCGGTCCGCGGACGTCTGCGGGAGGCCCGTACGGGAGCTGCTGGCGGACGCGGGCGGCTGGGAGGCCCTGCTCGCGCAGCGGATCGGCGTGCCGAGACGGGACGAGGCGCCGGATCCGGCCGGCGCGACGGCCGCCGGCCGGGGAGAGCAGGGTCCCCCGGATCCGCCGGCGGGCGGCTGGGAGGGCCGGGCGACGCTCCGGCACGGCGCCGGACACGACCTGGACGTCGGCTTCGGCGTTCTTCCCCTCGACGCGGGCCGTGGCGACGGCACGGCCCGGTTCCTGGTCGTCGGTGCGCCCGCCGACGCTCTCGTGCGGTGGCGGCAGGACCGCGCCCTCACCCGGGAGCTGTTCCTCCAGGGCCGGGTGGGGCTCGCCCTCTTCGACGCCGGACTGCGGCTGCTTCGGACCAATACCCACCTGCTGCCCTACACGGGCGTGCCCGTCGATCTCGGTGGCCGGCGCCTCGGGGACTTCCTCCGCGCCGAGGACGCCGACACCATCGACGCACAGCTGAGGGAGGTCCTGCGTACGGGCGCCCCGCTGATCGGCTTCAACACCGCCGTGCGCACCCTGGCCGACCCGCTGGGCGGCCGGGAACTGTCCTTCTCGGCGTTCCGGCTGCTGGAGTCCGACGGCCGCGCGATGGGCGTGGCGACGGTCTTCACCGATGTCACCGACCACCAGCGGGCACGCGGCCGGCTGGAGCTCCTGTACCGCGCCACGGAGGCGCTGAGCGGATCGCTCTCGGTCATGCGCACCGTCGAGGACCTGGCGGAGGTCCTGGCACCCGCGCTCGGGGACCGCGCCGCCGTGGACCTCGCGGAGACCGTGCTGACGGGCGGCGAACCGCCGGCGGACGGCCGGCACACGCTGGTGCTGCTGCGGATGGCCGTCGCCGGGGCGGAGGACGGCGTACCGCGGACCGGCACGGCACATGTGGAACCGATCGACGCCCCTGACGGGCGCGACCCCGGGGACCTCGCGGGCAACGGCCGCGGTGTGCTGGTCACCGGACTCGGCCGGGACGCGGTGCCCCCGGGCGGTGCTCCGGAGTGGACGGCCGCCGTGCCGGGCGCCCACTCGGCGATGGCCGCCCCGCTGCGCGCCCGGGGCATCATGTTCGGCAGGCTCGTGGTCTGGCGCACCGGGCACCGCCCGATCCTGGACCTGGACGATCTGGTGTTGCTGGAGGAGATCGCCGCACGGGCCGCGCTCGCCGTGGACAACGCCCGCCGCTACACGAAGGAGCGCCGCACCGCCGTGGGCCTCCAGCGCAGCCTGCTGCCGCCCGCGACCTGCGAGCGGCCCGCGCTGGAGGCGGCCGGCGCCTATCTGCCGGCCGACGCCGACAGCGGCGTGGGCGGTGACTGGTTCGACGTCATCCCGCTGTCCTCGGCCCGGGTCGCCCTGGTCGTGGGTGACGTGGCCGGTCACGGACTGCACGCCACGGCCATGATGGGGCGGCTGCGCAGCGCCGTACGGGCGCTGGCCGATCTCGACCTGGAACCCGAGGAACTGCTCGCGCACCTGGACGACCTGGTCCTCCAGGTCGCCACCGAGGCCGAGAGCGAGGAGCCGGGCAACGGGAACACCGGCATCCCCCTTCCCGGCGGTCCGGCCGGCGCCACCTGCCTGTACGCCGTCTACGACCCGGTGGCCCGGAGCTGCGTCATGGCGAGCGCCGGGCATCCGCCGCCCGCGGTCGTCGCGCCGGACGGCACCGTGGACTGGTTCGACGTGAGCCCCGGCCCGCCGCTCGGTGTCGGCGGCTGGCCCTTCGAGGCCGTCGAGCGCGATCTGGCGCCGGGCAGTGTCCTGGCCCTCTACACCGACGGCCTGATCGAACGCGGGGAGGGAGACATCGACGAGGGCATGCGGGACCTGGCGGACCGGCTGATTCGTGCGGAGGTGGTGGAGCGGCCGCTGCGCCACGCCCGCCACGACATCGTGGCGGACCTCCCGCCGGGCCGGCTGAGGGACGACGTCACGCTGCTGCTGGCCCGTACCCGGGAGGTGCCCGCGGGTTCCACCGCCACCTGGCTGCTCGACGCCGATCCCGCCGTCGTCTCGGACGCGCGCCATCTGGTCCTGGAGCAGCTGACCCGCTGGGACCTCGACGAACTGGGCTTCACCACCGAGCTGATCGCCAGTGAGCTCGTCACCAACGCCATCCGCTACGCCGGCGGTCCCGTACGCCTCCGGCTGATCCGGACCGACGCGCTGACCTGCGAGGTCTCCGATCCGAGCAACACCCAGCCCAGAATGCGCCGGGCCCGGACGTCGGAGGAGGGAGGCCGCGGTCTCTACCTCGTCGCCCAGCTCTCGCGCCGCTGGGGCAGCCGCTACACCAGAGAGGGGAAGACCGTCTGGTCCGAGCAGCCCCTGCCCCTCGTTCTCGCCGGCCACTCACCGTGAGACCGTGGGCGGGCGGTACTCGGCCGGCTGTGGGGCAGGCCACTGTCGAGAGGGGAGCCGCACCGAGATATCTTGATGTCGAGCAATGTTGCAGACGTGGAGAGCGGAGCACCCGGTGAGTGACTCGACCATCATCTACACACACACTGACGAGGCCCCGGCCCTGGCGACGTACTCGTTCCTGCCGGTGATCCAGGCGTACGCCTCGACGGCCGGAGTCGCCGTGGAGACCCGGGACATCTCGCTGGCGGGGCGGATCATCTCCCAGTTCCCGGAGTACCTGGAGGAGGGCCAGCGCGTCGACGACGCCCTCGCCGAGCTCGGTGAACTGGCCAAGACCCCCGGCGCCAACATCATCAAGCTGCCGAACATCTCGGCTTCCATCCCGCAGCTGAAGGCCGCGATCGCCGAGCTGCGGGAGCAGGGCTACGCGCTGCCCGCCTACCCGGACGACCCGAAGACCGACGAGGAGCGCGACATCCGCGCCCGCTACGACAAGGTCAAGGGCAGCGCGGTCAACCCCGTGCTGCGCGAGGGCAACTCCGACCGCCGCGCGCCCGCCTCGGTCAAGAACTACGCCAGGGCCCACCCGCACCGCATGGGTGCCTGGACCTCCGAGTCCAAGACCAACGTCGCGACCATGACCGGCGACGACTTCCGCTCCACCGAGAAGTCCGCCGTCGTCGCCGAGGACGGCACGCTCCGCATCGAGCTCCTGGGAGACGACGGCAGCACCACCGTGCTGCGCGAGTCGGTCCCGGTCCTCGCCGGCGAGGTCGTCGACGCGTCCGTGATGCGCGTGGCCGTGCTGCGCGAGTTCCTCGGCGAGCAGGTCGCCCGCGCCAAGGCCGAGGACGTGCTCTTCTCCGTGCACCTCAAGGCCACGATGATGAAGGTCTCCGACCCGATCGTCTTCGGCCACGTCGTACGGGCCTTCTTCCCGAAGACCTTCGCCGAGCACGGTGAGGCCCTCGCCTCGGCCGGCCTGACCCCGAACGACGGTCTCGGCGGCATCCTCAAGGGTCTGGAGTCGCTCCCCCAGGGCGACGCGGTCAAGGCGTCCTTCGAGGCCGAGCTCGCCGAGGGTCCCGCCCTGGCGATGGTCGACTCCGACCGCGGCATCACCAACCTGCACGTGCCGAGCGACGTCATCGTCGACGCCTCGATGCCGGCGATGATCCGCACCTCCGGCCACATGTGGGGCCCGGACGGCCAGGAGGCCGACACCCTCGCCGTCATCCCGGACAGCAGCTACGCGGGCATCTACCAGGTCGTCATCGACGACTGCCGTGCCAACGGCGCCTTCGACCCGGCGACCATGGGCTCCGTCCCGAACGTCGGTCTGATGGCCCAGAAGGCCGAGGAGTACGGCAGCCACGACAAGACCTTCGAGGTCGCGACCACCGGCACGGTCCGCGTCGTCGACGCCGACGGCAACGCCGTGCTCGAGCAGACGGTCAGCGCCGGCGACATCTTCCGCATGTGCCAGACCAAGGACGAGCCGATCAAGGACTGGGTCAAGCTCGCCGTCACCCGCGCCCGCGCCACCGGCGACCCGGCCGTGTTCTGGCTCGACGAGGGCCGCGCGCACGACGCCCGGCTGATCGAGAAGGTCCGCCGGTACCTGCCGGAGCACGACACCGAGGGCCTGCAGATCGAGATCATGGCCCCGGTCGACGCGATCCGCTTCTCCCTGGAGCGCATCCGCCGCGGCGAGGACACCATCTCCGTCACCGGCAACGTGCTGCGCGACTACCTGACCGACCTGTTCCCGATCCTGGAGCTGGGCACCAGCGCCAAGATGCTGTCGGTCGTCCCGCTGATGAACGGCGGCGGACTGTTCGAGACCGGCGCCGGCGGCTCCGCGCCGAAGCACGTCCAGCAGCTCGTCAAGGAGAACTACCTCCGCTGGGACAGCCTGGGCGAGTTCCTGGCGCTCGCGGTCAGCTTCGAGCACCTCGCCACCACGACGGGCAACGCCCGCGCCCGGATCCTGGCCGACACGCTCGACCGTGCGACCGGCACCTTCCTCAACGAGAACAAGTCGCCGAGCCGTCGCCTCGGCGGCATCGACAACCGCGGCAGCCACTTCTACCTGGCGCTCTACTGGGCCCAGGAGCTGGCCAGGCAGACCGACGACGCCCAGCTCGCCGAGGCGTTCGCCGCGCTGGCCAAGACGCTGAGCGAGCAGGAGAGCACCATCGTCGACGAGCTGATCGCCGTGCAGGGCTCGCCCGCCGACATCGGCGGCTACTACCAGCCGGACGCGGCCAAGGCCTCGGCGGTGATGCGCCCGTCGCAGACCCTCAACCAGGCGCTCGCGACCCTCGGCTGAACCGCGGGGAGCAGGGACGCCCTCCCGCGTGGGGACGCCCTCGTCCCGGCAGCCCTCCGCCCCGTCCGGTGCACGACCACCGGACGGGGCGGTCCCGTCGGCGGTCCCGGGGAGCCGCGGTGAGGCCCGGCCCGCGTGCGCGGGGAACCTCGCGGTGTTCGGCGTCCTCCCCGGCGTCGCGGCCGTGCCGGCCGGCGTCCGCCCGGGGCGCTTCCGGACCGCCGCTTCCCGCCGGAGCCCGCTCAGCCGTTCCCCGCGTCGGCGTCGTGCCCTGTCCGGTGCACGACCACCGGACGGGGCGGACCCGTCGGCGGTCCCGGGGAGCCGCGGTGAGGCCCGGCCCGCGTGCGCGGGGAACCTCGCGGTGCTCGGCGTCCTCCCCGGCGTCGCGGCCGTGCCGGCCGGCGTCCGCCCGGGGCGCTTCCGGACCGCCGCTCCCCGCCGGAGCCCGCTCAGCCGTTCCCCGCGTCGGCGTCGGCCTTGATCATGTCGGCGCACTTCTCGCCGATCATCATCGTCGTGATGCACGGGTTGACGGTGGTGAGCAGCGGCATCACCGAGGCGTCGGCCACCCGCAGGCCCCGTACGCCCTTGACCCGCAGGCGCGCGTCGAGCGGCGACTCCGGATCGTCGTCGCCGCCCATCCGCACCGTGCCCGCAGGGTGGTAGACGGTGTTGTGGGTCGCGCGCACATAGGCGAACAGTTCTTCGTCGCTCGTGGTGCCGGGCCCGGGGGCGAGCTCCGCACCGGCCCAGTCCCTCATCGGCGTGCGGGAGACGATGTCCCGTGCCAGCCGCAGCCCGTACGTCATCACGCGGACGTCGTGCTCGTCGGTGAAGTACCGGGGGTCGACCAACGGCTTGTCGCGGAAGTCCCGGCTGCGCAGCCGGACCGTGCCCAGCGAGCGGGCCCGGGTCACGTTCGGCGTCAGCGAGAAGGCGTTGTCGGACGTGGGGTAGCCCTGCCGGTAGGTGTTCAGGTCGAAGGGCACGGAACCGTAGTGGAACATCAGGTCCGGGCGGTCCAGGCCGGGCACGGTGTCCGCGAAGATGCCGATCTCCCACCACTGGGTGGAGGTGGTCACCATGGGCTGCTTCGCCTCCCACATGATCACTCCCTCCGGGTGGTCCTGCAGATGGGAGCCGACGCCGGGGGCGTCCACCCGGACGTCGACCCCGACGTCCCGCAGATGCCCTCCCGGGCCGATGCCCGACAGCATCAGCAGCTTGGGCGAGTCGATCGCCCCGCAGGCCACGACCACCTCGCCACGGGCGGTCACCACGGAGGTGTGGACGGTGTCCGGCTCCAGGTACTCGACACCCGTGCACCGGCCGTCGGCCGAGAACAGCAGACGCCGCGCCCGTACCCCGGTCCGTACCTCCAGGTTCGGCCGGTTGCCGAGCACCGGGTGCAGATACGACACCGACGCGGACGAACGGGTCCCGTCCGGGCGGGCGTTGATCTGGAACCAGTTGGCGCCCCGTACCACCGTCGTGCCGGCGTTGAACGGGGTCGTCGGGATGCCCGCCTCGGCGCAGGCCTCCAGCAGGGCCCGCCCGCAGGGGTCCCTCGGGGGTACCGTCCGCAGCCGCACCGGGCCGGAACGCCCGTGGTGCTCGCCGGGCGCGTCGTTGTTCTCCAGCCGTCGGTACAGCGGGAAGCAGTCCGCGGCGCTCCAGCCGGTGCAGCCCGTCGCCGCCCACCCGTCCAGATCCTCCGCGGGTGCCCAGAACGCGATGCAGGAGTTGTGCGACGAACAGCCGCCGAGGACCCTCGCCCGGGCATGGCGGAGGAAACTGTTGCCGTTCACCTGCGGTTCGACCGGGTAGTCCCAGTCGTATCCGGACTCCAGCAGGGCCATCCAGCGCTCCAGCACCAGGATGTTGTCGTCGCCCACGTCCGAGGGACCGGCCTCCAGCAGGCAGACGCTGACGTCCGGGTCTTCGCTGAGCCGGGCGGCGACGACGGCGCCGGCCGTGCCGCCGCCCACGACGACGTGGTCGAACTCGGGCGGGGACAGGGGTGAGGCCATGGCATCTCCCAAGTCGTCGGGGAGCCGTCGGGCCGTTTCCGGACGCGTCCGGGCGTGCCTGGAGGGCTCGTCAGGAGCCGCCGGACCACCGGTCGGCGCGGACTCGTACGCGTGCTCGGCGAGCACGCCCGTCCGGTGGCGCCGGACGCATGGGTTCCGGCTCGTACCCCCGTTCCGCGGTCGACGAGTCGTCGCGGCGGCCGGGGCCCAACGGGTCCCTCGGGTACCGGGCCCGTCCCGCGTCCGCCGTCATGCGAACCACCTCTGCGGGCTCGGCGCGAGATTGCGCCAGATGTGCTTGGCCTCGAGATACTCGGCCAGGCCGGCCAGGCCGAGTTCGCGGCCGAACCCGGACTGCTTCATCCCGCCCCACTCCGCCTGCGGGACGTACGGATGGAAGTCGTTGATCCACACCGTGCCGGCCCGCATCCTCGAAGCCACCCGGTGGGCCCGCGCCGGATCCCCGGTCCAGACGGCTCCCGCGAGCCCGTAGACCGTGTCGTTGGCGAGCGCCACCGCCTCCTCCTCGTCGCGGAACCGCTCCACGGTCAGCACCGGGCCGAAGGACTCGTCGCGCACCACGGTCATGTCCGGGGTGCACTCGTCCAGCACCGTCGGGAGGTGGTAGAAGCCGTCGGCGAGCTCCGGGTCCTCCGGTCGGGAGCCGCCGCAGCGCAGGACCGCGCCCTCGGCGACACCGGCCGCGACGTACGCCTCGATCTTCTCCAGATGCCCGGCGGAGATCAGAGGGCCCGCGCGGGCGTCGTCGTCGAAGGGCCCGCCGAGCCTGATGGACTCCGCCTGCTTGACGAGCTCCGCCACGAACGCGTCGTGCAGATCCTCCTGCACCAGTAGACGTGCCCCGGCCGAGCAGACCTGGCCGGAGTGCAGGAAGACGGCCGTCGCCGCGTAGTCCACCGCCGCCTCGAACTCCGCGTCCGAGAACACCACGTTCGGGTTCTTGCCGCCGAGTTCGAGCGCCACCTTCTTCACCGTCGGCGCGGCGGCCGCCATGATGCGGCGGCCGGTGACCAGGCCGCCCGTGAACGACACCATGTCCACCCTGGGGTCCTCGGTCAGCGGAGCCCCGACGGCACCGCCCGCGCCCAGCACCAGGTTGGCGGCGCCGTCGGGCAGCCCCGCCTCGGTGAGCAGCCGCATCAGCATCACCGCGGTGTGCGGGGTCAGTTCACTCGGCTTCAGGACGAACGTGTTGCCGGCGCCGAGGGCCGGGGCGACCTTCCACGACGTCTGGAGCAGCGGGTAGTTCCACGGAGTGATCAGCGAGCAGACCCCGACGGGCTCGTGGACGACCCGGCTGTCCACGTCCGGCAGTCCGGCGTCGACGACCCGGTCGTGGCCGCCCGCCGCCACGAGATGACCGAACCAGCGGAAGCACTTGGCGATGTCGTCCATGTCGTACGCGCTCTCCACCAGCCGCTTGCCCGTGTCCAGCGACTCGGCGCGGGCGAGTTCGGCCTTGTCGCGCTCCAGCAGGGCGGCGGTGCGCAGCAGCAGTTCGCCGCGTTCGACGGCCGGGGTCCGGGGCCAGGGCCCGCTGTCGTAAGCGTCCCGGGCGGCGGCAACGGCGGCGGAGACGTCCTCCGGTCCCGCCTCGTCGACGGTCGCCACCAGTGTGCCGTCGGCCGGACAGCGGATCTCCCGCTTCCGCCCGCCGGCCGCGGCGGTCCAGGTACCGCCGATGAAGAGCTCTGGCATGTGGGGCCACCTCCGGGTTCGGACGGGCGGGCGTACCGGAGCGCTTTCCGAGTCGTGCGGTTCTTCGCGTTTCTTCTGCTTCGAGGCTAGAGAGCCCGGGCCCGCTCTGCACCGCGAGCGTGCCCGGCGCCCGGAAGCCGCCACGCCGGGTGCCCGCACGGCCACCCAGGGTGTGCGCGCCCAGGGGCTCGTCCGTGCTCCGCCGTGTGTCCTTCCCGGTGTCCGTTCGCCGTGCGGGCCCGCCCGCCCAAGATCGGCGTTGTCAGTGGGCGCCGCTAGGTTCAGTCGTGTCCCGCCGGCCTCACTCTTCCGGCAGGGACTTCCCGTGCTGTGCGAAGGAGATGGGTGCGTTGTCCGACTGGGAGAAGCGGAGCGCGGCGCGCTTGGTGGCGCCCGCGCGACCGCGAAAGCTCGCCAAGGTCCCGTTCGTCGAGCTGGCTGACGGACGTCTGCAGGGCGTGGTGTCCAGCGGCTCGGACATCGAGCGGGTCTATGTGTCGTCGGTCGAGGCGGGCACGTACGCGTTCGCCTGCAGCACGAACAACAACCGGCCCTGCGGCGGTGCGCGCGGCTCGTACTGCAACCACATCCGGGCCCTGGTCGGCGAAGCCGTGCTGCAGTACGGTGCCGAGCGCGTCGCCCGATGGCTGCGGGTCGACACGGGAGACGAGGAACCGACGGCGGCCGGCGTCACCGCCGCCATGGCCGCCACCCGCCCCGCGCAGGCGGAGGCGAAGACCGCCGCTCCCGTGTTCAGCCGGTTCCTGCGCCACCTGGCCTACCTCGAACTGACCCCCGACACGGTGCCGTTGCCCGAGATGCAGTGGTTCCCGCAGGCCAGGGCGGTGGCGTGATGCGCACCGCCCTGCTCACCGATCCGGTCGACGGGCTCGACGAGGCCCTGGCCGCCGTGGACGCCTTCGACCGTGCTCTCGTCGGCGGACTCCACCGTCCCCAACCCGCCCAGGCCGGCGGGCTGGCCGAACTCGCCGACGCCGTGGCGGGCACGCCGCTGGCCTCCCGGGCCGCCGAGGCGGCCGGGAAGGCGGCGGAAGGGGCCGCCGGCGAAGACCACTTCGTCGCCCTGGCCGCCGCGCGCACGGCGCTGCTCGGCTCCGTCCACGACGCGCTCGTCGCCCGGGTCGACGAGGCGACCGGCCGTTCGCGCCTCGAGGAGACCGCGCCCCCGCCCGCCCAGCGCCCTGCGGCGAACCCGTCGGCCGCCGCCCGCTCCTGGCTCTGCGACGTGGCCCGCGCCGGATGGCAGGGCATCGACCACGAACTGGTCTCCGGGGCCGCCCAGGTGGTCTCCGCGATGCTCCCCGACCCGGCACTGCGCCGGCCCGCGACGCTCCTGGACGGCTTCGCCGCCGAGCTCGCCGCCTCCTGCCCGGGGGCGACGCTCGAACGCGTCCCCGTGCGCCGCTGGGCCGACCTCTGGTCGCGGGCGATGCTGCTGACGCTGCCCGGTGCGGCCGAGGTGGCCACGCCCGGTACGGCCACCGGCAGGCTGCTGCCGCTCGGCGTCGACGTCCACGAGCACGCGACCGCCGCGCAGGCCCAGGTCCACGCGGTGTTCGAGCCCGCGGACGGCACTGCGCCCCGGCTGGTGCGCGCCGCCGTGTCCGCGCCGAAACCGGACACGGTCGTGGGGGCGGGCGTCTGGCAGCTGCTCCGTCCGCACATGGCGCTGCTGGCGGCCGTGAGCGAAGGGAGCTCGATGGATCTGTCCGGTATGCCGATCACTGCGGAGGGCGACCTGATCTGGGACGACGAGCGAGCGCGCCCCGGTGGGCCCGCCGATGCCCTCGCCACCGCCCGTGTCGCCCTGGCCGCGGCCGCGGCCACGGCGGCCGCACCGCTGGACCGCCACCCGGCGCGTATCGCCGAGCCGGTGTTCCTGGAGGGCTACACCGTACGCAAGGACGGCGGCGTACTGCTGTTCGAGGTCGCCGGGCATCCCGTGGTCGTCGACGCCTGCCGCCTTCCGGCCGCGGGCCCGCTGACGCCGGAGGCCGTCGAGGTGTCGGGCGCGTGCATCGGGCTGCTCCGTTGGGACGCCGGGGTGTTCAGCGTCCAGCCGCTCGCCGTCGAGACGACCGTGCGGAAGAGGACCGTGGCGGTGCACGGCGGGGCCTGGGCCGGCGGCACGACCGACAAGGCCGGCCTCAGGGCGGAGAAGGCCGCCACCGACGCCGTGAAGGTGCTGCGCGAGCGGGCGGGGAGGCTGCTGCGGAAATGACCGAGCAGACGACCGCACCCGAGCACAGGGACCGGCACCCCGAGGCGGACGCCCACGACAACCGCCGCCAGGTCCTCTACTGGCGGCTCCTCGCCCGCCTCTTCGACCGCGAGGAGCAGACGACCCTGGAGTCGGCGAGCCTCGCCGTCGTCGAGGACATCGGGCTGCCGCCCGCGCTGCTGGACCCGCAGGCGTCCGTCGACTCCGTCGTGCAGCGACACCCGGAGCTGGCCGCCGAGTTCGACGGGCTGATGGCTCCCCGGCCCGACGGCGGAACCGGCCGTGGATCCGTTCACCGGCCCGGTCCCGGCGCCGGGACCGTCGACCGGACCGACGGCGGGTCCGCAGCCGAGCCCGGGCCCCGTTCCGCGGCCTCGTCCGCACCCGAGCAGGAGGCCCCACCCGCCACCGGCAGCGGTTCCGCGGCGGCCGGGCCCGGAGCCGGCGCCGTACCCGAGGCGGGGTCCCCGGCGGGATCCGGATCCGGTCGCGCACCCGTGGCAGGGCTCGGTACCGGTTCCGAATCCCCGGCGGCCGGGACCGTCGCGGCACCCGCAGCCGAGCCCGGGGCCGTACCCGAGGCGGACGACGCCGACGGGGCGGACGGACGCGACCGCGCCGCCGAAGTGCGCCGCGCCGCACTGGTGTCGAAGGTGCTGCTCAACGTCTTCGCTTCCGGATCCGGCACGGTCACCGCCGGGCAGCTCTCGCGCTGGCAGTCCGACGCGGGCTGGCTGGAGCGTGCGCTCGGCTGCCGGCCCGGTGAACTGCGCGGCGGCCGGACCGGCGGCGGCGCGGCCGGCCGGGGCGTCGGTCCCATCGGCACCCGTGGCGGTGGGGCGCCCGACCTCAGCAGGCTCGTCCCGGCGATCGGCCCGGAACTCGGCGCCATCGAGGCAGACCTCGTGCGGCGCATGCATCTGCGCGAGGTCCTCGCCGATCCCCGGCTCGCCTCGCAGCTCACCCCGAGCATGTCGCTGATCGAGCAGCTGCTGCGTGACAAGAACAACCTCTCCGGTGTGGCGCTGGCCAATGCCAAGGCCCTGATCCGCCGCTTCGTCGACGAGGTCGCCGAGGTGCTGCGGACCCAGGTGGAGAAGGCCACGGTCGGTGCCCTGGACCGCTCCGTGCCGCCGAAGCGCGTCTTCCGCAACCTGGACCTCGACCGCACGATCTGGAAGAACCTCACCAACTGGAGCCCGGAGGAGGAGCGGTTGTACGTCGACCGCCTCTACTACCGGCACACCGCGCGCAAGACGACGCCGCAGCGGCTCGTCGTGGTCGTGGACCAGTCCGGCTCCATGGTCGACTCGATGGTCAACTGCACCATCCTCGCCTCGATCTTCACCGGGCTGCCGAAGGTGGACGTCCATCTGATCGCCTACGACACCCAGGCCCTCGACCTCACCCCCTGGGTGCACGACCCCTTCGAGACCCTGCTGCGCACCAACCTCGGCGGTGGTACGGACGGAACGGTCGCCATGGCGCTGGCACAGCCGAAGATCGCCGAACCCCGCAACACCGTCGTGGTGTGGATCTCGGACTTCTACGAGTGGCGGGGCGAGCAGCTCTTCGAGTCCATGGCCGCCATCCATCGGTCGGGGGCCAAGTTCATTCCCGTCGGTTCGGTGACCAGCTCCGGCCGCGGAAGCGTCAACCCCTGGTTCCGGGAGCGCTTCAAGGACCTCGGCACACCGGTCATATCCGGTCACATACGCAAGCTCGTCCACGAACTCAAGACGTTCCTCGCCTGAGGGCAGCCCCGCCCCGTCCCGACGAGAGGCGCGCCGGCAACCGCCCCGCAGCCGTCAGTCTCCCCTCGCGGGCCGTGCCCCCAACCGGCCGCGGCGTCCTCCGCCGGGGCACCTCGGCCACGCCGACCTCTCCTCGGGCTGACCCGTCTACACGCTCCCACGTCTACACGCTCCCACGTCTACACGCTCCCACGTCTACACGCTCCCACGTTCAGAAAGGCCCTGACATGTCCGAACTGCTGCGCGCCCCCGCCGAGATCAAGTACGCCGAGGAACTCGACTGGCTGGAGTCGATCGACGACAGCCCCAAGCCCTTCTCCTGGCGGCTCTCCCCGAGGATGGTCCGGCTGTTCGTCCTGGGGGCGGAGCGCTCCGACGGTCTCGACAGGGACATCTCCCAGAAGTGGTTCGGCGACCGCAGCTTCGTCGAACGTGCCGTCGTGACCCTGGCCTCCGACCGCGGCCTGCTGCTCATAGGCGATCCCGGCACCGGAAAGAGCTGGCTCGCCGAACTGCTGTCCGCGGCGATCTGCCGCAACTCCACCCTGGTGGTTCAGGGCACGGCCGGCACCACCGAGGACCACATCAAGTACTCGTGGAACGTGTCCATGGTCATCGCCAAGGGCCAGTCCCGCGAGTCGATGATTCCCTCGCCGATCATGACCGCGATGGAGACCGGTGCGATCGGCCGCTTCGAGGAGCTCACCCGCTCCACCAGCGACGTCCAGGACGCCCTGATCTCCATCCTGTCGGAGAAGTACGTCTCGGTCCCCGAGCTGGACAGCGACGGCATCGTCTTCGCCAAGCCCGGCTTCTCCGTCATCGCCACCGCCAACAGCCGTGACCGGGGCGTCAACGACCTGTCCTCGGCGCTCAAGCGGCGTTTCAACTTCGTGCGCATCCCGGTGGTGACGAACAAGAAGAGCGAGGCGGAGATCGTCCGCTTCCGCACCGAGGAACTGCTGCGCCGCCACCAGATCGAACTGGACGTACCGCCGACGCTGCTGGACGTGCTGTTGCAGAGCTTCGCCGACCTGCGCGCCTCCTCGGCTTCGGCCGGCAGCGACGACGAGAAGCTGGAGTCCGCGCTGTCGACGGCCGAGCAGATCGGCGTGCTGGAGGACGCGATCCTGCACAGCAACTTCTTCGGCGAGCGCGCGCTGACCGCCCACACCCTCGCCTCCTCCCTCGTCGGGTCGCTGGCCCGGCGCGAGCCCGAGGACCTGGCCATCCTCAACAAGTATCTGCACGGCGTCGTCGAGCCGCGCAGCAAGGAGGAGGGCGGCTCCTGGCCGGAGTTCCTGGAGGGCGGCCGCGACGCGATCGCCACCCTGTCATGAGCGCCGCCCAGGAAGGGACGTTCACCGAGCTGCGGTCCCAACTGCAGGCAGCGGCGGCGGCCTTCGCCGACGGCCCGGGCGCGCTGGAGGGCATCCTGCTCGGCATCGTCGACGACGTGGACCGCGCGGTGCGGGAGCCCCTGGAGATCTTCCCGGTCTGCCACCACTCACCCGCCTCGGCGCTCGCGATGGCGCGGCGGCTGAGGGAGAAGCAGCCGAAGGTGGTGTACCTCGAGCTGTGCGAGGACATGGCCCCGCTCCTCACCGAACTCCGCAACTGCAGACTCCCGGTCGCGGTGCAGGCGTTCGCCACCGAGGTCGAGGGTTTCCCGGCTGACTGGTCGCCGCTCTCGGTGGTCGCGCCCATCACCGAGGCGTCGGCCGAGTACCAGGCGATCGCCTACGCACTGGACACCCCGGGTGTTGAACTCGTTCTCGTCGACCGGTCCTCCGACCATGTGTTCCAGTGGGACGCGCGCGGTGCGGCACCCTCCGAACCCTCCGAACCGTCCGGTCCGGACGCGCCGGCCGACGAGGAGGCCGCCCTGCACGGGGAGGCGGTCGGCGTCGAGATCGGGGACCTCCGGCCCCGCTTCGCCGAACTGGAGGAGCATCTGCTGCGCCACGGCCGGGTCCGCCACTGGTCGGAGTGGTGGCACCAGTACGTGGAACTGCCGCTGGGGGACAGCGACCACGACACCTACCGGCAGGTCATGCTGCTGATCGGCAGTCTGTTCCGCCGCCTCGCTCCGGGTGACCCCCGGCGGGTGGGCGTGGACGAGGACCGCGAGCGCTACATGTGGACCCGGATGCGCGAGCACCTGGCCGCCACCGGCACGGATCCCGCGGACTGCCTGTACGTCTGCGGTGCGTTCCACGCGGCCAGCCGTGTGGCCGAGTTCGGCGTGGACGGTGCCGACGGCTTCGAGATCGGGCCCCGGACCGCGACCAGGTGGCAGCACGGTCTGATTCCGTCCAGCCATGCCGCGATCGAGGCGCAGTTCGGCCTCGCCGCCGGCTCGGTCTCCATCGCCTCGACGGTGTGGGCGAAGAACGTCAGGCGCACTCGTGTCGAGCCCTTCCGGCTGGCGGGACAGGCGGGCACGAAGAAGCGGGCGAAGGCGGCGAAAGCCGGCCCGGCAGCCACCGACACGGCGGAGCCCGCCTCCGACAGGCTCTCCGGATTTCTGCGGCGGCCACCCGTCCTGGACCGGCTCGACGAGGCCGAACTGCTCGACTGGTCGGTCGAGATCGTGCGAGCGGCGCGTCGCAACGGCTATCTCGCCTCCACCGCCGACGCCATCGCCGTGTTCGAGACGTCGATCCTCCTCGCCGGGATGCGTGACCGCGCCAAGCCCACCCCGTACGACTTCCAGGACGCGGCCGTCACCTGCATCGAGAAGGACACCGTGCCGGGCCGGCGCGATGTGCGCCGGCTCGTGGAGATCATGATGGGCGGCGACCGGATCGGCCAGGTCGGCTACGACGCACTGCCGCCCCTGGCGCGCGACGTGCACGACCGGCTCGCGCCGCTTGGGCTGAAGCTCCAGCAGCGCGGGGTGCAGCGGGCGTTGCTCGACATCGCCTCCCGACCGGAGCTGGAGAAGTGCTCCGACCTGCTGTGGATGCTGCGGTACCTGATGCCGCAGGGCGCGGCGCGCCCGATCATGGGGGAGCGGCGGCTCGGTGAGCGCCCCATCCAGGAGTCCTGGGACCTCGCGCTGGGTACCCACCAGCGTGCGCTGATCGAGCTCGGCTACGAGGGAGTCAGTATCGAGCAGGTGCTGGAGCAGCGGTTGCGGCGCACGGCATACAGCCCTCGGGCCACGACGGCCGTCGTCCTCGAGGCCGTCGAGGACGCGACGCTCCATCTGCGCAGCCGGCGCCTCGCCGACGAGCTGGGCACCCGCGCCCTGGAGGTGCTGGCCACCGAGCGCAGCGTCGACGGCGCCCCCGAGGTGCTGCGCCGGGTGCGCGGACTGCTGGCGTACTACCGGACCGGTCAGCCGGTGCTGCCGCCGTGGGTCGAGTCCTTCGTCAAGACGGGGTACGCGCACTACTGCACCCTGCTGCCGACGGCGTTCACCGACGAGGACGCGACCGTGCGCCAGGTCGCCGCGATGCTCGGGTTCCTGTTCAGCATGGAGGGCCTGGCGCTGTCCCTGGGCTGCGACCGCAGGCAACTGGAGCTGGCGGTCGCGGCGTCGCACCCCGAGGAGCCGGCGAAGGTCGCGCTGCTCTGGGCGGCGCGGACCCAGCTCGGCAGCCTGTCCCGGGCGGAGTTGCGGGCACGCTGCGACGAACTCCTCGGCAACCCCTTGGTGGTCCCGGCCTATCCGCGTTACCTCAGCGGGTTCCTCCAGGCGCTGGAGCCGGTCCCCGCCCTGGCCGACTTCGTCGTGGAGGCGGTGTCCAACGCCTTCGCCCGGCTGCCGGACGCGGTGCTGCTGCCGTGGCTGCCGACCCTCATCGGCACCCTGCGGTCCGGCGGCGCGGAGCAGGCGCCGCTGCTGATCCGCGAGGCCGGCCGGATCTTTCCCGGGCGGCTCGGGGCCCTCGACTCATGGGTGCCCCCGTGGCGTGTGGAGCCGGACCCCCGGGCAGAGCCTGCCGCCCTGCCGGGGGGCGCCGGCCGCGGTGTCCCGCTGCTCGCCGCCCACCCCGTCACCTGCGACGCGGTGGCGGAGCTGCTGGGCTGCGACGGCGGGTGGGAGACGACGGACCCGGGCCCGCGCGGCGCGGTACTCGTCCACGCCCATCCCGGTACGGCGGCGGCGCTGCAGGCTCTGCTGGCCCCGCCCTGAGCCGGTTGGACGGTGAGTCCGGCCCGCCCGGCCGCGGGGCGGCGCACCGGGCTCACCGCGGCCCCTCGTCGCGACCGGTTCGGACGGCGGCCGTCGGGCACGGGACGGGACGCCGTCACGGGCGCCCGTCCGTGGTGGGCACGCGGTGTCCGTAGGGGCGGGGTGAGCACGGGCCAGGTCCAGGCGTCGCCGGAGCTCTCCGTTCCGGTGCCGGCCGCGGAACGGGGTCTCCACCTGCTGGTTCTCGAAGTCGGGTAAGTGAGCGTAGCCATGTGTGAGTGAGTGTCGTTGTCCAGGGTGTGAATCTGACGGGATGGGCGAAGGCGCAGGGTGTGCATCCGCAGACCGCGTATCGCTGGTTCCGTGAGGGGACCCTGCCGGTACCGGCTCAGCGGGTCGGGCCACGCACGATCCTCGTGGATGGGAGCGAGGGGCACGGGCTGTGGTCGCGTCCGTCCCGTGGGGCGAAGGCTGTGAGGGCGTCGGCGTCGGTCGCGCGAGCGTGCAGGAAGTAGTCGGCCCATTCGGTGATGTCGGGGTAGGACGAGTCCTGGCTGAGCTGGATGGCTGCTGCTTGGAGGTCGAAGTGCGTGGTGCGGAGTTCGACGCCCGGGCCCAGGAGGGCCCAGTGTGCTCCGGTTCGTCCGTAGGGCATGCCGATGCTGCCGGGGTTGATCACGAGTCGGCCGTGGGCGAGGCGGACGAACGGCATGTGGGTGTGGCCGCAGACCACGGTGCGGATGTCGGTATCGAGTCCGTTGAGGACTTCCTTCCAGCGGTCGAGGCGGGAGTCGACCAGGACGACCTCCTCGTCGTCGCGAGGGGTGGCATGGCAGAACAGCACCTTTCCCAGGCCGTTCACGGACAGGGAGAGTGATCGTGGCAGCGAGCTGAGAAGGTCGAGATGGTCTTCGCGGAGCTGTTCGGCTGACCAGGGGGCGATCGGGTCGGGGATCGTGTCGCGCTGCCCCCGGCGGTATTCGAGGAGTTCCCGGTCGGCGTTGCCGCTGATCCAGATGACGCGGTCGCCGAGGCTGGCCAGCAGGTCGAGAACCTGGGCCGGTTGCGGGCCGGCGGCGATGTCGCCGGTCAGCACGATGTGATCGGCGGTGCTGACGTCTGGTTCAGCGAGTACTGCCTCCAGGGCCGGCAGGACTCCGTGAATGTCGGACAGGACGGCTACTCGCTTCAGCATGGTCACCACTGTGCGGCGAAGGCAGCCGAGTGGTGTGACCTTTCGCCCGGCGCGTAGTTCAAGGGGTGCCGTTCAGCGTGTGTGGTCGCCGGGTGCGTAGTTCCTCCAGGAGGCTCCGGCTTCGGTGGCGATGCGGGTGGTGCTCTTGATCGTGGCAGCCCAGTGCCTGGGCGATGACGGGCGCTGGGGCCTGGAGGACGAGCTGGCGGATGGCGGAGGTGCGGCCCTTCTCGGCCGGGATGCCGAGTTTCCGCAGCGCGTCGCGCAAAGTGCCCGGTTTCATCGCCCGGCTCGCCGCACAGCACGAAGAGATTGTCCGACTCCGCGAAGCAGCCGCCGGAGCAGGCCGCGTCAGCCGCCTTCCCGCGCCCGGAACCACCGTGATCGGGACCTGCGGTTGAAGCGCCTTCTCTGCGGATCAGACAGCCGGCCCCGGGAGGTGACCGAGGCGCTTGGTGACGCGCTCACGCAAGAGGAGGTACTCCTCCCGGCGCCGAGGCGGCGGCCCCGGCGGCCGTTTGACGACTCGCGCTGCGGTCACGCTCTGTCCATCCTGGAACTGCTCGCGCGTCAGGTCGAGTTCCGCACCACTCGGCAGCCGATTCCACCAGTGAAATCCATGCTGTTCCCCGCCGCAATGGACTCTCCCGACCATGAGGTCGCCGCCGAAGACGTCGTTCACGACCAAGGCCGTGATGTCACAGTGGCCCCACGCCGGGTTGTCAGGCTGCCACTCGGCGCGGGCAAGGTCGTCCGGGGAACAGGTGTCGGCGGCCCAACTGGCACGCAGAGCCTCGTCGAAGGTGAGCAGATTCCAAGGGATCACTTCGGCAGCATGGCAGCCGCCACTGACATTGACGCTGATACTCGGGTTCCGGTGGTCGTGGCTCTGCCACCGACTGGCGCCCTGCTGGGCTGTCCGCAAGTGTTCTGTCCGGCTGCCGGGACCTGTTCAACGCGGTCCACGAGCACCACAGGAGAGCGATCTGCGTCACGATCACCCAGCCGGAATGCAACACACCCGGCCACCTGCGTCGCGAAAGCTGCCTCACGACCCGGCCTGCTCAATCGCCACACGAGGTCATCCGCACACGGCCTCTGCGGACACAGGGCATTCCTTTCTGACCCACGTCGGCGAGTGGGGCTCGTCGCCCCTGACGCTTACGGCGAAGTCCCGGCACAAGAAGCCGGAGAACGTCCGCCGCTGCCTCGAGCCGTCCCCAGAGGCGATCAACGAGTTCCCACGAGCCTGCCCGCTCCCGGCGACGGCAGCCGAAGGGCCTCGTTCCTTCGACAGCAGCCGAAGGGCCTCGTTCCTTGATGGTTCTCAGCGCCAGCGGTGCCGGCTCCGTTCTCCTTGCGGGGCCGACCCCTTGACACCGCGGCGCCTTCTTGGCCTTCTCGGCCCTCGGTCATAGTCGGCGCCATGGACTATGACGTAGTGGTGGCCGGAGGCGGCCCGGTCGGACTGATGCTGGCCTGCGAGCTCCGGCTCGGAGGCGCGCGGGTGGCCGTCCTGGAGCGCCTCACCGAAGTGGACCCGACGATCAAGGGTGGGGCGATCACCACGCCCAGTGCCGAGGCGCTCTACCGCCGGGGCATGCTGCCCGCGCTGGCCGAGGTGCAGCGGCAGGCGATGGACCGCTTCCAGGCATTCGTGCGCGAACGGAACGGCGGGGACGGAGGCGGGGCTGCGGGCCAAGGGCTCGGGTTCGTCGGGCACTTCGCCGGAATCATGCTGCGCGCCGACCTGGTCGACCGCATGGAGCCGGGCCTCGGCGACGCCGGACCCGCCGCCGAGGTCGCTTTCGTGACGCAGCAGGACATCGAGCGGCTGCTCGGCGGGCGGGCGGACGAACTCGGCGTCGACGTGCGCCGGGGAGTGGAGCTGACGGGCTTCGACGCGGACGACGGGGCCGTCACCGTGCGGACCAGCCACGGGGCGATACGCGCCGGCTGGCTCGTGGGCTGCGACGGCGGCCGCAGCGCGGTCCGCAAGCTCGCGGGGTTCGGGTTTCCCGGTACGGAACCGGAGATCACCTGTCACCAGGCGGTGGTGGAGATGACCGGCGCCGAGGACCTGAAGGTCGGCTGGACCGCCACGGACACCGGGGTGTACGCCCACGGGCCGATGCCGGGCCGCGTCGTCACCGTGGAGTTCGACGGCCCGCCGGCCGACCGGGACGCGCCGGTCACCACCGAGGACCTCCAGGCGCGGCTGCGCCGCGTGTCCGGCGTGGACGTCACGATCACCGGGGTGCGGACCGCGACCCGCTTCACCGACCACGCCCGCCAGGTCACCGGGTACCGCGAGGGCCGGGTGCTGCTGGCGGGCGACGCGGCGCACGTGCACTCCGCGTTCGGGAGCCAGGGGCTGAGCCTGGGCATCGGGGACGCGATGAACCTCGGCTGGAAGCTCGCCGCGGTGATCGGCGGCCGGGCGCCGGAAGGGCTGCTGGACACGTACACCTCCGAGCGGCACCCGGTCGGCGCGTGGGTCCTGGACTGGACCCGGTCCCAGGTCGCGGCCATGCGCCCGGACCCGCAGTCCCGGGCCCTGCGCGAGATCGTCAGCGACCTGGCGGGGACGGTCGTGGGCACCACGTACCTCACCGCGCGGCTCAACGGTGCCGCGGTGCGGTACGAGCTGCCGGGCGAGCACCCGCTGACCGGCCGCAGCACCCCGGACCTCGAACTCACCGACGGCGGCCGCCTCGCGGACCACCTCCACGGCGGCCGGGCGCTCCTGCTCGACCTCACCGACGACGCGGAGCTCCGGGCCCTCGCTGCGGGGTATGCCGGCCGCGTCGACACCCTGACGGCCGGCTGTCCGTCCCGCCCGGAACTGGCGGCGGTCCTCGTCCGTCCGGACGGTTTCACGGCCTGGGCGGCCGACGTGGGGGCGCAGGCGCTGACGTCGACGGTCGGGCTGGCGGAGGCGCTGGAGGAGTGGTTCGGAGTGCCGGAGGGTGCAGTGACGCCGGGCTGATCCGTCGCTCTGCTGACCGACTCGAACGACGAGCCGATCCCACCCACGGCCGCCGCACCCGCCCGGTGTGGCGGCCGTCCGCACCCCGGTCCCGGCCCAGCAGCAGCCCGGAGCTCTCACCGGCCGCCTACCGCACTCGCCGCCACGTCCCTCGCCGGTGTACCGCTCCCGGCGCCCTACGAGCCGGTGACCAGTGCAAACGTCACCGCCGGGACAGCCGGCGGTGACGGTCACCCGCACCGGGGTCACACCTGCTCGGCCGAGTCCGGGGCGCGCGGCGGGCGCAGGCCGCCCGGCAGTTCGGTGGGCTGTAACGGGTACCGGCCAAGCATGTTGACGTGGTGCCGTGCGAACGGGGCAGGCGGGCCGCGTCCTCGTCGCGGACGTCGCATCCGTCCGCGCGCAGCCGGTTCACCGCGGCGCCGGCCGGTCGTCCCGCGCGGACGGGTGCGGCGGAGGAGTCGGCGCCAGGCCCCGACGGGTGATGCGCCTGCACCCGATCATGGGCTAGGTTAGGTGTGCCTTACCTAATCTAGCCGAGGGGTGCGGAATGACTGCTGACGACGTCTGCGCGGGCGAGGAGGCGAGCGCGGCCGAACAGGTGCGCACTGTGCTGGCCGCCGCCGAATCGTTCACGGTGGTCACCGACGGGCACACCTGCGACCTGGTCGGCGGCGGTCTGCACAGCGTCGGCGGCGACGGCCGGCTGCTGCTGAGGGTGCCGGCCGACTGCCGACTGGCCGGTGAGGTCGCCCTCGCACCACGCGGCACGCTCGCCGTCGTGCTCAAGTTCACCGACGTAGCGCCGGTCGCGGTCCGCGACCGGGTGCGATCCCGCGTCACCGTCGCCGGATGGCTGGCCCCCCAAGGTGCGCCGGGATGCGAGGAGTCCGGCACCGTCACGTTCCGGATGGTCACGGCACACGTCGCCCTGGAGACCCCGGCAGGGGCGGTCACGGTCGGCCTCGACGAACTCGCCCTGGCCCGGCCGGACGTGCTCGCCCTCCACGAGGCCGCCATGCTCACCCACCTCGTCGACGACCACGCCGATGTCGTGGCCCTGCTCACTCGGCTGGTGGACCCCCCGCTGCTCCAGGGAGTGGTCCGGGTGTGGCCGCTGGCCATGGACCGGCGGGGGATCACCCTCCGCCTCGAACACCCGCACAGCCACCGGGACGTCCTGCTGCCCTTCCCCGCGCCCGTGCGCGACCCGGGGGACGCGGGCGACCGGGTCCGGGAACTCCTGGCGGCGGCCCGCGCCCGCCGTCGCGGAAGCCGACTGCCGAGCCGGCCGTGACCGGCGGACACCCCGAGCGGTTCCCCGCCCGCCACGCCGCGCGTCCCGCCGCGGAGCGCCCGGGCCGGACCGCCGAGGATCCCTCCCCGGAGCCCGGCACCGACCTGGTCGGCGCGATCATCCGCGCCGCCCCTCGCGCGGCCGTGATCTGCACCCCGCCGGGACCCACGTCCTAGTGCCGCGTCGGGCGGGGTTCGCCCCGTCGCGGCGCCCGGCACGGCGACTCGCGGCGTTGCCGAGTCAAGCGAGCAGGCCCACTACGAGTCGATCCGGCGTCCTGCGCTTCTTCACGGCCCGGGAGTGCCGGGGAGACCCGGGGACCGGACGCCGCTCCTCGACGGGCACGCCTTGCCCGACGCTGCACTGGCCCGCGTGTGCGAGTGCCGCCCGGCCCGCGACGCGCATCCGCTGCGTCGTGCGTTCCGTCCGGACGCACTGGTACGAGAGCGGCCGTCCGAGATGTGGGGTCCCCGCGGGAGACGCCGCAAGCCCCGCCTCGCCGTGGACCACGCCGTTGTGCGGCCAGGAGCCCTCCCGGACGACTGCCGTGACCGGAGCCCGGGCGGACGGCCTCAGTGCGGCGAACGGGCCGCGCGGGCTGCTCGAAGCGTCCGTGGCCCGCCCTCACCCGTCGAGGAAGTGGAACCCCGGACGCGGGTGCATGAGGAAGTCGTGGTGCGAGATGTTCCAGGCGTACGCGCCCGCGAGCGCGAACACCAGCCGGTCCCCGGCCCGCAGACCCGGCGCCGGCACCCGGCGGGCGAGCACGTCCTTCGGCGTGCACAGCTGCCCCGCCACGGTCACCGTGTCGCCCCGGGCCGCGGGGCGCGGCCACGCGTGGGGCCAGCCGGCCACGGTCAGCACGGCACAGGGCTGGTCGTGGCCCTTCGTCGCCGGGGTGCGCAGATGGTGCGTTCCGCCGCGGACCACGGCGAAGTCCTCGCCGTGGCTGCGCTTCACGTCCAGCACCTCGGTGGCGTACCAGCCGCAGTACGCGGTCAGCGCGCGCCCCGGTTCGATGCGCAGCCGAACGTCCGGGTGGTCCTCGGTGAGGCCGGCCAGTCCGGCTCCGTAGCCGGCCCAGTCGAACCGGGCGCCGGGATCCGCGTAGTCGACGGCCATGCCGCCCCCGACGTTCACCTCGTGGAGCGGTACGCCATGGTGCTCGAAGAGTCGTACGGCCCATGACACCACGGACTCGGCGACGGCGAGTTGCGCCGCCGCCCCGAGTCCGCTCGCCAGATGGGCGTGTACCCCGTGCACCCGCAGCCGGGGGCAGGACCCACCGGTGAGGAACCGCATCACGTCACCGGCCTCGGACGGGTCCAGACCGAACGGTGTCGGGCGGCCGCCCATGGACAGCGCACTCGCCCTCAACGCCCCGTCGGACAGCGGAAGATTGAAGCGCAGCAGCACCGCGACCGGCGGGGCGGGCGCCGGCCGCTCGGCGGCGAGGGCTGCCAGCATCCGCAGTTCATGGGCGCTCTCGACGTGGAACCGGGCCACGCCGGCCGCCAGCGCCGCCGCCGTCTCGGCAGGCGTCTTCCCGGGTCCGCCGAACGCCAGCGGACGGTCCGGTACGGCCTTGGCCGTATGGGCCAGTTCCCCGCCCGAGGACACCTCGAATCCGTCCACGTGCGGCGAGAGGGCCGTCAGGACCTCCGGTTCGGGGTTGGCCTTGGCGGCGTAGTAGAGCTCGACCCGCTCCGGCAGTGCCTCCCGTACCGCCGCGGCGTGCCCCCGCAGCGCGCCGAGGTCGTAGAGATAGGCGGGGAGCTGCTCCGCCGGGAGGGAGAGGGCCCGCTCGCGCACCGGTGCCGTGACGGCGGGGGAGACCGCGGTGGGTGAGGTGACGGCCGTCGGGGAGTCCGTCATCGTGCGCTCCGGATGTCGTCGGCGCGGGCCGCTCCGGACAGTACGTCCTCGGCGAGCGGGGAGGGCAGCCGCACATAGCCCGCGTCACGGTCGGCCGTTCGTGCCCAGCGGGTGAGCAGATTGGCCTTGGCGGGCAGCGGAGCGCCCGACAGCAGCGCGTCGAGCCGCGGCTGCGGCCCGTGTTCGGCCGCGTGGCGGCGGAGCGTGTCCCGTACCTCGGCCCACAGCGCGGCCTCCGCGACCGGGTGCAGATCTGCGAGGGCGGCGAGCATCTCGGACACGTGGTTCACCAGGAGGCAGTAGACCACCCGGTCCCAGCCGCGCCCGGCGTCGTACGTCATGGGCCCCGCCACGTCCGCCGGCAGCGCGGCGAGCGCGGCGGAGTGCCGGTCCGCCAGGAGTTTGGTGCCCTCCAGGTCACGGAACAGCACCTGCCGGGGGCGGCCCCCGTCGTCCACGCACACGAGGACGTTCTGCAGATGCGGCTCCAGGACGAGGCCGTGGTCGAAGTACGCGGCGAGCACCGGCGGCACCAGCAGCCCGAGGTACGCGCGCCACCAGGACAGCGCCGTGCGCGGGTCCGTGTCCGCCAGGAGGCGGGAGACGTGGGCGGGCCCGGTGGCGTACTCGTCGGCGACGGCCGCGGCGAGCAGGGGGGTGAGTCCGGGCCGCAGCCTCCGGCCGAGCCCTTCGCGGACGATCACGCCGAAGCCTTCCAGGAGTTCGCGGACCGGTTCTCCGTCCGGCCCGGGCAGGGCGAGGCTCCGGTACGCGGGTTCGCGCAGCATGTCGCTGCCGGGGAAGCCGGCTGCCAGTTCGGCGAGGACCGGCTCCAGCAGCCGGGTCAGCGCCACCGCGCCGGACAGTTCGTATCCCGCGTTCTTCCGGAGGCAGTTGGTGATGCGGACGTTGAGGCTGAACTTCAGGAAGCCGTTCCCGTCGAACAGGGTGCGGACGGAGGCCGTGGCGGCGAACGGCGTGGCGCCGGGGCCGAGGTCGAGCACCTCACCGCGGGCGAGGGCCGTACGCAGCCGGGGGTCGTCGCGCAGCAGCGCGTACTGCCAAGGGTGCGCGGGCAGCAGCCGGTAGCCGTCCGGAGCACGTCCCAGCCGGTCCAGCGCCGCGTCGGCGCCCGGCTCCGCCGACTCCCCGGCGACCAGGTCCTCCCGTACCGCGAGCAGCCGCAGCGGGAACGACGCGCCTGCCTCGGGCGCGTACGCCGCCCAGGCCGCGGGATCCCCGCCGCGGGCCTTGGGCGTCGGGTGGAAGCGGTGCCCGAGGGCGAGCGACTGCTCCGAGGCGAGATACCCGGTGGGCACGGCACGCGGGCCGGCGTCCCGGGCGGCCGGGCGGCGCCCGGCGAGCGCGGAGGCGACGCCCCGGTGGCTGGAGGCGACCTGCTCCAGGAACTCCTCGTTGCGCACGCCCGTGCGCAGTGTCAGTTCCGCGTGGACGTGCTCGGCGAGCCCCTGCCAGCCGACGGGCGACCAGCCGCCGGAGGTCTCCTCGGTGACGGGGCCGGCGAACCGGTGGGCGCCCAGCAGCGACGTACGGCGCAGCGCGACGCGCAGCAGCACCCCGCGGCGGGGCAGCCGCAGCAGCAGGTGCCCGTCGATGACGGCGGTCTGCTGCTCGGGTCCGCACAGTTCACGCAGGAGGCAGTTGAGGAGGGTGTGGGCGACCGCCTCGTCGGCCGAGGGCGGGGGCGCCAGCGCGGAGCGGTGCGCGGAGGGATGTGTGGAGGTCATCCCGGGTCACACTCCCCGCAGCAGGTAGTTGGGGCCGGTGGTGTAGTGCTTGTTGATGTCGGACGCTCCCGAACGTTCCTTGGCGAGCAGGGTTCCCGCGGTCACCATCGCCTTCACGGGGAGCTCGGGTGCGTCCAGCACCCGTGCCCGCAGCACGGCCCCGGGCTCACCCGGTCCGGTCCCGAGCCGCTCGACCGCCTCGGCCAGCCGATCCCGGACGAGCCGCAGCAGCCGGTCCAGCGGGGCGCGTCCATGGCGGGCGAGGCCGAAGGCGTAGGCCCCTGCGCACAGATGGACGGTGACGGTGGTGAAGAGGTCGGCGAGCGGAGCGTCGCCGTCGGTGAGTATGCGGCGGTCGTCGAAGCCCCCGGGCCCGGGGGCGTCCGTGCCGAGCGCCGCCCGCAGCCGGCCGCCGTGGACCCGCGGGCCGTCGTTGTCCTTGAGGAGCAGCCGCAGCCGGGGGCCTCGGCCGGTCCGGTCCAGTACCAGAGACACGTTCTGCTGGTGGGACTCCAGGGCGATCCCGTACCCGAAGAGCGTGGTCTGGAAGTCCAGCAGCAGCGTGAGAACGGCGTCCAGCAGCGCGAGCGGATCGCCGCCGTGGAAGCGGTCGGCCAGATGGTCGACGACCAGCCGCCCTCCGGGTGCCCGGGCGAGCAGGGCCGCCATCGGCACGACGACGCAGCCGTCGAGTCCTGCGGGCTGGCGGCGCAGCAGTACCGCGAGCAGCTCGTGCCCGGCGTGCGCGAAACGGGTCTCGTCGGCGAGGAGGACGGTGTCCCGGAACCGTGGTTCGCGGGCGGTCACGGCCTGGAGCAGACGCTGGAC
Source organism: Streptomyces marianii (assembly GCF_005795905.1). Classification (NCBI taxonomy): domain Bacteria; kingdom Bacillati; phylum Actinomycetota; class Actinomycetes; order Kitasatosporales; family Streptomycetaceae; genus Streptomyces; species Streptomyces marianii. Next base: position 7,690,456 of record NZ_VAWE01000001.1, read on the forward strand.
GGCGGCACCGTCGCTCAGGGTCCCGGGTTTGATGGTGCGCCGGTTGAGCCGGCCCAGTGTGGAGGTGGCGAGCGGCAGTTTCAGATGGACCCCGGGCCGGTCGGCGAGGGCGACCGTCCGCATGGACAGGGTGGGTACGACGTCCAGATGGGCCCGCGGCGCGGGAACCGCCCGGTCCCCGAGCCCGGCGGCGCGCACCGCCTCGCCGAGCGGGCCCGCTGCCGTGAGCGGATGCACGGGCAGCGCGACATGGCTGCCGTCGAGGCCGGACAGTCCGAGGGCCGAGGGCGCCGGGCCGAGGAGCGGGCCCACGGCGGTCACGGCCTCGCGTGGCACGGCGAGCCAGCGCAACGCGAACCGGGGGTGGAACTCCGGCGCGTACGCCCGAAGCGCCGCGCCGGCCAGGCCGGACCTGCCGCGAGCGGTGGGGTACACGGGGTGGTCGAGCCGGGCGGCGAGGGTGTCCAGGGCGAGGCCCCCCGACAGCCCGGTCCAGTCGGCCGGGTCGGGGCCGTGGCGCTCCGCGAGCGTCCGCAGCACCTCCTCCTCCGTGGCCTCGTGCAGCCGTACGGTGGCGAGGGTCTGACGGCACTCCTCGGCGAACGCCTCGAAGCCGCCCCGGTCCACCGGCGCGGCGAGGGAACGGAGTTCGGCCAGGACCGTGTCGGTGTCCGTCAGCCCGGCGCCGTCGGACTCCCGGCGCAGCAGCGGTTCCCTCGCCGCCCACACGTACTGGAAGCCGTCCTCGCGCACCGGCAGCAGCAGCGCGTCGGGTCCGGGGGTCTCCAGCCGCAGCCAGGTCCCGTCCGCGCGCTCGACGGGGCGGCCGCGGCTGCGCAGCCCCGCGACGTCCTCGCGCAGCAGGGCGCTCAGCACCCGCAGCAGCAGTTCGCCTCCGGCAGCGGCCGGTCCGGCCGCCCGGGCCCGTGCGGCGGCCCCCGCCGGGGGGACCGTCAAGGCGTGATCTCCCAGCGCTGCGCGGCCAGGAACGCGGTCACGGCGCGGTCCACGGCCGACCGGTCGGTTCCGGTGGCCCGCACCACGCCGAGGAAGTCCCGGTTGGTGCCGTACACCGGGCGGCGCTCGCCGAGGCCGCGCAGCGGCCGGTACGTCAGTTTCACTCCGTCCGCCTCCACTTCGGTCGCCCCGGGGGCCGACGTCAGCGTCCCGGCACGGTCGGCGCACGGGTAGTCGAGCCTGGCCGCCCCGTCGGTCCGCGCGCCCAGCGCCGGCGGGAGCGGCTCACCGAGATGCGTGCGCAGGACGTGCTCGAAGAGCGGTATGTCCAGCAGCCCGGCGAGCAGCAGATCGCACTGGTCCCCGATGGCACGGTAGTTGACCTCGATGATCCGCGCGCGGCCTTCGTGCACCGTGAACTCCGTGTGGCAGGCGCCGAACCCGACGCCGAGCGCGTCGAGTTGGGCGAGCACCTGCGTCTCGATGTCCCTCGGGTGCCGGGGGACGTAGGTCAGCCGCTCCTCGACGAAGTACGGGGGAGGGGACAGTTCGGTGCGGAACCCGCCCAGCACATGGAGTACCCGCCCGTCGCCGAGGGTCTCCAGGGTGAACACCTCGCCGGGCAGGTACTCCTCGACCACCAGCGCGGCCCCCGGCCGCCGCGCGCGGATCTCCTCGCAGCGCCGCACCAGTTCCGGCGCGTCCCCGACCATGACGACGTCCTCGCTCGCCACGCCCTCGCGCGGCTTGACGACGCACGGGTAGGGGAGGTCGGCGGCGACGGCGGCGGCGTCCTGCCCGGCGGTCAGTTCCACGGACCGCACGGTGTCGGCGCCCGAGGCGGCCAGCCGGCGGCGCATCTCGGCCTTGTCCTTCGTGCGCAGCGCCGCCCGCCAGTCCTTCGCGGCCAGCCCGAAGTAGTCGGCGGCGAGCGCGGCCTGGGTCTGCAGGTGGTCGCTGTTGGTGAACACCGCCTCGGGGGTGCCGTGGGCGGACACGCGGGAGACCACGGCCCGGAAGTCGTGCACGTCGCACTCCAGCACCTCGACGTCCGGGTACACGGCGCGGTGTGCGGCGGGCCGGTCGGTGAGCAGTGTGACGTCCAGGCCCAGCCGGCGGGCGGCCGGGAGGAATCCCTCGGTGACCGAGTCGGTCGGGTTCAGGGCAAGCAGGTACAACCGCATGAGGGGGCCACTCCGCGCTCGGATCCGGCGATCCGAAGTTCCGGATCACGGGACGAGAGCCTAGGTTAGGCACACCTAAGTCTGTCAATTCGCGTCAACACGGCCTCGGTTGGCGCGCGAGATCACTTCTGTGGTTAAGGTGAGGCTCGCCTTACCTCATTTGTGTCAGTCGTCGTGTCGAGGAGCGCCCGTGACCCTGGCTCCGGTGTACCCTCACGCCTCCGCCGTGAGCTGCTCCGCCCTGGCCGGTTCGGTATTCCGCAGGCTGGTGGTGCTCTGCCCGGCACTCGAGGCGGACGTCGCGGAGACCGGTTCCCGGACCCCGCAGGGCTGGGTCGACGGCGCCGAGCTTGCCGCCCGCCCCGAGTTCCTGGACGCTCTGGTCGCCGCCGAGACCCTGCGGACGGAGCGCGACCACGGCCGTACTCCGCGTCCCGACGTCGCCGCCTCCCGTGCGCTGCACGACTACCTCTGGTCCGTCGGTCTGCTGATGAGCGGCCCCTGGTGCCTTGAGCGCCGCGTCCCGCGGATCCGGCCCGAGAGTGTCCGCGTCAGCCTCACCACCGGGGCGTACTCCGTCGTACCCGGCGGCTTCGCGTGCCTCCCCGGCGATCCGGCCGCCGGGCTGCCGGGCGTGAGGGTGCTGCCGCACGAGGAGGCCCTGCGCGCGGAGCTGCGCGCCGCTTTCGCCGACCATGTGCGTCCGCTGCTGACCGTGATCGCCCCGCTGGTGCGCCGCGGGCCCCGTGCCTTGTGGGGCATGGCGGGCGACGACCTGGTGTCCGGCGTCTGGTACCTCGGCCGGATGCTGGGGGAGGAGGAGCGCGGTGTGCGGGCCGCGACCGAACTGCTGCCGGAGCCCGTCCCCCCGTTCCCCGGCGGTGCCGACTTCCGCCGGCTCGCCGGCCGCGAGGGCCGGTCGTACCCGACCCGCACCCGCGCGGGCTGCTGCCTCCACTACACCGTCCGCCCGGCCGAGGCGTGCGCCACCTGCCCCCGTACGGGTGACGCCGAGCGGCTGCGCCGGCTGGAGGGTGACCGCCCCCGCTGACGGGGTCCGCCCGGGAGGCGTCCACGACACGCTTCTGATGGGTGAGTCATGTGGCGACTTGTCCTATTCGCCACATAATTTGAGCTCATGACGAAACGACAGTTCATGTACCTCGGCTGTGTCGCTCTGATGGTGACCTCGGGACTGGGCGCGGCGGCACCGGCAGGAGCCCGCACCACCTACGACGTGGTCCCCGGCGAGTCGATCCAGCTCGCGGTCGACCGGGCGCGCCCCGGAGACACCATCGACATCGCCCCCGGCGTCTACCGGGAGAGCGTCATCATCAGGAAGTCCGACCTGACGCTGCGAGGCGCGGGCGAGCGGACCGTCCTCATGCCCTCCACGGCCAAGCCGACACACGTCTGCGGGCTGGGCGGCAACGGCATCTGCGTCATCGGGACCGACGCCAGGCCCGCCACCAACGTCCGGGTCCACTCGCTGACGGTGTCGCAGTTCAAGAAGAACGGCGTCTGGGCCTCGCGCACCAACAAGCTGAGCATCCGCGGCGTCACCGCGCTGAGGAACGGCAACTGGGGCATCGCCCAGGAGCGCTCCCTGCGGTCCGAGATCCGCGGCAACGCGGTCCGTGACAACGCGGAGTCGGGCATCTTCGTGTCGAACACCATCGACACCGAGGCCGGCGCCGTCAACACCCGCCGCACCGTGGTCATGGACAACCTGCTGGCCGGGAACCGCATCGGCATCACCGTCCGGCGCCTGCGGAACCTGTACGTGAACAACAACGTCGTCACCGGCAACTGCGCGGGCATGTTCGTCGTGGGCGACGAGGGCGTCCCCCGGACGGGCGACCTGACCGTGCGCGGCAACCGCGTGCACCACAACAACAAGTCCTGCGCCAAGACCGCACGGCTCCCGAGGATCCAGGGCGCCGGCATCGTCCTCACCGGTGTCGAGGGCGCCACCGTCGCGTCGAACGCCGTCTGGAGCAACGTCGGCACTTCCCCGTTCTCCGGCGGGATCGTGCTCTTCAAGAGCATCGTGGGTGCCCCCAACAGCGGTAACGTCATCAAGGACAACATGCTGGTGGCCAACCGTCCGGCGGACCTCGCCAACCGGGACACCGGCACCGGCAACACCTTCTCCGGCAACTACTGCCGCCTGTCCGAGAAGGCGGGGAAGTGCGCATGACGACCGGCACGACCGGCGCGGCCGCGGACACCGCGGGTGCCACCGTCCGGACCGCCACCCCGCCGTCCATGCGGTTGAGGGAGCTCGTCTTCGGCGCCGCCCTGGCCGGCTCCGTACGGGCCGCCGCCCGGCTCGGCGTCGCGGACGCGCTGGGCGAGACACCGGCAACCGCCGAGGACCTGGCGGCGGCCGTCGAGGCCGACCCCCGGGCACTGCGGCGGATGCTGCGCGCGCTGACCTGCTACGGCATCTTCACCGAGCATGCGGACGGCACGTTCGCCCACACCGAGATGTCGCGGCTGCTGCGGGAGGACGACCCGCACAGCCTGAAGTACATCTCCCTGTGGTGCACCGAACCGTGGACCTGGGACGCCTGGCCCCGCCTCGACGAGGCGGTGCGGACGGGCCGGAGCGTCTTCGAGGGCCTGTACGGCAAGGGCTTCTTCGACCACCTCCACGAGGACGCGCACGAGTCCGCGCACGTCTTCAACCAGGCCATGACCACCTCCAGCATGCAGTCCGCGCTGGACGTGGCGGAACTGCTCGACCTCACGGGAGCGGCCACCGTCGCGGACATCGGCGGTGGCCAGGGCCACGTCCTGGCGAGTCTGCTGGAGAAGAACCCCGGCCTCAGGGGCACGCTGCTGGACCTGCCCCGCGTCGTGGCCAACGCCGATCCCCGGCTGCGGGACGGCGGATCCCTCGCCGACCGGGTCACCATCGTCCCCGGCGACTGCCGGGAGGCCATCCCGGTCGAGGCCGACGTCTACATCATCAAGAACATCCTGGAATGGGACGACGACAGCACCCGCAGAACCCTCCGCAACGTCGTCTCGGCCGCCCGTCCGGGGGCCAGGGTGGTGGTCATCGAGAACCTCGTCGACGACACTCCGTCGATGAAGTTCACCACGTCGATGGACCTGCTGCTGCTCCTCAACGTGGGTGGTGCGAAGCACACCCGGCAGAGCATGACCGCCAGGATGGCGGACGCCGGTCTCGTCGTCGGCGACTTCCGCCCGGTCAACGCGTACCTCCACGCGTTCGACAGCGTCACCCCCGGCGGCTGACCGCCGGGCTCCCTCCCCCTCGCCGGCTCCGCGTCCGCACGCGGAGCCGGCGACTCGTCGTGCTCATCCCTTCGCCGTTCGCTCCCAGCGGTAGAACTCGTGGGCCATGGCGTCCTTCGGGCTGCGCCAGGTCTCCGGGTCGTACGCGCTGACGTAGGCGGAGAGCTTGTCGCTGATGTCACGGAACTCGGGGTGGCCCGCCACCTTGGCCACCGCCGGCCCCGGCGGCCGGTCGGCTTCGATCAGATGGAGGTAGACATCGCCGAACTGGAAGAGGCTGCGCCGGGTCACCCCGACCAGGTCGGGCAGTTCGCCCCGGTCGGAGGCCTCGAACACCTTGGCGATGTCATGGGCCGAGTCCGGTGCCATACGGGCGACGATGAGGGCGTGGTGCATCGAGGGGGATCCCTTCGCTTGACGGTCAGTCGGAGTGGACCGAGACCGGCGCGCCGCGTTCCCGGGCGCGCTGCTCGATCTTCTCCTTGATGAGGGCCATCTGGACCTTGGAGTTCTTGTTGATGTTGTCGGTCATCCAGTCGTCGTCGACCGGGGCGCCCGGCTTCATCGCGAAGTCCTGGGTCCAGTGCATGAGGACGCCGTCGGGCGTCCGGGTGTACTTCCAGTGAATGTCCATGTGCTGGAAGGGGCCCGTCTCGACCCGTCGGGCGCGCACGGTCCTCGCACCCGGGTCGACGACGCGCTCCGACACCCAGCTCCAGACCGTTCCGTTCTCGTCCGGGTGCATGGTCAGCCGGAACTTCGTCCGGTTGCCCTCGCGCTCCAGGATCTCGACGGAGGCGTACTCGCTGAACAGCTGGGGCCAGTTCTCGATGTCGTTGGTGACGTCCCAGACGAGGTCCATGGGAGCGTTGATGACGATCTTGTTCTCGGTGTGCCCGGACACTTCAGGCTCCTGCCATGAGGGAGTTGTTGACGAGGTCGAGGAATTCGCGCGGGGTCTTGCAGCGGTCCGCGTCCTGGGGGAGTGCACGGCCGTAGCGGTTCTCGAGCTCCCCGACGATGCCGAGGAGGCCGAGGGAGTCGAGGCCGTACTCGTCGAACCGCGCCTCGGGGCGGCCGCCCATCTCCGCGGGGTCGACGGTGATGCCGGCGCCCTTCTTCATCAGAGCGGCCAGCTCTTCGATGGTCAGCTTGGAGATCTGCATGGTCATGAGGTCCTCCTTCTCACGGTTCTTCACCGGGTGTTGGCGCCGTGCCGCAGCACGAGCGCCGCGTTCGAGCCCATGAGTCCTCGGCTCAGCACCAGGGCGGTGCGCAGCTCGGCAGGACGGGGCCTGCCGGTGACCACCTCGAGCTCGTGGCACACGTCGAAGACGTTGGGCGTGGGCGGGACGACACCGTCCTGCAGAGCGAGCACGGCGGCAGCCGTGTCCAGCACGGGCGCTCCGCAGTACGCCCGGCCCGTACCGGTCTTGGGGGCGGTCACCGGCACCCGCCGTCCGTGGGTCCCCAGCGCGTCGGCGAGCGCCAGGGCCTCGGCACGGTCCGCGTCCGGGATGCCGAGCGCGTCCGCGAAGACGACGTCGATCTCCTCGGGCGCGCACCTGGCCTCCGCCAGGGCTCCCCGGATCGCCTGGGCCAGCCCCTCGCGCGACTCCTCCCACCGGGAGGCTCCGGTGAACGTCGCCGCGTGACCGGCGACCACGGCGCGGACCGCGGCGCCCCGCCGGCGGGCGGCCGACTCCTCCTCGACGACGAGCATGGCCCCGCCCTCCGCGGGCACGAAACCGCTCGCGGCCGAGGTGAAGGGCCGGTAGGCCCGTTCCGGGTCCTCGCTCGTGCTGAGTTCCCGGTATCCGAGCTGGCAGACCAGCGAGTACGGCGCGAGCGGCGCCTCCGCCGCCCCGATGACGACCGCGTCCGTGCCCCGGCCGATGGCCCGGGCCGCGTGCGCGAGGGCGTCGAGACCGCCCGCCTCGTCACTGGCCACCACACCGCAGGGGCCCTTGAACCCGCCGCGGATGGAGATCTGACCGGTGCTCGCCGCGTAGAACCAGGCGATGGACTGGTACGGGCCCACATAGCGCGAACCCTGTCCCCACAGCCGCTGAAGCTCCCGCTGGCCGAACTCGCCGCCGCCCGAGCCGGCCGCGGTGACCACACCCACGGCGAACGGGGATTCGCTGTAGTCACCTGACGTTATCCTCGCGTCGGCCAGCGCCATGTCGGCGGCGGCCATCGCGAAGTGCGTGAACCGGTCGGTCTGGACGAGGTAGCGCTCCTCGACCAGGGATTCCGGGTCGAAGCCGCGGACCTCTCCCGCGACCCGGACCGGCATGTGGTCGCAGCCTTCACGTGTGATGTGGTCGAGGACGCTGATGCCCTCCCGTGTGGACTTCCAGAAGGCATCGGCGCCGACCCCGTTGGGGGCGACGACACCGATTCCGGTGACGACCGGTCGCCGGTCCTGCCGAGGACTCATGGTGTCCTCCCTCCTGGCCGGGTCAGGACCACGGCGGACTGGAACCCGCCGAATCCGCTGCCGACCGAGAGCACGTTGCGCAGCTTGAGGGCGCGCGCCGTGCGCGGCACGTAGTCGAGATCGCACTCGGGGTCGGGGGTCTCGTAGTTCGCCGTCGGCGGCACCACCTGGTTGGCCAGTGCCAGCACGCATGCGACGACCTCGATCGCCCCGATCGCCCCGAGCGAGTGACCCACCATGGACTTGATGGAACTCATCGGGACCTTGTACGCGTGGGAGCCGAGCGACTGCTTCACCGCGGCCGTCTCGTGCCGGTCGTTCTGCTGCGTACCGGAGCCGTGCGCGTTGACGTAGTCGATGTCCGACCCGTCGATCCGGGCGTGGTCCAGGGCGCTGTCGATGGCACGCGCCATCTCCAGGCCCTCACGGGTGAGACCCGTCATGTGGTACGCGTTGCCGAACGTGGCGTAGCCGCCGATCTCGCAGTACACCGTGGCACCGCGGGCCCGCGCGTGTTCGAGTTCCTCCAGGACGAGCACGGCTCCGCCCTCGCCCATGACGAACCCGTCACGGCGCGCGTCGAAGGGGCGGGAGGCGTGGGCCGGATCGTCGTTGTTGGGTGACGTGGCCTTGATCGCGTCGAAGCACGCCACGGTGATGGGGGAGATGGGCGAGTCCGACGCGCCGGCCACGCACACGTCGACCCTGCCCTCCTCTATCGCGTGGAAGGCGTACCCGATCGCGTCCAGGCCGGAGGTGCAGCCCGTGGACACGGTCTGGACCGGACCGTGGGCGCCCGTCTGCTCGGCGACCTCGGAGGCGAGGGCGCTGGGCGAGAACGCCCGGTGCAGATGCGGTTCCGCCTCGCTCGGGTCCACGTCCCAGCGCCGACCGGAACTGCTGACCTTGACGTAGTCGTGCTCCAGCCGGGTGGTGCCGCCCACGGCGGTGCCGAGCGACACCCCGATCCGCCAGGGGTCCTCCATCTCCGGGTCGAGACCGGCGTCCCGGAGCGCCTCCCGGGCGGCGACCATCGCGAACTGGACGTACCTGTCCGCGCGCTGCACCTCCTCCGGCCCCAGACCGTGCTCCTTCGGGTCGAAGTCGCACTCGGCGGCGATCCGCGAGCGGAAGCCGGTCGGGTCGAAGAGGGTGATGCCGCGCGTCGCCGTGCGGCCGTTGGCCAGGAGGTCCCAGAACGCCGGTATCCCGACACCCCCCGGCGCGACTATGCCGACACCGGTGACCGCCACGCGCCGGGTCATGAAGCCGTCCCGGTGCGTTCCGGCGGCCGGTGGGCCGCCGCGGCCTCCGCCACCGGCGTCTCCTCGGTGTCGACGTGCCCCAGCTCCGGCCGCGGGGCCAGCGGCCCGAGGTGGAAGACCATCCGGGCCTGGGCGCTGCCGACGTTGCGGAACCGGTGCCGCACGTAGGGCGGGATGAACAGCCCCTGGTCAGGCCGGATCGACAGCGTCTCGTCGTCGAGGTCGACTTCCATCTCGCCGCACACGACGTACACGAACTCCTCGGAGTACGGGTGGTAGTGCTCGCCGATGCGGTCGCCGGGCTCGACGGTCGCCAGGCCCATGAAGCCGCTCGTGGCGCCCACCGCCGTGGGCGTGAGCATGGCGCGCAGATCGCCGCCGCGTTTGGTGTTGTGCTGGGTCTCGCTGAGATCGACGATGCGATGGGGTGTGGTCATGACGGGTTCCTCCACGTGGCCGCGCGATGGGGCGCCGGCGGTCGGGGTGTGCGGGTGCCTGGGCGGCCGGTCGCACGGGTCAGGGGGCGTGGCGGTCGGTGATCGGACGCATGTCCGCGGACGACAGGAGCTTGGACATGTCCTCCTCCGTGGCCGGGGCGTCGATTCCCAGTGCCTCGCTGTCCAGCAGGCGGGACAGCATGGCCGCCTTGCGCTGTCCGTGCGCCCCGATCACCTGCAGCGGCGCCGCGTCACCTGAGCCGCGCACGTCGACCAGGCGTACGACGATGTCGTCCCGCTGGAAGATCGTGCTGCTGTCGATCGGGGTCGACCGGTCGCCCGCCGCCGCCTCGTCCTCACCGGCGAGCAGCCGCGCCAGCGCCATGCCGCAACCGGGCTTGGCCGGGTAGTAGAGCGCGTGCCGCCTGAGGGCCTCGTCGTCGGTGCCCGCCGAGGCCAGGTGGTGCACCGCGGGGAGCGCGGCCCGGGTGAAGAACACCCGTGCGGAGTCCGGGTCGTTGAGGTCCCGGTCCTGCTCCAGATAGGGGTTGATGGCCTCCTCGACGGCCCGCACCTCGGGCTGACGGGCCACGTGGCGCAGCGCCGCCATCAGGTCGCCCTCCACCTCGACGGCCCGCACGACACGGTTGCCGTGCATGAACAGCGAGGTCCGGCGCAGTCGGGTGTGCTCGTCGACCTTCGACTGCGGCGACTGGTAACCCGCGAGGATGTCGGCCACCAGCGCCTCGGTGCCCGGCTTCACGGTGAAGGTGAGTGCGTGGCGCACCACGTTGTCACCCACGCGGGGGAACGGCTGCAGTCCGCCCTGAACGGCGTTGGCGGTTGCGGAGGTGTGCGGCTTGCCCGTCTCGCGCAGCACGCTGAAGCGAAGGGAGCGGGTGTCCCGGACGCAGTTGTGGAGCGGCCGTACGGTCTCGACGTGCTCCTCGCTGTTCACCCAGGCGAGGAAGGGCGGTGCGCTCTCCCACTCGCTGGTGATCAGCCACTGCGAGGGATTCTCGATCGACTGGCACAGCTGGTCGCTGATGTGGCCCGGCACCGACGCGACCTGGTTGCGCATGTGCTCGTACGCCTTCAGGAAGTTCTGCTGAGCGCCGTCATGAAGGTCCAGCAGCAGTACGACACGCAGCCTGGAGCCGTCAAAGGCCGACTGGGATATACGTTCGGAAAGCGGAGTCATGATGCACGCATCTCCTTCGAGACGGTGGGGCCGCCGCGTGCGGTGCACGAAGCCGGCTCGGGGGGGTTTCAGGCTTCGATCCTGTGCCGGTACCACGGGTGGCGCGAGATGTGTGAACCAGGTGGGTGAACCGGGCGATCGAGTCCCTCCCGCCAGGGCATGGAAACTCCATTCCCCCTACCGGCGGCTGGAGCTGGAGCTACTGATGGAAGAACACATCGACGAGCGCGTACCGGTACTCATCGTGGGCGGCTCCCTGGTGGGGCTGTCCTCATCGCTTTTCCTCGGCAGGCTCGGTGTCGGGCACATGCTGGTGGAGAGACACGCGGGCACGTCGAGGCATCCGCGCGGCCGGGGCAACAACGTCCGCACCATGGAACTGTTCCGGGTGGCGGGGGCCGAGCCGCTGATCCACGAGGCCGCGTCCCTCCTCGCCGACAACCACGGCATCCTCCAGACCCCGTCGCTCCACGGCGACGCGGGAGAGTGGCTGCTCAAGGAGATCGACCCCGGGGGCGGGATCGCCCGCTTCAGCCCGTCCGGGTGGTGCGTGTGCAGCCAGAACGACCTCGAGCCGGTGCTGCTGGACTGCGCGCGCAAGCTCGGCGGCGACCTGCGCTACTCCACCGAGATGGTCTCCTTCGAGCAGGACGCGGAGGGCGTCACCGCCATCGTGCAGGAGCGCGGGTCGGGACGGCGCAGGACCGTGCGCGCCGACTTCCTGATCGCGGCCGACGGGCCCCGCAGCCCGATTCGCGGGCACCTCGGCATCGGCCAGGCGGGCCACGGGGACCTGTTCCACAACGTCAGCATCACCTTCCGCTCCCGCGCGCTCGCGGACGTCGTCGGCGACCGGCGCTTCATCGTCTGCTACCTCACCGCCGAGGGCGCGGACGGCGCCCTGCTGCCCGTGGACAACGCCGAGAACTGGGTCTTCCACGCCCCCTGGCAGCCGGACACCGGCGAGAAGCTGGAGGATTTCACCGACGAGCGCTGCGCCGCGCACATCCGCCGCGCGGTCGGTGCCCCGGATATCGACGTGGAGATCACCGGAAAGGCCCCGTGGCACGCGGCCGAACGCGTCGCGGAACGATACGGCCGGGGCCGGGTCTTCCTCGCCGGGGACTCCGCCCACGAGATGTCGCCGACCGGCGCGTTCGGCTCCAACACCGGCATCCAGGACGCCCACAACCTCGCCTGGAAGCTCTCCCTCGTCCTCGACGGGTCGGCGGGCCCCGGCCTGCTGAGCAGCTACGAGGCCGAGCGCCGGCCGGTGGCCGAGGCCACCAGCGAGCGCGCCTCGGCACGGTCCGCGGAGCACAGCCATCCGGGCTACACCCCCGGACCGGAGATGGTCGGCGGCCGCCAGCGCGGCATGCTCACCGTCGCCATGGGCTACCGCTATCCGCGCGGCGCCGTCGTCGGAGCCGACCCGGACATGGCCGTCGTACCCGATCGGATGGACTTCTCCGGGGACCCCGGCACCCGCGCCCCGCACATGTGGCTGCACCCGCAGGGCAGCAAGCGGACGATCTCCACGCTGGACCTGTACGAGCGCAGCTTCGTGCTGCTCACCGGCTCCGGCGGCACACGGTGGCACACGGCGGCCGCCAAGGTGGCCGAGAAGCTGTCCATCACACTGGACGCCTACCGGATCGGCGCCGAGCCGCACGCGGAACTCGTACCCGAAGCGGGTGACTGGGCCGAACTGCACGGCACGACCGACGAGGGCGCCGTGGTGGTGCGCCCCGACGGCTTCGTCGCCTGGCGCGCGCCCGGTGCGGTCCGCGACCCGGAGACGGCCCTGCTCGACACCATGAAAGCCCTGCTCCACCGCACCTGAACCGGCGCGAGCACCCTCACGGCCGCCGTGGCGGCAGCCGGTGCAGTCCGACCTCGGTCAGCTGACCGCGGGCCGCCACGGCGGTCATGTACGTGCAGTACGGCTGCCGCCGCCGGTCCGTGGGCGAGCCGGGGTTCAGCAGCCGCAGCCCGCCCTCGGCAGTGCTGTCCCAGGGAACGTGGCTGTGGCCGAACACCAGGACGTCCAGGTCGGGGAACCGTTCCGCGCACCGCCGTTCGCGGCCCTGCGCGGGGCCCGTCTCGTGCACGACGCCGAAGCGCAGACCGCCCAGCTCCGCGCGGGCGACCTCCGGCAGCCGGTCCCGCAGTGCGGGACCGTCGTTGTTGCCGTACACCGCGACGAGCCGCCGCGCACGGGCTTCGAGGAGATCCAGGGTGGCGGTGTCCACCCAGTCGCCGGCATGGATCGCGACGTCGGCACGTTCGATCCGTCGCAGCAGCTCACCCGGCAGTTCCCGGGCCCGCGCGGGGACATGGGTGTCCGACGTCAGCACCAGCCTCATGAGCGCATTGTCCACCGGACCGGCGTCCGCCGGCCGTCCGGAAGGGCGGACGCGGGGCGCCCCGCAGGGCTTGCGGCAGGGCGAATGAAGCCCACGGGGCGCGGGTATCCGGTGCGGGCACTGGCGGGCCCACACGGCTGGGGAGAGGCGACCATGAGGCGCAGCGGCGGCAACGACACGGCGGCGAAGGAGACCGGAGCCCGGCCGGCACCGGGAGCGGAACCGATGGCACCCGTTCTGCGGGCACTGGCCGTGGTTGCGGCGTTCGTGGCGACCGTCGCCTTCAGCGTGGTCCTCGCCCGGCTCACCCTCGAGCCGTCGGCCGCGTCGGAACCGCTCACCCACAGCAACGTCCGGCCGGGCGCGTCCATCCGGGACTACCTGTCCCAGCCGGCGTTCCGAGACACCGTCAGGCAGCTCGGCGGCAACGTCCTGCTGGGCGTCCCGTTCGGCGTGCTGCTGCCGGTCCTGGTGCCGAAGGCCCGCGGCCTCCTGCGGGTGCTGCTGGCGACGGCGCTGGTCATGGCGCTCGTGGAGCTCATCCAGGGCGCGCTGGTCACCGGCCGTGCGTTCGACGTCGACGACGTCATCCTGAACACCGCGGGTGCCGTGCTGGGGTATCTCCTCATCGGCCGCCGGCTCGGCCGCGCCGTGCACCCGCGCCGCGACCACTGGTGGCGGCGCCGGCCCCGCGGCGCGGCGGCGCCCGAGGCCTGAGGCCCCGGACGACGTCCCGGTCACCCCCGGCCGGCCGTCGCCGGACCCGGCCCGATGCTGGCCCGCTCGATCAGGCCGGGAACCGGCACCCGGACCGTACGCGCGGCGCCTCCGTCGAGCAGCGCGGTGAGTTCGCCCGCCGCGATGCGGCCGAAGGAGACGGTGTCCCGGGAGAGGGCGGTGAGCCACGGGTCTACCAGCCGGCACAGCGCCGAGTCCTCCCAGGCCACGATCGACACGTCCTCGGGCACCCCCCAGCCGAGACCCGTCGCCGCGGCGACGCCGGCCACGGCCAGCACGTCGTTGTCGTACACGAGAGCGGTCGGCGGTGCGTCGTCGGAGAGCACTCCGCGGGTGACCGCGGCGCCCTCCGCGTCCGAGTAGTCGGTGGTGACGGAACGGACTTCGGTCAGCCCCAGCCGCGCGGCCTCGGCGCGCAGTGAGCGGATGCGCCGCTCGGTGTGCGCGAGACCCGGCAGCCCGGCGATGTGCACGATCCGCCGGTGCCCGAGCGCGTGGAGCCGGTCCACGACGGACGCCATCGCGCCGGTGTCGTCCGCCCACACGGTGGACAGCGCCGGACCGCCCTCCTCGGGGGCACCGCCGATCACCACGGCCGGCAGGCCGAGTTCGTCGAGCAGCGCCGGCCGCGGGTCGTCGGTCCGCGGGTCGACGACCAGGACTCCGTCCACCCTGTGTTCGGCCCACCAGCGGCGGTAGACCGCGCACTCGGCGTCCACGTCCTCCACCACCTGGAAGAGCAGACCGAGATGGCGCTCCGACAGCACCTCCTGGATGCCGGAGACCAGCTGGAGGAAGAACGAGTCGACGCCGAGCGTCCCCGCGGGCCGCGCGATCACCAGGCCCACCGTCGCCGCGCCCTCACCGGACAGGGCGCGGGCGGCGGTGCTCGGCCGCCAGCCCAGCTGCTCGGCGACCCGGCGCACCCGGTCGCGGGTGATCTCGGAGACGCCCGGCCGGTCGTTGAGCGCGAACGACACGGCGCTCTCCGAGACCCCCGCGCGCCGGGCGATGTCCTTCATCGTCGGCCGGCGGGCCGGTGCCCGCCGGCGCTGCGACGCGTCCTTGGCGGACGGGGGATCCGCTCCCATCCGTGCCCCTTTCCCGACTTCGGTGACCTGGGCGCACTAATGCGCTTGAGTGGTTGCACCCTAAAGCGCATTAGTCGATCAGGCAACCCTGTATGCGAAAGTCGCTGAACTGTAGTGATGCCAGGTCGGTAGGACTTCGTCGAGTCAGTGCATTGACTTTTCCCGGAAACGCAATGCAGGGTCTGCTCCCAAGCGTCCGCGGCGCCCCGTGCCCCGGATTCCCGGCGTCACGTCGGGCCGAGCGAAGGAGTCGATCCACCGTGCCCATCCCCCGCCGTACCGCCCGCAGAGCAGCCGCCGCTGCCGCAGCCCTCGCCGTCGTCCTACCGCTCAGCGCCTGTGGAGGCGGGTCAGGCGGCGGGGGCGCGGCGGACGCCTCCGGCAAGGTCCAGGGCAGCATCACGTTCCAGACCTGGAACCTGCGGGCCAACTTCAAGCCCTACTTCACCGGCCTCATCGCCGAGTTCGAGAAGAAGTACCCCGGCACCGAGGTGAAGTGGATCGATCAGCCCGCCGAGGGCTACGCCGACAAACTCAGCGCCGACGCCGCCGGCGGCACCCTCCCCGACGTCGTGAACGTCTCCCCGGACCTGCTCGCCCCGCTCGCCAAGGCCGGCCTCGCCCTCGACCTCGACAAGGCGGCCGCGCAGTACGAGAAGGAGTACCTGCCGGGTGCCTGGGCCGGCCACCGGATCCCGGGGATGGAGGGCACGTACGCCTTCCCCTGGTACCTCAACACCGGTCCGCTGTTCTACAACAAGCGCCTCTTCGAGGAGGCCGGGCTCGACGCGGAAAGGCCCCCCACGACGTACGACGAACTCTTCGAGCAGTCGCTCCGGATCGCCGACGAGAGCAAGGGGAGGATCGCCACGCTGGCCAACATCCCCACCATCGAGGACTTCGGCCGCTACGGCGTGCCGCTGATGAACGAGGAGGGTACGGCCTTCACCTTCAACGATGCCAAGGGCGTCGAACTGCTCACCAGGTACAAGGAGTTGTACGAGGCGAAGGCGCTCGACCCGCAGGCGCTCACCGCGACGTCCGAGTCGGCGGGCAAGAAGTTCCTCACCCAGTCGGTGGCGATGAACCCGGGCTCCGCCCTGGACCTGGAGAAGTTCAGGAAGGACGCCCCGGCCCTGTACGAGAACATCGGGATCACCGAGCAGATCAGCAGCACCGGAAAGGACAACATGTACGTGATGGGTGTCATGGTGAACGCCCGGACCGAGCGGGCGCCGGCCGCCGTGGCCTTCGCGCACTTCGTCACCGACGCCCGTCACCAGATGGAGTTCGCCAAGCAGGTCGCCATCTTCCCGAGCACCGCCGGCTCCCTCGACGACCCGTACTTCACCAAGGAGGACGGCACCGACGGGACGCGGGTGCGGATCGCGGCCGCCAAGTCCCTGAAGACCGCGGTCAACTACACCCCGGTGCTGATGAGCGACCAGATGAAGACCGAGCTGCGCAACGCCGTCGCGAGGGCGCTCCAGGGCAAGGAGAGCCCCGAGGAAGCTCTTGACAACGCTGTCAAGGCGTGCGACAGGCTGTTGAGGCAGAGCTGAGATCCGGACGAGCAGGGACCGTGCCATGACGACCCCCACCGCGTCCCCGACGGCGACCGCCGGCAGCACGGCGGAGCGGCGCGCACCGAAGAGCCCCCCGCCCGGTCGCCGGCCACGGGACGGACGAAGCCGGATCAGACGGCATCTGCCCACGAGCCCATGGCTGTTCGCCGCCCCCGGGCTGCTGGTCGCCGGCGCCTTCAGCCTCTACCCGTTCCTCTCCACGGTGGCCAACTCCTTCACGGACCGCAGGACCTTGCTGCCCGGCCGGTTCGTGGGACTGGACAACTACCGGGAGATGCTCGGGGACGAGATGTTCTGGATCGGCCTGCGCAACAGCACGCTGTACGTGCTCGGCGTCGTGCCCGCACTGGTGGTCCTGCCGCTGCTGCTGGCACTGCTCGTGGAGAAGCAGATCCCGGGCATCTCGTTCTTCCGCTCCGCCTTCTACACCCCGGTCGTCGCCTCCATCGTCGTGGTCGGCCTGATCTGGGTGTGGCTGCTGGACGAACGCGGGCTGGTGAACGCGGTGCTGGAGGCGGTGGGCGTCGGCCGGGTCGGCTTTCTCAGCGACCAGTGGCTGCTCCTGCTGAGCGCCATGGCGGTCACGGTCTGGAAGGGCCTCGGCTACTACATGATCATCTATCTCGCCGCGCTGGCGAACGTCCCGCGCGAGCTCCACGAGGCGGCGTCCGTGGACGGTGCGGGGGCCGTACGCCGGTTCCTCGCCGTCACACTTCCCGCGGTCCGCTCCACGGTGGTGCTGGTGGGGGCGCTCTCCTCGGTGGCGGCCTTCAAGGTCTTCTCCGAGGTGTACCTGATGGCCGGCCCCGACGGCGGCCCCGCAGGCGAGGACACCACCCTCGTCATGCTCGTCCAGCGCACCGGCACCGGGCTGAGCGGCCGGGTCGGATACGCCTCGGCGATCTCGGTGGTCGTCTTCGTCGTCACGGTCGCGCTGATGCTGCTGGTGCTGCGCGCCGACCGCAAGGAGGGCGCATGAGCCGGCGGAAGGACCGTTCGGACCAGTGGGAGGACGCCGTGGAACGGCAGGGGGAGGGTGCGGAGCGGGGACGTATCCGCGGCGGCCGGGAGAGCGGGCGCCGGATGCCCGGCTGGGAGGTCGCGTTGCGCTACGTGCTGCTGCTCGCCGTCCTCGCCCTCACCGTCGGGCCGTTCCTGTGGCAGCTGGCCACCTCGCTCAAGGGCCCGCACGAGGACATCTTCAGCTTCCCGCCGAGCTTCCTTCCCGAGCAGCCCACGCTCGCCAACTACAGTCGTGTCGCCGAGACCATCCCCGTATGGGACTACGCGCTGAACTCGCTCACCGTCGCGGTCGCCAACGTGGTGACCAACTGCGCGGGAGCGGCCCTCGCCGGCTACGCCCTCGCCCGGCTGCGCTACCGGGGCCGCAGGGCCGCCACGGTCGCGTTCGTCCTGGCGATGCTCGTGCCCGTCGAGGGCGTCATCGTCGCCCAGTTCACGACCATGCGCGAGCTCGGACTGAACAACACCCTCGTCGGTGTCGTGCTCCCGCTGTCGGTCTCCGCGCTGAACGTGCTGCTGATGCGCAACGCCTTCCTCAGCCTGCCCTACGAGGTGGAGGAGGCCGCGTTCGTCGACGGGGCCAACGTCTGGCAGCGGTTCGCGCGGATCGCGCTGCCCGCGGTCAGGGGCACCCTGGCCGTCGTCGCCATCCTCGCCTTCATGGGCGCCTGGGACGACTTCCTGTGGCCGCTGATCGTGCTCAGTGATCCGCAGAACTTCACCCTGACCATCGGGCTCAACTACCTGCACGGCACCTTCGCGAACGACGAACGCCTCGTCGCGGCGGGCACGATCATCGCCGTGCTGCCGCTGATCGTCCTGTTCGCCTGCCTCCAGCGCTACTTCTTCCGAGGCGTGGGCGAGGGCGCGGTCAAGGGCTGACGCACCGTCCACGCGACCGGTCCACCGAACCGTCCCGTCCACCGACCTTCCGAGGAGCCCCTGACACATATGTCCTCACGCGTGCGCTTCGGCGCCAACTACACCCCGAGCCGGGGGTGGTTCCACCACTGGCTCGACTTCGACCTCGACGCCGTACGGGGCGACCTGGACTCCGTCGCGGCACTGGGCCTCGACCACGTCCGGGTCTTCCCGCTCTGGCCGGTCTTCCAGCCCAACCGCACCCTGATCCGCCCGCGGGCCGTGGAGCAGCTCGTCCTGCTCGCCGACGCGGCCGCGGAGCGCGGGCTGGACGTCAGCGTCGACGGACTCCAGGGGCACCTGTCGAGCTTCGACTTCCTGCCATCCTGGACGCGGACCTGGCACCGCCGCAGCATCTTCACGGACCCGGACGTGGTGACCGGCCAGGCCGAGTATCTGCGCACGCTCGCCCAAGCCCTCGCCGACCGACCCAACTTCATCGGCATGACCATCGGCAACGAGGTCAACCAGTTCTCCGCCGGACCGCACCCGGACCCCGACCGGATCACACCGGAACAGGCGGAGCGCTGGCTGGGTCTGCTGCTGGCCGCCTGCGAGGAGGGCGCGCCGGGCGGACTGCACCTGCACGCCGAGTACGACGCCGCCTGGTACCAGGACGACCAGCCGTTCACACCCGCGCACTCGGCCCGACTGGGCGCCGTCACCGCCGTGCACTCCTGGGTCTTCAACGGCACGGCCCAGCGTCACGGCCGCACGGGCACGGCGACCGAGCACCACGCCGCCTACCTCGTCGAACTCTCCAAGGCGTGGGCGGACGATCCGCACCGCCCGGTGTGGCTCCAGGAGGTCGGCGCCCCCGCACCGCTGGTGCCCGCCGAGCACGCCGACACCTTCACCGAGGCGACCGTGGTCAACGCCCTCGACTGCCAGGACCTGTGGGGCGTCACCTGGTGGTGCTCGCACGACGTGTCGCGCTCCCTGGCCGACTTCCCCGAACTCGAGTACAGCCTGGGCCTGATGACCAGCGACCGGGAGGTCAAGCCGGCCGGACGGACGATCGCCCGCATCGTCCGCGAGCAGCGGGAGCGTCCGCACCGGCCCGCCCCGCGCACCACGGCTCTCGTCGTCGACGCGGGCGACGACGACACCGCCCCGCGGCGCTCGGTCTGCGCGCCGGGCGGAGCCGTCTTCGAGGCCTTCGCCCGGCTCACCGCGGACGGGGTCCGGCCCGCCGCCGTCCTCGCGAGCAGGGCGGGCGAGACCGGGCATCTGGCCGCCCGGGGCATCACCGAGGTCGTCACCCCGGACGAGGTCCGATGACGGCCCTCACCGCCCTCACGATGGGCAGGGCCCTTACGGCCCCTGCCGCCGTGGACCGCTCGCCGTCCCCGTGGCGCCCGTCCCGGGGCGGCGGCAGGTCCGGGTGCCGTCGTGCCCGGCCGGTCGCGACCACCGGTCACCACGTGCGGGAGGGGTCCGCGACCGGGATCTCCCCGTACCGGTCCCGGATCCCCGACCTGTCACGGAGAGCCCGTCCCTCCGGCTGTACCGTCCTCGTCCACCCCTGGTGACACCCGTCCCCGCATTCCGAACCCCTTACGGAGCAGCCCTCATGCATGACGACCGCAGCCTGGTCGAGGCCCGACTGAAGCGTGTCCTCGACGAGCGCATCCGACCCGCCGTGTACTCCGCGTCCGTCCCGCTGGACGTGGCCGTCTGGAACGCCCCCGGTGAGCCCGTGCCGGTCGCCGAAGGGCTGGCCGCCGAGCCCTCGCCGATCAGCGTCGGCACGAGGTGGGGCGCGCCGTGGGGGACCAGCTGGTTCCGGGTGACCGGGACGGTCCCGGCCGAGTGGGCGGGGAGGACGGTCGAGGCGGTCCTCGACCTCGGCTTCGACGAGAACATGCCCGGATTCCAGTGCGAAGGGCTCGTCTACCGGCCCGACAGCACCCCGGTCAAGGGACTGAACCCGCGCAACCAGTGGGTCCGGATCGCGGCGCCCGCAGAGGGCGGCGAGCAGGTGCGGCTGCACATCGAGGCGGCGTCCAACCCCGTCATCCTCGACTACCACCCGTTCCTCCCCACCGCGCTGGGGGACAGGGAGACCGCCGGCACCGAGCCGCAGTACCGGCTGAACCGGATGGACCTCGCCGTCTTCGAGGAGGACGTCTGGCAGCTGGTGATGGACCTGGAGGTGCTGGGCGAGCTGATGGAGGAGCTCCCGGCGGACTCCGCCCGGCGCTGGGAGATCCTGCGCGCGATCGACCGGACCCTGGACGCCGTCGACCTGCAGGACGTCCCGGGCACGGCCGCCGCCGCCCGGGCCCGCCTGGAGCAGGTACTGGCCACCCCCGCCCAGCCCTCGGCGCACCGCATCAGCGCCGTCGGCCACGCCCACATCGACTCCGCCTGGCTCTGGCCGCTGCGGGAGACCGTGCGCAAGGTCGCCCGCACCGCCTCCAACATGACGGCGCTGCTGGAGGACGAGCCCGACTTCGTCTTCGCCATGTCGCAGGCGCAGCAGTGGGCCTGGATCAAGGAGCACCGGCCGGAGGTGTGGGCCAAGGTGAAGAAGGCCGTCGCCGACGGCCGGTTCGTGCCGGCGGGAGGCATGTGGGTGGAGTCCGACACCAACATGCCCGGATCTGAGGCCATGGCGCGTCAGTTCGTCCACGGCAAGCGGTTCTTCCTGGACGAGTTCGGCATCGAGAACGACGAGGCCTGGCTCCCGGACACGTTCGGGTTCGCCGCGGGGCTGCCCCAGATCATCAAGGCGGCCGGCTCCAGGCGGCTGCTCACCCAGAAGATCTCCTGGTCGCAGACGAACAGGTTCCCGCACCACACCTTCCAGTGGGAGGGCATCGACGGGACGCGGATCTTCACCCACTTCCCTCCGGTGGACACCTACAACTGCTCCATGAAGGGCAGCGAGATCGCCCACGCCGCGAGGAACTTCAAGGACAAGGGCGTCGCCCGGCACTCACTCGCGCCCACCGGCTGGGGCGACGGGGGCGGCGGCACCACCCGGGAGATGGTCGCCAAGGCCGCCCGGATGCGCGACCTCGAAGGCGCGGCGACCGTGCTCTGGGAGACTCCTCGGGAGTTCTTCACCAAGGCCGAGGCCGAGTACGCGAATCCGCCGGTGTGGGTCGGCGAGCTGTACCTCGAACTGCACCGGGCCACGCTGACCAGCCAGGCGAGGACCAAGCGGGGCAACCGCCGCTCCGAGCACCTGCTGCGCGAAGCCGAGCTGTGGGCCGCGACGGCCGCGGTGCGGACCGGGTTCCCGTACCCGTACGAACGGCTCGACCGGATCTGGAAGACGGTGCTGCTGCACCAGTTCCACGACATCCTCCCCGGCTCGTCCATCGCCTGGGTGCACCGCGAGGCCGAGCGGACGTACGCGGCGGTCGCCGAGGAGCTGAACGCCATCGTCGACGCCGCCCAGCGTGCCCTCGCCGGCGACGGTTCCGCTGAGCTGGTCTTCAACTCCGCCCCGCACGCACGGCACGGGATCGCGGCGGGCGGTGCCGCGCGGCCGACCGGCGGCGGCGCGTCCCATCTGCAGCCGCGCGCGGGCGGCGGACACGTCCTCGACAACGGGTTGCTCCGGGTGGAGATCGACGGGCGGGGCCTGGTCGTCTCCGTGTACGACATCGGCGCCGAGCGGGAGACCGTTCCGCAGGGGGAAGCCGCCAACCTGCTGCAACTGCACGCGGACTTCCCGAACATGTGGGACGCGTGGGACGTGGACGAGTTCTACCGGAACACCGTGACGGACCTGGTGGAGGCGGATCTCGTGGAGCCGGCCGGCCCGGAAGGTGCCGCCGGTCGGGAAGGCGCCGCGGAACCCGGCGCGGCCGCCGTGCGGATCGTGCGCTCCTTCGGGGCGTCCCAGGTGCGCCAGGTGCTGTCGCTCGCCGCCGGCGCCAAGCGGCTCGACATCGACACCGAAGTCGACTGGCACGAGACCGAGAAATTCCTCAAGCTGGCCTTCCCACTCGACGTGCACGCCGAGCGGTACGCGTCCGAGACCCAGTTCGGCCACTTCCACCGGGCGACGCACACCAACACCAGCTGGGAGGCGGCCAAGTTCGAGGCATGCAACCACCGCTTCGTCCACATCGGCGAACCGGACTGGGGCGTGGCGCTGGTCAACGACTCCACGTACGGTCACGACGTGACCCGTACCGTCCGTACCGCCGACTCCGGTACGACGACCACACTCAGGGCGTCCCTGCTGCGCGCCCCGCGCTTCCCCGATCCGGAGACCGATCAGGGGGTCCACCGCTTCCGGCACGCTCTCGTACCGGGCGCGACGATCGGCGACGCGGTGCGCGAGGGGTACCGGGTGAACCTTCCGGAGCGGCGGGTGACGGGTGCGGACGCGGCCGTCGCGCCGCTGGTGGCGGTGGACGACGACGCGGTGGTGGTGACCGCGGTCAAGCTCGCCGACGACGGCAGCGGCGATGTCGTGGTCCGCTTCCACGAGTCGCGGGGCGGGCGTGCCCGCGCGAGGCTGACGGCAGGCTTCCCCCTGGCGGGAGCGGTGGCGACGGACCTGCTGGAGCGTCCGGGGGCCGAGGACCGGACGGTGGAGCGCACCGGCGACACGGTGTCCCTCGACCTGCGCCCGTTCGAGCTCGTGACGCTGCGGCTGACCAGGGGCTGAGGGGCCGATGGGCCGGGACGGGTTGCGGGGCCAGGAAGAGCGGGGGGCCGGAGGGCGTCGAGGGCGTGGGACGGGGGGATCCGGGTCCTGAGAGGGGACCGGCGCGAACTGACGCGCGCCGGTGCCGGCACGGCCGGCAAGAGGGTGACGGGGGTGGCCGCCGCCACGCGGCGGCCACCCCGCGTCGCGTCCGCCCGCGACGGGCACCGAGGCGTCCGGCACGGACGGGATCCGCCGGGGTGCTACGAGCCCCGGAACGCCTCCGTCACCATCCGCGCACCACGGCCGCACCGGAGCCCCCTCGCGGCGGCACCTCCTCTCGCGCCGGGGCGCCCCGAGACGGCCGCTACGGCGGGCCGACGCGGTCGCCCGCTGTAGCGGCCCGGTGTTAGATAGGAGCATGGCCGGACTTCTCGGCCGTCTCCGCTCCGTGATGAGCGCGCGCACCGTCGCCAGTCAGGTGTTCGTCCTGCAGGTGACGGTGGCGTTGCTGCTCGTCGTCGCCGCCGTCGCGGCACTGCTCCTGCAAGCCCGGTCGGACGGCGGGCGCGAGGCGCGCAAGCGGTCGGTCGCCGTGGCCCAGACGTATGCCACCGCACCGGGCGTCAAGGAAGCGCTGCGCGGCCCCGACCCGAGCGCGGACTTGCAGCGCAAGGCCGAGGCCGCGAGGAGGACATCCGGCGTCGACTTCGTCGTGGTGATGGCCCCGGACGGCACCCGGTACACCCACCCGAATCCGGAGGAGATCGGCGAGAAGTACATCGGCACCATCGCCCCGGCGGCGGCCGGCGGCACGGTGACCGAGACCGTCACCGGCACCCTCGGTCCCTCGATCCGCAGCGTCGCGCCGGTGACGGACGCGAACGGCGAGGTGATCGGCCTCGTGGCGGCCGGCATCGCGGTGGAGCGGGCCGGCGGAGCCCAGGACCAGCTTCCCCTCCTGCTCGGCGCCGCGGCGTTCGCCCTGGTCGTCGCCACCTCAGGGGCCGCGCTGATCAGCAGGCGGCTGCGACACCAGACCCACGGCCTGGGGCCCACCGAGATGACCCGGATGTACGAGCACCACGACGCGGTCCTGCACGCCGTCCGGGAGGGCGTGCTGATCGTCGACGAGGACCGCAGGCTGGTGCTCGTCAACGACGAGGCACGACGGCTGCTCGCGCTGCCCCCGGACGTCCAGGGGCGCCCCGTGTGCGACATCGCCATGGACCCCGAGATCGCCCGGCTGCTGGAGTCCGGCCGCCCGGCGAGCGACGAGGTGCATGTCATCGAGGACCAACTGGTCGCGGTGAACCAGCGCGCCATGGGCCCGCCGCCGGACGGCTCGGGGCCCTGCGGCACCGTGGCCACCCTGCGGGACACCACCGAGCTGCGGGCCCTCAGCGGCCGTGCCGACACCGCGCAGGGCCGTCTGCGACTCGTCTACGACGCCGGCATCCGGATCGGCACCACCCTCGACGTGGTCCGGACCTCGCAGGAGCTGGCCGACTTCGCCGTCCCCCGGTTCGCCGACTACGTCACCGTCGATCTCCCCGATCCCGTGCTCAGCGGGGACGAGCCGGCGGAGACCGGTACGGACATGCGCCGCATCGCCTTCACGGGCGTCCGCCACGACACCCCGCTCTACCCGTCCGGCCGACTGATCCACTTCGTCCCCACCGCCCCCCAGGCCGTCGCCTACGCCCGGGGCAAGACCGTCCTGGAGGCCGACCTGGCCGCGTTCTCGGGGTGGCAGGAACAGGAACCGGCCCGGGCCCACAGACTCGTCGGCTACGGCATCCACTCCATGATCGCCGTGCCACTGCGGGCCCGCGGCGTGACGATGGGCGTCGCCACGTTCTGGCGCTCCCAGAAGCCGGAGCCCTTCGACGACGACGACGTGTCGCTCGCGGAGGAGCTGGTCGCCCGCGCCGCGGTGAACATCGACAACGCCCGCCGGTACACCCGCGAGCACTCGATGGCGGTCGCCCTCCAGCGGAGCCTGCTGCCGCGGGCCCTGCCCGAGCAGACCGCCCTGGACGTGGCCTACCACTACCTTCCCGCCCAGGCCGGACTCGGCGGGGTCGGCGGGGTCGGCGGGGACTGGTTCGACGTGATCCCGCTTCCGGGTGCCAGGGTCGCCCTCGTGGTCGGGGACGTCGTCGGCCACGGCCTCCACGCCGCGGCGACCATGGGGCGGCTGCGCACCGCCGTCCACAACTTCGCCGCCCTCGACCTGCCACCGGACGAGCTGCTGTGGCACATGGACGAACTGGTCTCGCGCATCGACCAGGACGAGGACACCGACGGCTCGGTCACCGCGCTCACCGGCGCCACCTGTCTGTACGCGATCTACGACCCCACGTCACGGCTGTGCACCGTGGCCCGCGCGGGACATCTGGAGCCGGTCATCGTGCACCCCGACGGCGAGGTCGAGTTCCCCGGGGTGCCGGCCGGGCCGCCCCTCGGCCTCGGCGGACTCCCGTTCGAGTCCAGCGAACTGCATCTCTCCGAGGGCAGCAGCCTGGTGCTCTACACCGACGGACTGGTGGAGGACCGGCACCGCGACATCGACGAAGGACTGGACCTGCTGCGCCGCACGCTCGCCCACGCCGGCGGAACGCCGGAGGAGACCTGCCGTGCGGTGCTGGACGCACTGCTGCCGGAGCGCCCCCGTGACGATGTCGCCCTGGTCGTCGCCCGCACCCGGGTGCTGGGCGGCAACCGCGCCGTCACCTGGGGCGTGCCGGCGGACCCGTCCGAAGTGGCCCGGGTACGTGCCGAGGCCTCCCGGACCCTGGAGGAGTGGGGGCTCGCGGAGGAGGCGTTCACCACCGAACTGATCCTCAGCGAACTGGTCACCAACGCCATCCGCCACGCCGGCGGACCGATCACGGTGCGGTTGATCCGCGACCGCTCCCTGATCTGCGAGGTCTCCGACGGCAGCAGTACCGCCCCACATCTGCGCCGGGCCACCGCCACCGACGAGGGCGGCCGGGGGCTGTTCCTCGTCTCCCAGTTCGCCGCGCGCTGGGGCACCCGCTACACGGGCAGCGGCAAGGTCATCTGGACCGAGCAGCCGCTGCCCTGGTAGCCCGTGCGGACGCGGCACCACGGCACCGGGGACCAGGCCGGAAGGGGAGATTCCGGGTCGATGGCGCGGACCACCGGGGCGGTGGGATCGAGCGCGCCGCACCGTGCCGGACGGCCGGGCCGATCGCCCACCGCCGGGCCCGCCCCCTGCTCCTTCTGCTCCTTCGCGCGTTCCTCCGCACCGCCGCCGGCACTTCCGGCTCAGCGTGCCTTGGCCACCCGCTCGCGCGGCGCCAGCGGAATCTCCGCCCACACCTGCTTGCCGCCGCTGAGCGGCACCGCGCCCCACGACGCGGTCGTGGCCTCGACGATGAGCAGCCCGCGGCCGCCGGTCGCCTCCCAGTCCTGGTCGGCGGGCTTGACGGGGCTGCGGGGTGAGGCGTCGTTCACCGCGATCCGCAACCGGTCGGCGGACAGTGTGAGATCGAGCCGCACCTCGCCCTGCGTGTGGGCGATGGCGTTGGTGACCAGTTCGGACACCACCAGCAGAGCCCCCTCCAGCTCCTCTTCCGCGCCCCAGGAACGCAGGGTCCGCGCCGTGAAACGCCGGGCGTGCATCACGGCGTTGGGCAGCCGCCACACCGTCCAGTGGGTCCGCATCGGCCGCACCCGGGTGCCGTCGTAACGGAGCAGCAGCAGGGCCACGTCGTCGTCGCGCCGGTTCACCGCCACGACCAGCTCGTCGGCCACCCGCCCGGCGTCGGCGGGGTCCGCCGCGGAGAGCGTGTCGCACACCCGCCGCATGCCCTCCTCCAGGGTGAGGGCCGCCGACTCGACCAGCCCGTCCGTCAGCAGCATCAGCAGGGTGCCGGGCACCAGGCCCGCCTCCGTCATCGGGTACTCCTCGTCGGCGAGGACGCCCAGCGGGGGGCCGCCCTCGACCATCAGCTCCTCGGTGCTGCCGTCGGGGTGCCGGATCACCGGGTGCAGATGCCCGGCCCGTACGAGCCGGGCGATGCCCTCCTCCATGTCGAGGTCCACGTAGAGGCAGGTCGCGAACAGATCGGTCTCCATGCCGACCAGCAGCCGGTTGGCGCGGGCGACGACCACGTCCGGAGGGTGCCCCTCCACCGCGTACGCCCTGACCGCCGTGCGCATCTGCCCCATGATGGTCGCCGCCCCGGCGCTGTGACCCTGCACGTCCCCGATGACCAGGGCCACATGGCCGTCGCCGAGCGGGATGACGTCGTACCAGTCGCCGCCGACCTCGAGCCCCGCCGTGGCCGGGAGGTAGCGGGCGACGGCCTCACCGCCGGGCAGCTCGGGGAGCTTCCTCGGCAGCAGACTGCGCTGGAGCATCGTGGCCAGTTCGTGCCCGGCGTCCATGGCGTGGGCCCGCATCAGGGCCTGCCCGACCAGGGCCGCGGCGGCCGTCATCAGCGACCGCTCCTCCGGGTCGAACCGGTGCCCGTCGTCCCACCCCACCAGGCACACCCCGACCATCCGGCCGTCCGCCCGGAGCGGGAGCACCGCGAGGCCCCCGCGCCCGATCTCCGCCAGAGCGGGTTCGAGGTCCGCGCCCGCCGGCCACAGGCTCACATGCCCCTCGCGCAGCGCACCCTCGATCGTCGGCATCTCGTGGATGGAGAGGTCCGGCCACTCGGAGCGCCATTCGGCGCGCCAGACCGCGGGCCAGGCGTCGGGCTCCGGCGGGTCCAGGACCGTGACCACCAGCCTGTCCCCCTCCCGCTCGGCGACCGCGACCCGGCCCGCCTCCAGCGGACCGCGGAGCGAGGCCACCACCAGCCTGCTGACCTCCCGGATGGTGCTCGCCCCCGCCAGCCTGGCCGACAGCCGCTGCACCACCGAGACCTCGTCGGCACTGGGCCGCAGATAGGCGGCGTCGGCCACCACACCGAGCACCCGCTCGGGAGTGCCGTCGGCGTCCACCTCGACCCGGCAGCGCAGCCCCAGCCAGCGCAGCTCGCCGCCGGGCCGGCGGATACGGAAAGCCAGCTGCTCGGTGGCCGCGGACATCCGCCCCGGTTCGACGATCTCCATCAGAGCCGGGATGTCGTCGGGGACGGCGCAGGCCAGCAGGGTCTCCACCCGCCCGTCGAACTCCTCGGCGGGGACGCCGAGAAGCTCCAGGACGTACTCGTGGGCCTCCATGCGACCGGTGCTCAGCTCCAGGATGAACGCGCCGCCCTGCAGCGGCACCAGGGCGGCCTGCCCCAGGTGCGGCTGCGGCGGCGTACGGCCCGGCACTCGGGCAGCGGCCGATTCCAGCCCGGCGGCGACCTGGTCGGCGTAGAGCTCCAGCAGCGCGCGGCGGTCGGGGCTGAAGCCTTCGGTGACCTCGCCCGCCACTATCAGACAGCCCAGCTCGTTGGCGCCCCGCCCGAGCGGCAGCGCCCCGAGTGAGAGCCGGGCGGTCGTCGCCGCCCCCTCCCCGCGGCGGCCGGGGAAGTGGTGGGGGTCGAGCTCGACGTACGCCGCCAGCTCCTTCGGGTTCAGCCAGAGCGGGCGGCCGGCGCGGAAGGCCTCGGCGGCGGGGGAGTGGCCCTCCACGGCGATGATCGTCGGCAGCCCGTACAGCATCCTGCGGTCACCGGTCAGCTCGGCCAGATGGAGTTCGCGGCCCCCGCCGGCGAGGACGTAGACAGCTGCCAGCTCGGCCCCGCAGAACGCAAAGCGTTGCCTGGTCACCGTCTGTTCCGCCTCCTCGCGCGGGCAGCCGCCGAGAGCCGTCCTCCCTCCATGCTGTCGCGCCCGGGACCCTCCGGGCGAGTCAGGACGGAGCGTGGTCCGTGCCGCGGCGCTCTGGTGTGCGTGGACCCTACCGGGCCGCGCCGTGCTGGATCGCCTGTTCCGACCAGATGGTCTTGCCGTCTCCGGTGGTCCTGGTGCCCCATCGGTCACTGAGCTGCATGACGATGAACAGTCCACGGCCTCCTTCGTCCGTTGCGGTGGCATGGCGCATGTGCGGCGAGGTACTGCTGGCGTCCGAGACCTCGCAGATCAGGGTGCGGTCGAGGATCACCCGCAGCTCGATCGGCCCCTGCCCGTAGCGGATCGCGTTGGTCACCAGCTCGCTGACGATCAGTTCGGTGGTGAAGACGGCGTCCGGCATGTCCCACGCCTGGAGCTGGTGCTCGATCAGCCGGCGGGCCGTGGCCACGACCGAGCCGTCCCGGGGCAGGGTCCAGCTGGTGACGCGGTCCGCGCGCAGGGCGCGGGTACGGGCGAGCAGCAGCACCGCGTCGTCCTGGGGGCGGCGGGGCAGGAGCTCGTAGACCGCGGAGTCGCAGAGCCGCCCGAGGGACGCCTCGGGTTGGGCGAGGATCTGGTGGAGCCGGGCACGGGCCTTCCCGGCGTCCTGGCCGGGGGTGCTGACCAGGCCGTTCGTGTAGAGCGCCAGCAGGGTGGACTCCGGGAGGGTGACGGTGGCGGACGCGTAACCGGTGCCTCCCGCGCCCAGCGGGGGACCGTCCGGTACGTCGAACTCCAGCGCCGAGCCGTCGGGCCCCAGCACCAGCGGGAGCGGATGGCCGGCCCGGGCGGTGGCGCAGACCCGGGACACCGGGTCGTAGACCACGCACACGCAGGTGGCGAGGTGGTCCGGGGGCGCGTCGTCGCCGTGCCCGACCGGTGAGCGTGTCCGGCTGAGGAAGGCGGCCGTCTCGTCGAGCCGGTCGAGCAGTTCACCGGGCTCCAGGTCCTGCAGGGCGAGCGTGCGCAGGGCCGTTCGCAGCTGGCCCATGGTGGCGGCGGCCTCGATGCCGTGCCCGGCGACGTCACCCACGACCAGGGCGGCCCTGGCACCGGACAGCGGGATGACGTCGTACCAGTCACCTCCCGCGCTCTCGGGGAGATAGGTGTACGCGGTGTCGACCGCGGTGAGTTCGGGGGGCCGGCCCGGCATCAGCCCCTGCTGCAGCGTTGTCGCCACGGTGCGCTCACGGGCGAAACTGCAGGCGTTGTCGAGGTGCAGTGCGGTCTTGGCCACCAGTTCCGTCGAGAGGGCGAGATCCGCGTCGTCGAACAGCTCGGGGCGTTCGAAACGGTAGAGGGCGGCCACCCCCAGCACCGTCTCCCGCAGCGTCAGCGGCACCACCATCAGGGAGTGGACGCCCGCGGACACGATGGGTTCGCCGCGTTCGGGGTCCGCGTCCAGCCAGGCGTCGTTCGCGTCGACGTCGGTGACGAGCCGCGGTGTGAGGTCGTTGAGGACCTGGGAGTAAGGGGTGTGGGCGCCGAAGGTGTTGAGTTCGCCCTTGCGCGGCCCCCGCTCACGGCCGAGGACGGACCTGAACGCGACCCGCCGCAACGGCGTGTCCGCCGGTACGGGGCCGGGGCGCAGCGGGCGCCCCCGCAAGGCGTCGTCGAGCAGGTCCACCGCCGCCGCGTCGGCGAGCCGGGGCAGGAGGACCTCCACGAGCTCCTCCGCCGTCCGGTACGCGTCGAGGCTCGTGCCGATGGACTGCCGGGCCTGGTGGAGCAGGTCCAGCCGGCCGAGCGCCGCCTCGCGTTCCGTGACGTCGTCGGCGATGACGGCCAGGCCGAGCACCTCCCCGTCGGGCCCCTCCAGCCGGAAGAGCGACAGCGAGACGGTCATGTCCCGTTCGGGATCGGACAGCGGCCTGCCCGTGATCAGGCGGTCGTGGACCACCGTGCCGGTGCGGAGCACGCCCTCCGCCAGGGCGACGACGGGGTCACCGCTGAAGCCCTCGGTGAGTTCGGCGACGGTCTTGCCCAGCACCTCCCCGGGAGGGATGCCGCGCACCCCGGGCGCCGCGCGGTTGAACCGGATGACCCGCAGCTCGTCGTCACACAGGAAGAGGCCGTGCGGTGCCTGAGTGAACAGGGCGTCGAGGATGGCCGAGTCCCGCCGCCGTGCGTCGTCTCCGTCCACAGTTCCACGATGGCCTTCGGCGTGCCGGGGGCAACTCGGCGCAGCCCGGCGGCACGGGGTCCGGGCTCCGCGGTGACGCCGCCTGCTGAACACGCTCCGGAGCCCTCGTACGTCCGGCCTCCCCCACGGGCAGCCCCGGCCGTCCTGGTGTCACGGCCGTACCTCTGTGGCGGGCGGCCCCTGCCCGCTCGGCCGGTGCCTCCTCGGACGGATCCGCCGGGCCCTCACCTGAGCGGCCCTTCACGGCTCGCGCACCCGCGGGCCCCGGGTTCTGCTGTTGTCAGCCTGACCACCAGCGGAGGAGTACGCATGCCGGACGGAAACACCGGCTCCGAGGGACGTGACCTGGAGCAGCTGCGTGCCCGGATCGCGGCACTGGAGGCCCGGGAGCAGCCCCCGGCCCGGCCGCCCCGGCACCGTATGCGCTCCGCCCTGGCCGCGGTGCTGATCGTGATCGGCTGCCTGCTCGCCCCGCTCAGCGCGGTCGCGACCTGGGCCGAGAGCGAGGTGGGCGACACCGACCGCTATGTCGCCACCGTCGCTCCGCTCGCCTCCGACCCCGCTGTCCAGGCAGCCGTCGCGACCCGGGTCACGAACGTCGTGATGGAGCACATCGACCTCCCCGCGCTGCTGGAGGACGTGGCACCGGCCGACCGTCCGCGGCTCGACGCCCTGATCGGCCGGCTCGGAGGCGCCCTGGAGAACGCCGTCCGCAGCTTCGTGCAGGCCCGCACCCAGGACATCGTCGCCTCCGAGACCTTCCAGCGGATCTGGACCGACGCGAACCGCCGGATCCACGCCGCGGTCGACAAAGCCCTCACCGGCAGCGGGGGCGGAGCCATCGAGCTCACCGACAACGCCGTCAAGATCGACCTCGCGCCCGTCATCGAGCAGGTCAAGCAGCGGCTGGTGGACGAGGGGCTCACCGTCGCCGAGAAGATCCCCGAGATCCACACCGACTTCACCGTCCTCCAGTCCGAGGACGTCGGCCGCGTCAAGACCGGTTTCCGGCTGCTCCAGCTCGCGGGCACCTGGTTGCCGATCGTGGCCGTGGTGCTGATCGCCGCCGGAGTGCTGCTCTCCGCCCACCGCAGAAAGGCCCTGGTGGCGGCCGCGCTCGGGGTCGCGGTCGCCACAGCGCTGCTCGGCGCGGGCCTCGCGGTGTTCCGGCTGATCTATCTGGACTCCCTGCCCAAGGGGGTGTCCCAGCCCGCGGCGGAGGCCGTGTTCGACGCCCTCGTCCGCTTCCTGCGCACCACGATCCGCAACATCGTGATGCTCGGCGTCGTCGTCGCCCTCGCCGCCTGGCTCACCGGTCCCGGCCGCTACGCCGGTCTCGCCCGGCAGCTGTGGACGTCCGGCATCGCCGCCACCCGCGCCACGGCGAACCGCGCGGGCCTGCGCACCGGGCCGGTCGGCCCGTGGGTGCGCCGCTACCGGACGTGGATCACCTGGGTGCTGGTCGCCGCCGCCGTGCTGGCGTACGTCCTCTGGTCGTACCCCACCGCCTGGGTCGTCGTCGGACTGGCCCTCGCCCTGCTCTTCGCCCTCGCGATCGTCGAGTTCCTGGCGCAGGACGACGACCGGGCGGCCCCCGGGCCGCCGGCCCGCGGACCCGCGGCCACCGGCGGCCCACCGGGCACCCCGTGAGCCCCCGGCCTTCCGGGCCCCCCGGAGGCCGGCGCCCGCACGGCGCCCGCCGGCCCGCCGTGTGACGCTGGATCCATGGCCAGGGCGAACGACGAGATCGAGGCGATCCTCCAGGAGTACGCCGACCTCATCGCCATCACCG
The DNA here is from genome assembly GCF_005795905.1 of Streptomyces marianii. Classification (NCBI taxonomy): domain Bacteria; kingdom Bacillati; phylum Actinomycetota; class Actinomycetes; order Kitasatosporales; family Streptomycetaceae; genus Streptomyces; species Streptomyces marianii. The sequence continues at coordinate 7,723,287 of NZ_VAWE01000001.1, forward strand.
GCGGCGACGCCTTCCGGGCCCGTTCGTACGAGAAGGCCGCCCGCGCGATCGGCGGCTACCCGGCCGACGTGACCACCCTCGACCCCAAGGGGCTGCGCGAGATTCCCCACGTCGGCAAGTCCATCGCCGACAAGATCGTGGAGTATCTGACGTCCGGGCGGATCAGCGCGGTGGAGGAACGGCGGCAGTCCATTCCCGCCGGGGTGCGGGAGCTCATCGCCATCCCCATGCTCGGGCCGAAGAAGGCGCTGCTCCTGTACGAGGAGCTGGGCATCTCCTCCGTGGACCAACTGCTCGACGCGGTCCACGGGGAGCGGCTGCGCGATCTGAGGGGCTTCGGCGAGAAGACGGAGGCGAACATCCTCCACGGCATCGCGCTCATGCAGAAGGCCGGCACCCGGATCCTGCTCAACGCCGCCATGGACGCGGCCGAGCGGATCGTCGCCGAACTGTCGGGTGTGGAGGGCTGCGAGAGGTGCGCCTACGCCGGATCGCTGCGCCGGATGCGCGAGACCATCGGCGACATCGACGTCCTCGTCGCCGCGGACGCCTCGGCTCCCTTCATGGACGCACTCGCCGCACTCCCGAACACGGCCGAGGTGATCGCCCACGGTGCCAAGAAGACGTCCATCCGCACGACCAAGGGGCTCCAGGTCGATCTGAGGGTGCTGCCGCCCGACTCCTGGGGCGCGGGACTGCAGTACTTCACCGGGGCCAAGGCGCACAACATCCGCACCCGCGAGATCGCGGTGCGCCAGGGGCTCAAGCTGTCCGAGTACGGGCTCTTCGACGCCGAGAGCGGCGAGAGGATCGTCTCCTCGACCGAGGAGGAGATCTACGAACGCCTGGGCCTGCCCTGGATCCCCCCGACCCTGCGCGAGGACCGGGGCGAGATCGAGGCCGCACTCCGCGGTGAACTGCCCGTGCTGGTCACGGAGGAGGACATCCGCGGTGATCTGCACACCCACACCGATCTCACCGACGGTCTGGCCCCGCTGGAGGAGATGGTCGCCGCGGCCGCGGCGCGCGGATACTCCTACTACGCGGTGACCGACCACGCCCCGGACCTCGCCATGCAGCGCATGACGAAGGAGAAGACGCTCGCCCAGCGGGAACGGGTCCGTGAACTCGACCGCAAGCACAAGGGCATGCGACTGCTGCACGGCACCGAGCTCAACATCGGTCCCGAAGGGGACGTGGACTGGCCCGACGACTTCCTCGCGGGCTTCGACATCTGCCTGGCCTCGATCCACTCCCATTTCAACCAGAGCCGGGACGCCCTCACCCGCCGCCTCGTCCGGGCCTGCGAGAACCCGTACATCTCCGTCATCGGCCACCCCACGACCCGCAGGATCGGCAAACGGCCCCCCGTCGACGCCGACTTCGACGCCGTCTTCGCGGCCTGCGCCCGCACGGGCACGGCACTGGAGATCAACGCCCACCCCGAGCGGCTCGACCTCGGCGACGAGGACATCCTGCGCGCCAAGCGCCACGGCGTGCGCTTCGCGATCGACTCGGACGCGCACTCCACCACCCATCTGCCCTACATGCGGTACGGGGTGGCGACGGCCCAGCGCGGCTGGCTCTCCAAGGACGACGTCGTCAACACCTGGCCGCTGACGAAGCTCAGGCGCTTCCTGCGGCCCTCGGTCTGACCACCCGGCCCGGCACGCCCGCCGGCCCGGCACGGCCGCGGCCCGGTCGGCTCAGCACGGGCGGCGCCATGCGTCCAGCTCCAGCCGCTTGCGCATGGAGGACAGTCCCAGCCGGCGGGACTCCGCGCAGAAGTCCCGGTTGGGCAGCGCGTACTCGACATGGAAGACGGCCTTCCCCGCCGCGACGAACGGGGTGAGCTTCGCGCACTCGCCGTACTGCGCGCACTCCTCGTTGACCGCGAAGTCGAAGTCCTCGACCAGCTCGGCCACTTGGGGCAGGTCGTTCTTCAACCCGACGGACAGCCCGCGTTCATGGGCGATACGGGCGATCATGCGGTTGTAGGCGAGCTGGTGGGCGGCGGTCAGGGGGAAGCCGGTGTCGTTCAGATGGGCGTCCAGCAGATCGGGTTCGACCGCGTCGAAGCCCTTCTCCCGGCACATGTCGAAGCGCTTCTCCATGAGGGGGCCGAGCACGTCCAGCCGGCGGATGTCGAGCCACCGCTCGCCGTCCCAGCCGTTCGGCCGGCCGCGTACGGACACCGGGAAGTCCGCCTGGTCGGGACGGAAACGCTCCCAGGCACCGGCGTTGATGTAGCAGATGACCCGGCGTCCGTCCCGGTGCAGCCGTGCGACGTCGGCGGCGCTGTTCTCGAAGCCGTCGATGTCGTACACGGGCACGTCCGCCGCCGACGGGTCCGCGCGGCCGTCGAGCTGCCACTGCCACGCCGTGCCGGGCCGCGGCTGCCAGCGGACCCCGTCCGTATCCGGTGGGGCGCCGCCGGAGCACCCCGCCACCAGCAGCACGGCGAAGAGCAGGCACAGGCCGGGGAGTCGACGGCGGTTCACGGAGCCTCCCGGTACAGGGCGGGGGGCGGTGCGCCCCAGGGGTTGGGCAGGGAGCCGGTGACCGCGCAGTACACCGCGGCCCCGCGCTCGCCCGCCGCCCGGGCCGCGACGTCCGCCAGTGCCGTGGGCACCTCGTACACCAGGTGGCAGAACCGCTCGGGCGGATGCCGGGCAGTCCAGCGGGGTCGGGAGAAGGTGGAGAGATAGACCGGCCAGGGGCCCTCGAACGTCACCAGCAGATCGGCGATCCGGGTGTAGCCCGGCGCCGGGTGCACCCCGTGGTTGAGGACGACCGTGCGGCAGCCCCGCTGGCGTGCGGCGCGGACGAGACGGCGGCAGGCGGGCAGGGCGGACCGGTCGGCGGGCACCTGGTCGAAGAAGCAGCCGTCGACGTCGTACCACTCGCGATGGCGGTCCAGATCACCGGTCACCGCCGTTTCCGGGCGCACCCCGTAGTCGAGGTCGACATAGCCGAGGACGCGCGTGCCCGCTTCCCGCAGGGCGCGGGCGGCGGAGACGAACGCGGGATCGGGCGCCGACCCGGCGCCGTCGGCCGGGTTCAGCACCACCCCGTGGACCCGGTCCCCGGCGGCCGCGACCAGCCGCCAGGCTTCCGGGTCCTCCGCGGGATGCACATAGAGCGGGACCAGCAGCGTCATGCCACCGGGTCCGCTTCCCCGTCGGCGCCGAGCGACGCCCACAGCGCGCTGAGGGAGTCGGTCAGGGTGAACCGCGGCTCCCAGCCGAGGGCGTCCCGCGCCGCCGTGATGTCCGAGCACTGCCAGGTCACGCCGGCGGAGCGCGCCGACCCGATGCCGGCCTCGTCGACACGGCCCCCGAACCCGGCGACGGCCACCAGCCCCTGCACCAGGTCCCGGATCGGAACGGCGCGGCCGCCGCCGATGTTGAGGATGCGCGGCAGCGGCCCGGAGGCGGTCGCCGCCAGCACCACCGCTCTGGCCAGGTCCCGCGTGTCGACGAAGTCGCGATGCGCGGACAGGTCACCGAACCGCACGACCGCGTCGTGGTCCCCGCCCGCCCGGCGCAGCCGGAGGGCGGTGCCGCCCGGCAGGCTCATCGGAGCGGCGCCCGGTCCGACCGGGTTGCCCACGCGCAGCACGACCGCGTCGAGGCCCGACGATGCGACGGCCACCGTCCCGGCCAGTTTGGTGGCGCCGTACGAGCCCACGGGCCGCGTCGGTGCCTCCTCCGTGACCGGTACGCCGGGCTCGCCCGCCCCGTACTCGGCCGCCGAACCGAGGTGCACCAGCCGGGCGGTCGGCGCGGCCTTGCGCAGTGCCGCGCACAGCACGGCCGGGCCGCGCGCGTTGACCTCGGCATCGGTCACCGGGTCGGCGCCGAGCGACCCGGCGCAGTTGACCACCGCGTCGGGGGAGAGGTCCGCGAGGCTCTCGGCCAGCCGCCCCGTGTCGGCCGTGGCGAGGTCCACGCGGAGGTCGGCGTCCGGAGACCGGCCCCCGCCGAACAGCCGCGCGCCCCCCAGCGCGCTGAGCTGTTCGGCGACGTGGCGGCCCAGGTACCCGGTGTGGCCCAGGACGAGGATGCGCATGGGGTGTTCAGGCTCCCTTGAGCAGCAGTGACTGGTGGGTGGTGAACTCGGCGTTGGCCCGGTCGTAGTCGTCCGGCCGGCCGATGTCGAGCCAGTAGCCGTCGAACTCGTAGGCCCCCGGCGGGTTCCCGGCCTTCAGCAGGTCCAGGACGAGTTCGTCGAAGCCGAGCGGCAGCCCGGCGGTGTATCCGTCGAGCGTGTCACGGGACAGCCCGTACACGCCCATGGAGACGCGGTAGTCCATGGACGGTTTCTCGGCGAAGCCGACCACCCTCCCGGCGTCCGTGGTGAGCACCCCGAAGTCGATGTGCACCTTGCGGGCGTACGTGGCGATGGTCAGCGCCGACCCGCTCGTGCGGTGCCGGCCCAGGACCTCGGCGAAGTCGAGGTCGGTGAGGATGTCCCCGTTCATGACGAGGAACGACTCCGGCAGCCGGTCGCGCATCGTCAGCAGCGGGCCCATGGTGCCCAGCGGGTTCTCCTCGGTCGCGTAGTCGATGCTCAGCCCCCATCGGGTACCGCTGCCGACGTAGGCGCGGATGATGTGGCCGAGATGGCCGACGGCGATGGTGCAGCTCGTGAAGCCGCTCGCCGCCAGCTGACGCAGTACGATCTCCAGGATCGCGTGCCGGTCGCCGATCGGGACGAGCGGTTTGGGCAGTGCGGTGGTGTACGGGCGCAGCCGGATGCCCTTGCCTCCGGCGAGAATCACTGCGTGCACGGGTAGCCCCCTGTGAGTACGGTGGTCGGTGGTCCGCCGGGTCAGATGTTGTAGATGCCGGTCTTGTAGCGGGAGAGGTTGGCGGGGTCGCGGAAGAACTCCACCGTCCGTGCCAGTCCCTGCTCCAGGTCGAGGGCGGGAGCCCACCCGGTCGCCTCCCGCAGCCGGGTCGCGTCCGCGACCAGCCGCATCACCTCGGAGTTCGCGGGCCGGATGCGCTGCTCGTCCTCCCGGACGTCGAGTTCGGTGTCCATCACCTTGCCGACGAGGCGCACCAGGTCGCCGACCGAGATCTCGCCGCCGGTACCGGCGTTGAAGGTCCGGCCCACGACGGCGTCGGCCGGTGCGGTGCCCACGGCGAGGAACGCCGCGGCCGTGTCCGTGGCGTAGGTGAAGTCGCGTGTGGGCCGGAGGTCGCCGAGAGTGATCGTACGCTCCCCGGCGGCGACCTGCCCGATGACGGTCGGGATGACGGCCCGCATCGACTGGCGGGGGCCGAAGGTGTTGAAGGGCCGCAGGGTGACCACCGGTGTGCCGAAACTGGCGTGGTAGCTGTCGGCCAGCCGGTCCCCGCCGGCCTTCGAAGCCGCGTACGGGGACTGGGTGTTGATCGGGTGGTCCTCGGTGATCGGCACGGTCTGCGCGGTCCCGTACGTCTCGCTGGTGGAGGTGTGCACCAGCCGCGGGGTCTGAAGGGCCCGCACGGCCTCCAGCACGTTGAGCGTGCCCGTGACGTTGGTGTCCACATAGCTGTGGGGGGCGCGGTAGGAGTAGGGAATCGCGATCAGCGCCGCCAAGTGGTAGACGGCATCGGCCCCTTCGGCGAGCCCGCGGACCGAGCCGGGGTCACGGACGTCACCGAGCACGATCTCGACCTGGTCGAGCACGTCCTGCGGCAGTGTCTCCAGCCAGCCGAAGGAGGAGAAGGAGTTGTACTGCGCCATCGCACGGACACGGTGTCCCGAGGCGACGAGGGCCTCGGTCAGATGGGAGCCGATGAAGCCCTCGGCTCCGGTGACGGCGGCGAGCGGTGCGGATGTCAACTGTCGTTCCTTTCAAGGAGGTTCGCTGCAAGGCGCGATGGTGTGCGGGTGGTGGTGTGCGAGCGGTGGACGGAAGCGGGCCGGAGCCGGGGACCCGGAACCCGGGGGCCTGGCCGGGCGGTTGCCGCGAGCGGCACGAGGGGTACGAGCGGCACGAGCGGTGGACGGCGGGTTCAGGAGTGCGCAGTGGGCCTGCCCAGACACCACAGGACGGCGGTGACGAGGACCCCGGCGGCGGTGCCACAGCCGATCAGCAGCGGAGCGGCGCTCAGTGGGCCGCCGAGCAGGGTCACCGCGGCCACCCCGGCGGCCGCGGTGAGCGATACCACGGCCGGGAGCCAGGCCAGTCCGAACGCCTGAAGCAGCAGCGCGGCCCACAGCAGTGCGGCGAGGGTCAGCAGGGGCGCCGGTTCGGCGCCGGTGAACAGCGCCGCCGGGACGAGCGGCAGCAGATAGCCGCCCATACACAGCGCGAGCGTCCGGGCGGACCGCAGCCGGAACCCGGCCTCGTCCGCCGAGGCCCGCAGCGCTGCCACCGACAGCCCCCGGTAGCGGTACAGCAGCCACTCCGCGGGCCCCATGCTGACGGTGAGCACGACCACGGCCCAGGGCTGACGCTGCCCCAGGGACATCACCAGCGCGCCCGCGGCCAGACCGAACAGCCCGTACGGCAACGAGCCGAGCAGCCGCGGCGTGGTGGCGCCACCGGACGCCTTCTCCGCACCGAGCATCCCCCGGATCTCGCGGCCGGCGACGGCGACGGCCAGCACCACCGTCAGCACCGGCAGCGCGATCCGAGGCAGCGGGCCCGGGTCCCACCACGGCAGCACCGCCGCGCCGGCGGCCAGGGGGGCGAGCGTGCCGAGCAGCAGCCGTTCCCGTCCACGGACCAGGAGCACTGCGGCCGCCGCGAGGTACAGCGACTGCCCTGCGCCGAACAGCGCGGCGGGCCCCGGCCCCGCCACCGCGAGGGCGGCCGCCGTGGCGAGCAGAGCACCCGAGGGCGCGCCCACGAGCAGCGTCCGGCCCGCCTGCCGCGGCCCCGCCGTCAGCCGCAGATACGCCCGGTGGCTGAGCGCCTGGCCCCAGGCCCACGACAGCAGGCCCGCGACCACGAGCGCGTACACCCCCCGGGGCGAGTGCCACAGGCCGGCGGTCAGCAGGTAGGCCAGGCCAGGCAGGGCGAACAGCGCCCCGCGCAGGGCACACCGGACGTGGTCGGGCGCCCAGGGATCCGGCCCGCGCGGGGGCTCGGGGAAACTGCGCGGCACCCGCCCGTACAGATCGGCGGCGAGCGAGAACAGATCGGGACGCCCGTAGCGCTCCTGGATCTGCTCGCCCGTCAGGCCCTCGGACTCCAGCAGGGCCGCGACCTCGTACGCGTGCACCGCGGGTCCGATGCGATCGGCGAGCTCGGCGGCGAGGACGTCCACCGGGTCGTCCGGAGTCCGTCTGCGCCGGGGCAGGCGCAGTGACAGCGTGGCGTCCGGCGCGGCGAGACGCAGGGCCAGCGTGTCGCCCTGCCCGCCGTCGGGTTCGAGAGCCATGGGCCCGCTCATCCGGCCACGCTCCCCAGGGGTGCCTCGTCGCTGAGGGGGGTGCCCCAGGGGTCGGCCAGTCGCACCCCGCGGACGGACAGCTCCAGGTAGATGGCGCGGAAGGTGTCGATGGTCTGCCGGAGCGTGAACTGCTCGATCACCCGCAGCCTCGCGGCCTCGCCCATCGCCGCCCGGCGCGGGGGATCGGCCAGCAGCTCCAGCGCGGCCGCGGCCATGGCCCCGGGGTCGCGGGGCGGGACGACCAGCCCGGCGTCGCCGACCGCCTCCCGGACGCCGCCGACGTCGGTGGACACGGTTGCCCTGCCGCACGACATGGCCTCGATCAGGGTGAAGGGGAATCCCTCGCTGATGCTGGACAGCATCACCACGTTGCCAGCGGCGTACGCGTCCTTGATGTCGTCGACCCGGCCCTCGAAGGTGACGGCGTCGCCGTGGCCGAGTGAGGCCGCGAGTGCCTCGCACCGCTCCCGGTACGCCTCGCCACCCCGCGGTGTGCCGCCGAACAGCCGCAGGGTGGCGGCGGGAAGCGCCCCGCGGACCTCGGCGAACGCCTGGATCAGGGTCTCCAGGTCCTTGATGGGGTCGACGCGCCCCGCCCAGCTGAGCGTCGGGCCCTGCGGTTCGGGGCCCGCGGGCGGGAAGGCGGAAGGGTCCACGCCGTTGTAGACGGTGCGGATGAGCCGGGGATCGGCGCCGCCCTGCTCCTCCCACAGCCGGTTGTAGCGGTTGCCGGGCGTGACGAGGGCGGCGCGACGGTAACTCTCCTCGGCCAGCAGCCGGAAGAAGCCGAGCAGCACCGCCTTGACGGGCCAGCGGTACGGGGCTGTCCGGTAGCCGAGATAGCGTTCGCGCAGATAGACCCCGTGTTCGGTGAGCAGCAGGGGGACGCCGTGGAGTTCGAGTGCGGCCAGCCCCGGGAGCACCGCCACGCCGCCGCTGACCGCGTGCGCCACTCCGCGCTCCGGCGGCCGCGCCGCGAGCGGCCGCAGGGCGTGCTCCAGCAGCGCGGTCGCGGTGACCGCGTCGTGGAGGCTGGGCCGCGCCTCCCGGACGACCAGGCCCCGGCGGTTCCACACCGCGGTCAGGACACGCAGCGCCCGGTCCCCGCGCAGCGCGGGACCGAGCGCCCCGTCCCGGGCGGCGTGGGCCAGTTCGTACAGGGCGGGGGAGAACCCCTCCTCGGCGGAGGGGTCCACCAACGCCGTGAGGAAGCGTTCGTACGCCGCCATCAGCCGGCGTTCACGCCGGCCGCGCGGCGGTGAACCGGGGGGTGCGGGACCCCACATGGGCACCGTGACCGGCTCGGCCACGTGCGGGGGCAGTTCCCAGGCGACGGACTCCCGTCCGGTGCCGGTCACCGCGATGATGTCGAAGTCGATGTCGGGCATGCCGCCGACGAGCTGGTCGCACCAGACGCTCACCCCGCCGTGACTGTGCGGGTAGGTGCCTTCGGTGAGGAGGGTGACGCGTGCCGCGTCTCGGCGCGGCGCACGAGGCGATACGTGCATGGATGGGCTCCACGGCAGGAGGGCGGGGCGGGGCGGGTTCCGGGCGTTCCCGGCGGGAACGGCGCACGCCCTGCACGGCGTGCGGCGTCCGGAACCCGCGTCCTCGCGGTGAGCTGGTGCGGCCGGTGCGTTCGGGTCAGCGCTCGGCGCCCGGGACCACGGGGCGAGCGGCGCCCGCGGGCACCGGACCGTCGGGAGCGGGCGCCGTGGCCCGGCCGGGGCCGGCGGCCGGGCTCCCGGACTCGGGGGCCGACGGCAGCGAGAGGGTCACGCCCTCCTGGCCGGGAGCGAGCGGCACGCTGCCGGAGACGGTGCCCGCGTACGGCTCCCCGAAGGCCGCCGGTCCGGCCGGGAGTACCCGGGTGGTCCCCGCCGGCATGGTGGCGCGGACGGCCGTACCCGCCGGAGCCGTGACGGTGACCGTGTCACCGATCCGGTACGCGGTGACCTGACCGGCCTTCACCGCGCCGTCCCACGAGGCCCGTTCGCGCAGTTCCGCCCCGACGTCCTTCATCCTGGGGTTCACCAGCGGGGTGTCGTCCGCGTACAGCGCCGCGTACTGGTCGAGGATCCGGTCCAGGACCGGGTAGGCGATGCGGTCCTCGGCCAGGTTCGACTGGTGGATGAAGTGAGGCCGGGGATCGTTGGCCAGGACGTGGCCCATGGCGATCCGTGCCTCGAGCGGCACGATGTGCTCCGAGTAGCCCGTAGCGGGGTCGAGCGGCGCGTCGAGACAGGTGGTCGTGGCCGAGTCCTCGCAGATGCCGCTGCCGCCCTGGGCCCTGCTGGTGTAGATCCAGTTGTACTCGTCGACCTGCTCCGCGGCCCGGCCCACGTTGTAGAACACGTTCATCGGGTGGCGCGAGACGGTGAGCGCGGGGCCGACCTGCCGCTGCACCGGATCACGGGAGTTGTCCGAGGCGAGCCAGGCGATGCCGTTGTCCGCGAGCGCCGGGGCGAGGTGGGGGTTGTCCTCGGGCTGCTGCGGCAGCAGCTTCAGGCCGGAGTGCTCCCCGGTGACCAACTCACCGCTCTCCAGAGGCAGTCCGGCCTGCTCGGCCCACTGGCGGTTGTCGGCGATCTGCCGCGATATCTCGTCCCGCCCGACGTAGCGGACGCTGCCGTCCGGATTCGTGGCGCACTTCCACGGAACGACACTCACGTCCTGCTCGCAGCCCAGGTACGGGTGGTCGTAGGTGTGGTTGATCCAGCGGAACGCCTCACGGTCCCCGGTGAGCCGGTCCGCCAGCGGATCCGCCCCGTCGTGCTCCTCCCGGTACTCGACGCTGCCGCCGCCGTTGTACGCGAGGTCGAGGGTGAAGTTCCGGGACCGCGACCACTCGACCGCGCGCCCGACGTCGTCGGGCGTCATCCGGATCGGGTTCGGCGTGCCCTGACCGGGCAGGCAGTCGACGTCACCCGGTGTGCAGTTGAGCTCGGTGTCCCAGCGGTCGTCGGCGGCGAAGACGTCGTCGACGTGGACCGAGAACCAGTTGCGGGAGGTGCCCAGGCGCGTGCCCTGGGTCATCCAGTCGACGATCCCCCGGGCGAGCAGGCGGAACTGCTGCTGGTACTGGTTGGCCACGAAGGTGACCACCAGTTCGCGGCGGCCGTCGTGGCGGTACTCGCCGACGAGCGAGCCCCGGGCGGTTCCCCCGGGAGGGGCGCGTCGACGTAGGTGGTGAAGTCGGCGCCCACCCGCGGCCGGGAGAGGAAGCCCCAGCTCTCGTCCACCGCGGGGTCGTTGTCCTCGAAGGTGAAGGCGCCGTCGAGATAGCCGAAGGGCCCGGCCTTCCCGGCCGCGGTCACCTGTGCGGTGATGCCGTCCACGGGCCCCGCGTACCCGCCGTTCACGGGGTACTCCAGCCCCGCCTGCGGCCGGGCGTAGGTGTACGCGTCGACCTGCGGGATCGCGTAGGTCCGCTCGTAGGCCGCCAGGGCGGCCATCTCCTGCGAACCGGCCGGGAACGGTTGGTCGTTGGGCAGCACCACGGCCTGGTACCTGGCGCGGGGGCGGCCGTCGACCTCGTCCGCGAGGAAGGCGGCGTCGATGACGGGCCGGCTCTCGTCCGCGAGGTCGACCACGGTGTACGGGGTGCCCGTGCTGTCGAGTTCCGCGGCGATCGCGGCCGTTGCCGGCCCCCCGTCGGAGACCACCAGCACCCGGAGGTCGATCCTCGGCGCCGGTTCTGCCGCCTGCGCCGGCGCAGGCGGCAGTCCGCCGAGCGAGATGATGAGCGCTCCTGCGGCGAGCGCGGTCGTCCATATGGTCCGCCGGACGCGGATCCGCTTCATGCGGTGGTGTCCCTCCCCCTGACCCCCCGGCACGACGAAGCGGCGGCTCCCCCCGGAAACGCCGTGCCGTTGTGCCCTGTCCCGAGACATAGTGGAGGCTCTGTGTGGGTTCTGTGCGCCTACGGTGAAAATTGACGGAAAAGCACAGGTGTCCCACAGAAGTCGGCGATGGGCGGGAGCGGCTCGTCCGCCAGGGGGCCGGGCGGGCGCGGCGGGTAAACGCTTGCAGTCGCCGGTCGGGCGGACAAGGCGCCGGCCGTGGCGGATGAGTATTTTCGGCCAGGGGTGTGCCGGCGCCGATCGGGTTGGGTGCCCGCGCGTACGCGCGGGAGTGTGATCGGCGCCCGCCGGGCCCCGACGCGCGCGGGGGCGCGTCCTGCCGGTGGGCCGCCGCCGCTCGAAACCATGCCCGTACGGCCGCCGACGGCCGCCGTCGCGAGTGCGTCCGGCGGCCGCCGCGGTGTCCCGGGGAGGTCGGGGAGGTCGGGGAGGTGGGGCAGGTTGGGGAGGGAGGTAGGGGGGCCCGGCGGGGGTGCCGGGTGCCCGGGCCGTCAGGAGGCGGCGGGCTCCGCGGGGGCGCAGGCCACCCGGGTCTCCGGAGTGTTGTGGATGCCGTCCTTGGTGCGCTGCCCGTTGTCGTACTCGTAGTACAGGTAGGAGTAGAAGCCGATGGTTCCGTTGCAGCCGGAGTCGGCCGCGACCTGGTACGTCAGGGTGACGGTCCGGGAGGTGCCGGGGGCCAGCGGGATCTCGTAGTTCACGCCGAGGGCGGTCGAGCCGGTACCCGAACAGACGGCGCCCTGGGCGGTGCACGAGACGAAGTTGTACTTGAGGTCCTTGCGCTGGGTCGTCGCCCAGGTCGGCTGCACCGACTGGTACACGAACCAGATGTCCGTCGACTGGTTGTTGGTCAGGGTCATCGTCAGCGACACGGTGGAGCCCGGCGTGGTCTCCGGCTGGTCGACGGTGAAGGCCAGGTCCGGGGTGTCGGCCGCGGCGGGCTGCGCCGCGCCGAGGCAGACGAGGGCCGTGGCGAGAGCGGCCGACTGGCCGAGGCGTCTCAAGTGTGTGATGCGCATGGGCCGGGAGGTTAGGAGAGCGCCGGCGGCCCCGTCTGCCCCGCTCCGCGCCGGGCGGGCGCCCCCCGGCGTGAAACCGTCGTGGACCTGCGCGGGCCCGGCGGTCCGAATCCTGCGTCCGCCTGGGTGCATATGCGCCGGACATTGCCGGTGCTCGCATCCTCCGCATCCGGTCGCTCACCGTGTCCGCGACGTCACTCAACGGGAGTACGACAATGGCCTGTTCCGCGGTGGGGCGTCCTCACCACCGGGCTCCGGAGGCGGGCCGCACTCCGGGGGCCGCCGCGCCGGCACGGCGGCCCCCGGAGTGCGGCCCGGCCGGAGTGGACGGACGATGAAGCCGATGAGCGGAGCGGCCGTGAGCAAGGAACCCTTCAACCCGGGCATGAGCAGCCGTGCGCTGGTCGAGCTGCACCACGTCGACAAGCACTTCGGCCCGCTGCACGTCCTGCGGGACATCAACCTGACCGTCGACCGCGGCGAGGTGGTGGTCGTCATCGGCCCCTCCGGGGGAGGCAAGTCCACGCTCTGCCGCGCCATCAACCGCCTGGAGACCGTCGACTCCGGCGAGATCGCCATCGACGGCCGGCCCCTGCCTGCCGAGGGCCGGGAACTCGCCAGGCTGCGCGCCGATGTCGGCATGGTCTTCCAGTCGTTCAACCTCTTTGCGCACAAGACCGTCCTGCAGAACGTGACCCTCGGCCAGATCAAGGTCCGCGGGAAGGACCGGAGGAGTGCCGAGGAGCGGGCCCGCGCGCTTCTGGACCGCGTGGGCGTGGGGACGCAGGCCGACAAGTACCCTGCCCAGCTCTCCGGCGGACAGCAGCAGCGGGTGGCGATCGCCCGAGCGCTCGCCATGGATCCGAAGATCATGCTGTTCGACGAGCCGACCTCCGCCCTGGACCCGGAGATGATCAACGAGGTGCTGGAGGTCATGCGGCAGCTCGCCAGGGACGGGATGACCATGGTGGTCGTCACTCATGAGATGGGATTCGCCCGTTCGGCCGCCAACCGCGTGGTGTTCATGGCCGACGGCAGGATCGTGGAGGAGACCACACCCGAAGAGTTCTTCACCAACCCCCGTACCGACCGAGCCAAGGACTTCCTCTCGAAGATCCTCCACCACTGAGGCCCCGGCGCCCGCGGCGCCCGCGCGCGACGTGCCGGGAACACGTACCACCCAGCGATCCCCAGGGATGATCACCATGATGCCTCGCAAGGTCTCCGCCGCGGCCGCCGCGGTGCTAGCGCTCTCACTCGCCGTCACGGCCTGCGGTTCGGACGGCGGTGGCGGTTCGGACGACGGGAAGGAGATCACCGTCGGAATCAAGTTCGACCAGCCCGGGGTCGGACTGAAGACGCCGGACGGCGGCTACGAGGGATTCGACGTCGACGTGGCCCGGTACGTGGCCCGGCAGCTCGGTTACGCCCCGTCCGACATCGTCTTCAAGGAGGCCAAGAGCGCCGACCGCGAGACGCTGCTCCAGCGCGGCGACGTCGACTTCATCGCGGCCTCGTACTCGATCAACGACGAGCGCCGCAAGAAGGTCGACTTCGCCGGGCCGTACTTCCTGGCGCACCAGGACGTGCTCGTCCGGGCCGGCGACGAGTCCATCGCCAAGCCGTCCGACCTGAACGACAAGAAGCTCTGCTCGGTCACCGGCTCCACCTCGGCGCAGAACGTCAAGACGAAGATCGCACCGCAGGCCCAGCTGCAGGAGTACGGCGGCTACTCCGAATGCCTGACGGGCCTGGAGAACAAGACGATCGACGCGCTGACGACCGACGACGCGATCCTCGCCGGTTACGCCGCGCAGGACCAGTTCAAGGGCAAGTTCCGGCTGGGCGGCTTCAAGCTGAGCGACGAGTTCTACGGGATCGGAGTGAAGAAGGGCGACACCGACCTCAGGAACAAGATCAACGCCGCCTTGCAGAAGATGGTCGAGGACGGCTCCTGGCAGAAGGCGGTGGAGGCCAACTTCGGACCGGCCGGCTACCGCAGCGAACCCCCGCCGCGGATCGGCGTCTTCGTCGGCTGAGGCCATCGAGGCGAACAAGACCACCGATACCACCGAGACGACCGAGACGACCGAGACCACCGAGACGACGTCACCGAGGCGTAACCGTGTTCGACTTCCTGCAGGGGTACGACGTGCTCGGGGCGTTCTGGACGACCATCCAGCTCACCCTCTGGTCCGCGATCGGATCCCTGGTCTGGGGCACCGCGCTGGCCGCGATGCGGGTCAGCCCGGTGCCCGTGATGCGCGGCTTCGGTACCGGGTACGTCAACGTGGTCCGGAACATCCCGCTCACCGTGATCATCGTCTTCACGTCCCTCGGGCTGTTCCAGACCCTGGGTGTCAGCCTCGGCGCCGACACCTTCACCGTGATCAACTTCCGGCTCGCCGTGCTCGGGCTGATCGCCTACACGTCGGCCTTCGTCTGCGAGGCACTGCGGTCGGGCATCAACACCGTGCCCGTGGGCCAGGTGGAGGCGGCGCGTGCCCTCGGACTGGGCTTCGTCCAGGTGCTCACGCTCGTCGTCCTTCCCCAGGCATTCCGCTCGGTGGTGGGCCCGCTCGCGAACGTGCTGATCGCCCTGACCAAGAACACCACCGTGGCCGCGGCCATCGGCGTCCCCGAGGCCGCGCTGCTGATGAGGGAGATGATCGAGAACGAGGCGCAGCTCATCCTCATCTCGGCCGTCTTCGCGGCGGGCTTCATCATCCTCACCCTCCCCACCGGACTGTTCCTCGGCTGGGTCGGCAAGAAAGTGGCGGTGAAGCGGTGAGCTCCGTCCTGTACGACGTCCCGGGGCCCCGGGCCCGGCGGCGCAACATCCTGTACACGCTGGGCTTCCTGGTCGTCCTCGCCGCCCTGGCGTGGTGGGTCCTCACGGGCCTCGCCGGCAAGGGCCAGCTGGAATGGTCCAAATGGGCGCCGTTCTTCACCGACTCGCGGGTGTGGACGACCTATCTCCTGCCGGGGCTCGAGAACACACTCGTCGCAGCGGCGCTCGCACTGGCGATCGCGCTGCCGCTCGGCGCGGTCCTCGGCATCGCCCGGCTGTCGGACCACTGGTGGGTGCGCGGCTCGGCGGGCGCGGTGGTGGAGTTCTTCCGCGCCATTCCCGTGCTGATCCTGATGCTGTTCGCCAACGCGGCCTACGCCGCGTTCTCCGACATCAGCCCCGACACCCGGCCGCTGTACGCCGTGGTGACCGGCCTGGTGCTCTACAACTCCTCCGTGCTCGCCGAGGTCGTCCGGGCCGGGATCCTGGCACTGCCCCTGGGTCAGTCGGACGCGGCCAGGGCGATCGGCATGCGCAAGGGCCAGACGATGCGCTACGTGCTGCTGCCGCAGTCGGTGACGGCCATGCTCCCGGCGATCGTCAGCCAGATGGTGGTGATCGTGAAGGACACCGCCCTGGGCGGCGCGATGCTCGGCTTCTCCGAGCTCCTGGCGTCGGTGCGGCCGATGAGTGCCAACTACGGCGCCAACACCATCGCCAGCTTCACCGTCGTCGCCGTGATCTTCATCGTGCTGAACTTCGCGCTCACCTCGTTCGCGGCCCGGCTGGAGAGCCGGCTCCGGCGCGGCAGGAAGTCCACCGGCGCGGTGGTGGCCGCGGACGCGGTAGAGGTGCTGGCGACGCCGGGCGAGCACATGGGACACAAGCCGAAGCCGCCGGAACAGTCCTGACGCGCGGTCCGCCGATCCGTGCCGCGCCCGGGAAGGGGCCGGGGTGAACCGCCGAGCCCGGCTTCCCGGCCCGCCGCGCATACTTCCGCAGGTGCCGTGCACCGGTCGTCGAATCCCCTGCGCCCGGCTTCCCGAAACCGCCGCAACCATCAGGAGCCGCCCCCGGCAAGGCGACACGCGACCGTCGCGCCGTCCCGGATCCCATCGGGGCTTCTTGCTGCTCCGGATGACCGCGGGGCGGTTGGGCGGACCGGCGCCCGTGCAACTAGTCACGGACATGGCCGTCGGTGCATCTCATATGACCGTTCCGCGGGAACCGGGTGACCCCTCAGGGCAGCACGGCCGGGGGAGGGGCGGCCGGTGGCGGCTTCCCTCCCCCGCCACCGCCACCGCCGGTGCCTCGCTCCTCGCCGCGCTGCCGCTCGCGCTGCTGGCGACGGCCGCCTGGCTCGGACGCCATGTGCGCCCCAGCGCCGACGAGTGGTGCTTCCTGCCCGTGGTGCGCGACCAGGGCATCGGCGGAATGATCGGGAAGTTCTACGTCACCGACAACGGCCGAGTCGGCAACGGCCTCCTCGTCGGGTTGTACGCCCGGTTCCCCGTGGCGGGCCACCAGTGGTACGCGGCCCTGAGCGCGCTGTTCGTCCTGGCCGTGCTGTGGGCCCTCGTCGTCCTGGTGCTGCGCCGCGCCCGCCAGTCGGTGCCGCACGGGTTCGCGACGCTCGTCGCCGCGATGGCCACCGCGGTCTTCCTCCTCGCGACCCCCAACACCTACAAGACCCTCTACTGGCCGGCGGGCTCCGTCTCGCACACCGTGGCCCCCGCGCTGGCCTGCGCCGCCGTCCTCCCGGCGCTGGCCGCCGGGACGCGGCGCGGCCGTGTCGCCGCCCTGGCCGTCGCGGCTGCCGCCGGGGCCTTCACCGGCACCCTCTCCGAGGAGACCTCGGTCGTGGCGCTGGTGGTCCTCGGGGGACTGCTGCTGTTCGGCCGCCGGCTCGTCACCGACCGGGTGTGGCCCTTCCTGCGGACATGGGCGCTGACCGGCGCGGCCGGGATCGCGGTCGGCACCGCCGTGCTGATGACCTCGCCGGGCTCCCTCCGCAGGCGCGAACGCTTCGGCGCCGAGACCACTTCGATCCTGGCGCCGGACTCCCTGCTCGCCTCGGCCCGCGGTTTCGCCCGGATCACGGAGACCGTCCTGACGACCTGGGAGTACGGGGGAGTCCTCGCTGCCGGAGTCCTGCTCGGCCTGCTCGTCCGTCCCGCCCGCACCGGCACCGGCCCGGCCGTGCTCCGCCCGTGCCGTCCGCTGCCGCTCGCCTGTGCGGGTGTGCTCGCCGTCCTGGTCTCCGGCTATCTCTGCACCGTCGTCACCTACCCGGTCTTCGGCCCGCGCGTCGTGACCGCCGCCCGTACCTGGAACGACTACCTGCTCCTGTACGTCCTGGTACTCACCGGCCTCGGCGCCCTCCTGGGCCGGGCGCTGCGCGGGCGCGGCGCCCGGCCGTGGGCGGTGGTGACGGCCGCAGCCGCTGCGGCGGGGCTCTACAGCGCGTCCGTCGTGGGGCTGGGACTGCCGCTGCACCACCTGGGTCAGGACATGGCGGTGCGGGCCGGGCAGTGGGACCGTCAGGACAGGGCGCTGCGCGCTGCGGCGGCGCGCGGGGCGGAGGTGGCGCCGTACACCCCGACTCCGGTCGCCGGGATGCTCGAACCGTTTCGCAGCGGGGGCCGCATCCCCTGGCCCGCCCGGTGCGTCGCCGAGTACTACGGGCTGGAGCGGATCACTCGCTCGACGCGGGTTCCGTGACCGTCCGCCGGGCACCGGACGTGATCGCCCAGCGTGCGACCAGGAACGACAGCGGGGTGACGAGAACCCCGGCGGCGACCGCCGCGAGATGCTCGTCCATGCCCAGCCGGCTCACGGCCAGATGGAGCAGTACGCCGCTGCCCACGAGACCGGCCGCCCCCGACAGCGGATAGCGCGCGAAGCCGCGCCACGTCGGCCGGGTGCGGAGGGTGACGTAAGAGTTGAGCAGGAACGAGCCCGTGACGCCCACCCCGTACGCCAGGGCGTGCGCGGCCAGGTACGGCAGCCACAGCAGGAGCAGGGCGTACACCGCGTAGTACACCCCGGTGTTGACCACCCCGATCACGGCGAAGGCGGCGAACTGCCGCAGAACGGCGGGGTTCACCGGCCGGGCCGGGACTGCGCCGCGGACGCCGGGGGAACACCGTCCGCGGGACGTGGCGAGGCGGCGTCGCTCTCGGCCACGACGTAGTGCGGCCGCCGTTTCGCCTCGTGGTAGATCCGGCCGACGTACTCGCCGATGACGCCGAGGGTCGCGAGCTGGACGCCGCTCAGGCCGACGATGGCGGTGATGAGCGTCGCGTACCCGGGTGTCTCGACGCCGTCGAGCACCGCGTTCGCGACGATCCACACCGCGTAGCCCAGGGCGGACAGGAAGAGCCAGAGACCGGTGTGGATCGCCAGGCGCAGCGGACGGGTGTTGAAGGACAGCAGTCCGTCGATGCCGTAGTCGAGCAGGCGTCTGCCGCCCCATTTGGAACTGCCCGCGACCCGTTCCACGTTGCGGTAGGTGAAGCCGGCCGTCGGGAACCCGATCCAGGAGAAGAGCCCCTTGGAGAAGCGGTTGCTCTCCGGGAGCGACAGCACGGCCTCGACGGCGCGGCGTGACAGCAACCGGAAGTCGCCCTCACCGTCCGCGATCTCCACGTCCATGAAATGCCGCACCATCCGGTAGTACGCCCGGCTCAGCGCCGACCGAACGGCGCCCTCGCCCGTGCGGTCACGACGGGCGACGACCTGGTCGTAGCCGTGCCGGTACAGCTCCAGCATCCGGGGCACCAGCTCGGGGGGATGCTGCAGATCGGCGTCCATGAGCACCACCGCGTCGCCCCGGGCCATCCGCATCCCGGCGAGCAGTGCGGCCTCCTTGCCGAAGTTGCGGCTGAAGGACGAGTAGCGCACGTGCGGCGAAGCCGCCGCGAGCGCCCTCAGCCGGTCGGCGGTCCCGTCGCCGCTCCCGTCGTCGACGTAGCAGATCTCGAAGCGCTCCCCGGTCGGCTCCAGCGCGGCGACCAGCGCCGCGTGGAAGGCGTCGATCACCTCGCTCTCGTCGAAGCAGGGGACGACGACCGTCAGCTGGGGATGTGGCATGCCTCCAGTGGAACGCGGAATGGGGCGTCCGACCGCGGTACCTACTCCGCACGAGTGTGTCGGGGCGCGATCGCCGGAGTGGTGTCGTGCGGGAGTCGTGGATGCCCCGCCGTCCCGCCGCCACGTAGTTCCGGCGTGCCCGCGTTCGGCGTACGGAGTCGGGATCAGGTGCGGCGGCGGAGGACACCCGGAGACCGGACCGGTCGGGCCGGCTCGCCGTCGCCCCGGCCCCGCCACGGACGGCACGTACGGGCGCGGCCGGCCTCCGCACGTCATGCGTACGAGGACCGGCCGCGCCCGGAGGTCCGGCTCACTTGACCGAACCGGCCATCACTCCCTGGACGAAGTGCCGCTGGAAGGCGAAGAAGACCACCACGGGCACGACCAGCGACAGGAACGCGCCGGGCGCCAGCACGTCGATGTTGCTGCCGAACTGCCGTACCTGCGACTGGAGTTCCACCGTGAGAGGCTGCGAAGAACTGTCCGCGAAGAGCAGCGCCACGAGCATGTCGTTCCAGACCCACAGGAACTGGAAGATCGCCAGACTCGCGATGGCCGGACGCCCCACCGGCAGCACCAGCCGGGTGAAGATCCGCCACTCGCTGCCGCCGTCCATCCGCGCCGCCTCCAGCATCTCCCGCGGGATGTCCGCGAAGTAGTTCCGCAGCAGGAAGACGGCGAAGGGCAGCCCGTAGGCCACGTGGAACAGCACCACACCGGGAATCGTGCCGAACAGCCCCAGCTGACCGAAGAGTTTGGCGACCGGCAGCAGACCCACCTGGACCGGAACCACCAGCAGTGCCACCACGAGCAGGAAGATCCAGTCCCGGCCAGGGAACTCCAGCCAGGCGAAGGCGTATCCGGCGAGCGCAGCGAGCACGATGACCAGGGCGGTCGCCGGCACCGAGATCAGCACGGTGTTCCAGAACGCCTGGGTGATGCCCGCGTTCCCCAGCAGCGCCGTGTAGTTGTCGAAGGAGAGCTGCCCCGGGCTGGTCAGCGTGGTCCACCAGCCGCTGCTCGCGTTGTCCTGGGGCGTGCGCAGCGAGGACAGCAGCAGACCTGCGAGCGGGGTGATCCAGACCAGGCCGATCACCACCAGGAGGGCCTGGACCACGCCGTTGCCGAGCCAGCGGCCGAGCCGGCCGCCGGACTTCGCCCGTGCCGTCCCGCCGGTGGCGGCCGGCTCCTGCACGGCGGCGGGGCCGGTGGGGGTGGCGCTCATGACTGACTCCTGCGGAAGCGGCGGACGTTGAAGACCATGGCGGGGATCACCAGCAGCAGGAGCAGGACGCCGAGCGCGCTGCCGAGCCCCTGGTCGTTGCCGCCGCCGAAGGACACCAGCCACATCTGCGTCGCCAGTACCGTGGCGTCCTCCTGCACCGGCCCGGGCGCGATGATGTAGACGAGGTCGAAGACCTTCATCACATTGATCACCAGCGTCACGAAGACCACGGTCAGGATCGGTGCGAGCAGTGGGACGGTGATCCGGCGGAACACCTGCCACTCGTTGGCCCCGTCCATCCGGGCCGCCTCGAGCGCGTCGCGCGGCAGCGAGGACAGCCCGGCGCCGATGAGAACCATGGCGAACCCCGTCCAGATCCACAGGTAGGCGCCGATGATGGCCGGGGTGACCAGCGCGGGCCCGAGCCAGGAGACCCCCTCGTAGGGCGGCGCGAAGTTCGCCGCGGGCAGCCGCACCGTGTAGGAGCCGGGCTCCAGGTCCCGGAAGGCGAAGGAGCCGTCGGCCGCGGTGGTGGCGGAGGCGACGGTCCTGCCGTCCCGGACCGCCTCGACGGTCATCCTCGGCAGCCCGCTCTCGGTGCGGTCGACCGTGCCCTGCTCACCGCCTCCGCCGGGGGTGAAGTCCAGATAGACGACGCCGGACAGCTCATCGGCGCCCGCCTTCTTCTGCGCCGCCCCGTGCGCGGGGCGCGCCTCCTGGGGGATCTCCGCGGGCTTCACCCCGACGAGCCCGAGCGTGAGCACGTCTCCCGGTGAGGCCGCCCCGGTCGTGGCGTAGGACCCGTCGGGCCCCTCGGCGAGGCCCTGTCCGTCCCTGGCGCGCGCGGTCGGGTACGGCGACGAGCCCTCGAAGGCGTCGTGCACGCCGACCACGGCCGCGTTGAGCACGCCCTTGTCCGGGTCCTCCTCGTAGGCGAGCCGGAAGATGATGCCGGCGGCGAGGAAGGAGACCGCCATCGGCATGAACAGCAGCAGCTTGAACGCCGTGGCCCAGCGGACCTTCTCCACCAGGACGGCCAGGATCAGCCCGAGTCCGGTGAGCAGGGTCGGCGCGACGACGACCCAGATGGCGCTGTTGCGGACGGCCTTGAGCGTGGCGGGATCGCGGAACATCTCGGTGTAGTTGCCCGCGCCGACGAACCGGGTGCCGGAGGCGTCGAAGAAGCTGCGCCCCATCGAGAACAGCACCGGGTAGACGACGAGCGCGCCGAGCAGCAGCAGCGCCGGGAGCACGAAGGCCAGGGCGACGATCCGCCGGCGCCGCCGGGCGCTGTGCCGGGGATCCGCGGCCTTCGTCGGCCGGGGCCGCCCCGCGGACGGGGCGGCCTGTGTGGTGACTGCGGTCATGGGATGTCAGCCCTTGTACGCCTTGGCCGCGGCGTCCTCGAGACGGGCCGCGGTGGCCTTCGGGTCGGACGGGTCGCGCAGGAAGTCCTGGAGCAGCTTCCACTCGCCCGCGCCCTTGGTGCCGCCGAAGGCCGCGGGCGCCTGGTCGGACATGTCGAAGCGGACGGAGTCGCCGGCGTCGATCAGCGACTTGGCCGTCTCGCGGGCGGTGTCGTCGCCGTACGAGGCGAGGTCGAGCTTCTTGTTGGGGGAGAGGAAGCCGCCCGCCTCGGCCCAGACCGCCGCCGCCTCCGGGGTCGCCAGGTACTCCAGGAACGCCATCGCGGCCTTCTGGTTCTTGCCGTCCTTCAGCACGACCGCGGCATCACCGCCGCTGACGACCGGTGCCTTGCCGCCGTCGACCGCGGGGAAGGGGAAGAAGGAGGCGTCCTCGCCGATCTTCTTGCCGAACTGGTCCTTGGCGACACCGGCGACGAAGTCGCCCTCGTAGACCATGCCCGCCTCGGGCTCGGGGCCGAAGACCTTCTCGACCGAGCCGGGGAAGTCGGTGGCGAGCGCGCCCTTCTCGCCGCCCGCGATGAGCTCCTTGTCGGAGAACAGCTTGCCGAGCGTGGTCAGCGCGTTCACCACACTGGGGTCGGTCCACCGGAGCTTGTGCGCGGCGAGCTGGTCGTACTTCTCGGGACCGGCCTGGGAGAGGTAGATGTTCTCGAACCAGTCGGTGAGCGTCCAGCCGTCCTCACCGGCGACCGCGAAGGCGGGCAGACCCGAGTCGGCGACGGCCCGGCCGGCCTTCAGCATGTCCGCGTACGTGGACGGCGGCTTGACGCCCGCCTGGTCCAGTGCGTCCGGGCTGTACCAGACGGTCGACTTGTGGGCGGCCTTGAAGTAGAGACCGTAGAGCGAGCCGTCCACGCTGCCGTAGTTCTTCCACACGGGCGCGAAGTTGCCGTCGACGGACTTCTCGGTGGTCTTCGACAGCGGGGCGAGCCAGCCGCTCTTCGCGAACTGCTGGAGCACACCCACCTGCGGGACCATCACCACGTCGGGGGCGTTGCCGCCCTCGATCTTGCTGCCGACGACGGTGGAGACGTTGTCGCCGGTGGAGACGAACTGCGTCTTGGCACCGGTCTTCTCGGTGAAGGCGTCCAGCACCTTCTGGAAGTTCTTCTGCTCGGCGCCGGACCAGACGCCGGCGACCGTGATCGTCTGGCCGTCGAGGGACCTGTCGCCACCGCCGGCCGGCGTGGCGGGGTCGCCGCCGCAGGCGGTCGCGCCGAGGGCGAGGGCCAGGGCGGTGCATCCGGCGAGCATCGTGCGTCGTGGGTTCATGGCAGAACTTCCTTACCGGTCGGGAAACGGGCGGAGCGTCGCAGAGCGTGGTTCACGGGGTGGTGCGGTTGGGGGACGGGCGTGGTTCACGGGGTGGTGCGGTTGGGGGACGGGCGTGGTTCACGGGGTGGTGCCGTCGTTGATCCACCAGGCGGCGGTGGAGCCCGGCAGCGCACCGGTCGGGCAGGGGCCGCTGGACAGCAGCGGCGCACCGGAGACGGGGGCGGGCACGGGAGCGGTGCCGAAGTTGACGGCGCACACCAGCCCGTCGCCGCGGACGAAGGCGAGCACGTCGGGCGGCGAGTCGAGCCAGCGCAGGCTGCCCTCGCCGAGCTGCGGCAGCCCGCGGCGCAGCTGGAGACCATCGCGGTACAGGTGCCAGAACGAGCGGGTGTCGGTGAGCGCGCGGTCGGTGGCGTGCTCGGCGAACCAGCCGGGCTGCGGCAGCCAGGGCTTGGCCCCTTCGGCGCCGGAGGTGAAGCCGAACGGCGAGGCATGGCCCGACCACGGCAGCGGCACCCGGCATCCGTCGCGGATCCGCGCCCGGCTGCCGGTGCGCCGGAAGATGGGGTCGGTGAGCACCTCGTCGGGCAGGTCCACGACCTCCGGCAGACCCAGCTCCTCGCCCTGGTAGATGTAGGCGGCGCCGGGCAGCGCCAGCATCAGCAGCGCGGCCGCCCGGGCACGGGCCGAGCCGAGCCCGCTGCCCTCGGTGCCGGACTCCCCGTACCGGGTCACGGTGCGGACCTGGTCGTGGTTGTTCAGCACCCAGGTGACGGTGGAGCCGGTGCCGGCGATGTCCTGCATCGCCTCGGAGACGACCTTCCGGAACGCCGCGGCGTCCCACGGCGCGCTCAGCAGGTCGAAGAAGAATGCCTGGTGGAGTTCGTCCGGCCGTACGTAGCGGGCGTGCTCGCGCGCGGTCGGTACGGAGACCTCGCCCACCAGCAGGCGCTCCCGGCCGTCGCGGACGGTGTACTCCTCGCACACCGCACGCCAGTGGCGCCACACGTCGTGCACCTCGGGCTGGTTCCAGGCGAGGGGGTTCACGGAGTCGCGGGTGCGTGCGTCGGCCTCGGGGTCGGGGGAGTCGGGCAGCTCCGGGTGCTTGAAGAGCCCGGCGGCGACGTCGATCCGGAAGCCGTCGACGCCCCGGTCCAGCCAGAAGCGCAGGACCTGCTCGAAGTGGGCACCGGTCTCGGGGTTGCGCCAGTTCAGATCGGGCTGCTCGGGCGTGAACATGTGCAGGTACCACTGGCCGGGGTGGCCGTCCGCCTCGGTCACCCGGCTCCAGGCGGGGCCGCCGAACATCGCGTGCCAGTTGTTCGGCGGCACGTCACCGCCGGGTCCGCGGCCCTCGGCGAAGTGGAACCGGGCGCGGGCCGCACTGTCGGGGCCGGCGGCGAGGGCCTCGCGGAACCACGCGTGCTCGCTGGAGCAGTGGTTGGGGACGATGTCGAGCAGCACCTTCATGTCGAGCCGCTGCGCGGCGGCGATCAGCAGCTCGAACTCGGCCAGGTCGCCGTAGACGGGGTCGACGTCGCAGTAGTCGGCGACGTCGTAGCCGTGGTCCTGTTGCGGCGAGGGGTAGAAGGGGCTCAGCCATATGCCGTCGACGCCGAGCTTCTTCAGGTACGGGAGTCCCGTGCGGACCCCGGCGAGGTCGCCGATCCCGTCGCCCGTGCTGTCCAGGAAGCTGCGGACGTACACCTGGTAGATCACCGCGTCGCGCCACCAGCGGTGCGGGGGGCGGTGCGAGAGGCCGTGGCCGGCCGTGGCTGTGAGCGTCACCCGTTGACCTGTTTCTTCGTTAAGGGGTGCCCGCGACCAGAAGGTCAGCGGTTATGCATGCATGTTAAGTAGGGGTGTCGAGAAGGTGTCAACGGTTGTGCAGGAATACCAAGGGAGTTGAGGCTTATGTCCGTAAATGTTCCTGCGGCTCGAGTCCGGGGTGATGTGATCCCGTTACCTAACAGGTAGGTAAGCCGGAGGGGTGCGGATGAAGAGCCGGGCGCTCAGCCCCGGCGGGCGACCGCGGAGAGCTCGCGCGAGAGCCGGCGCACGGCCTCGTCGGGTTTCTGGTGCTGGGCCATCGCGTCGTGCACGACGGCCTGCACGGCCAGGCTCACCTGCCCGTACCGCGCGCTCTTGGGCCGCGGCGCGGCGGACAGGACACTGGCCCGCAGGGCCGGCAGATACGGGAACCGCCGGATCAGTCCGGGGTCCCGGTAGAGCTCCGCGCGCACGGGCGGCAGCGCGCCCTCCGTCAGCACCTTCCGCTGTACGGGGGTGCTGGTCAGGTAGGCGATGAGGTCGTTCGCCGACTCCGGATGCCGGGCCCGGGCGCTGACTGCGAGGTTCGACCCGCCCAGCACGCTGGTGCCCGGGCCGTCGGGTCCGGGCAGCGGTACGGCGCCGAACCTCCCCGCCACCCGCGAGTCCTTGCCGGAGGCCCCGGCGTACGCGTAGGGCCAGTTGCGCAGGAACAGCAGCCGGCCGTCCTGGAAGGCCTGCCGGGACTCCTCCTCCTTGTAGGCCAGCGCCTCCCCGGGAATCCAGCCGTCGCGCACCCCGCGGGTGAGGAAGCCGAGGCCGGTGCGGGCCGCGGGGGAGTCCACGGTGACCCGGCCGTCGTCGCCGAGGATCGTGCCCCCGGCCGAGTACACCGCCTCCGTCGCGTTGACCGTGAGGCCCTCGTACGGCAGGAACTGCCCCGCGTAGCCGCCGAGGCCGTACCGGGGGGCCACCGTCCGGGCCTGGTGCTCCAGCTCCGCCCAGGTGCGCGGTGGAGTCAGGCCCTCACGGTCGAGGACGTCCTTGCGGTAGTAGAGCATCCCGGCATTCGTGACATACGGGACGGCGTACAGCTCTCCCTCGTACGTCGCCGTGTCGAGCACCGGCGGCAGGAAGCTGTCGAGCGGGAAGCGGTCCGCCTCCAGTGGGGCTATCCAGCCCGCGGCCGCGAACTCAGAGGTCCACGTCACGTCCATGTTGAGGATGTCGTACCGGCCGTCGCCGGAGCGCAGTCCCGTGGCCACCTGCGCCCGGGTCTCGTCCGCGGAGTCCGGCAGCTCGACCAGTGCGACCTTCTCATCCGGGTGGCTGCGGTTCCAGCCCTCCAGCAGCGGCCCCAGATATCCGGTGAGGTCGCCGGCGGTGGCCAGCGTCATGGGGCCGCGCCCCTCGCCCTGTGCCGCGCCGGCGGGGTCCGCGCCCGTCCCGGTGCCCGCCGAGACGTATCCCGTGAGCACCACCGCCGCGATGAGGAGCCCCCTACCGGCGGCACGTATCCACCGCATAGGTTCCTCCTGTGCACCGGCGTGGGCTTCTTCGACCGCGTCCAGGGCATGTATACCCGTTAGGCATGGGCGATACTAGGGCCCGTATCGGATGACGAGAGCGATCCGGGCCACACCGGACACGGTAGCGGACCGCCCTCGGCCGGCTGGCGGACAACAGGGAGGAGGGGAGCGCGCGTGCGTCTGCCCCTCCTGGCGCTGCTGTCCCGGGGGCCCGCCCACGGCTACGAGCTCAAGCAGGACCTTGAGCAACTGCTGGGCTCCGCGTACCCTCAGCCGAACGTCGGCCAGATCTACGTGACGCTCGGGCGCCTGGAGAAGTCGGGGCTGATCCAGGGCGAGGAAGTCGCCCAGTCGAGCCGGCCCAACAAGAAGATCTACCGCCTCACCGACGCCGGGACGGAGGCGCTGCGCGCCTGGTTCGAGGAGACGGCGGACGAGCCGCGGGTACGGGACGAGTTCTTCATGAAGCTCGCCCTCGCCCCGAAGACCGGACTCGCCGACCAGATCGCCCTCATCAACAAGCAGCGACGCGAGTACCTCAACACCATGCGCAACCTGTCGAAGCTGTCCGCGACCGAGGACCGGGACAACCGCATCGCCCATCTCCTGATCGAGGGAGCCATGCTGCACCTGCAGGCCGATCTCGACTGGCTGGAGCGCTGCCAGGAGGAGCTGGAGGGGCTGGAATGAGCCACACCCCCGACCCGGACGACACCGACCGGACCCCGCTCCTGCGCGCCGAGGGGCTCGTCAAGACCCACCATGGGGAGGGCGCCCCGGCCCACGCCGTGCGAGGGGTGGACCTGTCCGTGCGCCACGGGGAGTTCGTCGCCGTCAGCGGCCCCTCCGGGGCCGGCAAGTCGACCCTCCTGCACCTGCTCGGCGGACTGCAGCGGCCCGACAGCGGAAGCATCTGGCTCGACGGCGAGTGCACCGACTCCTACAGCGAGGCCCGGTGGGCGACCGAGCGGCGGCGCCGGATCGGCATCGTCTTCCAGTTCTTCAACCTCGTCTCCAACCTCACGGTCGCCGACAACGTCGAACTGCCCGCCCTGCTGGCCGGCACCGGCCCCCGGCAGGCGCGCGCCGAGCGCGAGAAGCTGCTCGCCGAGCTCGGTCTGGAGGGCAAGGCCCGCAGCATGCCGGGCGAGCTGTCCGGCGGTGAGCAGCAGCGTGTCGCACTGGCCCGCGCGCTGGTCAACCATCCCCGGCTGCTGCTGGCCGACGAGCCCGCCGGCAGCCTCGACAGCAAGGGCACCCGCGAGGTCATGCGCCTGCTGTCCCGCTTCCACCAGCGCGGCCAGACCATCCTGCTCGTCACCCATGACGCACGGCTCGCCAGCGCCGCCGACCGGGTCATCAGCTTCTTCGACGGCCGCATAGCCGACGACGCCGAGCTGGGCGGTACCCCCGCCCGGGGCACCGGGCTGTCCGGCGTCCTCGAACTGAAGGACTGACCGTGCGGGCCACACTGCGCTGGGCGCACGCCGACCTGCGCACCCACCGGGGCGAGGCACTGTTCATCGTCTCCGCCACCGCGGGCATCGTCGCGGCCCTGCTGCTCGCGGCCGCGCTCTTCGGCTACGCCACCAACCCCTGGCAGCGCGTCTTCGCCCAGTCCCACGGCGCCCACGTCTGGATCCACACCGGGCCCTCCGCCGACCCGGGCCGGCTCGCCGCCCTCGACGGGGTCGAGGCCGTGTCCGGCCCGTTCCGCACCGCGGCGGCGACCGTGGCCTCACGCGGTGCCCGGGCCTCCGTCGAGCTCCGCGGCGCCGGAGCCGAGCCGCCCGCCACCGGGCGTCCGCTCCTCACCTCCGGCCGCTGGCTCACCCCGGCCACACCCGAAGGCGTCGTCCTGGAGAGCAGCCTCGCCCGAGCCCTCGTCGCGGCCCCGGGCGACACCCTCACCCTCTCCGGCACCGGCCGCAGCCTGACCGTCCTCGGCGTCGCGGACAGCGCCGAACCGCGCTACCGGCCCGGCGAGCGACCCGGCACCGTCTGGGCCCTGCCCGCCCAGGTACGGGACACGGGCGAGAGCCCCGGCCGCGTCGTCGGTCTGCTGCTCACCGATCCCGCCGACACCGACTACGCCGTCCAGCGCGCCGTCACGGTGCTCGGCGCCGGGGCGGTCACCGACGTCTCCCACTGGCAGCAGGCCAGATCGGAGGCCCAGGGGGACACCCGGCTGCTCGGCCAGGTCCTCGGGCTCTTCGGACTCGGCGCGCTGCTGGCCGCCGCGCTCGCCGTGTTCGGCGCGATCAGCACCCGGGTGCGCGGCCACCTCAGGGACATCTCCGTCCTCAAGGCCATCGGCTTCACCCCGGGGCAGGTGGTGCGGGTGTTCCTGGTGCAGCACCTGGCCTTCGCCGTGCTCGGCGCCCTGGTCGCCACGCTGCTCATCGAGACCCTGGGCAGCGCCCTGCCCGGACGGCTCGGCGAGGCGGTCGGCGTCTGGCAGGGGCTGCCCGGGCACACGGCCGCCCTGCTCGCCGTGCCCGTCGCCGCGGTGCTGTTCATCGGCGCCACCACCTGCCTCGCCGCCTGGCGGGCCGGCCGGGTGCCTCCGGTGCCGGTGCTCCCGGCCGGGAAGGCCCCGGGCGGCCGGCTGTCCGGACCGTCCAGAAGGGCGCTCGGGCTCGGGCTGCCCCCGGCCCTCGTCCTCGGCTGGCACCGGGCCTTCGCCCGCGGCCCGCAGAGCCCCGCCACCATCGTCCGGCTGGCCCTGCCGCTGCTACTGATCACCGTGGCGCTCAGCGCCTGGACCACGATCGCGCGCTTCGACAGCAGACCGGCGGAACTGGGACTGCCCTCGGCCCTGACCGCCCGCGCGGACAGCGGTCTCGCCGAAGGGGAGGCCGCGGCGCTCCTCGACGGCCACCCGCAGGTCGTGGCGGCCCACCCCGGTGTCGAGGTCGCGGCGCTCGTCCCCGGCCAGACCGGCACCATCGCACTGCGCGGCCTCGGCACCCGCGAGCGGCCGTACCCGTACACCGTGGCGGAGGGCCGGGCCGCCGACGGACCCGACGAGGCGGTGGCCGGGCAGGGCCTGCTCGACCTGCTGGGCGTGGAGGTCGGCGACTGGGTGCGTATGACCGTCGGGGGCCATCCGCAGATCCTCCACATCGTCGGCCGGAGTATCGAGCCGGAGAACGGCGGACGGACCGTCTCCACCTCGCTCGACACCCTCCGCGAGAACGACCCGGCCCTGCGTGCGACGCTGTTCCAGATCCAGTTGCGGCCGGGAGCCGACCCCGCCGGTGTCCGCGCCGAGCTGACCGACGCGTCGGCGGGGAGTCTCGACATCCACGAGGTCACCAGCCCGGCCGACCGGCTCTCCACCATGCGGGGTGTCGTCGCCGGGCTCATCGGCGTGCTCGCCCTGATCGGGCTCACGGAACTGTCGACGGCGATCGGCGGGAGCGTACGGGACGGGGAGCGCGATCTCCTCGCCCTGAAGGCGATCGGGCTGTCACCCCGGCAGATCACGGCGGCCACCGTCACCGCGGTCGGCTGCACCGCGCTGGCCGCAGCCGTGGTGGGAGCGGGTCTCGGGGTGCCGCTGGCCCAGTGGCTGATCGACGCCGAGGGCCGCTCCAGCGGCATCGGCGCCGGTATCGCGCAGGCCCCGTCGCCGCTCCATCTGGCGCTGCTCGCGGCCGCCGCCGTCCTCGGCGCGATCGCACTCGCGGCGCTGCCGGCGGCCCGGGCCGCGCGCCGCCGACTGGTGGACACCCTCAGCGCGGTGGCCTGATCAGGACCGCCTGCCCGGGCTCGCCGCCTTCGGGGTGCGAGGTGGCGGGGCGGCCGGTCCGCCGCTCGGTCCACCCGGTGCGGTGCCGTCCGGCGCCGACGCGGAGCGGACTCGGGGACGGGTGCCTACCGCGCCTCCCAGGCGGGTTGCGGCCCTGGCTCCTCCGGAGGCGGCTGACGGGGCACCAGCAGAGGGGCGACGTCCTCGCGGACCGTACCCTCGCCGATGATCACCTTGGCCACGTCCCCGCGGCTCGGGATCTCGTACATGACGGGCCGCAGGACATGCTCCATGATTCCCCGCAGGCCCCGGGCCCCGGTGCCCCGCAGCATCGACCTCTCCACGACGGCCTCGAGCGCGGCCTCGCTGAATTCGAGCTCCACGCCGTCCATTTCGAACAGCCGCTGGTACTGCTTGACCAAGGCGTTCCTCGGCTCGGTGAGGGTCCGCAGCAGCGCGGTACCGTCCAGGCTCGACACCCGCGCGATCACGGGGAGCCTGCCGATGAACTCGGGAATCAGTCCGAACCTGATCAGGTCGGCGGGCATCACCCCGGCGAACGGGTCCCCGTCGTCGGCCCCGCCCCCGGAACCCATCTCGGCGGCGAAGCCGAGGCCCCGCCTTCCGGTCCGGTCGTCGACGATCGTCTCCAGCCCGGCGAACGCCCCGGCCACGATGAACAGCACGTTCGCCGTGTCGATCTGGACGTACTCCTGGTGCGGATGCTTCCGGCCGCCCTGCGGCGGCACCGACGCGGTGGTGCCCTCCAGGATCTTCAGCAGGGCCTGCTGCACCCCCTCGCCCGAGACATCGCGGGTGATCGACAGGTTCTCGCCCTTGCGCGCGATCTTGTCGATCTCATCGATGTAGACGATGCCGGTCTCGGCGCGCCGCACGTCGTAGTCGGCCGCCTGGAGCAGCTTGAGCAGGATGTTCTCCACGTCCTCGCCGACGTAGCCGGCCTCCGTGAGGGCGGTGGCGTCGGCGATGGCGAACGGGACGTTCAGCAGCCGGGCGAGGGTCTGCGCGAGGTACGTCTTGCCGCAGCCGGTGGGGCCGAGCAGCAGGATGTTGGACTTGGCCACCTCGACCGGCTCGTCCTCCTCCTGCCTGCCGCGGACCCGCTTGTAGTGGTTGTAGACGGCAACGGCAAGTGACCGCTTGGCCGATTCCTGGTCGATGACGTACTCGTCGAGGAACCGGTGGATCTCGGCCGGCTTGGGAAGCTCCGTCAGCGGCGTGGCGGTGAAGTCGGAGAGTTCCTCCTCGATCAGCTCGTTGCACAGCTCGACGCACTCGTCGCAGATGTGAACCCCGGCCGGCCCGGCGATGAGCTGCCTCACCTGCTTCTGGCTCTTCCCGCAGAAGGAACACTTCAGCGGGTGGCCGTCCTCACCGATGCGTGCCATGAACGTGCCCAGCCCCCTCCGGATTGTCCCGTCATCCAGATGTTACAGACATTCGAGCTGGGAGAGGCGACGGCGCACGCGCGACGAGGAGAACGATGGCTCGTCACCAGGACTCAGACGCAGCAGCGCACCCGTGCCGGCGTGCTGGCGGCGGCCCGGGACGAGCTTGCCGAGCACGGTTTCCGCGCCGCCGGGACCGGCGCCATCGCCGAGCGGGCCGGCCTCACCAGGGGCGCCGTCTACTTCAACCTCTCCGGCAAGCGCGCCCTCTGCTTCGCCGTCCTCGCCGAACTGGCCGAGCGCGCGCCCTCGACGACCGGACCGGCGCCCGGGCGAGCTCGCCGCGGCCGAGGCCCTCGGCGCGCTCGCCCGGGACTGGGTCACGCGACCGGCGTCCGCCGGGGCGGAGCGGGGCGACCGAGATTGCGTGGGGGCCGGGCACGCCGGCGAAGCAGGGCCGGGGCGGCCGGGTTGGGAGCCGACCTCATACCGGAGGTCACCGCCGACGAGGGACCGCGCCGGCCCAACCGCCGACTCCTCGAAGTGGACGCACTGCTCGTCGCGCCGGCGCTGGAGGCGCTGCAACCGCTCACGCCGGTCCCGGGCGCTCCGCCGCGCCGCTCGGTGCGGCTCGCCAAGACCGTCCTCACCACCCTGCACGGCGCGAGCCGCACGGCCGCGGCGGCGCCGTGCTTCATCGAGCCGTTCGGGCTGGCAGGCCGGCCCGCCCCGGAGCGCCGGGCCCGAAGCGCATCCGAAGGCCAGGTTCCTGTAACGGAGGTGAAAGCCCGAGGGCCTCAGAGCAGTTCGGAGTCGAACAACCGCAGTAGGGCCTCCCCGCCCGCCTCCGTGTCCGGCGCGTCACCCGGGAGCGGCTGCTCGGCCCAGATGATCTTTCCTTCGGACGTGTACCGCGTGCCCCAGCGCTCCGACAGCTGGGCCACCAGGAACAGCCCACGGCCGCCCTCGTCCGTGGTCGCGGCGTAGCGAAGATGCGGCGAGGTGCTGCTGCCGTCGGCGACCTCGCAGGTCAGGCCCTGGTCGTACAGCAGCCGTACCCGAATGGGCTGGGTGCCGTAGCGGATGGCGTTGGTGAGCAGCTCGCTGAGGATCAGCTCGGTGCCGAACGCCATCTCCTCCAGCCCCCACTCCGCCAGTTTCGCGACGGCCGCGGCGCGCATCCCGGCGACCGCGCTCGGGTCCGACGGCACGTCCCACTCGGCGACCCGGTCCGGGCCGAGAGCGCGGGTACGGGCGATGAGCAGGGCCACGTCGTCCTTCGGGCGGGCGGGCAGCAGCGCTTCCAGCACGCCCTGGCACGTCTGCTCCGGTGTGCCGTCCGTGCGCGCGAGGACGTGGCGCAGCAGCTCGATGCCGACGTCGATGTCGCGGCTGCGGTCCTCGATGAGCCCGTCCGTGTAGAAGACGAGTCTGGTCCCTTCGGGGATCTCGAGCACCGCGCTCTCGAACGGCATACCGCCGAGCCCGAGTGGCGGCCCCGCCGGGAGCTCCGGGAACTCGACGCTGCCGTCCGGGCGGACCAGCGCCGGCAGCGGATGCCCGGCCCGGGCCATCGTGCACCGCCGGGATACCGGGTCGTAGATGGCGTAGAGGCAGGTGGCGCCGGTCATCGCCGGGCCGTCGGGACTGCCGCCGGGGCCCATCTCGTCCTGGTCGATGCGGCCGACCAGGTCGTCCAGATAGCCGAGGAGCTCGTCGGGCGGCAGATCGAGTGTGGAGAAGTTGTGCACCGCGGTCCGCAGCCGCCCCATCGTCGCCGCGGCGTGCAGCCCGTGGCCCACCACGTCGCCGACGACCAGGGCGACCCGGCTGCCCGGCAGCGGGATCACGTCGAACCAGTCGCCGCCCACCCCGGACTGGGCCGGCAGATAGCGGTGCGCCACCTCCACGGCGCTGTGCTCCGGCAGCGCCCTCGGCAGGAGGCTGCGCTGGAGCGTCACGGCGAGAGCGTGCTCACGCGTGTACCGGCGGGCGTTGTCCACCGACACCGCGGCCCGGGCGACCAGTTCCTCGGCGAGGGACAGATCGTCCTCCTCGAAGGGGCCGGGCTTCTCCGAGCGCCAGAAGTTGGCGACCCCCAGGACGACTCCGCGGGCCTGCAGCGGCACGGTGATGAGTGAGTGGATGCCGTACTCGACGATGGCCTTCGTCCGCTCGGGGTCCTGCGCGCGCCAGCCCAGCGCCCTGGACAGGTCCGGCACCACCTCGGCCCGTCCGGTGCCCATCCCGCGGGCCTGCGGCGTCGAGGGCAGGAACGCGATCAGCCTGCCGCGTTCGTAGAGCGGGTGGTCGTCGCGGATCCCGCTGACGGCGGTGCGGCGCATCTCGCCCGCGGAGCCGTTCGGCTCCTCCCCGTCGAGTACGGGGTCCGCGAGGTCCACGGTGACGTAGTCGGCGAAGGAGGGGACGGCGACCTCGGCCAGTTCCTCGGCGGTCCGGGTCACGTCCAGCGTCGTCCCGATCCCCACGCCGGCGTCGTACAGCAGCTGGAGGCGTTTGCGCGCCACCTCGGCCCGGCCCGTCAGCGCCTGGAGCTCCGTGGAGTCGCGGATGGTCGCGACGGTGCCCAGCGGACCGCCGGGGCCGTCGGTGGACCGCTGGTTGACCACGAGCAGCCGGTCCCCGGCGGTCAGCACCTCGTCCGTGGCCGCCGTGCCCGAGGCGAGCAGTTCCGCCGTCGAGGGTTCGAGCCCGGCCAGATCGCGCACGGGCCGCCCCTCGGAGTCGGGGCCCAGGCCCAGCAGCCGGCGGGCTTCGTCGTTGGCGAGCAGAAGCGTTCCGTCTCCGCCGACGATGACGACGCCTTCCCGTACCGCGTGGAGGACGGCGTCGTGATGCTCGTACATACGGGTCATCTCGGCCGGGCCGAGCCCGTGGGTCTGGCGTTTCAGGCGTCTGGTCGCCAGGGCCGTGCCTGCGGTGGCCAGGGCGAGGCCCGCAGCTCCCGTGCCGAGGATGACCGGCAGCTGCCGGTTCACCGCGCCCGTGACGTTGTGGACGGTCAGGCCGGCCGACACCAGCGCCTCGACCTTGCCGTCCGGGCCGGTGACCGGGACGACCGCCTGGACCTCCTTGCCCAGGGGGCCGTCCACGCTCTCGAGCAGCACCTCGCCCTGGAGGGACGGTTCGATCGTGCCGACGAAGCGGTGCCCGATCCGCTCCGGCAGGGGATGGGTGTAGCGGATCCCGTTGGTGTCCATGACGACGATGAAGTCGACGCCTGCGCGCTTCCGCGCCTCCTCGGTGATCGGCTGCAGGACCCGGGACGGGTCGGGGGTGTCCAGCGCGGCGAGCAGGCCGGGGGAGTGGGCAAACGATTCGGCGACCGCGACCGACCGGTTGCGGGCCTCGCGGTCGGTGTCGTGCCGGGTCTGCAGGACCAGGGCGAGGATCGTGCCGAGAACGAGCAGGACCACGACCGCCACCTGGAGGATGAATACCTGCCCGGCGACGCTCCTGGGGCGTTTGCCGATCAGTGGCCGAACCGACACGCCCCGCAATCGGTCGAAGCGCCTGATCACGCTGTCCTTTCTAGCACCGCTTGCCCCCATCGGGCCATACGCGTCCGGCAACGTTCGACCTCGGAGGTTCGGAAGTGAGGAGGCCCGTCACGGACAGGTGTAGAGGAACTCCGCCGACGCCTCGTGCCGCGAGGGGGAGCTGAGCCGCAGTTCGGCACGTGCGCGGTAGGCGCCCTCGCCGTGGAACGTCCACAGCAGGCGCAGCCGCGCCCTGTCCTGGCCGCGGGCCAGCCGCTCCGTCAGCACCTCGGACGCGGTGCCGTCGCTGCGCACCCAGCGGTAGGTCAGGGCGCCCGGCCTGCCGTCGGTGCGCACCACGGCCGTGACGACGGCGGTGCCGTCGCAGCCCGGGCCGCCGGGGTCGGTGTCCACCGCGACGCCGCGGACCGTGGGGCCGGGGCCCAACCGCTGCCAGCCGAGGAACAGGAGGACGGCGAGCAGGATCACGGCCGCCAGGGCGTAGCGGCGCAGCCAGGACGCCCACGACCGGCCGGCGCCGCGAGCGGGCGGGGGCGCGGCACCCGGCAGCGTGCCCGTGTGCCACACGACGGTCGTACGGTCCCCGTCGTATCTCTCCCGCACCGCCGCCGTGACCCCCGGGCCGAAGCGCAGCACCGTGCCCTCGACCGCGTCCGGGGGCGTGTCGGGCAGCTCGGACCAGTGACTGGCCAGCGCCGTGGCGCTGTAGTCCTCGGGCGGCGGCGGGCCGTTCCCCCCGCCGTCCGGCGATGGGGGAGGGGTGCGGAAGGGGACGCGCGGGTCGTCGTTCATTCGACCGTGCACCTCCACGTCACGATCTCCTGCCGCGAGCCGCCGTTCGCGGCGCCCGGCGAGCTGTCCGCCGTGAGCCGCCAGTAGCAGGCCCTGACGTTCTGGAACGCGTGCTCGACGGTGAGCGTGTACCTCGTCGCGCCACTGCGCTCGAAGGTGTCGGCGGCGCCGTCCGGGGTGCCCGGGCCGCCCTTGGTCGCGGCGGTCGCCCAGTCCAGGACGATGCGCACCGGGCCGGTGCCGTCCGTGACGACCTCGACGGTCGCGGTGGCCGTCGCCGTACCCGTCTGCCGCAGTGAACCGATCGACACGGTCGCCACCGACACCTCCGGCGGCTCCGGGGTCACCGGGGGTTCGGAGGTGACCGGCGGGGGCTCCGGTGGGGTCACCGGCGGGGCCGTCGAAGTCCCGGGGGCGGTGGACGGGGCGGCAGGGCCGGAGGAGCCGGCGGTCGCCGTCGGCTCCGGTGCCGAGGACGACGGCGAGGAGCCGGGGGACGCGGAGACGGCGGACGGCGACGGCGCGACGGAGGCCGGGCCGGTGGTCGCGTCCGGCGCCGGGGGCACGGCGC
This sequence comes from Streptomyces marianii, assembly GCF_005795905.1. NCBI lineage: Bacteria > Bacillati > Actinomycetota > Actinomycetes > Kitasatosporales > Streptomycetaceae > Streptomyces > Streptomyces marianii. The sequence goes on from NZ_VAWE01000001.1 coordinate 7,759,719, forward strand.
TCGTGGTGGCGACCGCCCGCGCCGCAGGACTCACCTGACCGTCGCCTGCGGCCTGCGCCGCGATCACCAGCAGCAGCCCCAGGACGAGCGCGAGCGACGCGGCGAACAGCCCCTGCCGGTCCGGCCACAGACCCCCGAGACGGTGGCCGCGCCCCAGCGAGGTCGACGCCCGCGCCGCCACCGAGACCGGCGGCGCACCGGTCGAGGGAAGCAGCAGCGGCAGCATCGCAGCCAGCGCGGCGAGCTCCCCCCGGCCGCGCTCCTCCCAGTCGGGTCCGACGGCCTCGCACGCGATCGCCTCCAGCTCCGCGACGAACGCCTCCGCGGACTCCGGCCGCTCCTGCGGGGACTTCGCCATCCCGCGCCGGATCAGCGGCCGCAGTGCCTCGGGCACCCCGTCGACGGGTACCGGCGCAGTCGTGTGCCGGAGCGCGAGCTCCGCGAAGTTCTCGCCGGTGTACGGCTTGCGTCCCGTGACGCACTCGAAGAACGTCGCCGTGGCCGCGTACACGTCGGCGGCCGGCGAGGCCGGCCCGCCGGTCCACTGCTCCGGGGCCATGTACGAGGGCGTGCCCGCGACCCCCGGTGTCGTGCCCCGCCCCGCCGCGATACCGAAGTCGACGAGCTTGGACGAACCGTCCGGCGCCACCAGCACGTTCTCCGGCTTGTAGTCGCGGTGCACGACTCCCGCCCGGTGTGCCGCCGCGAGCCCCAGCAGTGAGCCCTTGAGCACCACCAGGGCGGGCGCGGCGCCGGTCGCGCCCTCCCTGGCCAGCAGGGCGCGCAGCGCTGTCCCGTCCACCAGCTCCATCACGATGGCCGCGCCGTCGGGGCATTCGACGTACTCGTACAGCCGGACCACGTGCGGGGTGTCGAGCCCGCTCAGCAGCCGTGCCTCCGAGCGGAAGGCACGGACGAAGGCGGTGTCCCGGCGCAGCCGCTCAGCGAGGTACTTGACGGCCACCGGCGTGCCGGTGCCGTCGTGGACGGCGAGCACGACCCGTCCGCTGCCGCCCGAACCGAGTTCTCTGGTCTCGGTGTATCCCGGGACCGTCCATGCGTTCATGCCACCCCCTCGGCGGACGCGGCCGGAGCGCACCGCCGGCGCCGCGCGCGCCTTCGTCCCCACAACAGACACACGTACGGTACCGGCCGGTTCCCGGCGGTCCGCCGGTCAAGGGAGTTCCGCGGCCGGTGTCCGGCCGGCGCGGGCGATCAGTCCGTGCAGCCGCTCGGCGGCGGCCCGGCCGAAGGACGGATCGTTGATGTGGGTGGGGAAGTCCACCGTCTTCACCGGGCTGCCCGCCAGCCCCTCCCGCAGCGCCGCGAACAGGGCCGCGTCGGCGGCCGGGTCGTGGTACGGGCCGTCCGGCGCCCCGAGCGTCGACAGCCCGCGCAGCGGCACGCACACCTCCGCCGGCCCCCGGGCGCCGCGCAGTTTCTCCGCGATACCCCGGCCGAGCTCGGAGCACTCCCGTGCGGTCGTGCGGACCACGGTCACGGACGGGTTGTGCACGCGCACGTCCCGGTCGCGCAGCCGCTCCGGGACGGTGTGGGGAGGCCCGAACTTCACCATATCGAGGGCGCCGAGGCTCACGACCTGGGGCGTGCCCCGGCGGCCCGCGGCGCGCAGCCGGTCGGGGCCGGCGGTCAGGGTGCCGCCGACCAGTTCGTCCGCCAGCTCACTGAGCGTCAGGTCCAGCACGCCCGCGAACAGCCCCTGCTCCGCCAGGGCTTCGAGGGTGCGGCCGCCGGTTCCGCTGGCGTGGAACACGAGCACCTCGTAACCGAGCTCGGTCAGCCGCTCGCGGGCCGCGTCGACCCCTGGGGTCGTGACGCCCGCCATGCTCGCCGCCACCAGCGGCCTGCCGCCCGCCCCCAGCCGCTCCGGCCGCACCGCCCGGGCGTTCTCGGCGAACCCCTTCGCCATCCCGGAGACGGCGTCGACGGCGTTGGCCAGGAGCGGGGCCGAGACGGAGTTGACGCCGGCGATGTCGACGATGCTGTACATCATCGTGATGTCCGTGGATCCGACGTATACGGACACTTCGCCCGACGCCATCGACGACACCATCAGCTTCGGTACGCCGAGGGGCAGACCGCGCATGGCGCGAGTCGCGATGGAGGTTCCGCCGCTTCCGCCGAGGGCCAGTACTCCGTGCAGCCGTCCGTCCTCGTACAGCCGCAGGAGGATGGCGGCCGCACCTCGGGCCATCGTCGTCACGGCGGCGCCGCGGTCCCCCTCGGCCCGCAGCCGCTCAAGGTCCGCGCCCGCCGCCCGGGCCACCTCGGAGCGCGGCACGTCCGCGCGCAGCCGCGGCTCGCCGGCGACGCCGGCGTCGACGACGACCACCCCGACGCCGTGCCGCAGCAGCCGCTCCCGAAGCCACGCGTACTCGAGACCTTTGGTGTCCAGGGTGCCCAGAAGGACCACGATCGCCATCCCGGTACTGTCCGCGAGAATCGACAAAGCGACAAGGGTGCCCGCGGGCAGTCCCCGGTGGCCGAGGGCAGCCGCGGGCGGCTCCGGCGGTATCAGCCGGACCGGGCGGTGTCGTCGCGGGAGCGACGTGTCGCACACGGCGCCCGTCGGCCGGTCGCCGGGCCGCGGCGGAGGCGTCCGGGCAGGTCGTCGGTGGGCAGGCCGTGCACCGGCTCGAAGGAGTGCCCGGCGCAGGCCCACGACAGCACGCGGTCGCAGGGGTCGCGCGGATCGGCCGAGCCGATCCGGTCGTCGTCCCGCAGCGGCCGCGCCCGGGCCGGTCGCCACGGCGAACCACGGGTGCGCCGGGCGCTCCTGCCCTGTCCCGGCCCGTTCCGGCGGCCGGGCGCCCCCACGCGCACCCGCCCTGCCCCGTTCCCGCCGCTCGCAGGCGCGCTCCCGCCCTGCCCCTGCCCCTGTCCCGGCCCCGTTCCCGGGGCACCACGCGCACCCGCCGAGCGGCGGACTTACGCTGGACTGGCTGTTCACCGTGGAGGTGTGCCCATGTCGCGTAACCACCACTTCCACCTCGAACGGGGCCGCCACTCGATCACCGTCAACGTCGGCCCCGGAAGGACCGGGGGCATCGAGCTCCTGGTCGACGGCAAAGTGATCGAGTACCGGAGGGAGCACGGTACGGGCACGACGGTCCTCAGCGGCCTGCTCCCCGACGACCCGGCCCGGGAGTTCGTCGTCCGGGTCCACCAGCCGCACCTGGTGCGGATGAAGCCCGGCTGCACCCTGGAGCTGGACGGTGTGGAACTGCCCATGCCGGAGCGGTACACCGCACTCTGAGCGCCGCCGATCGGTCCCGCCTGTGGTCGCTTTCGAGTGACCCCGGCGGCTCCGTGCCGCAGGCGGCGGTCCGCCGTACCGGAGCATCGCAGTCGGCCGGACTCGCCGGCCCTGGACCGTGTCCGCGAAGCCCCGCCCCGCCGGCGGACCGCGCCACCGACGCCGACACGGCCCAGCCGCCGGATCCGGTGGAAGGCCGTCATGCACATCCTGCTCATCGCCAGCGCCTACAACAGCCTCACCCAGCGCGTCCACGCGGAGCTGAGGGACCGGGGCCACAGCGTCGCCGTCGAGCGCACCCCGGACGGGGACGCCGTGCGCGAGGCCGTCCGCCGGCACGAGCCCCGCCTCGTACTCGCCCCCATGCTGAGGACCGTCATCCCGGCCGACGTCTGGACCCGGTACACCTGTCTCGTCGTCCACCCCGGCCCGGTCGGCGACCGGGGTCCGTCATCCCTGGACTACGCGGTCCAGGAGGACGCCGGGGTCTGGGGTGTCACCGTCCTGCAGGCCGACGGGGAGATGGACGCCGGAGACGTGTGGGCCACCGCGAACGTCGCTCTCCCACCCCTCGCCAAGAGCGATCTCTACCGGGGTGAGGTCTCCGACGCCGCCCTCACCGCCGTCCTGCTCGCCGTCGACCGCTTCTCCTCCGGCACGTACGAGCCCCGGCCGCAGAGCGCCGGGTACGGCCAGGTGAGCGTCCGACCGTACGTCCGCCAGGACCTCCGGCGCATCTCCTGGGAGGACGACTCCACCGAGACCGTGCTGCGCAAGCTGCGCGCCGCGGACTCGCAGCCGGGCGTGCTCGACGAACTGCTGGACGGCGAGTGGTTCCTGCACGGCGGCCACCCCGAGGACCAGCTGCGCGGCCGCCCCGGTGAGCTGCTCGCCACCCGGGCCGGCGCCCTGTGCCGGGCGACCGCGGACGGCGCCGTGTGGATCCCCGAACTGCGGCCCCGCCGCGACGCCGCGGGACGGCCCGGTGTCAAGCTGCCCGCCACCCTGGCGCTGGGGGACCTGCTGCCGCTCCTGCCGGATCTCCCCGCGCCCCTCGGCCTCGGCGAACACCGCCGTACCTGGAGCGACATCCGCTACCGGGAGGAGGGGCCCGTCGGGGTGCTGTCGTTCTCCTTCCCCGGCGGCGCGATGAGCACGGAGCACTGCCGGCGGCTGCTCGACGCCTACCGGGTGGCCTGCTCCCGGCCCACCTCGGTGCTGGTCCTCGGGGCGTCACGGGACTTCTTCTCCAACGGCATCCACCTCAACGTCATCGAGGCGGCCGCCGACCCCGCGGCGGAGTCCTGGGCCAACATCAACGCGATGGACGATCTCGTGGAGGCCGTGCTCACCACCACGGACCGTCTCGTGGTGGCCGCCGTCGGCGGCAACGCGGCCGCGGGCGGGGTCATGCTCGCACTGGCCGCCGACGAGGTCTGGTGCCGTGCGGGGGCGGTCCTCAACCCCCACTACCGGCTGATGGGGCTGTACGGCTCGGAGTACTGGACGTACTCCCTGCCCCGGCGCGTGGGCGGCCCCATGGCCGAACGGCTCACCTCCCAGGCCCTGCCGGTGACCGCGACCGCCGCGCTCCGCCACGGTCTGGCCGAGCGGGTCGTCGAGTGCGGCCCCGAGGAGTTCGCGGGCGAGGTCACCCGGATGGCGGCACGCCTCGCCCCGAATCCCTCGACCCAGTCCCGGATCGCCGCCAAGAAGGCGCAGCGGGAGCGCGACGAGGCCGTCCGGCCGCTGGCCGCGTATCGCGCGGACGAGCTCGCCCGGATGCTGCGGACCTTCTCGGACCCGACCGCCCCCTACCACCGGCTGCGGCGGGCCTTCGTCCGAAAGGAGCCACCGCGGGACACCCGGCCGGAGGAGGCCGCGGTGGCAGCCGGTACGGCCGCCTGTTAGCAAGGGACGAAGGCCCGATCACGGGTCTTTTGTCGCGATATCCCCCAGGAGACGCCTCATGGATGCAGGAACGCCGACCATGGTCGACGCCGCGGCCTCGTCCGGCGCGGCCGCGGCCGAGGACAAGCCGATCCATATCCTCTGGATCAACGCCGGACTGAGCTGCGACGGAGACTCGGTCGCGCTGACCGCCGCCATGCAGCCGAGCATCGAGGAGATCGCCCTCGGCGCCCTGCCGGGTCTGCCGAAGATCCAGGTCCACTGGCCGCTGATCGACTTCGAGTGCGGTCCGGTGGGTGGCGCGGACACCTTCATCGAGTGGTTCTTCAAGGGGGAGCGCGGGGAGATCGACCCGTTCGTGCTCGTCGTCGAGGGCTCCGTGCCGAACGAGTCGATCAAGCAGGAGGGGTACTGGTGCGGCTTCGGCGACGATCCCGAGACCGGCCAGCCCATCACCACCAGTGAGTGGATCGACCGGCTGGCCCCCAACGCCCTCGCCGTGGTCGCGATCGGCACCTGCGCCACGTACGGCGGCATCCACGCGATGGCCGGCAACCCCACCGGCGCCATGGGTGTACCCGACTACCTCGGCTGGGACTGGAAGTCCAAGGCGGGCATCCCGATCGTGTGCGTCCCCGGCTGCCCGATCCAGCCGGACAACTTCGCGGAGACGCTGACGTACCTGCTCTACCAGGCGGCCGGCTCCGCACCGATGATCCCGCTCGACGACAAGCTCCGCCCCACCTGGCTGTTCGGCCAGACCGTCCACGAGGGCTGCGACCGGGCCGGCTACTACGAGCAGGGCCAGTTCGCCGAGACGTACGACTCGCCCGAGTGCCTGGTGAAGATCGGCTGCTGGGGGCCCGTCGTCAAGTGCAACGTGCCCAAGCGCGGCTGGATGAACGGGATCGGAGGCTGCCCCAACGTGGGCGGCATCTGCATCGCCTGCACCATGCCGGGCTTCCCCGACAAGTTCATGCCGTTCATGGACGAGCCGCCCGGCGGCAAGCTCTCCAGCACGGCGAGCGGCGCCTACGGTGCCGTGATCCGCAGGCTCCGCAACATCACGGCCAGGACCGTGGACAAGGAGCCCAAGTGGCGGCACACGGGCGACAAGATTACCACCGGTTACCGGCCCCCGTGGTCGACGTGACCCCCCTCCGGGACAGCGACACCCCCTCCCGCTCGACGACGTGATGACGTGAAGAAGGGCACCGCACACACGATGGCACCGAAGACACAAGCGGCCGGTGACGGCCTGGTGGAGATGTCCTGGGATCCGATCACCAGGATCGTGGGCAGTCTCGGCATCCACACCAAGATCGACTTCAAGCAGAAGCGGGTCGCCGAGTGCTACAGCACCTCGTCGGTCTTCCGCGGCTACAGCGTTTTCATGCGCGGCAAGGACCCGCGCGACGCCCACTTCATCACCAGCCGCATCTGCGGCATCTGCGGTGACAACCACGCCACGTGCTCCGTCTACACGCAGAACATGGCGTACGGGGTGAAGCCGCCGCACCTCGGCGAATGGATCATCAACCTCGGCGAGTCCGCCGAGTACATGTTCGACCACAACATCTTCCAGGAGAACCTGGTCGGGGTCGACTACTGCGAGAAGATGGTCCGCGAGACCAACCCGGGCGTCTGGGAGATGGCGCAGCGCACCGAGGCGCCGCACGCCGCCGAGCACGGTTACCGCACCATCGCCGACATCATGACCTCCCTGAACCCGATCGAGGGCGAGTTCTACCGCGAGGCCCTCCAGGTCAGCCGCTACACCCGGGAGATGTTCTGCCTGATGGAGGGCCGCCATGTGCACCCCTCCACGCTCTACCCGGGCGGCGTCGGCACGGTCGCCTCCGTACAGCTCTTCACGGACTACATGTCCCGCCTCATGCGCTACGTGGAGTTCATGAAGCGTGTCGTCCCGCTCCACGACGACCTGTTCGACTTCTTCTACGAGGCCCTGCCCGGTTACGAGGAGGTCGGCCGCCGCCGGGTGCTCCTCGGCTGCTGGGGCGCCCTGAACGACCCCGAGTACTGCGACTTCACCTACGCCAACATGACCGACTGGGGACGGAAGATGTTCGTCACCCCCGGCGTCGTGGTGGACGGCAAGCTGGTCACGAACGACCTCACCCAGATCAACCTCGGCATCCGGATCCTGCTCGGCAGCTCGTACTACGAGGACTGGGAGGGCCAGGAGCAGTTCGTCACCCACGACCCCCTCGGCAACCCGGTCGACCCGCGGCACCCGTGGAACCAGCACACCATCCCCGCCCCCCAGAAGCGGGACTTCGGCGACAAGTACAGCTGGGTCATGTCCCCGCGCTGGTTCGACGGCAAGGAGTACCTGCCGCTCGACACCGGCGGCGGCCCCATCGCCCGCCTCTGGTCCACCGCGCTCTCCGGCCTGGTCGACATCGGCTACGTCAAGGCCACCGGGCACAGCGTCGTCATCAACCTGCCGCGCTCGCTCACCAAGCCGGAGACCACCTTCGAGTGGAGGATCCCGCAGTGGAGCAACGCGCTGGAGCGCAACCGCGCCCGCACCTACTTCCAGGCCTACTCCGCTGCCGTCGCGCTGCACTTCGCCGAGAAGGGCCTCGAGGAGGTCCGCGCCGGACGCACCCAGACCTGGGAGAAGTTCGACGTGCCCGACGAGTCCATCGGAGTCGGTTTCACCGAGGCCGTCCGGGGCGTCCTCTCCCACCACATGGTCATCCGGGACGGCAAGATCGCCAACTACCACCCCTACCCGCCGACCCCGTGGAACGCGAGCACCCGCGACACCTACGGCACCCCCGGCCCGTACGAGGACGCCGTGCAGAACACGCCCATCTTCGAGGAGAACTCCCCGGAGAACTTCAAGGGCATCGACATCATGCGGGCCGTCCGCAGCTTCGACCCGTGCCTGCCGTGCGGCGTCCACATGTACGTGGGCGACGGCCGGACGGTGAAGTCGATGCACGTGCCCACCGGACTGAGCGGCCTCGCCGGATGAGCCCGGTCACGGGCACGGTCAGTGCGGAGCAGGCGGGCCGCCGCGTCGAGGAGATCCTCGACCGGCTGGCCGCCGGCGGCGACGAGCGGGCGTGCTCGGCGGCCGAGGAACTCGTCCGGGTCCTCATGGACTTCTACGGCGCCGGACTGGCCAGGACCGTCGAACTGCTCGCCCGCCCGGCGGACGCCGAGCCCGCCGAAGGGCGTCCCCCGGCGCCGCTCGCCGGGCTGCTCGGCGACGAACTCGTCAGCGGCCTGCTGGTTCTGCACGACCTGCACCCCGAGGACGTGCCCACGCGGATCGCGCGTGCGCTGCGCGGGGTGCGGCACTCCCTCGAATCGGCCGGGTACGACGAGAGCACCGGCGTCCTGCGGCTCCGCCTCACCGGCTCCACCGGATGCGGCTGTCCGAGCACCCAGGAAGTCGCGCGGCAGGCGGCCGTCGAGGCACTCGCCTGCTTCGCGCCCGAGGTGACGGCCGTGGAACTCCACCCCGTCACCCGCGAACCGGCACTCCTGCAGATCGGCGCAGGGCCGCCCGGCGGTGGTTCCGCCGCGGGCCGGGCGCCGGCCACGGCGACGTGAGCGCGGTCCCGACGGGTCCGGGGCGGCAGCGGCCCGCCCAGGGGCCGCGCGGACTGCGCCGGTTCACGGCGCCCCGGACGCCCCGAGAGGAACGCTGCGAACTGTGCGGTACCGCCCTCCCCGACGCGTGTCACCGGCATCTGGTCGACATCGAGAAGCGGGCCCTGGCCTGTGCCTGCGGTCCGTGCACCCAGCTCCTCGACCGGCCCGGCGCGTCGCGGGGCCGCTTCCGGGCCGTGCCCGCACGCCATCTCACCGACCCCGGACACCGCATCGACGACACCACCTGGGAACTGCTGCGGATCCCCGTGGGCGTCGCCTTCTTCTTCCACAACTCCGCGCTCGAACGGCCCGTCGCGCTCTACCCGAGCCCCGCGGGCGCAACCGAGAGCGAGCCGGAACCGTCGTCCTGGGAGACGGTGCTGGCCGCGACCGAACTGGCCGGCATGCTGGAACCCGACGTGGAGGCACTGCTGCTGCGCCGCTCCGGCGGCCGCACCGAGTGCCATCTGGTCCCGGTCGACACCGCCTACGAACTCGTGGGCCGGATGCGGCTCACCTGGCACGGTTTCGACGGCGGACCCCAGGCCCGCGCCGAACTCGACGCCTTCTTCGACCGCGTACGACAGCGGGCCACACCGCTCCGGGGGAGCCGGGCATGACCGAATTCACCTTCCACTGCACGGACGTACGGGCCGATCCGTACGCCGCCGGCCCGACGCTCGTCTTCCGGCTGCGCATCACCGCGTCGCCGGGAACCCGCGTCCACGCCCTCGCCCTGCGCTGCCAGTTGCGCATCGAACCTGCCCGGCGCGGCTACGCCGACTCCGAGGCCGAGGGCCTGAACGACCTGTTCGGCGAGCGTTCGCGCTGGGGCACCTCGATGCATCCGCTGCAGTTCGCGCAGGTCTCCCACATGGTGCCCGGCTTCACCGGTGAGACCGAGACCGATCTCCCCGTGCCGTGCACCTACGACATGGACGTCGCCGCGACCCGCTACGCCCACGCCCTGTCCGAGGGCGAGGTGCCGGTGCTGATGCTCTTCTCCGGCACCGCCTTCACCGGCGCCGGCGGATTCCACGTCGAACCGGTGCCGTGGGACCGGGAGGCTGCTTTCCGGATGCCCGTGAAGGTCTGGCAGGAGATGGTCGACCAGCACTTCCCGGGCTGCGGCTGGATCCGGCTGCCGCGGGAGACCATGGACAGCCTCCTCGCCTTCCGCTCGCGGCGGGCACTGCCCTCCTGGGAGTCCACGGTCGAAGCCCTGCTCGACGCGTCCGGCGGGAGGACGGCCCCGTGACCACCGCCGTCTTCACACCCGAGACCGAGGCCCGGCTCGCCACCGCGCGCCAGGTCGCCGACGCGGTCCTCTTCGAGGGCTACGTGCTGTACCCGTACCGGGCCTCGGCGGCCAAGAACCGGCTTCGCTGGCAGTTCGGGGTGCTCGTGCCGCCCGCCTGGAGCGCACGCTGCGAGGAGCACGACGCCCAGCACACCGAGTGCCTGATGGAGCCCCGGCCCGGCGCGCGTCTCGCGGTGGAGGTCCGCTTCCTCCACGCCCAGCGGCGCACCGTCCAGCGGGCCACCGCGGACGGCGGCTTCGAGACCGTCCGCGAACTCGACCTGGAAGACCGGGTCCTGGTCCCCTGGGACGAGGGAGTCGAGGAACGCGTCGAACTGACCGCGCCCGTCGCCGACCTGGCGGGCGAGGGCGTCGCCGTCCCGTTCAGCCGGCCCGCCCGTGAGGAGACCGAACCGGTCCTGGACGGCGGGGGGCGCACCGTCGGCCGGCTCCTGCGCCGCCGGGAGGAGATCAGCGGCGTCGTGAGGCTCTCCGCCGCCGAACTCGACGGCCCCTACCGGACGATGCGGCTCACGGCCGTCGTGGAGAACACCGGTGGCTGGATGCCGCAGCCCGGCGGGGACCGCGACGCGGCGCTGCCGTACTCGCTCGTCGCCAGCCATCTGCTGCTCTGCCTCGACCGCGGCTCGTTCCTGTCCATGACCGACCCGCCGGAGTGGGCCGAGGGAGCCGTCGCGGCCTGCCGGAACCTCCACACCTGGCCCGTGCTCGCGGGCGAACCCGGCCGAGCGGACCTGGTGCTGTCGTCGCCGATCATCCTCGAGGACCATCCGGCCATCGCACCGGAGAGCCCCGGTGCCCTCTACGACGCCACCGAGATCGACGAGATCCTCGCCCTGCGCACCGCGGCCCTCACGGACGAGGAGAAGCGCGAGGCCAGGGGCACCGACGAGCGGGCCGCCGCGGTCATCGACCTGGCCGACACCATGCCCGCGGAGGTCCTCGAACGGCTGCACGGCGCCGTCCGCAGCCTGCGGGAGGTCACCGGACCCGCGCCGCACGAGGACCCCCTCGCCGCCGGCCGCGGCACCGCCCGCCCCGACACCCCCTGGTGGGACCCGGGCGGCGACACGAGCGTCGACCCCGAGCACGACCGGGTGACGGTGGACGGCATCCCCGTGGGCGCGGGAAGCCGGGTCGTGCTGCGGCCCGGCCTGCGGCACAGCGACGCGCAGGACCTGTTCCTGCAGGGCCGCACCGCACTGGTCGAGGCCGTGCTGCACGACGTGGACGGCGGTGTGCACATCGCGGTCACCGTCGAGGGCGACCCCGGTGCCGACATCCGCCGCGAACAGGGCCGGTTCCTCTACTTCCAGCCCGACGAGGTCGAACCCCTGGAGACCGCATGAACGCCCCCGCGCAGGACCGCCCCCGGACCCTCGTCGCCGGCGTCGGCAACATCTTCCTCGGCGACGACGGATTCGGCGTCGAGACCGTGCGCGCGCTGGCCGGGCAACCGCTGCCGGACCACGTCGAGGTCGCCGACATCGGCATCCGCGGCGTCCACCTCGCGTACCGGTTGCTGGACGGGTACGACACCCTCGTCCTGGTCGACGCGACGGCCCGCGGTGACGAGCCGGGCACGCTCTACCTCGTCGAGCCGGACCCGGGCAGCGCCACCGGCGCACCCACGGACGCCGTCGCCCTCGACGGCCACCGGATGTCCCCCGACGCCGTACTGGCCCTGCTGGACACGCTCTGTGCCGGTACCGGCGCCGCAGCGCCCCGCCACGTCCTCGTCGTCGGCTGCGAACCCGCCTGCGTCGAGGAGGGGATCGGACTCAGCCCGCAGGTCGCCTCCGCCGTACCGGGAGCGGTTCGCATGATCACGGACCTGGTGCACCAGTCAGCCCCGGCACCGACCGGTCTCACATGAGGAGCACACCCATGAACAAGAAGGTCATCGGCGGCGCGGCCGCCGCCACCGCGGTCGTCGCGCTCGTCAAGGGATTCCTCCCGGACATCAGGCGCTATCTCCGCATCCGCAGGATGTGACCCGCACCGCGTGACTCGCGGGATCCGACCCGCGTGCCGTCACCTGCGGAACAAGCGGGATCCGACCCGCGTGCCGGTGACCCGCGGGACCAGCCCCCGCGGGATCCGGTGCTGACCCGAGGGACGCGGGTCGCGCGGCACGACCCGTGGGATCCGGGCCCGCACTGCGCGGCGGGACCCGGCGGCCGCCCGGCCCGCGGCCGCTGCACCGAACGGCGGACGCGACCGGGCACCGTCGGCGCGCCGGTCGGAGCGGCCCGGCGGGCGCACCTGTAATGGGCACGGTCACGCCCGCCCCCGGGCACAACGGGCCACCGCCGCGCAGGACGGAGACCGATGCACGAGATGTCCATCGCGCTCGCCGTCGTCGACCAGGTCGAGGAGGCGGCGCGATCGCACGGCGCCACCGCGGTGCGCACCGTGCGCCTGCGGATCGGCGAGCTGGCCGGAGTCGTCCCCGACGCGCTCGCCTTCTCCTTCCAACTGGCCTGTGCGGGAACCCTCGTCGAGGGAGCCGAACTCGTCACCGAGACGGTCCCCGGCCTCGCCCGCTGCGCCCCGTGCGACGACGAGTGGGCGGTGGGCATGCCGCCGCGGCTGATCTGCCCGGTGTGCGACCTGGCCACCGCGGAACTGGTCTCCGGCCGCGAACTGCGGATCGCCGCCGTGGAGTGGCACGACGACCCCGCGGGCCCCCGGGTTCGCGAACCGATCTCCGAGGAGGGCTGACCCATGTGCCGTGTTGTCGATCTGCAGCAGGCGGTGCTCGCCAAGAACGACGCGACAGCCGAGGTCCTGCGCAGGGAGCTGGCCGCGCGCGGGACGACCGTCGTCAACGTGCTGTCCAGCCCCGGGAGCGGCAAGACCGCCCTGCTCGAGGCCGAACTCCTGCTGGCCCGGGAACGGGGCGTCACGGCCGCGGCCCTCACGGCCGACCTCGCCACCGAGAACGACGCCGTACGCCTCGCCCGTTCCGGCCTCCCCGTCAAGCAGGTGCTCACCGACGGTCTCTGCCACCTCGAGGCCGACATGCTCGCCGGGCACCTCCACGGCTGGCTGGCCGAGGACACCCGGCTGGTCTTCGTCGAGAACGTCGGCAACCTCGTCTGCCCCGCCTCGTACGACCTCGGAGAGGCACTGAGAGTGGTGCTCGCCTCCGTCACCGAGGGCGAGGACAAGCCGCTGAAGTACCCCACCGCCTTCGGCCTCGCCCACCTCGTGATCATCACCAAGACCGACATCGCGGAGGCCGTCGGCTTCGACGAGGCCGCCTTCCGCGCCAACGTCGAGCAGGTCAATCCGGGCGTGGACGTGGTCCTCACCTCCGCCCGTACCGGCGCCGGCACGGGAGCGCTCCTCGACCGGGCGCTGGCCGCGGCGGAAGGCACCGCGGTCCACATGCCGGTGATGGCACAGGCCCGGGCATGACCACCTCCGCGCCGGGCCCGGCCGCCTCCGGGCCCGGGCCCGTCGCCCCCGTTTCCGTCCAGCGGCGCCGGGTCACCGTGCGGGGCGTGGTCCAGGGGGTCGGCTTCCGCCCGTTCCTCCACAGCCTCGCCACGGGGCTGGAACTGACGGGCCATGTGACGAACACCGGTGACGGAGTGGTCGCCGAGGTCGAGGGGGCATCGGTCGCCGTGGCCCGGTTCTGCGCCCGGATCGCCGAGGAGGCCCCGCCCCTCGCACTCGTCGAGTCCGTCCACGACCGGGAGGTCCCCGTCACCGGAGGCAGCGGGTTCCTCATCGTCGCCTCGGACAGGGACGGACCCGTGCGAACCCTGGTCTCCCCGGACACCGCCACCTGCGCCGACTGCCTGCGCGAACTGGCCGACCCGGCCGACCGCCGCCACCGGCACCCCTTCATCACCTGTACGCACTGCGGCCCGCGCTTCACCATCGTCACGGGTCTGCCCTACGACCGCGAGCACACGACGATGGCGGGCTTCCCCATGTGCGCCGATTGCGCCCGGGAGTACGGCGACCCGGGCGACCGGCGCTTCCACGCGCAGCCCGTTGCCTGCCCCTCCTGCGGACCGCGGCTGCGGATGATCGTGGCCCCTGCCGCCCCCGGCCTCCGTCCACGGCACGTGGTCGCTCCGAACCCCAACGACCGCAGCCTCGGCGGGCCCGTCGTCGCCGACCCGCTGCAGGAGGCCCGCGAACTGCTGTCCGACGGGGCGATCCTCGCCGTCAAGGGCCTCGGCGGCTACCACCTCGCCTGCGACGCCGGCAACAAGGGGGCCGTGGCACTGCTGCGCCGCCGCAAGGCCCGCGGTGACAAGCCGTTCGCGCTGATGGCCAGGGACGTCGAGGACATCGGGCACCTGGTCCACCTGGGCGCCGAGGAGCGTGAACTGCTCACCGGCCCGGCCCGGCCGATCGTCCTCATGCGCCGCCGGGTACCTCCCGCTGACGCCCCGCCCGGAGCCCCGCGGCCGGTGGAGGGGGTGGCCCCCGGCAGTCCCGACCTCGGTGTGATGCTGCCCTACACCCCCCTGCACCAGCTGCTGCTCGGCCTTCCCGGCGAGGAACGCACCGGCCCCCGGCTACTCGTCATGACCAGCGGGAACGTGGCCGGGGAACCGATCGTCACCGACGACGAGGAGGCACTGGAGCGGCTGGCGGACCTGGCCGACGCGTGGTTGCTGCACGACCGGCCCATCCACGTCCCCTGCGACGACTCGGTGGTGCGCGTCTGCGACGGGGAACTCCTCACCCTGCGCCGCTCCCGGGGGCACGCCCCGCTGCCGGTCACCCTGCCGCTGCCGGTCCCGCCCGTCCTCGCCGTCGGCGGAGACCTCAAGAACACCTTCTGCCTGGGCAGCGGCCGCAGAGCATGGCTGTCCGCGCACGTCGGCGATATGGACGACCTCGCCACCCAGCACGCCTTCGCCTGCGCGGAGGAGCAACTGGAGGAGATCACGGGAGTGCGGCCGGAGCTGGTCGCCGCCGACCGCCACCCCGGCTACCGCTCCGCCCGGTGGGCCCGGCAGAACGCCGAGGGCCGGCCCGTCGTGCACGTTCAGCACCACCACGCGCACATCGCCTCCGCCATGGCCGAACACGGCCTCGACGGCAGCCGCCCCGTGATCGGCGTCGCGTTCGACGGAACCGGATACGGGGACGACGGCGCCGTGTGGGGCGGCGAGGTCCTGCTCGCCGACTACGACGGCTTCCACCGCCACGCCCACCTCGGCTACGTCCCGCTTCCCGGCGGCGACGCGTCCGTGCAGCGCCCCTACCGCATGGCACTCGCCCATCTGCGCGCGGCCGGTATCGGCTGGAGCGGCGACCTGCCCTGCACCGCCGCCTGCCCCGAGCAGGAACTGCCTCTGCTGCACAAGCAGTTGGAGCGCGGCCTCAACTGCGTCCCGACCTCCAGCATGGGCCGGCTCTTCGACGCGGTCTCCTCCCTCGCGGGCGTGTGCCACGTGGCGGGGTACGAGGCCCAGGCCGCGGTCGAACTCGAAGCCGCCGCGGTCCTGGCGGACGGCACCTGGGGTGAGCCGTACGCGTTCGGGCTGCGTCCGGCGGGCCGGGGTACCGCCGCCGCGATGACCGCCGACCCCGCACCCGTCCTGACCGCGGTCGTCGACGACGTGCGCGCGGGCACGCCGGCGTCCGTGATCGCGGGGCGCTTCCACGGCGCGGTCGCCGCGCTGGTCCGCAGGATCTGCGCCACGGCCCGGGAGCGGCACGGGCCGGAGACCGTGGCGCTGACCGGGGGAGCGTTCGCCAACGTGGTGCTCTCCTCGGCGTGCGCGGCCGGGCTGCGGGAGGACGGTTTCACCGTACTGCGCCACCACCGGATCCCGCCGAACGACGGAGGGCTGGCGCTCGGCCAGCTCGTCGTGGCCGCCCGTGCCGCGGGGGGCGCCGGATGACGCGGCGGCAGACAGCACGACAGCGAGGAGAGACGCATGTGCCTGGCGGTACCCGGCAGGGTGCTGGACATCGAGGACCGGGACGGCACCCGCATGGCCACCGTCGACTTCGGCGGGGTCGTCAAGGAGGTGTGCCTGGAGTATCTGCCGGACCTGCGGGTCGGTGAATACGCCATCGTCCACGTGGGATTCGCCCTGCAGCGGCTGGACGAGGAGTCGGCGAGGCGGACCCTGGAACTGTTCGAGAACCTCGGACTCCTCCAGGAGGAGTTCGGCGACCCGGACGGGCCCGCCGGGCCCGCCGGGCCCGCCGGGCCCGCCGGGCCCGCCGGGCCCGCCGGGCCCGCCGGGCCCGACGTGCCCGGCGACTCCCTCAAGGAGGCCCGGCGATGAAGTACATCGAGGAGTTCCAGGACCCGGCCCTGGCCGAGCGGCTGCTCGACGAGATCCGTGCCGCCGTGACGCGGCCGTGGGCGCTGATGGAGGTGTGCGGGGGCCAGACCCACACCATCATCCGGCACGGCATCGACCAGCTCCTCCCGGACGAGGTCGAGCTGATCCACGGCCCCGGCTGCCCCGTCTGCGTCACCCCGCTGGAAGTCATCGACAAGGCCCTGGAGATCGCGTCCCGCCCCGGGGTGATCTTCTGCTCCTTCGGCGACATGCTCCGGGTGCCGGGTACCGGCCGCGATCTGTTCCAGGTACGCGGCGAGGGCGGTGACGTGAGGGTGGTGTACTCGCCGCTCGACGCGCTTCGCGTCGCCCAGCAGAACCCGGACCGGGAGGTCGTGTTCTTCGGCATCGGCTTCGAGACCACCGCCCCGCCGAACGCGATGACGGTGTATCAGGCCCGCAGGCTCGGAATCCCGAACTTCAGCCTGCTGGTGTCCCATGTGCGGGTGCCCCCCGCGATCGAGGCGATCATGAGGTCGCCGAACTGCCGCGTCCAGGCGTTCCTCGCGGCCGGACACGTGTGCAGCGTCATGGGCACCGACGAGTACCCCGGTCTCGCCGAGCGTTACCGGGTCCCCATCGTCGTCACGGGCTTCGAGCCGCTGGACATCCTCGAGGGTGTACGCCGCACCGTCCTGCAACTGGAGCGCGGCGAACACACCGTGGACAACGCCTACCCGCGGGCGGTCCGGCCGGAGGGGAACCCCGCGGCCCGCGCGATGCTCGCCGACGTCTTCGAGGTCACCGACCGCGCGTGGCGCGGCATCGGCGTCATCCCCGACAGCGGGTGGCGGCTGTCGTCCCGGTACCGGGAGTACGACGCCGAGCACCGCTTCCAGGTCACCGGCATCGACACCCGCGAACCCGCGGCCTGCCGCAGCGGCGAGGTCCTGCAGGGGCTGCTGAAGCCCCACGAGTGCGAGGCGTTCGGCACCGTCTGCACGCCGCGCACCCCGCTCGGCGCCACGATGGTCTCCAGCGAGGGCGCCTGCGCGGCCTACTACCTCTACCGGCGGCTGGACCTGCCGGCCGCCGTCACGCGTTCCCCCGAGGGGAGTCCCGTTGTCTGAGACCACCGAAGCCCCGGACGTCCTCGCGTGGACGTGCCCGCTGCCGCACCGCGACCGGTCCCGGGTGGTGATGGGCCACGGCGGCGGCGGAGCCCTCTCCGCCGAACTGGTCCGCGAGGTGTTCGCCCCCGCCTACGGCGGACCCGCGCTGTCCGCCATGGGCGACTCCGCGGCCGTCGAACTGGGCGGTGCGCGGCTCGCGTTCTCGACCGACTCCTTCGTGGTGCGCCCGCTGTTCTTCCCCGGCGGGAGCATCGGGGACCTCGCCGTCAACGGCACCGTCAACGACCTCGCCATGAGCGGTGCCCGGCCCGCCTACCTGTCCTGCGGGTTCATCCTGGAGGAGGGCGTCGAGACCGAGGTCGTACGGCGGGTGGCCGAGGCGCTCGGCGCGGCGGCCCGTGCGGCGGGCGTGGAGGTGGCGACCGGCGACACCAAGGTCGTCGAAGCGGGCCACGGCGACGGCGTCTTCATCAACACCTCCGGCATCGGCCTCATCCCGCGGGGCGTCGACCTGCGGCCGCAGCGTGTGGTGCCCGGTGACGTGGTGATCGTGAGCGGCCCGATCGGCGTCCACGGCGTGGCCATCATGAGCGTGCGCGAGGGGCTGGAGTTCGGGGTCGAGATCGAGAGCGACTGCGCGGCCCTCGCCGGTCTCGTCGAGGCGATGCTCGCCGTCACGGAGGATCTGCACGTGCTGCGCGACCCGACCCGTGGGGGACTGGCCGCCGCGCTCAACGAGATCGCGTCGGCGTCCGGCGCGGGCGTCGTCGTCCAGGAGCGGTCCGTCCCGGTCCCGGCCCCGGTGGCCAACGCCTGCGCCGTGCTCGGCCTGGACCCGATGTACGTCGCCAACGAGGGGAAGCTCGTCGCGTTCGTGCCCCGTGAGCACGCCGACGCCGTACTGGCGGCCATGCGCGCGCACCCGCTCGGCAGGGAGGCGGCGGTGATCGGCGAGGCGGTGGACAGCCACCCCGGGATGGTGGTCGCCCGTACGGGGCTGGGAGGCACGCGCGTCGTGGATCTGCCGCTCGGCGAGCAGCTGCCCCGCATCTGCTGACCACGGGCGACCGGCCACCGCGGCGGCCCGGTACGGACGGCGCACCCCGCGGGCGTGGGGTGCGCCGTCCGTGTTCGTGAGGCCGCCCTCTGTGCCGGGCACCTCTCCTCCCCGGGCGACCGGATCGCAAGGGCGACGGGCGGCCGCATCGGCCCCGGCCCGAAGCGCCGGAGCCGCGCCCCCTTCCGGGAGGACGCGGCTCCGCCACTCGCTGCGTACCCGAACCGGGCCGTCAGACGCCGGACTTGACGAGGTCCTCGCCCGCACCCGTGGTGACCCTGACCGGTGGGGTGCCGGTCCCGGTGTGCCGTTCCCTCCAGTTCTCCAGCGCGGAGCGGCAGGCGTGGTCGAGGTGGTGGAGGCCGGAGATGTCGAGCTCGACGGGCCGGTCCTGGGGGAGGGCCTCCAGATTGTCGAGTATCTTCGGCAGGCGCAGGAAGGTCGCGTTGCCGGAGAGGTACGCCTGGACGGGGCCGGCACCCTTGTCGACGACCTCCAGCCGGACGTGGGAGGTCTCCCAGGCCGTCTTGACGACCGACAGGGCCACGCCGATGAGTACGCCCTCGAACATGCTGACGGCGACGATCGCCGTGGCGGTGACGACGAGGATGACGGCCTCGCCGCGGTTCTCCCGCCAGAGCGCGGCGAGCGCGCCGACGGGGACGAGCTTGGCACCGGCGTGGACCAGGACCCCCGCGAGTGCGGGAATCGGGATGCAGGCGAGGACGTCCGGCAGGAGCGCGGCGAAGAGCAGCAGCCACACACCGTGCAGGACGCGCGACGCCTTGGTGCGTGCGCCCGACCGGACGTTGGCCGCGCTGCGTACGATCACCGCGGTCATGGGCAGGGCGCCGAGGGCGCCGCACACGGCGTTGCCCGCTCCCTGGGCGACGAGTTCCCTGTCGTACGCGGTGCGTGGACCGTCGTGCATGCGGTCCACGGCCGCCGCGCTGAAGAGGGACTCGGCGGACGCGATCAGGGTGAACGCGACGATCGTGCCGAGCAGGGCGAGGGTGCCGAGATTCCCGAACTCGCCCAGCGGGGGCGGCTGGACGGCGTCGAGGAGGCCCTGGACCTCGACGGTGGCCACGTCGACGCCGGGCAGCAGGGCGACGAGGGCCGCCAGGCCGACGGCGGCGAGCGGGCCGGGGACACTGCGCATCGGCCGTGGCATCCACCGCCACAGCACCAGGACGGCGATGGTGCCGGCGCCGATGCCGAGGGAGATCAGCGCCCGGTCGTCCCGGGCGGCGCCGACGAGTGCCGCGGGCAGGCCGGTGAGCTTGCCGATGCCGGAGTCCGGGGCCTCGGCGCCGATGACGGAGTACGTCTGCCCGGCGATCAGGACCAGGCCGATCCCGGCGAGCATGCCCTCGACCACGGAGAGGGAGATCGCGCGGAAGTAGCGGCCCAGCCTCAGGGCGCCCATGAGGGTCTGGAGCACACCGCTGACCAGGACGACGACGCCGAGAGCGGGGAGGCCGAACTCCTGGACCGCCTCGAAGACGAGGACGGTCAGGCCTGCGGCCGGGCCGGATACCTGGAGGCTGCTGCCCCGCATGAGTCCGGTCAGGACACCGCCCACGATTCCGGTGACCAGGCCCAGTTCGGCCGGGACGCCGGAGGCGACGGCGACACCCACGCACAGCGGCAGGGCGACCAGGAAGACCACCAGGGAGGCGGCGAAGTCCTGCCTCAGATGAGGGTACCTACGCTCGCGTGCCGTTCCGGCGTTCGCCTCCGGGCTTGGGCTCGTGCTCATGAACGGCCTCACAGCGCCTCGAACGCGTCGGATTCCGGACGGTGTTCGCGCACCGCGCCGGTGTGGACCTCGTAGTACCAGCCGTGCAGAGTCAGGGTGCCGTCGGTCAGGCGCTTCTCCACGCACGGGTACGAGCGCAGGCGCAGCAGCTGGGACAGGACGTGGTGGGTGACCGCGCGTTCCACACACGGGTCGCCGGGGTCCGCGGCGTCCGGTTCGCCGGCCGCGTGGGCGAGCCAGTCACGGACGGCGGGTACGCCGTCGAGGTCGTCGCCGCGCACCAGGGCGCCGACGGCGCCGCAGTGCGAGTGGCCGCAGACCACGATGTCACGGACGCCGAGGACCTCCACGGCGTACTCGACGGTGGCCGTCTCGCTCGCGGGGTGGGCGGAATCGTACGGGGGCACGATGTTGCCCGCGGTGCGCAGCTCGAAGAGATCGCCCGGACGCGCCCCGGTGATCAGGGCCGGGACGACCCGGGAGTCGGAACAGGTGACGAAGAGGACCTGGGGGGACTGGCCCTGGCCAAGCTCGGCGAACTCCTCAGGGCGCTGTCCGAACGTGCGGGCGTTGTCGATGAGGGGCTGCATGTGCTGCATGGTGGTACTCCTCCTGGCGCGCCGTGGGGGTGGCGCGTCGGACGTGCAGGACAGGGTGGTGCCGGACTCCGCCGCTGTCAGCAGCGGAGGACCTGAAGGACCGCGGGGGCGTGGGCAGTCGGGCGTCTCCCGCATCCCGGCGAAGCGCTCGCGGTGCTGCCGCCGCCCGCCCGCGGGGCGGCCGCGGGGGCGGGACCTCCACGTGGTGATGCCGGGCCCCGGCGTGCAGCGTCGCCCGCGGGGACCGGGTGCCGGTCGCGGGTGCGCGCGAGGTCCCCCGGCCGTTCGGACGGGGTGCCGTCGTCGCAGGCGGGGTGCGTCGCGTTGCCTGGGGCCAGGACCGGGGGCCCGCCCGGTCCGGCATCGGCACGGGCCGCCGGTTGACGCTCCGTCATCAGCCTGGCCTGGGGTGGCGACGGAGGTGGATGGGGAGTGACGGATGCCGGCAGGACCAGGGCGAGCGCCGGCGCGAACAGGGCGAGCAGAGCGACGACGAAGGCCGAGCTCGCGGTCCGGGCCGTCATACCTGTGCTCATGCGCCCCCTTCGTGCCATACGAGTCCAGCCCAATGACAGGCCAAAGGGCAGGTCAACAACTGGTCAAGCCACACGTTATCCAGGGGAAGCTGTTTGCAGCGTTAACTCGCGGTTGCGGATCGAAGAGCGCCCGAAAAAGGTCGTTCGGCTGTCGGGAAACGGCTGTTGGCCTGGGGCTTTCGCTGTGAACCAGGGGCGTGCGCGAGGGTTCCGTGCGCCCCTGAAGTGTTCGGCGGTTGCATCCGGAAGGGCTGCGGCAGGGGCGAAGGGCGGCTGCCCCGCCGACGGGCCGCAGGACCGCCCGGCGTTGCGGCGCCCGCACCGCCGCACGGCAGTACGCCTCGGCCCGCTTCAGCGGAACCGTGCCGGGCGCGAAAGAGCCGGCAGAGTCCGGCTGTTGACCTCGTGGTGTGCGAACGCCGCGTCAAGGCATGCCGGTTGGGGCCGACGGAGCAGATCAGCCGGCCACGTTCCCGGCGCCGATGGCGGTCCTCGCCGGCTGCGGGGCCTTGCCGCCTCCGCTCACGACCAACTTGCACGTCGGGCGACCGGCAGATGTTCGCAGCGCGCCCACGCAGCCGTCAGAGCCGCCGTCGACACCGGGCCGATTCCGCCGACCGTTCCGGGTCCGGGTACGGAACGCTGAGCAGCGGCCCGGGGAACCGGGGCCACGTACGACTCCGCCGCACCCGCGCGGAGCGCAGCACGTCGGCCGCGAGCCGCTGCACCGTGCGTTCCCCCGGGCCGGGAGGGGTCTTCCCGGCCCGGGACGGCAGGGGCAACACCGACGGGGCGGCGTACGCCGACGAGGTGTCGGGGTACGCCGCCCCGGCCGCGGAACACCCGCGGCCACGCCCCGCGGGCCGGCCCTTCCCCCGCTACTTCGGGTCGCGGCCGAACAGGGACGTGGACCAGGAGTGGCCGAGCGCTGCCAGGCCCGGGCACCAGGCGACGGCGAGCCATCCGTTGTGGCCGATCCCGGTGCCGAGCAGCAGTCCGCGCAGGGTCTCGACGGCCGGGGTGAAGGGCTGGTACTCGGCGAACGGCCGGAACCAGCCCGGCATCGCATCGACCGGCACGAACGCACTGGAGAGCAGTGGCAGGACCATCAGCGGCAGGGCGTTGTTGCCGGCCGCCTCGGCGTTGGGGCTCGAGAGGCCCATCCCGACCGCGATCCAGGTGAGCGCCGTGGAGACGAGTGCCAGCAGCCCCACGGCCAGGACCCACTCCAGGGCCGTGGCGTCCACGGCCCGGAACCCGATGGCCACGGCGACGGCCCCGACGAGGACCACGCTCACCACGCACTGCAGCACGCTGCCGACGACGTGCCCGATGAGCACCGATCCGCGGTGGATCGCCACGATGCCGTCGAGGACGGTCTTGCCGCCGTAGGACTTGCGCAGACCGACGGTGGAGACGGCGGCCGGCGACGGGCGACGACCGTCGAGCCCGGCTGGATGTGGGCATGACAGAAGATGGCACGGGGCTCTCCGTTCGAAGGCTGGAGTGTCCGGGAAGTGGGGTGTCGGGGCCGTTCTTCGGAGGTCAGACCGTGGCGCGGCAGATGTCGATGTTGCCGTGCCGGGTCCGGGCGCGGACCTTGACGGTGTCCTCGGTCGTCTCGGGGGCCCCGGAAGCGGTGAGCGTGTTGCGCACCTGGCCGGAGCCCGAACTGACGTCGAGCCAGGCGGCCGTGCCCTCGCGGACGCCGACCTCGATGGCCCCGTAGGCGGTCTCCAACTGGACGGTTCCGCGGGCCACTTCCCCCACGCGCAGGGTGCCGTGGGCGGTCGTGGCGGTCACCGAGTCCTCGGCGCGCCGGATCTCGATGTCGCCGTTGGCACCGCTCACCCGCAGTTCCCCGGTCGCGGCGCGGACGGTCGTGGTGCCGTGCGAGTTCTTCAGGACGGCGGGGCCGTCGACGAGTCCGACGCGCAGACTGCCGGAGCTGGTGGTGATCTCGGCTGTGCCCTCGACCCGTTCCACGGTGATCGAGCCGTGGGACGCGGTCAGTTTCAGCGGGCCGGTGGTGTCGAGGCGTACGTCGCCGGACGAGGTCTTCACGTGTACCGCGCCGAGCCGGCCCACGGTGAGCACCTGGGCCCAGGCGCCGGTCACGTCGAGGCTCGAACCCGTGGGCAGTTCGACCGTCACGTCGACGGTGCCGGTGCGGCCGAACAGAGCGGACTTGGGCGTCCTGACGGTCAGTGTGCCGTTCGCGTAGGCGACCTCGGTCTGGTCGGCCGCCCGTACGTCCTGGTCCCGCTTGGGGTCGCGGGGCCGCACGTCGACGACGGTGTCGAGGCCGTCGCCCGCGGTGAACTGGAGGGAACCGGCCTCCACGTGCGCGGCGACCGAGATCGGTTCGGGAGTGTCGAAAGAAGGCATGGCTGTCCCGTCCTCTTGGGTCTTCAGGGCGTCCCTGCTGGTGGGACGTGGTGTCGGTGAAGTAGTGAGGGCAGGTGTGCGGTCAGCGCACCCAGCCCGTGAAGCTTTGTCCGAGGTTCTGGGTCCTACCGTGCGTACGCTGCCGGGTGCCGCCGTCGACCGCGGCCGACACGGCGCGCACCAGCCACGCGTTGACCGAGAGGCCCTCGCGGCTCGCGGCCTCCTCGGCGCGGGCCTTGAGGTGGGCCGGCAGACGCAGGTTGACGCGGGCGGTGCCGCCCTCGTCGCCGTCGGCCGGTGCCGGGGGCGTGAACGTCTCGACGGGGACGGCCGGCTCCACCGGGGCGCCGCCGTCTGCGGGGGGCGGCGTCACCGCGAACTCGGGGTCGAGCCCGCGCAGCCGTACGTCGACAGAGCCGGGGGCGAGCTCGCGGGTGATCTCGTCCATCGCGGCGGAGAGCACCTTGAGCAGGGTCAGCCGGGTCGCCGACTCCAGAGGGGCGGTGAGCCTCCCGGCCAGCTCGCGCGCTTCGTCGCCGCCGGCTTCGGCGGCCACCGCGAGTTCGCGGCGGAGGGTGTCGACATAGGGGGTGAGATCCATGGCGCAATAGTGGCACCACTATGGCGTAAATGCAAGCCTGGATGGCGCCATGCCAGGGTGGGCTTGCTGAAGCGCCTGCCTTGAGCTGCGGAAACGCGTACGGAGGGTCGGGTTCGGTGTGGCGCCGTATGTGCTCGTGCAGGGCTGCGAAGTGGTGAGATGGCATCGTTTGGCGCGGCGTGGCACCGTTCTGGCGTCATCTGGTGCGGGGTGGCGCCAGGGGGGCGGTCCGGTCCTCCGGGTGTAACGGGGCCGCGCTGCAATGCTCCCGGATGGTCCGCGTCACGGGTGCGGGGCGTCGGGTGGCGGGGGCGGCTGCGCCCGGGATCCCGCGCCGAGGGGAAGCGCACCGGGACTCATGGGTGCGATGGGCCGGTCGGGGGCGCCCGTCGCTCGGACGGTTCCCGTTCTGTGATCTTCCGGCGGGCAACCCTCCGTACCGCCTTCCGGTCCAACTCCTGCCGCGTCCTGCGCGGGCCCACCCGTCCCCGTCAACTCCAGAGGTCGTAGCAGATGAGTCGTCCTTCCGAGCCCCAGCCCTCGTCCGCCAACCGCACTCCCGCGGCCGCCGGCGGGCGGCCCGCCCGTTCGCGGGTGCCGTTGGGCGCCGTGTGTCTGGTGGCGCTGGTTCTGGGAGCCACCGCCTGCAGTGGTGAGGACGGCGCCGCGGTGTCCCCTGCCGGAACCGGCTCGCCGTCGCCGTCGTCTTCGACGGCACCCGCGACCGTGGGTCCGCCCGCTTCCCCGTCCCCCTCGGCGGCGGCGTCCCCGAGCGCCTCGGCGACGCGCACGGGTTCGGCCGGCCGCGTCGCCGAGCCCAGCCGGACGGCGGAGCAGCGCGGGGCGGGCAGCGGGCAGACGTCACGTCCTGTGCCGGGCGGACAGCGGGACGACTCCCAGAGCGAGCCGCAGAGCGTCCCGCAGAACCCCAACCGCGGTACCAACCCGCCGCCGGCTCCGCCGCTGCCCGTGCCCACGCCGGAGTGGAGCGATGCCGTCTGGCAGCCGGGCGACCCGGTCGAGGAGCGGTAGGGGTGGAGCGGGCGGAGTACTGAGCCGCGCGAAGTGCTCCCTCGGCACCGGCCCGAGCGGTCGTCGTCCTGAGGACGACGCGGAGGCGGTGCGCTCAGCCGCAGGGCGGAACAAGCGTCGGCGCCACACCGTCCGACGTCATTCGGTACCGGCTCAGGGGCCGAATGACGCGCCGTCAGCGCCCAGCGCACCGGCATCTCGCCCCCGCGTGCGCAGCCGAGGGCGTCACGCGCCGTACGCGCTTCCGTGCGCCCTGTTTCCGCTCCTGAGCGCAGAGGGCGCACTCCGCTTGTGGAGAGCGCTCCTGTGCCTTCGCGTGCGCGACTACTCATCCGATACGGGGGCAACGGCTGTACGTACTGACCGTTGGTGTTCGGCCGATCGCTTTGAGCGGCAGGACGGTTGAGGGGGACGAGGCGTGATTCGGGTACTGCTGGTGCACGACAGCTGTCTGATGCGGTCCGCGCTGACGGCGTTGCTCGGGCGGGAGCAAGACCTGGAGGTGAGCGAGGTGTCGTGGCGGGCGGCCGTCGGGCAGGTTCGCTCCCTCCAGCCGCACGTGTGCATAGTGGACGTCGAGTGCCCGGGCGCGGCCACGCTGGGCAGCCTGATCGGCCTGCTCCGGCGTGCGACCGGCTCGGCCGCGGCGCTCCTCGTGCTCGCCACCGGCACCAGACCCGGTCTGCTGCGCCGCGCCTTCGACGCCGGAGCCCTCGGGTACGTCAGCAAGGACGCGGGCCCGCAGCGATTACTCGACGGCATCAGGCAGGTGGCCGCGGGCGAGCGGTTCGTCGACGAGTCGCTCGCCTTCGGCTTCCTCCAGGCCGCGGAGATGCCCCTGACGTCGCGTGAGCTCAGCGTCCTGCGCATGGCCGCGGAAGGAGCGACGATCGCCGAGATCGCGCGCGGTCTGCACCTGTCCCACGGGACCGTACGCAACTACATGTCCGCGATCACCCGCAAGACCGGAGCCCGCAACCGGGTCGACGCCATACGGATATCCCAGCACGCCGGCTGGGTCTGAGCGTCGCACGACCAGGCCGGCCGGACGGCGCCGCCGCTCATCCGGCCTGCCAGTGCCCCACGAGATCGCGGTAGGTCTCGGAACGTTCGAGCAGCTCCTCGTGGCGCCCGGCCGTCGCCGTCACCCCGTCGAGGACCAGGACGCGGTCCGCGCGCCGTGCGGACGAGAGCCGGTGGGCGATCACCAGCAGTGTCCCCGGCCGGTCGGCGAAGGCACGCTCGGCGCGGGCCTCGGCCGCCGGATCCAGATGGCAGGTCGCCTCGTCCAGCAGGACCAGGCGCGCCGGGGCGAGGTACGCCCGTGCCAGGGCGACCAGTTGGCGCTCGCCCTCCGAGAGGGCCGCGGGATCGATCCGGGCGTCCAGCCCGCCCGGCCCGTGTGCCAGGCGGTCGAGGCCGACGGCGTGCACCGCGGCCTCGACGGAGGCCGCCGGGGCGCCGTCGGGGCACAGGTACAGCAGGTTGTCCCGGAGGCTTCCCCCGAACACGTACGCCTCCTGCGGGATCAGTGCCCGCCCGGCCGCGAACGCGTCCCGGTCCGGACGGTGCACGGGCCTGCCGCCGATCAGCAGCTGCCCGCGGTCCGGGACCAGCAGCCCGGCGACCAGACCGAAGAGAGTGGACTTGCCGATACCGCTCGGGCCGACGACGGCCAGGTGCTCACCCGGCTCCACCAGCAGATCGAGGCCGTCGATCACGGGCGTCGCGCCGGGGCCGTAGGAGAAGGAAAGAGACCGCAGTTCCAGGCCCGGTGCCGCGTCGCCGGACTCCCCGGGCGGCGCCACCGGCGGAGCCGGGTGCCCGGGGACCGTGACCGCGTCACGTGACGTCGGACGCGGGGCCGCGCGGGACGGAAGCCGGTCCACGGCCGCCTCGGCAGGCGTCGAGCCCGGAGTCGAGGGCTCGCCGGGGCCGGTGAGGCGGTCGAGGATCACCAGCAGCCGGGTGCCGGCCGCGCCCAGGCCGTTCATCAGGGTGTTCAGGGCCGGCAGCAGCGCCTGCGTCAGGTAGGTGAGAGCACCGAGCAGTTCCCCGGCGGTGACTCCCCGGTCCAGCAGCCAGGGCGCAGTGGCCAGGAGCAGGACGACCGGCGCCTGACCGGCCAGCCCGAGTGCGAGGGTCCGCACGGCGGCCCACCGGGCGAGTGCCCGCGCGGACCGGGTCTGCGCGTCGACCAGCGAGCCGGCCGCGTCCTCGGCGCGCGCCTGCGCACCGCAGGCGACGATGTCCCGGAGCCCGGCGATATCGGAACCGAGCCGGGCGGCGAGCTCCTCGTCGGTACGCAGGAAGTCCCGCTGCCGGGTCGCCATCGGACGCAGCGCCGCGGCGAAGAGCACGAGCCCGGCGGCCAGTGGCGGCAGGACGACCACCAGCAGCGCGGGCGCCAGCGCCGCGAGGCCCGCCACGACGCCCACGGCAGTGAAGACGAAGGACCTGGTCACCATCACCAGCCCGGCGAACCCGTCCCGTGCCGCCTCCGTCTGGTGGGTCAGCCGGGAGACGGCCGCATGGCCGGTGTGTCTCCGCTGCCCGGCGACCGCGGCGGACAGGGCAGAGGACACGACCCTGCGGACAAGGCCGTCGCGCAGCGGCTCCACGAGGTCGGCGAGCCGGCGGAACACGCGTTCCGTGGCGGTTCCCCCGGCGACGACCGCCGCGGCGGCCAGGGCCAGCCAGACGAGTCCCACGCCGGGACGCCCGGCGAGGAACCCCCGGTCGAGCGCCGCCGCCACGGCGTAACCGCCGAGGAAGGTCTGCGCGGACTCCAGCAGTGACCAGCCGCCGAGGCGCAGGAGCACGCCGCGCCGCCGGGCGAGGAACGGGACGGCCTGCGGCAGTGTCCTGCGCAGCGCCCCCCGAGCGGGATCGGTGGCCGGGGGCGCGGCTGCGCCGTCGTCCGGATTCGTGCTCCCCGCACCGGGCCGGAGCGCACCGTCCTCCGCCGACGGCACCGCTCCCGTGGCCGATCGGGCCGGTCGGGCAGGTCCCGCGGCCGTCCGCTCCCGTCCCGCGGCCGTCATGCCGTCCCGCCCGTCAGCTCGTGGCCCTCAGCCGGGCCGCTCCCCGGTCCGTGGTGCTCGGTCGGTCGGTGCGGCGTTGCGTGGTGCTCTGTCGGTTGGTGCGGTGTTGTGTGGTTGGTGGTGGGTTGGCTTGAGGTCGGGTGGTGCTCTGTCGGTCGGTGCGGTGTCGCGTGGTGCTCTGTCGGTTGGTGCGGTGTTGTGTGGTTGGTGGTGGGTCGGCTTGAGGTCGCGTCATGCTCGGTCGGTCGGTGCGGGATCGCGCGGTGCTCCGTCGGGTGGCTCGACGCCGTGCCACCATCACGCGTGGTGTCGTCACCGGCTCGCCCGAAGCCCGGCGCGGCGCCCGCCCCTGCGGTGTCCGGCACTTGGTCCGGCGCCTCGCCGGGTGCGGCGAACACGGCACGGTACTCGGGCAGCGCCCACAGCGCGGCATGCGGACCGACCGCCCTGACGCGGCCGCCGTCGAGCCACGCGACGAGGTCGGCCCGCGCCGCCGACGAGACCCGGTGGGCGACGACGAGACGGGTACCGGACCGCACCTGGTGCGACAGGGCCCGCGCGACCTGGCGTTCGGTGACGCTGTCCAGGCTCGACGTGGCGTCGTCGAGGACGAGCAGCCGTCCGGCATGGGCGAAGGCCCGTGCGAGGCCAAGTCGTTGAGCCTCACCGCCGGACAGCGGGGTGCGGGTCAGCGGTGTGGCGTAGCCGTCCGGCAGCCGGCGTACGAAAGCGTCCGCGCCCGCCGCCCGGGCGGCGCCGGTGATCTCGGTCATGGACGGTTCGCAGGGGCCGAAGGCGATGGCCTCCCGCACGGTCGTGCCGAACAACGCGGGCCGCTCGAAGGCGTACGCCACCTCCCGGCGCAGGACGTCACGTTCGATCTCCGCCACGGGGACGCCGTCCAGGAAGACGGTGCCGGCGTCCGGGTCGGTCAGTCGCCCGGGAAGCCGGGCCAGGGCCGTTTTGCCCGAGCCCGACCGGCCCACCAGGGCCAGCGTGGCACCGCCCGGTACGACCAGGTCGACGCCCCTCAGCACGGTCCGGCCGTCGCGCACCACCGAGACGGCGCGGAACTCCAGCCGGCCGGGACCGTCGGCGGGGAGCCCCCGCCTTCCGTACGCGATGACGGGTGCGGCCATCGCCTCGGCGGTGCGCCGCGCCGCGGCCCGGCCGCGCAGGAGGCCCGACAGCTGCCCGACGACGGCACCGACGCCCGCGGCCAGGGCCGCGTAGCGGAGCGCCGCCAGCAGCTCGCCGACGCTCATGTCCCCTGCCGCCACACGCAGTCCGCCGACCGCGAGCACTCCGGTCTCCAGCAGGGGCAGCAGCACCGCGCCGCGGGCGACGGCTCGGCCGTAGACATGCCACATGTGCCGCCCCCTGGCGGCGAGTTCCGGCAGGGGGGCGAGGACGCGCGCGCGCTCCCGCTCCCACGTGCCGGCGGCGGCGACGGTGCGGGCTCCGTCGAGTGCCTCGACCAGACGGGCGGCGATGTTCCCCTGGACCTTCTGGTACTCGGCGACCCCGGCGGAGGTCTCGCGGGTGAACGCGCGGACGAGCAGCACCAGCAGCGGCGCTCCCGCCACGAAGACGGCGGCGGTCCACGGATCCGTCACGGCGAGCGCGACCAGTCCGCCGACCGGCAGCACCAGAGCCGGTACGGCTGCCGCGGCGGTCGCGGGTGCCGTGGCGGCCTCCGTCACGTTGGCCGTCAGCCGGGTCACGAGAT
This sequence comes from Streptomyces marianii, assembly GCF_005795905.1. Lineage (NCBI taxonomy): Bacteria > Bacillati > Actinomycetota > Actinomycetes > Kitasatosporales > Streptomycetaceae > Streptomyces > Streptomyces marianii. The sequence goes on from NZ_VAWE01000001.1 coordinate 7,790,011, forward strand.
CCCCGCCGGTGAACCGCTCGGCCGCCCTCGGCCCGGCGGCGAGCACCCGGCCCAGGGCACGGCGGCGGATGCGCGCGGCGGAGACCGCGGTGAGGGTGCCGGTGAGGTGTGCGGAGGCCGCGTCGCACAGGATGTCCGCGACGACGAGTGCCGCGCACAGCGCCAGCCACGGTCCGGCCTCCGCCGACCCGGCGAGCACGAGGTCCAGTGAGCGGCCGAGCAGGGCGGGCAGGGCGATGGCCGCGCCCGCCGACAGCAGGCCCGCCACGACGAGCGCCGCGGTCCGTCCGGCGGACTCCCGTACCGCGTCCGTCAGCAGCGAGCGGGCGCCGCCGGACCCGGACGGCCCGTCGACGCCACGGGTGCGGTCACCGGCCACGGCCGCCGGACGTTGGGTGGTCATGGGCGCTCCCCTCGTCGTCCGAGCCGAACGGTCCCGGGCGAGGGAACCGCCCGGGACCGTTCGGACTGTGTCACCGGCGTCGCACGGACTCCCCGCGCGACGACCGGGTCAGTTGCAGGTGGTGACGCTCAGGCTGCTGTCGCCGCAGAGCAGCAGGCTCGCGCGGCTGCCGCCGCCGGTGGCGATCTCGTCCGTGAGCTCGTCCTTCGGGGTCTCCATGCTCTGCAGGTCGAGAAGCGACATGATGGTCTTCCTTTCTCGGGGACGGAATGTGCCTTGCCATGACCTCCGATGACCGGAGGTCAGCTCTGGGGGCCGTTCGCACGGCCGGGCGGAACGGGCGGAAGGAACGGCAGCTGCACCGGCGTGTCGTGCAGCGCGGCGCCGAGGGCCAGCAGACAGCCCGCCGTTCCCGTGGCGAGGTCCATGGAGAGCCGCATCATCTGCTCGCCGGGGAAGGCGAGACGGCCCTCGTACGGCAGGGCGTGCCAGGACAGGACACCGATCTGCCGCGCCAGGTCGGCCCGTGAGGTGCCGGGCCCGGCCGCGGCCGTCCGGCTCAGGTGCAGCACCATGCCGGCGGCACCCCGGAAGAGGCCGGGCTGCGCGTAGAACTTCGCCTGCGCGGCTCGTACGATCTCCTGCCGCGCCCGGGTGAAACGGTCGTCGTCGCCGTGGACGAGCCAGTCGTCGAGCACCATGCCGATGCCGGCGCTGCCCGCACCGAGATAGGGCATGGTGCGCCAGCCCTCGTCGACCTGGAGCGCTCCGCCCGCGCCGTGGACGCAACGGTCCAGATCGCGATGCAGCGCATCGGCCGCGAGGCCGAGCAGGGACGGGTCGCCCGTCCGCTCGTACAGGCGCAGGTGCAGCAGGGCCGGGCCGGAGGCGCCGTGGAGCAGTCCGGCCCGCTGCCGGGCGGGCCGGGCGCGATCCGCCGCCGTGGTGCGGGCGACGAGCCGGCCGCAGCGGAGGGCGGCGTCCCGCAGCGAGCTCTCGCCGGTGGACTCCGCGAGCGCGTCGAGAGCGAGGCCGACGCCCGCGAGACCGCCGTGCAGATCCGGCCCCATGGACGACCAGTCCTCGGCGAGGACGAGGCCGACCAGGTCCATGGCCGCCGCCCGGTGCCCGAGGCGGTCCAGGGTCCATGCGATGCCGGCGAGCCCGTCGTAGAAGCCGAGAGGGGTGCCGGACGCCGGACGGCGCACGGTACGCAGCAGCCACTCCTCGGCCTCGGGCCAGGCGCCGCAGCCGGTCTCGGCGAGTGCGTACAGCACTCCGGCCGTGCCGTGGGCGAAGCAGGCGCCGCCCACGGGACCGGCGAACTGGGCTATGTCCCCGGGCAGGCAGCGGTCCTCCCGTCCGAAGCGGGCGGAGGCGCGGATGGCCTCCGCCATCGAGTCGCGGCTGCGCGGCCAGTCGCCCGGTTCGACGGGCAGGTAGTCCGGCCTGTGCGTCTCGGCCGGTTCCGCTGAGGGGCTCGCGGGAGGTGTCGCGGCCGGTGCCACGGAGGTGTCCGCGGGAGATGTCCCGGCCGGTTTCGCGGAGGGTGCCTCGGCCGGTTTCGGGGAGGGCGCCGGCGAGGGCCTCCCGGAGTACGGGGCGGACGGGAGGCCGCGGGTGATCTCCGCGACGGCCGTGTCCAGGAAGGCGCGGTCCACCGGGAAGTTCTCGGCCGCGATGTCCGCCAGATGGGCCGCCTTCGCCCGGTCGACGGCGAACAGGCTGGTCAGCGGAAGGAACAGGGCGAGACGCAGGCAGGCGAGGGCGTACCGGTCGACGTCGGCGCCCCTGCGGTCAGCGGGGGCCACGAAACCGGGGTTGGCGATGACCTGGCGGCGGCCCTCCCCGATCGGTGCGGCCGCCTCGAAGTCCAGCAGCACCACGGACGACTCGTCCTCGGAGACCATGATGTTGAACAGGTGCAGGTCGTTGAAGACCACTCCCCGTGCGTGGATCCGCGCCACCGCGTCCTCCACCAACCCGTGGACGCGCAGCGCCCACTCCGTGTAGGCGGCGAGGGCCCGGTCGCCGGGGTCCTCCTCGATCAGCGGATGGCGCCGGGCGAAGAAGCTGTTGAGCGGCCGGCCCTCGATGTACTCCAGGACGAGGAAGCGATGGTCGCCGAGCGTGAACCAGTCCAGCACCTCCGGCGTGCAGTCGAGCCCGGACAGGCGCTCCAACGCGTCCTTCTCCCGCTCCAGCCGCGTCACCGCGTCGGCGCCGTCGGCCGCCAGCCCGGCGTGCGGCCGGCCCTCCTTGAGCACGACCCGTCGGCCGGTCCGCTCGTCCCGGCCGACGTAGACGCCGCCGCCGTTGGAGAAGTGCAGGGCACGTTCGACGGTGTAGGGGATGCCGTCGGTGGTGGTGGCGGCCCGTGCCTCCGCGTGCGGGCGGAGGAAGCCGGGCAGCGTGATCCACTCCGGCACGTGGAAGGCGGGCCCCCGGACGTCCGGGACGAGCCGCCCCGAGCCGTCCTCGACGGCGGGCCGCAACTCCCCCTGTTCGTCGCGGCAGTGCCGCTCCGTGAAGCTCCCGTACCGCACGAAGACGGGCCCGGCCCCCCAGCGCAGATCACTCAGGATGTACGGTCCGGGTTCCCCGGCCAGGAGGGCGTTGAGATCCTCGGCCGTGGTCCGGCACTGTGCGTCGTCGGCGGGGTAGACGGTGATGAACTTGCCGCTCCCCGCCCGCTCCGCGTACTTGGCGTTGCGGATGTGCAGCAGATACCGGCTCGGTACGAACTTGAAGGCGATGTCCCGGGGCACGCAGTAGTCCCAGACCTGGGCGAGCACCTTCTCCGCGTTGTCGAGACAGGCCGAGACATGGATCTTCCAGCCCTGCGCCGGCAGTCGGCTGTCGAGGGGACGGTACGCGAGCCAGTCGCCCCTGCGGTGCCGCTGCCAGCCCGCCGGCGCCTCGCGCCGCGCCGCCTCGTACGGCCTGCCCGGTCCGTCACCGTCCTCGGCGAGCCGGTGAGGGGCGTCGTAGAACGTCCGGTCGGCGTCGCAGTAGACGGCGTACCCCTTGTTCATCTCGCTCCCCCTGTGGCCGGTTTCGACGTTCCGAAGACTGGCACGGGCCGGGAGCGCCCCGACAGTCACAACTGACACCAAAGGACTGTGAGGAACTCACGAGTAACCGGCGTTCGGCGGGACGCCGGGCGGCGCACTGCCGGCCGGGTGGCCGGTCGGCGTCAGCGGCCGCCGACCGGCGGGCACCGGCGATGTTCCGTGAGACCGCACCGTTCCCGCGTCAGCGTCCCCGCGCGGACGGGGCCGCCTCGCCGGGTGCCGGCCGACGTGCACGGGCTCGTCACGGCGGCACGGGTCCGGGCTCAGTCCGCCACGAGGACCACTTCCAGGGTCCGGGGCCCGTGGACCCCCTCGACCCGGTCCAGTTCGATGTCGCTCGTCGCCGACGGGCCGCTGATCCACGTCAGCGGACGGGACGGGTCCAGCCGCCCGAGAGCCTGCGGCACCGAGTCGACGACCTGCTCCGGGACCCGCACCACACAGATGTGGTGGTCCGGGACGAGCGTGATCCGGCGCCTGCCCTGCGCCGGGCCGCCGTCCAGCACGATCGTGCCGGTCTCGGCGACGGCGACGGCGCAGCCGGTGACGACGCTGTCCACGGCGTCGAGCTCCCGAGGGGTGCCCGCCGCACGGTCGGCGATCCGCACGGCGTCCGCGACCGCCAGCCACCGCGGTGGCAGGCCGTCCGGCACCAGCACCGACGCGGAGCCGCGCTCCGCCAGCAGCCGGGCGATGAGCCTCGCCAGCCCGTCCGCGGAACAGCGGTGCACGAACGCCCGGTAGTCCGCGAGGTTCTCCGCCAGCAGGTCCGCCGTCTGCTCCGGCGTGCGCGCACCGTGGACGCGCAGATAGTCGCGGGCGACCGGCACGTCACCGGGCTGTTCCTCGCGCGGTACGTCCGCCAGAGCGCGGCGGACCCGGCCGAGCACCGTGTCCCTGCTGCTCACTCGGTGCCCTCCCCTCGTGTCCGCCGCCACCAGTCGCGGAACGACTCGGCCGGCACCTCCGGTACCGCCCGGGTGTCCGTCCAGGCCCGGCCGGGCCCCGGCAGGTGCTCCGGACGCAGCCGGCGGGTGCGCGCGGCGAGGCGCTGGACCGTGCGCAGCGCCCCCGGGTGGTCGAACGTCCAGCGGGCGGCGCGCATCGCGGCCCGCTCGGCGGCGTGGCCCTTCGCCGGGCGGATGACGACCTTCCTTCCGTCGCGGGTCACCGGGCCGCCTTCGGCGACCCGTTCCCGCAGGTGCACCAGCACCTCCGGGATGTCGATGGCGACCGGGCACACCTCGTAGCAGGCGCCGCACAGTGACGAGGCGTACGGCAGCGAGGCGTCCAGCTCGCTGTCCGTGCCGCGCAGCTGGGGCGTGAGGACGGCGCCGATCGGGCCCGGATAGGCGGATCCGTACGCGTGGCCGCCGGCCCGTTCGTACACCGGGCAGACGTTGAGGCAGGCCGAGCAGCGGATACAGCGCAGCGCCTGGCGTCCGACGGTGTCGGCGAGGGTGTCACTGCGGCCGTTGTCGAGCAGCACGAGGTGGAACGCGCGCGGGCCGTCGCCGTCGGTGGTGCCCGTCCACATGCTGGTGTACGGATTCATGCGCTCGGCCGTGGAGGAGCGGGGGAGCAGTTGCAGGAACACCTCCAGGTCCCGCCATGTCGGTACGACCTTCTCGATGCCGACGACGGAGATCAGCGTCTCGGGAAGCGTGAGGCACATCCGCCCGTTGCCCTCCGACTCGACCACCACGAGGGTGCCGGTCTCGGCGACCATGAAGTTGGCGCCCGAGATCGCGACCCTGGCGCGCAGGAACTTCTCCCGCAGGTGAACCCGGGCCGCCTCGGCGAGGTCGGCGGGCCGGTCGGTCAGCCCGTCCGGGGCGGGCCTGCCCCAATCCGCCATCCTCGCGCGGAAGATGTCGCGGATCTCGGAGCGGTTGCGGTGGATGGCGGGGACGAGGATGTGCGACGGGAGGTCGTCGCCGAGCTGCACGATCAGCTCGGCGAGGTCGGTCTCGCAGGCGGTGATGCCGGCCTCCGCCAGCGCTTCGTTGAGACCGATCTCCTGTGTGGCCATCGACTTGACCTTGACGACCTCGGTCTCCCCGGTGGCGCGGACCAGCCGGGTCACGATGCGGTTCGCCTCGGCGGCGTCGGCCGCCCAGTGGACGTGGCCACCCGCCGCCGTCACCGCGTACTCCACCTGCTCCAGATAGTGGTCGAGGTGGCGCAGCGTACGGGTCTTGATCGCGGCGCCGGCGGCCCGCAGCCGCTGCCAGTCGTCGAGTTCGGCGACGGCCCTGGCTCGCTTGTCGCGGATGGTGTGCGTGGCGTGGCGCAGATTGCCGCGCAGGGTGGCGTTCCGGGTGGAGCGGGCCGCGGCCTCCGGGAAGGCGGGCATGCCGAGATACGTACCGCCGCTCATCGGGGGTCCCCTTCCGTGCTCGCGAGGATTTCGGCGATGTGCACCGGGCGGACCGCCGACCCGAGGCGGCTGAGCGTGCCCCCGATGTGCATCTGACAGGAGTTGTCGACGGTGCACACCACCTCCGCGCCCGTCGAGGCGATGTTGTGGGCCTTGTCGGCGCCCATCGCCGCGGAGACGGCGGCGTTCTTGACGGCGAAGGTGCCGCCGAAGCCGCAGCATTCCTCGGCGCCGGGCAGCTCGCGCAGTTCCAGGCCCTCGACCCGCTCCAGCAGCCGGCGGGGCCGGTCGCCGAGTCCGAGCATCCGCAGACCGTGGCAGGTGGGGTGGTAGGTGACGGTGTGCGGGTAGTACGCGCCGACGTCCACGACCTGGAGCACATCGACCAGGAACTCGGTCAGCTCGTACGTCTTCGGCACCGCGCGGGCCGCCGCCTCGGCGAGCTCCCGGCCGCGGCCCTCGGCGGCGGCCTTCGCGCCGATGCGCGGGTAGTTGTCGCGGACCATGGCGGCGCAGGAGCCGGAGGGCGTGACGACGTAGTCGTAGGCGTCGAACGCGGTGGCGTAGCGGCGCACCAGCGGTTCGGTCTCGTGCCGGTAGCCGGTGTTGAACTGCGGCTGACCGCAACAGGTCTGCTCCGGTGGGAAGTCCACCTCCGCACCGAGGCGCTCCAGGAGGGTGACGACGGCCCGGCCGGTGCGCGGGAAGAGCGTGTCGTTGACGCAGGTGACGAAGAGCGCGACCCGCATGGCTGTCCCTCCTCGGCGGCTCCGGCTCCGGTTACGGCACCGGATCGGGCATCGGCACGGGCATCCGGGCCGGCGCCGGCCCCCGGCCCGGGCACCGGATCCGGTGCGGGCATCGGCCCGGGCTCCGGTGAGACGGGCTTCGGCCCGCTGCACCCGGGCTCGGACGTCACCCGCGGGTCCATGGGCCGTGGCTCCTGAGTCTCGCACAGGAGGCCCCGGAGCTCGGTCAGACCCCCGATCATGTGTCGGCCGGAGAGGTCTGTACGCGGACGTTCCCTGGCGCGGCGGCCCCGGCGGCCCCCGCGGCCCGGCGGGACCGGCGTCGGCGGGCAGCCCAGCCCGCAGCCCGCGGCCGTCCGCCGTGGGACCGGCCCGCCCGCCCGGCGGCGACCGCCGAATGCGCTGACCGGCCGCCCGGCGCCGGCGGCGGGGGAAGCCGTCCCGCGCACGTACCCCGGGGGCTCCGCGCGAGGTGGGCGTTACGAGACGCGGCTCCGTGGACGCCACGGCCGAGAGGCTGCAGGGGTGCCCCTTTCGGAGGGACGATGGGGCTGCGGCCGAGTGCTCCCGGCCGGGCCCGCGCCGCACACCGGTGCGCAGGTCACGGTGCGGGCAGTGAGGAGGACTGGTATGTGCGCGGCCAGGTCCCGGACCGATCCCAGGGCGGGGGAGCTCGCTCCGACCGCCTCCGGCGGGCTGCTCGACCTGCTCGGTGTGGCGGCCGTGCTGCTCGACGACGAGGGCAGGATCGACCTCTGGAGCCCCCAGGCGGAGAGTCTGTTCGGCTACAGCGCCGAGGAGGCCCTGGGCCGGTTCGCCGGCCGGCTGCTGGTCCACGAGGAGGACCTGGAGTCGGTGCTGGACATCTTCGCGCAGGTCATGGAGGGCGGGGACAGCTGGGCCGGCGTCTTTCCCGTACGGCACAAGGACGGCGGAACCCGGCTGGTGGAGTTCCGCAACATGCGGCTCATGGACGACCAGGGCGACTACTACGCCCTGGGTCTGGCCGCCGACCAGACGACGATCCGGCGGGTCGAGCGGGACCTGGCCCTCTCCGCCCGCCTGGTGTCGCAGTCGCCGATCGGCCTGGGTGTGCTGGACACCGACCTCCGCTACATCTCGGTGAACCCGGCCGAGGAACGCATGAACGGCGTGCCTGCCGCCGAGCACGTGGGCCGGCACGTCCAGGAGGTGCTGCCGTTCCTGGACGCGTCCTTCGCGGCGACGATGCGCCAGGTCCTGACGACCGGCACCCCGGTCCTGGACCAGTACACCGTCGGCAGGACCCCGGCGGACCCGGAGAACGAGCACGCCTGGTCGATCTCCTTCCACCGGCTCGAAACCCCCAACGGCAAGGTGCTGGGCGTGGTGACGTCGAGCGTCGACGTCACCGAGCGGCACCGCGCCGTACAGGAGCAACGACGCACGGTGCTCGCCCTCCAGCGCAGCCTGCTGCCCGTCTCACCGCCCCCGCGACCGGGCCTGGCGGTCGCGTCCCGCTACCGGCCCGCCCGAGCCGCCGTGGAGATCGGCGGGGACTGGTACGACGTCATCGCGCTCGGCGGCGACAAGACCGCACTCGTCGTCGGTGATGTCATGGGCAGCGGCGTGAGCGCCGCCGCCACCATGGGGCAGCTCCGAACGGCCACCCGCACTCTCGCCTGCCTCGACCTCGACCCCGCGGAGGTGCTCCGGCACCTCGACCGCATCACCCAGGACCTCGCACAGGAGACCATCGCCACCTGCGTCTACGCGGTCTACGACCCCCGCACCGGCCGGTGCCGCATGTCCCAGGCCGGTCATCTGCCCGCCGCCCTCCTCCACGCCGACGGGACTCGGGAACTGCTCGACCTGCCCACCGGCACCCCGCTGGGAGTGGGAAAGGGCGACTTCGACGCCCGCACGGTCGCCCTCGACCCGGGCGACCAGCTCGTCCTGTACACCGACGGTCTGGTGGAAAGGCGGGACCAGCCCATCGACGCGTGCCTGGACAACCTGCTCAGCCTCCTGGACGACCCCGAACGCTCCCCTGACGACACCTGTGATGTGCTGCTGCGCACCCTGCGCCATCCCGGCGACCACGACGACGTGGCGCTGCTCGTGGCCCGGGTCCTGCCGTCCGTGCCCGGCCCGGGCGCCGTGCGGCCGCCCGCGCCCGGGAGCGGGGAGCACGGCGCGGGCGGGCGCGGCCGCTCGCGGGAGCGGTGAGCCCGGGCCCCGACTCCCTCCGGCGGGCGCCCTCCAGCCGGTCCTCAGCGCAGTCGAGCCGTCGCGACGTGGATCCTGAACCCGCAGGGAACGCGCCCGTCCGGACCCGCCATCTCCTTCGCCTCGGTCAGGAAGCCCGCCCGCAGACGCTCGACGGCGGCCGCGTCCAGCGGGCCGAGGTCGTAGACGCGGGACACGACCTCCCACACCTCGTCGGCCGAACCGCCGAGATCGATGGGGACGGTCTCCCAGTCCGCCGGGGTGAAGCCCGCCGGTCCCAGGATCTCGTCGAGCCCGTCGCGACTGCGCGTCCTCCTGTCCCCGAGTGCCGGGATGCGCTGGGAAGGGGGCGCTTCCCCGACGACGGACCGCAACAGGGTGGTGAAGCGTTCGTACGCCTCGCCGCCGACGCCTCCGCCGCCCAGGACGCAGGCCAGCACGCCGCCGGGAGCCAGCACGCGGGCAACCTCCGCCGCCACCTGGTCGATCTCGGCCATCAGCATCAGCGCCATGTGCGAGACGCAGGCGTCGAAGCTGTCGTCGGCGAAGGGAAGGCTCTGCGCGCGGCCCTCCTCCAACCGCGCCTCGGACAGCGACGGTCGGCGCCGCGCCAGGGCCAGTGACTCCGGGGAGAGGTCGACTCCCGCGAGCCGCCTTCCCCCACTGCGCGCCAGATGCTCCAGCAGCAGGCCGTCGCCGCATCCGAGGTCCAGAACGCGTCTGCTTCCCGCCGCCCGATGACACAGGATCTCGTAGCTGGACCGGCCGTCCGGGGCGCGGCCGCCCCCGAACGCCTCTGCCGTCACCGCCGGATGTCCGGCGTGAAAGGCCCGGAGGAACGCTTCCTGCGATGCGGTGGTCGTCATGACCCCAACCTACGACGCCGGTTCCCGCGGGGGGCGCGCTCAGGGCGATGCCGGGTCCCCCCGGATCGTCCCGGGCGGACATTGAACACCCCGGGGGATCCGTACGTTTCAAAGGTAACGACATATCAGTTGCAACGAGCAACGGCCCGTGCCCGGTCCCGACCGGTCCGGTCCGGGGCCACGGCGGCGGTATCGCGTTCGCCCGGAACGCCCAGGTGTCCGGCGTCGGGTGCCCGTGCGCCGTGCTCGTCACGCCGTCCACGGCGACTGTTCTGTGGACAAGGGGTGAGTCGATGCCCGGGATCCTCCGGGCATCGCCAGGAATCCGTACGACATGCGGCTTTCCCGTCCGGGGGCTGCGGAACAGGAACGAACGTGATGTCCAAGCGAACAGGCCGGATCGCGGTGCTCGCCGCACTTCCCGCCGCCCTCCTGACCACCTGCGTCGCGTCCACGGCGTTCGCGGCGGAGAACCCGGCGTTCCAGATCGATCTCGAGCAGCTGAACGACTCCGGCTCCCGGGGAACGGCCATGCTGAGCCTTCGCGGCAGGGAACTGACGGTGTGGATCAAGTCGGAGGGCATGGTTCCGGGACAGCCCTCGGCGCAGCACCTGCACGGGTCGACCGAGGGGCGCGACTTCCACTGCCCGGACGCGAGCGACGACACCGACGGCGACGGGATCCTCAACAACACCGAGGCCACGAAGGACTACGGCGACATCAACATCTCCCTCACCACGGAAGGGGAGACGGACGCGGGCAGCGGCCTGGCCGTCGACCGGATGCCCGTCGCCGACAAGGAGGGCAAGATCACTTACAAGCGGACCATCAAGGTCTCGCAGGACGTGGTCGACAACATCAAGGACCTGCACATCGTGCAGCACGGCATCGACCGCAACGACAACGGCGAGTACGACGTCGAGGGCGCCGGCAAGAGCGAGCTCGACCCCAAGCTCCCCCAGGAGGCGACCGCACCGACCAACTGCGGGGTGGTCAAGGGCGCCGCGGTCGGGTCCATTCCGGTCGGCGGGATCGAGACCGGCGGCGGACCCGGTGCCGCGCTCTCCCCGGGGGCGGTGACCGGCGGCGCCGTCGCGGCCGCGGCGGCGGCCGGTGCGCTGGTCGTCGTCCGCAGGAGGACGACGACCAGCTCCGCGGCGACGGCGAAGACGGCGGGTGCCGCATGAACCGCTCCTCCGGCAGCGGGGCGGGGCCCGGTGCCCTGCGTGCGACCGTGTCGGTGATCGCCCTCGCGGCGACGCTGCTGCTCACCTCCTGCGGCGGCCAGGACGCGGCGGCACCGCCGGCCGGCTCGGACCGGAGCGCGGCACAGGACCCGGCGGGCGGTCAGGAGCCGGCGGCGGGTGCGGGAGCGGGCAAGGCCGCAGGGGCACTCGCCCGGTCCGCGCCGCGCGTGGTGTCCATCCCGTCCCTCGGAGTGCAGAGCGAGCTCGAGTCGCTCGGGCAGAACAAGGACGGGACGATGACGACCCCGAAGAACCCCGACCTCGCGGGCTGGTACGAACCGGGCCCCACCCCCGGCTCCCAGGGGCCGGCGGTGATCGCCGGGCATGTGACCTGGAACGGCAAGGCCGCGGTCTTCGAGAAGCTGAAGACGCTGAAGGCCGGCGACACGATCAAGGTGACGCGCGAGGACGGGAAGACGGCCGAGTTCGCCGTGGACCGCATCGCCGAGTACCCGAAGAAGGAGTTCCCCACCCTGGAGGTCTACAAGAACCTCGATCACGCGGGCCTGCGACTGGTCACCTGCGGCGGCCAGTTCGACGCCGACCGCAGCTACTACCCCAACAACGTCGTGGTGTTCGCCAGCATGGTGGCGGTCGCGTAGGGCGTGGTCCGAATGCGGCGTCGTCCGCCCGCAGGGCGGGGCCGGCGGCGCCCGGCCCGGGGCGCCGTGGAGACGTCACCACGGTCGTGGGCACCGTGTGCGTTGCCGGGGGACCGCGTCCAACGGTCCCGGGGACGCGGCGGTGCCCACGACCGCGCCGGGTGCGAGCGCCTGTGGAAGGACTCGCGCCGGGTGCGCGGACCCGACCCGGTTCGGCCGTGGTCGTACCTCCGTGGCGACGTGGTGCTCTCACGTCGGATACCCCCTCGGGACAGGGCGGCCCCGTGTGCCGGACGCACGGGACGCAGCCGCTCGCAGTCCCTGTCGTGTGCCCGGCAGACGGGTGGTCATGCACCGCCGCGACGGTGCCCCGTCAGGCGGGGAGCGCCACGACCATCAGGGGCGGGCTCGTCGGAGAGGCCGAACCGCCGGACGGTTCGACGGTGATGCCCATGCCGGAAGCGTCGCGTACGGGCCCGTGCACGAGGACGGTGTGGGTGCCGGTGCCACCGCCGAGCAGGCCCGCGTCGCGCATGATGCCGGCGTCGTCGAACCAGAGTTGGTAGACCTTGCCTTCCGGCAGAGCCGGGAGATCCGAGGCGAGCATCACCGCCTGGTCGCGTTCCCGGGACACGACGACGGTCGCCCTCGCGCCGTTCTCCGTCCGGCCGCTGGAGTAGGTCGCGTCCGAGGCAGTCAGGACCCCGGAGACCCGGGCGGCCTCGGCCTCGGCGCGTTCCGCGCGGGCCCGGGCGCTCCCGGCTTCCTGGTGCTGCCAGAGCGCGGCACCGCCGGCGATGCCGACGGCGACGGCGGCCGCGAGAGCGAAACGGGGTAGTCGGCGCAGCCGGTGCGTCCGGTACCGCAGTACCGCCGGCGGCTCCTGCCGTACGTGCCGGATCTGCTCCACGACCCGCGCCCTCACCTGGGGCGCGGGCCGGACGGTCGCGGCCAGGCCGAGACGGACGGCCGTCGCCCGCAACTCCCGGACCTCCTGGGCGCAGGGGCCGCAGTCCATGAGGTGCCGTTCGAAGCTCGCGCGTTCGTTCTCGGGCAGTGCGTGCAGAGCATAGGCGCCGGTCGCCGTGTGCAGGCCCGCGCCGCCGGCGCGACGGATCATGCCTCCACCCCCATGCAGTCGCGGAGCCGGATGAGGCCGTCGCGCAGGCGCGTCTTGACGGTGCCGAGGGGGAGGGCGAGGAGTTCCGCGACTTCGCGGTAGGTCAGCCCCCGGTAGTAGGCGAGGGTGACGGCCTCCCGCTGGAGCTGTGTGAGGAACCGCAGACAGCGCCGCACCTGCTGGTGCTCCAGGCGTGCCTCGACCTGCTCGGCGACGTGGTCGAAGGCCGGTGTGCAGTCGAGCAGGGCCGCCTTGTGGTCGCGGTCGACACTCGCCTGTTCCGAGCGGACCCGGTCCACGGCACGACGGTGCGCGAGCGTCAGCACCCAGTTCGTACCGCTGCCTTTGTCGGCCCGGAACCCGGCAGCCGTACGCCAGATCTGGATCATGACCTCCTGCATCACCTCCTCCGACTGCGCCGGATCGCGCAGGACGCTGCGGATGGTGCCGAAGACCGCGCCGCTCACCAGGTCGTAGAGCTCACCGAAGGCATCCTGGTCGCCACGAGCGACCTGGACGAGGAGAGCGTCGGCGGAGGGACCGTGCGCGGCGGCGGGAGTGCCCGGGCGGGCAGCTCGTGGGACAGGCATGAAGCTCCTCAACGATGTCGGGGCGAAGCAGCCCTCTTCAGCTATTCGCTGCTGGGAGCCGTGCGGATTGCCGCGAGAGGGATCCGTGTCCGAGCCGCCCGTGCACCGCTCTCCCGATCCGCGGTTTTCGACCCCGGACGCGGCCCGGCGGCGTCCGCCGGTGCGGTCGCCGCCCGTTGTCCCCGCCCCTCCCCACGGTGGGCCGACCTCGGGTGCCCGCCGCGGCGCGGAGAGACGTCGAGTCCCCCGGGCCCTCGGCGCGGCGGACGACTTCGCGGTGCGTCAACGGAGACCCGCTCGTTCCCTCGTTCGCCGGAACGACCAATCCGTGCTCGGCCCGGGTGCCGAATTCCCACCGTGACGATCGAGAGCGCATCAGCCACCCGCCGCGTCCCGGCCTGCGCCAGTGGCCTGCTGGCCGGATTCGCAGCGCTCGCCGTGGCGGAACTCGCAGCGGCCGCGGTCAGGCCGGAGGCGGGCCCGGTGACCGCGGTCGGCGGTTCGGTGGTCGACGCCACCCCGGCCGAGGTGAAGGACTGGGCGATCCGTCAGTTCGGGACCCACGACAAGCTGGTCCTGCAACTCGGCATCGTCGTGGTGCTGTCGGCCTTCGCCGTGGCGCTGGGCCTGCTCGCACTGCGGCACCGCCGGGCGGCCGTCACCGGGGTGCTGCTGGTCGGTGCCACCGGTGCGGTGGCCGCGCTCGGCCGACCTGACTCCGTGTCCTGGACGGACGGGCTGCCCTCCGCCGTCGGGGCCGTGGCCGGCGCCGCGCTTCTCCGTCTGCTGACCGTCCGGCTGACGGTGAGCCGGGGCGGCGTGCCGAACAGCCCCACCGGCGGGGCGGACCGGGACCGACGCGGATTTCTGATGACCGCCTCCGCCGCGGCCGCCGCCTCGGCAGGGGCGGGTGTGCTGGGACGCGGTCTCGGCTCCGCCCGCGGCGGTGACGCCCTCGCGTCGCGGGCCGCGGTCAGGCTGCCTGCGGCGGGTTCACCGGCCGCGTCCGTACCCGCCGGTGCCGCTCTGCGGATCCCTGGCCTGAAGCCGTTCACCACCCCGAACGAGGACTTCTACCGGGTCGACACCGCCCTGGTGGTGCCGAGGGTGGACGCCACCACCTGGCGGCTGCGCATCCACGGCAGGGGCGTACGTCGCCCGCTCGGCGTCTCCTTCCAGGATCTGCTGCGGCGTGAACTGATCGAGCGGGACATCACCTTGACCTGCGTCTCCAACGAGGTCGGCGGCCCCTACGTCGGAAACGCCCGCTGGACCGGCGTACGCCTGGCCGAACTCCTCCGGGAGGCAGGCGTGGAGCCCCCTTCCCGCGGCGGCCCCGCCGACCAGCTCGTCTCCCGTTCCGTCGACGGCATGACGCTGGGTACCCCCGTCGAGGAGGTGATGGACGGCCGTGACGCGATCCTCGCGGTCGGCATGAACGGGCGGCCCCTCCCGTTCGACCACGGTTTCCCGGTCCGCATGGTCGTGCCCGGCCTGTACGGCTACGTGTCCGCGTGCAAGTGGATCGAGGACATCGAACTCACCACCTTCGCCGACCACGACCCCTACTGGGTGAAGCGCGAATGGGCCCCCAGGGCACCGGTCAAGACCCAGTCCCGTATCGACACCCCCAGGCCCTTCGCCCGGCCGAGAGCCGGGACCGTCATGGTCGCCGGGGTCGCCTGGGCCCAGCACCGGGGCATCGACCGGGTGGAGATCCGCGTCGACGACGGCCCCTGGAAGCCCGCCGACCTCGCCACCGAACACACCACCGACACCTGGCGCCAGTGGTCCTTCCCCTGGAAGGCCACTCCCGGAAGTCACACCCTGAGCGTCCGCGCGACCGACCGCAGTGGACGGACACAGCCGGAGAGACGGACCCGGACGGTACCCGACGGCGCCGACGGACGGCACTCCGTGCTCGTCACCGTCGTATAGCCCCGCCTGCCTCCTCCGGCGAACCCACACGCCACTCGGCGATCACGCCGGGTAACCACGAGCACACCCAAGGAGAAACACGATGTACGCCCTGCGTTTCCGCCGCACCGCCATGGCCGTCACCGCGGCCGCCGTTCTGCCGCTCACGCTGAGCGCCTGCGGCGGCGACAGCGGCCCCGACACGGCCGCGGACAAGTCCGCCTCCTCGGCCCCGGCCGAGGAGCAGCCGACGCCGGCAGGGGCCGAGGCGGCACCCGCAGGCGGCCCCTTCGGCCCGGCCTGCGCCTCGGTGCCGAGGGAAGGTGCCGGTTCCTTCGACGGTATGGCGCAGGACCCCGTCGCCACGGCCGCCTCCAACAACCCCGCGCTGTCCACCCTGGTCGCCGCGGTGAAGAAGGCCGGTCTGGTCGACACCCTCAACAACGCCGAGAACATCACCGTCTTCGCCCCCACCGACGACGCCTTCGCCAAGATCCCCAAGGCCGACCTCGACAAGGTCCTCGCCGACAAGCAGATGCTCACCGACGTCCTCACCTACCACGTCGTCGGCCGGAAGCTCACCGCGCAGCAGCTTGGGAGCGGCACCTACGAGACCCTGCAGAAGTCCACGCTCACCACCAGCGGATCCGGTGAGAACTACACGATCAACGACAACTCCAAGGTGGTCTGCGGCAACGTTCCCACGGCCAACGCCACCGTCCACATCGTGGACACCGTGCTCATGCCCGACTCCTGACCCGACGTCCCGTCGGCGCGGGCGCCGGCCGGTGCGCCGGCTCCCGCGTCCGTCGTGCCGACCGCACTCCGCCGGGCCCGAGGGCAGGGCCGCCGCCGGGACTCGCTCCCGCGGCGGCCCGCCGCCGTCGACGGAGACGGCCTGCGAGCGCGGGAACGAACGGGAGCGAAGCGGGACGGGAGCGAGCGGGAACGAGCGGGAACGAAGTGGGGCGTACGGCCAACGCCCCACCGCGCGCGAGCTCGTTGCGGAACCGCCGGGCCGTGGCCGTGCGTTCGATCGCAGGCCCGGCGCAAAGCCGCCGGCGGAGGGAGAGGACGCACCCGTCGACCTCCGGGCCACGGCACCCGAACGCATGGCCCGGGTGACCGGTGTGCGCCTGTGGCCGAGGTGTTCGTCAAGGCCGGTACACGAGCTCGATCGCCGCGGCCGCGATGACGGCCCAGACTCCGATGCCGAGCACCCACATGGCGTCGAGGAGGGCGCCGGCGGTGATCAGCACCGCTGCCGCTCCCGCAAGGGCGAGAGTGGCCCGGCGTATCCCCTGGTCCGGGAGCCAGTCAGGCATCACACGAGCAGTATGCGGCCCGTTCCGTGACTCCCCATGGCCCGTCCCGATTGCTGACACTTCCTTGACGCCGACCGGCTCCCTACCCGCTCGTCAACTCGGGGAGCCGGGCGACCGCCTCCGCCGAAGGGCTCCGTTGCGGGCGTTTTCGTGGCGTAAGAAGCTGGAAGGACGGTGCACGTCGCACGTCCGGTGGCGGGTGTCGCACCGAGCGGCGAGCCGAAGCCTGCTGCGGGAGGCTGCCGGCCGCTGCGGGTCCGGGGGAGGACGAAGTCCGGCATGTGGCGGAGGTGACATCGGTGGCGATCCCGCTGGTGGTGGGCGTCGACGGGTCCGAGGCGAGCCTGGAGGCGGTGGACTGGGCCGCCGATGAGGCAGTCCGGCACGACGTACCGCTCCTCCTCGTGCACGCTGCCGCGCCGGATCACGGGGCGGCCGATCCGATCGGCGTCGCCGCGGACCGGGCCAGGAAACACGCACCCTCGGCCCGGCTGTCGGGCGAGGTGGTGCACGAGGACCCCGCAACGGCCCTGCTGGGCAAGGGGCGCAACGCCTTCGCCCTGGTCGTCGGACGCAGAGGGCTCGGAGACCTCGCGGGGCTTCTCCTCGGGTCGGTCAGCCTTGCCGTGGCGGCGCGCGCCGATTGCCCGGTCGTCGTCGTGCGCGGCCGGCCGGAGCACCGCGGCGTCCGGTTCCGCAGCGTCGTCGTCGGCGTCGAGGACGGCGAGGGAAGCGGCACCGCGGTGGAGTTCGCGATGCGCGAAGCCCATGTGCGGCGCTGCCGGCTGGTCGCGGTGCACGCCTGGAGCGTTCCGTTCGGGGGCCTCGCAGATCCGCCGCCCCCGGCCGGGTACGGGGTCCGGACCCCGCGCCGCCCGCCCGCGCAGGTGCTCGACGACGCGCTGAACGGTCCCGTGGAGCGGTACGCGAACGCCTCGGTGAGCCGTCGGGTGGTCGAAGGCCCGGCGCGTCAGGCGCTCCTGGAGGCCGCGTCCGAGGCCGACCTGCTCGTGGTCGGTGCCCGCAGGCGACGTGGGCACCTCGGGCTCCAGCTGGGCCTGATCAACCATGCGCTGCTGCATCACGCGCCGTGCCCGATCGCCGTCGTCCCGCAGGTGTGACGGCTCACAGCGCGAGACGGCTCGTCGTGGCGGCCAGGGCCGTCCCGGGCCACCGGGCGCCGTGACCGCCCTCGCGCGCGGACGCCTCGCCCCAACCGTCCGGCCCCCGACCGGACGTGGGAGACGCGACCGGGCTCCGCTCCACGTCGACTCACTGGCCTGCGCCGGTTCCTCCGGCGTCGTCGGTCCGGTACGTGAGGTGCGTGGAGACCGAGACGACCCCGTCCACACTCCTGCACAGACGTTCGATGATGGGGACCAGGCTGCGGAACTCGACGGATCCGTCCAGGGCGACCTGGCCCTCTCTCACGTCGACCGACACCTCCGAGGGAGCGAGCCCCAAGGTCTGCTGCAGCACCTCCCGGGTGATCTCCTCACGGATGGCGTCGTCGCGACGTAGGAAGATCCGCAGCAGATCACCGCGGCTGACGATGCCCCGCAGCTTGTCCGTCTCGTCCACCACGGGCAGCCGCTTGATGCCGTGGACCTCCATGAGACGGGCCGCCTCGACGACGTTCCACTCCGGGCGCGCGCACACCGCGGGAGCCGACATCAGCTCCTCGGCCCTGACTCCCTCGGCCTTGGCCCTCTCCCACGCCTCCGGTTGCGGAACCGCCGTCCTGCCGGACGGGTCGGCCTGGTCCGCGGACTTGCGCAGCAGGTCCCCCTCGGACACCACACCCATCGGGCGGTCCTGCTCGTCCACCACCGGTACGGCGGTGACGTCGTTCTCGGCCAGCAGCTTGACGATCTCCTTGAACGGCAGA
Source organism: Streptomyces marianii (assembly GCF_005795905.1). NCBI lineage: Bacteria > Bacillati > Actinomycetota > Actinomycetes > Kitasatosporales > Streptomycetaceae > Streptomyces > Streptomyces marianii. The sequence goes on from NZ_VAWE01000001.1 coordinate 7,808,381, forward strand.
TCACGCCGCGCCCGGACGACCTGCCGGGTCATGAGCTCCGCGACCGTTCGGTGGTGCATGACGCCCGTCCCTTCGAGGCCCGTGCCGGCGCACGCGGTCATGTCGAGCCGTCGGAACCGGCACTCCGACGGGGTGCGGCTCAGGCTCGCGCCGGCGTCGTCCCGAAGGGGACTGGTCGGCCCCGGATCAGGGCTCTCCGGCCCGTGCGGCGGCACGACGCGCGTGGCACGTTGGGTTACAGCAACATTCTGAGGAAAGGGCGGCGGTCATGCGAGCGCACCTCGGCGATCAACTCGTCATCGAGAGCCCGGCAGCCGGCGGTAACAGGCGCGACGGCGAGATCGTCGGACTCCACCATGCGGATGGCACACCCCCCTACGACGTGCGCTGGTCGGACACGGACGAGGTCACGCTGGTGTTTCCCGGCCCCGACGCCCACGTCCGCCATCTGGAGCACCCGTCCGGGGCGACGCCCGCGCCTTCGGGGCCGGACGCGGGGCGGGCGGGCGCCACGCCCGCCCGCCCCGGGCCGGACCGGGCACCCAGCCCCGGCGACGTCGGCCGGCGGGTGGCCGCCGAGCGCGAGCGGCAGGGGCTCACCCGGGCCACCGTGGCGGGCCGCGCCGCAATGGCTCCGCAGTACCTCGCGTACCTGGAAGAACGCCCGGCCGACCCCGGTCTGGGCACCCTGACCCGACTGGCCGGCGCGCTGGGAACGAGCGTGGAAGCCTTGCGCGGGGGCGGCATCGACCAGCCGCCCGGGCAGGGCCAGGCCCTCCTCCACCCCGAGCTCAGGGAGCTCGGCGCGGACGAGTGCCGCTCCCTGCTGTCCACCCATGGGGTGGGCCGCGTCGCCCTGACGACCCTCGACGGCCCGGCGGTCGTTCCGGTGAACTACGAAGTCGTCGACGACGAGATCGCCTTCCGCACCGCACCCGGCTCGGTGCCCGCGGCGGCCGTGGGGTCCGAGGTCGCCTTCGAAGTCGATCATCTGGACGAGACCGCCGGTCAGGGCTGGAGTGTTCTCGCCGTCGGCCCGGCGCGGCACGTCACGGAACCCGATGCGGTGCGACGGCTGGCGGACGGCGCCCACACCCACCCGTGGGCGGGCGGGGAGCGGGAGATGTGGGTGTCGATCCGGCCCCGGCGCCTCACCGGCCGCCGTATCGGTCCGGCTCCTCGGTGAGGGGGCCCGGCGGCTGACCGGGCGCCGGGACCGCCGGGCCGTTCCCGAGGCGGCAGGAGGCGGGAGGGGCCTACCGGACGCACGGCCCCACCGGGGCGCCGGGGCCGGCGCCACCGGCGGCGGGAGGTCCGGGAGCCGATCCCGCGTGTGTCGCGGCGGTCTCCGGGTGGTGCAACGGTATTCACAGGGGGCGCTCGACGAGGCCGGACAGGAAGGCGGTGGGGACGATGGAACTCCCGCTGGTCGTGGGCGTGGACGGATCGGACTCCAGCCTGCAGGCGGTCGACTGGGCCGTCGACGGAGCGGCACGGCACGGGCTCCCCCTGCGCCTGGTCTACGCCTCCCTGTGGGAGCGCTACGAGGGCAGGCGGCCGTCCTTCGGCACCGATCGTCCGGCCGAGGAGGTCATGGGGGAGCACATCGTCGCGTCCGCCGCGGAGCGCGCCCGGCTGCGCGACCCCGAGGTGAAGGTGTCCGGCGAGGTACTGCCCGACGATGCCGTGTCCGCGCTGCTGCGCGAGGGGCACGACGCCTCCGCCCTGGTCACGGGATCCCGAGGTCGCAGTGAACTCGGCGGGCTGCTGCTGGGATCGGTCGGCCTCACGGTGGCGGCCCGCGCGACGTGCCCGGTCGTCGTGGTGCGGGGTTCCGAGCGGAACCGGCAGGGGGCCTTCGGACGGGTGGTGGTCGGTGTGGGCGAAGCGGCCGAGGACGTCGGAGCCGTACGCTTCGCCCTCCGCGAGGCCGAGGCCCGCGGCTGCGTTCTGGAGGCCGTGCGGGCATGGCGGAGCCCCGCGCACGACCACGCGGACCATCCTCTCCTCGCGGACGACGACGGCCGCACGTACGAGGAGCGGGCTTCGGCGATCCTGGACGAAGCACTGCGCGATCTCGTCCGGGGCCGGGTCGAGGTGGAAGCCCGAGCGGCCGAGGGGCCCGCCCACAAGGTCCTGCTGAGCGCATCGGCCGGCGCCGACCTCCTGGTCGTCGGCGCCCTGAGACCGCACGGCCACTTCGGTCTGCAGCTCGGCAGGGTCGCCCACGCCCTGCTCCACCACTCCGAGTGCCCGGTCGCCGTCGTCCCCGAGCGCACCTGACCTCCGCGTCGACCGCGCTCCCGTACACCTCGGGAAGGAAGAGAAGGAAGAGGGGTGAGGACGGCACATGGCGGAGTGGACCTGGCAGTACGAGGGCTACGAACCCGCGGCCGAACGGCTGCGTGAATCGCTCTGCACACTGGGCAACGGCTACTTCGCCACCCGGGGGGCCGTCCCCGAGAGCAGGGCGGGCCTGGTGCACTATCCGGGGACCTACGCGGCCGGATGCTACAACCGCCTGGAGTCCACCGTGGCCGGGCGGCCGGTGGTGAACGAGGACCTGGTCAACCTCCCGAACTGGCTGCCGCTGAGGTTCCGCCTCCGCTCCGCCGGAGGAGAGCCGGGCCGGTGGTTCACCGCGGACACCCGTTCCTTCCTGCAGTACCGGCACACCCTCGACCTGCGACGTGCCACGCTCACCCGGACCTTCCGCTACCGGGACGAGCAGGCCGGCGTGCTGAGCGTGGAGCAGATCCGCGTGGTGCACATGGCAGACCCCCATCTGGCAGTGCTGCGCACCGTTTTCACCGCCGAGGGCTGGTCGGGAGAGATCGAGGTGGAGTCGGCGATCGACGGCGATGTGGTCAACGCCAATGTGCACCGGTACCGGTCCCTCAACCGGAGCCACCTGGCGCATGTGCAGACCGGTGTGGAGGAGTCCGAAACCGTGTGGCTGCGCTGCCGCACCAACAGCTCCGACGTCGGTGTCGCCATGGCGGCCCGGACGGTCGTCCACGGTCCGGAGCCGATTTCGTCGCGGCTCCGTCCCGCTCGGCACCGAGCCGTCCGCCGTCTCGTGATACCCATCGCTCCCGGCGTTCCCGTCGTCGTGGACAAGACCGTGGCGCTGCACACCTCACGCGACCCGGCGATCGGCGATCCGCTCGAGGCGGCGGTCGACCGGGCGTCCACAGCAGGGGACTTCCCCGCCCTGATGGAATCCCACGTCACCGCGTGGGCCCAGCTGTGGCGGCACGCCGACGTCCAGGTGCCCGGCCGGGCCGGCCGCGTCCTGCGCCTGCACCTCTTCCACGTCCTGCAGACGGTGTCGCCGCACACCGCGGACCTCGACGTGGGCGTGCCGGCCCGGGGACTGCACGGTGAGGCCTACCGCGGGCACGTCTTCTGGGACGAGCTGTTCGTGCTGCCGTACCTCAACCTGCACTTCCCGGACGTGTCCCGCGCGCTGCTGAACTACCGGTACCGGCGCCTTCCGCAGGCGTGCCGCGCCGCCCGGGAGGCAGGGCGGGCCGGGGCGATGTACCCGTGGCAGAGCGGCAGCGACGGCCGTGAGGAGGCCCCACGGCTGCATCTCAACCCCCGCTCGGGCCGGTGGCTGCCGGACCGCACCCGGCTCCAGCACCACGTCGGCTCGGCGGTCGCGTACAACGTCTGGCGGTACTGCGAGGCCACGGGCGACACGGAGTTCCTGCACACCAAGGGAGCGGAGATGCTGTTGCACATCGCCCGCTTCTGGGCGGGCACCGCCGCCCTCGACCCCGCGTCGGGCCGCTACCGCATCCGCGGGGTCGTCGGCCCCGACGAGTACCACGATGGCTACCCGGGCGCCGACCGGCCCGGACTGGACGACAACGCGTACACCAACGTCACCGCGGCGTGGGTGCTCGGCCGCACCGTGGACCTCGTGCGGCGCCTTCCGGAATGGCGTCGCCGGGAACTCCTGGAACGCGTGGAGCTGGACGCCGACGAACTCCCCAGGTGGGACGAGGTGTCCCGGCTGCTGACGGTGCCCCACCACCGCGGCGTCATCAGCCAGTTCGACGGGTACGGGGACCTCGACGAGCTGGACTGGGACGTCTACCGGGAGCGGTACGACGACATCCGGCGCCTCGACCGGATACTCGAGGCCGAGGGGGACGACGTCAACCGCTACCAGGCATCCAAGCAGGCCGACGTCCTGATGCTCGGCTACCTCTTCTCGCCGGCCGAGCTGCGGCAGCTCTTCGGCCGTCTCGGCTACGGCCTCGACGACGAGCTCTGGTGCAGGACGGTCGACTACTACCTCCGGCGCACCAGCCACGGCTCCACGCTCAGCGGTCTCGTCCACGGCTGGGTCCTGGCCCGGGTCAGACGGGCCGACGCGTGGAAGTACTGCCGGGAGGCCCTGGAGGCGGACGTCGCAGACATCCAGGGCGGCACCACCGGCGAAGGCATCCACCTCGGCGCCATGGCCGGAACCCTCGACCTGGTCCAGCGCGGCCTGACCGGACTGGAGACCCGCGAGGAGGCGCTGTGGCTGGACCCGGTGCCTCTTCCCGCGCTGTCCGAGTACGGATTCTCGCTGCGGTACCGCGGCCACTGGGGCGTCGGCGTACGGCTGCGACGGGGGCAGTTGCGGATCGTCGTACCGGAATCGGAGGAATCGCCGATCCGGGTGGTGCTGACCGACAGGGCCGTCACCGTCGCGCCGGGGGAGAGCTGCACACTCGTGCTGCCGCCGGGTTGACCTGCACTCGCGTGCCGTCGGCACCACGACATGCCCGGGCCGTCCCGCAGCCGCCGGGAACGGCGTGCGCCCTGGCATGCGCACGGGTTGCGGACGACCCACACTGGCATGGGGGGCCGGTCGGCACGGCGGCTCTCCGCGCAGGTCGCGAGGCTCGAAGGGAGACGGCTATGACCACTGCACGGGACATCATGCACGTCGGCGCCACGTGCATCCAGGAGAGCGAGACCCTGGCGGACGCGGCACGCAGGATGAGTGAGCTGGGCATCGGAGCCCTGCCGATCTGCGGGCCGGACGACCGGCTCCACGGGATCATCACCGACCGCGACATCGTGGTGAAGTGTGTCGCCAAGGGCAAGGACCCGAAGACCATGACCGCGGGCATGCTCGAGCAGGGCAAGCCGGTGACGATCGACGCGGGGGCCGACTCGGACGCGGTCCTGCAGGCCATGGAGCAGCACAGGATCCGACGGCTGCCGGTCGTCGAGAACCACCGCCTGGTCGGAATGATCAGCGAGGCGGACCTCGCCCGCCGCCTGCCGGAGGAGCGGGTGGGGCATTTCGTCGAGGTCGTCTGCGCCGGGAAGTGACCACCGGGGAGGTCCCTCGTCACCGCGCCGGGAGAGGCACTGCGTCCGGATGCGGCTCTCTTCCCTCGCCGTCCGGGGCACGCCGGCCGGGCGGCCCCGGCGGCACGCTCAGAAACTCGTCCCCGAGGAGGTCACCATGAGGTTCACGGCAACTCGTATGGCACAGGCCGCCATCGCCCCGGCGGTCGCCGTCCCGCTCGCGCTCGGCGCGTTCGCCCCGCACACCTACGCGCAGGCGCCGACTCCCGCTCCGACGGGCACGTTCGGGCCCGACTGCTCGGAACTGCCCCGGAGCGGGGAAGGCAGTGTCGCGGCCATGGCCGAACAGAAGGTGGCGGACGCCGCGGCCGGAAGCCGCCAGCTGGCACAGCTGGCGGCGGCGTTGACGAAGGCCGGACTGGGCGACACCCTCAACCAGGCGAAGGACATCACCCTCTTCGCGCCCACGAACCACGCCTTCAACAGCCTGACCCAGGCACAGCGCGACTCCCTGCTGAACGACCCGGAGCAGTTGAAGAAGGTACTGACCTACCACGTCGTGGACGCCGACGTCACCCCGAGCGAGCTGCCGAACGGCTCGTTCAAGACGCTGGAGGGCTCGCAGCTCACCACCTCCGGCTCGGGTACCTCGTTCAAGGTCAACAACACGGCGGACATCGTCTGCGGCAACATCCCCACCGCCAACGCCACCGTCTACCTCATCGACGGGCTCCTCACCCCGCCCGGCTGACCCGGGGATCCCCCCCCCGCGGACCGGCCGAGTCGCGAACGGACGGCCGTGACCGACGGGGCCACCCGGGGTGGGTGGATCACGCCGAAGACGGCCTCCGCCCCCTGGTCGCCGAGGTTGTGGCCGTGACCGTGGGTGCCGGGACCCCGGATCCGCGCAGCCGGCCCGCACGCCCGCACGGGCCGGGCGACCGGTGTCCTTCGGACCGCCATCGGCTGCGGCAGGTCGAGGGTGTCGGCGTCGGGCAGGGCGGGGGCGGCCATGCCGCCCCCGCGAAGTGACACCGCCACGCCGGGGTGCGCACCGTCACCGGCACGAATCCGCCGTCGGCCCGGAAGCCGTAGAGCTCGCCCGGCGCATCGCGGCTGCGGACCCGCTCGGGAGTGACCGTGTTCGTGGCTCGGTTCCGGAGGGCGGCGTCGCGCGATGCGGCTCCGGCCGGGGCCGCCCGGCGATCCGGGGCCTGTGCCCATGCCGTGCAGTCCGGTCCGCCCGCCAGACGCGCCTCAGCTGTGAGCGACAACCGCCACGGGACCGGCGATGTGGTGCAGGGCGGAGTGGGTGACGTGGCCGATGTGAGTGCCCAGGGGACCGGAGCGGATGCGCCGGCCGACAACGACGAGGGAGGCGTCACGGGATTCGTTGACGAGGACCTGCGCGGCGTTGCCGCAGCGGCTCGCCTCGATCACCTCGACGTCCGGGAACTTCTGCCGCCAGCGACGCAGCACCTGGCTCAGGAGCGAGGCCTGCTCGCGCTCGAGCCTGTCGTGGAGTTCCGCGCCCCCCGAGAAGCCGTAGAAGGAAGGCGGCGGTTCGGGCCAGGCGTGGACGGCCCGCAGGGGGGCCTTCCTGCGCGAGGCCGCGTCGAAGGCGAAGTCCAGCAGCGTGTCGTCCGGCTGATCGACGTCCAGGCCGAGCACGACGGGCCGGAACGGCGTCGCAGCGGACGGCACGCCCGCCGGATCCGGAGTGTGCTCGTCGGCGGCCTGTTCCGTGGCCCGTACCAGCACCACCGGTCGCTCGGCGCGGGCGACGACTCCCAGACTCACCGAGCCGACCATGAACCCCGTGAGCCTGCCGAGTCCCCGCGAGCCCAGTACCAGCAGCTCGGCGAAGCCCGCCGCCTCGCACAGGACGTCGGCCGCGGTCCCCGTGGGCTGTTCGGTGATCACCTCGACGCCCGGATGGCGAAGCCGTATGCCGTCAGCCGATTCCTGTGTCAGCTGCTCGGCCCAGCGCCGGTAGCCGTCGAGGTCCAGCAGCGGAGTCCGGGTGACGTAGCGGGACGCGCGCTCCTGGACGTACACGACCTTCAGCGGCAGTCCGCGTAGCAGCGCCTCACGTGCCGCCCACTCAGCCGCCCCCCGGCTCTCCGGTGAGTCGTCGAGACCGACGGTGACGGTTCGGGACATGGTCTCCACCTCCCGTGGTGAGGTCTGCCACACCCAGCGTGGCGCCCCGGCTCCGGTGCGATCAGGGGCCACACGGCCCCATCGGTGGACCGGCCGGTCCTTGCGCACGATCCGACGCGACCGGTTCCTGCAAGGATCCGCTGGGCCGGGCCCCTGATCGACTCGACTCCGTCCGCCGTACGCGGTGACACCGTCAGCCGGAGTGAGTGGTGCCGGGGCGAGGCCATCGCGTCACCTCCCCAATGAGCTTCTCTCCTCGGAGGGTTGCGCGATGGCCGCCCCATGACCAGGGGGCGAGACACTGCTGCACACTCGGCGGGACACCGTCCGGACGGCGATGCCGAGCTCCGCCGTCTCGTCGAGCAGGCGCGCGGGCACCGGGATGCCGGCCGGTTCGCCCGCAGGGCAGTCCGGCCGATCGCCGGCTCCACCCTGCGGGGGTCGCCGTGCACGGCCCGTCGGCGATGCCGTGCACGAGGCGGACCGTCAGGCGATGAAGTCCCGGACCTTGGCGTAGTTGTCGGAGTTCTCGTTCATGGCGTTGTGCGTCTTGCAGCCCACGGACGTGTTGGTCGCACCGTCCAGTTTCGCCGACTCGTCCGGATTGATCATGGCGTCGCAGGTCGACCAGAGGGTGGCGTAGTTGACGCTGCCGGGTGTCTCGTCGCCGGAGTTGAGGGTCTTGAGGAAGGTGCTGCCGGCGACCATCTCCCGGCAGGAGGTGTAGAAGGAGCAGAACAGCGACATGTCGGTGCCGTGGTTCACGCCGGCCACGGACACGAAGTCGTCCACGGTGGAGGTGCCGCCGCCGTACTTCACGTACCAGCGGGAGTTGAGGGCGCCCATGGAGTGGGCAACGATGTCGATCTTCGCGGCGCCCGTCGTGGCGCGTATCTCGTCCACCTTCCTCCTGAGCTGCGAGGCGGTCGTCAGATTGGACTGCTTCCAGTCGTAGGACCACGTGAACAGCTCGGAGTCCGCGTAGCCGTCGGCCTTGAACTTGCCGACCCAGGTGTTCCAGGTGCTGGCCGAACTGCTCAGGCCGTGGACGAAGAGGACGGGGTTGCGGGTTGCGGCGTGCGCCTGCGGTGTGGTGACCAGCGGTGCCACCACCAGGGCGGCGACGAGGGTGGCGGTGCGGGCGGAGCGTCTCATAGGGGGATCTCTCCGGGGACTGGGCCAGGCGGGAGCGTGGGAGCTCCAGCTCTGGCGGGGAAGAGGGGGGTGCACCGGCCGGTGATGGGCGTGAATGTGGCACGAACTGTTTTGTTACCGCTAGGTAGCAAGAGGTTTCAATCAGGTAACGCACAGCCGCAAGTGATGTTGCGTCAGGGGCATGCCGTACCGCGGGAGGGTGATTTGGTGGCCTATATCACTGTTCGTGGGCATGGCTGCGAAGCGGCAGCGTCTCCACCGGTCGTGGGCTGAACCGGATTTCGTGGCGGCCCTGAAGTCGGGCGGGGCCGCCACGGCAGATGGGAGAACATGGCCGAAAAGGGACGATGCGGCGCACCGCGTTCTCGGTGCGGCTGCGAGCCTGTCCGACGCCGAGCGGGGTGCGGCCTTCGGCGGAGGCGAATTCGATGGACCACCGCCAGGCGTATCCGGCGATCAGTGCCGCAGTGCCGCAGTGGCGTCGGGCGTACATACACCCGTCCGGCCGTACACAACAGGAAGTCCGGGCCGAGCCGACGTTAGATCACCTAGGGAACGTCTCCCTCACACCCCAGAATCGAGGACACCGATGAAAGCCTCACACGCACTGACGCTGGGTGCACTGACGCTGCTTCCCGCCATGCTCATCGCATCCCCCGCCCAAGGGGACACCGACCGGGACAAGGACAGCGTGAAGCAGTTCACCCTCACCACCACCAACTCTCAGGGGCAGTTCCCCAACGTCACCGCCGACCTGGTGGGCAAGAACAACAAGAAAGTCGGCTTCGTCACGACCAACTGCGTCATAGTCGATTCCACCCCCGACGAAACCACCACCTGCTACGGGTCCTATGTCCTCAAAGAAGGCCAGCTCACCTGGCAGAACGCCACGCGCGACCCGCAGACCCCCTATCTCATCGCCATCACCGGAGGCACCGGCAAGTACTGCGAGGCCAGCGGCCAGATCCGCGTGGTCAGAACCGAGTCGCAACCCGGAGGCGGGCTCTACGAACTCAAGGTCATCACCGGCCGCAAGTGCTCCACCTCCTGATGGCCGTGCCGCTCGGAATTGCCCCACCCGCCGGACGCGCCGGACCGAACTCCACGCCATCGCCCGGGTAATGGGCCAGCCGCCAATGGTCGATTCCCGGGAAACGCGGTGGACTTCCTCGGTCGGGCCCACGTTCCAAGCGTGGATTCGCGGCGGTCATTCGTAAGATCGTCGAACCCGGGGTTTCCGGGTACGGCTGCGCGCTATCGCTATCGCTATCGTTACGGCGACGATTCCGCGGCAGCCGTCACTACGCACTTCTCCGGAGCCTGACCGTTCTGGCAGGGGCGCCCGCCCGCTGTGCGGGGCGGGCGCCTACCCGCTGCGCGGGCTCAGGCGGCGGTACCGCACGGTGCGGTCGTCACCCGCCGATCGCCGGTGACGGCCGGCCGGAAGGGCCACTCGGTCCCGGGGCGGACCCGGGAAGCCCATGGGCCGGCCGGCCGTGCGGCGAGGACGCTGGAAGTGCCCACCACTCGGGGCGAAGGACGGGGAGACGGACGTGACTCCTCCGCACACGGGCACTGTCGCGGCGAGAGGTCCCGCGACACCGCCCGGGAACGGCATGGGCCTCCAGCCGGCCGTCGCCGAGACCCATACGGCGGTCGTGGTCTTCGTCGGAAACCGGGCGTACAAGGCCAAGAAGCCCGTAGACATGGGGTTCCTCGACTTCAGCAGCGCCTCCGCCCGTCAGCGGGCGTGCGCGCGGGAGGTCGAGCTGAACCGGCGCTTCTCCCCGGATGTGTACGAGGGAGTGGGCGAGTTCCGTGGGCCGGACGGCCTCCCGCCGGAGCCGGTCGTCGTGATGCGCCGGATGCCCGACTCCCGCAGGCTGTCACATCTCCTGGCCGTCGGGGCCCCCGTCACTCAGCACGTGCGCCAGGTGGCGCGGCTGCTGGCGACCTGCCACGCCCGTTCGCCCCGCAGCGCGGACATCTCACGGGACGGCACCAGGGACGCCCTCCTCGCGCGGTGGGAGTCCAGCTTTGCGCAGGTGCGCGAACAGGGGGAGGGCATCGCCCCGTTGCACAGCCTGGAGGAGACCGAGGGGCGGGTGCGGCGCTACCTCGCGGGGCGTGAGAGCCTGTTCGACCACCGCATCCGACAGAGCCGGGTGGTGGACGGCCACGGGGATCTGCTGGCCGAGGACATCTTCTGCCTGGACGACGGGCCGCGGCTGCTGGACTGCCTCGAGTTCGACGACACCCTTCGCCACGTCGACGGTCTCGACGACGCCGCATTCCTCGCCATGGACCTGGAACGCCTCGGCGCCCCGGACGCGGCGGCGTACTTTCTCTCCTGCTACAGCGAGTACGCAGGCGACCCGGCCCCCACCTCCCTGTGGCACCACTACGTCGCCTACCGGGCCTTCGTCCGGGAGAAGGTCGCCGTCCTCCGCGCCCGCCAGGGAGCGCCCGAGGCCCGTTCGGAGGCGGTACGACTGGCCGGGATCGCCGTCGGGCACCTGCGCACCTCGGCGGTGCGCATGATCATGGTCGGTGGACTCCCCGGCACCGGCAAGTCCACCCTGTCCGCCGCGCTCGCGGACCGGCTGGGTCTCACTCTGCTCAGCAGCGACCGGGTCCGCAAAGAGCTCTCCGGGATGCCGCCGGAGGCGTCGGCGGGAGCGGAGTACGGCAGAGGCATCTACTCCCCGGTGTGGACCCGGCGGACCTACGGCGAACTGGTCGCCCGAGCCAGGGCCCTGCTGTCCGCCGGTGAGTCGGTGGTCGTCGACGCCACCTGGACGTCCCGCGAGTTGCGCGACGGTGCAGCCGACGCGGCGCGCCTGTGCAGCGCCGATCTGGTCCCGCTGGTGTGCTCCGTGCCGAAGGAGGTCGCCGACCGCAGGCTGACCGTGCGCCGCCCGGGCCCGTCCGACGCGGACGCCGCCGTCGCGGAGGCGATGGCGAGGGCGGCCGATCCGTGGCCCGAGGCGGTGCGGGTGGACACGGGTGGAGCTCTCGCCACGGCGGTCGGGCAGGCGCTGGCGGCGATCCACCCCGAGGGCGCCGGACCGAGGCCGCCGTTCCGGCGCCCGTACATGGCACCGGGCTGAGGCAGGTCGGTCGTACCTTGTGCTCCGCAAGGTGATCCCGCCCGCCCCCGGCGCTCCATCAGCGCGGCGACGGCGTGCACGACGTGCCCTTCGACGGACGACTCGACCGGGGCAGCGGGAACTCACGCAGGCCGCCGCCGCCGATCGGTCGGTATCACCGTGCTCCGCGGGGCGCCTCACCCGCCGCGGCGCTCGGCTCGCGCGAGCTGCCCACGGTGTCGTCCCAGGTGAAGGTCAGCCGGTCGGTGACGTCCACGACACCGTCGACGCTCTCGCAGAGTCTCACGGTCACGGGAACCAGGCTCCTGCGCGGAACCGTGCCGCTGAGAGTCACCCGGCCGTCCGCGACCTCGACGGAGAGCGCGGCCGGCGACAGACGGAGCGTACGGGTGAGGACATCCTCGAGGATCTCCTCCTGGATCGCCCTGTCCCGTCGCAGGAACAGCTGGATCAGATCACTGCGGCTGAGCACCCCGATCACGCGGCCGGCGTCGTCCGTCACCGGCAGTCGCTTGATCCGGTTCTTCTCCATCACCCTGGCGGCCTTCACCACGCTCCATTCCGGACGCGCGACGACGGCGGGACTCGTCATGAGCCCCTCGGCCATGGGAGCCCCGCCTCCGGATGCCTGACGGCGCACGAGATCCGCCTCGGACACCACTCCCAGCGGTCGCCCGTCGACATCGACGACGGGTACGGCGCTGATGCCGAACTCGTCCAGCAGGCGGGCGATCTCCTTGAAGGCGGTGCCGGGGGCGACCGCGACGGCATCAGGAGTCATCAGGTCGGCAACGCTCCGGTGCCTCATCTCTCGTCAGCCCTTTCCGAGCGCCTCGGGCGGTACTGGCCGACCCGGATCCGGCGCCCCTCGTCGCGTTGTCCCCCCTGACAATCTCGTGCGTGCGACCTCCCCGCCACAGGGCCCAACCGGCCCCACCGACGGTCCGAACGGACCCGGTTCCACACGTGACGCCGATCGCGTGCCCCCGCCGTAGCGTGCCTCACCGGTGGGGCCGGTCCGCGTCGGCCGCGGAACCGCCCGCCGGCCGCGGAGCCCGGCCGTCGTCGCGGAGCCGGACCGTGATCGCGGGAGGGTGCTCGAGCGTGTTCTTGACGGTGCAGTGCGAGGCCACCGCCTCCAGGGCCCTGGCCTTGGCCGGTGGCAGTTCGGGCACATCGACGTCGACGGTCAGCGCGGCCACGCGCGCGGGGCGGTCGGCGGCCATCGTGTGGTCGGCGGTGACGCGCAGGGCCCCGCGATCGAGGCCGTGCCGGTCGAGGTAACGCCCGGCGTAGTGGGCGACGCACGCGGCCACGGACGCCACGAACAGCTCGACCGGTGTGGGACCCGTGTCCTGGCCGCCGTCGGCGACCGGCTGATCGATTGTCAACGCGTGACCGCGCACCCTCACTTCACAGGCGTCACCGTGCAGCGGCACGACGGCGAGGTGCGGTTCGGAGCCGGGCGTGCGGCTCTCGACCGCCTCCGCCTCCGAGAGGAGGAGCCCGGCGAGCTGCCTGGCTTCCCCCGGAGTGAGCGACGCCCATACCTCGCGGTCGTCGTACGGTGCACGGAGGGTGTCCAGAACCACCCGTCCCATCCCCGCGGGCAGTTCGTGCGGCGCGAATCTGGCCACGCGGATCGCGCGGCCGCACCGGGTGTGCAGCTGACGCGAATGCGTTGTGCGGTGGTGTTCCTCCACGACGACACCGTCCTTCAGCGTGTGTGCGGAGAGCGGGTTCGCTCCCCGGGAGGGGGGTGGGCACGGAGCCCTTCCCTTCGGCCCACTCCGCCCCTCACGGCCCACTCCGCGCGGATGCGCCCTCTCCCTCATGCCGGGCCTCGCGTGCGGCGGCCGTCGCCGGGTGCCCACTCGGGGGCTCGACGTCCGGCGCCGGGTCGTCGTACCCGTACTCCATCGTGTGGTGCACGGCGACCACCCCGTCCACCGAGCGGCAGAGCCGTTCGACGACCGGGATGTCCGCGCGTGCCGCGACCCGGCCGCTGAGGGCGACCACCCCTTCGTGAACCGACACCCGAACACTGCCGGGTGCGAGGCCGAGGGTTCGGCCGAGTACGTCCGTCCTGATCTCCTCGCCGATGGCCTCGTCGCGGCGCAGGAAGGGGCGCAGCAGGTCACGACGGCTCACCAGGCCCACGAGCCTGCCGGTCTCGTCGACGACCGGCAGCCGCTTCACCTTGTGGCGGTCCATGGTCCGTGCCGTCTCCACGATGTTCCAGTCCGGCCTGGCGGTGACGGCGGGGGAGGTCATCATGGCCCCGGCGGTCTCGGCCTCCGCCCGCGCCTCGTCCAGGGGCAGCAGCCGCAGCCGGGTCCAGCGGCCGTCCGGGTCCGGCAGGCTCGCCGCCTTGCGCAGCAGGTCTCCTTCGGAGACGACGCCCAGGGGCCGGCCGCCGTCGTCCACCACCGGTGCGGCCGTGATGTCGTTGTCCTCGAAGAGCCTCACGATCTCCTTGAAGGACGAGTCGCGGTGCACCGTGACGACACTCCGCGTCATCACCTCCGAGATGCTGCGGTGCTGCATGTCCTCACTCCTTCCGCCCCGGACCCCTTCCGCCCGGAGTCGTTCACGCCGCCTCGGCGGACTGCCCTCCCACTCTCCGCCCGCAGCCCGTCGCGTCATCAGAGCCGAACGGCCCCCGGAAAGGGCTGATGGCCCCGGAAACCGCCTCCGGCGGCCGGGATCCCCGGTGGTCACTCACCGCGGTAGAGCCGATCGAGGTCGACGAGGAGCACTTCTCCCCGGTCCTGTGCCGCGTGCAGCCGGGGACTGAAGCCCGCGCCGCCGTAGCAGGCGGGTTTCGTCCGGCTGATGTCCTCGCCCCGCGAGGCGAGGACTGCGAGGACATGGCGCAGGCGGTCCAGATGGTGGATGTCCATGATCTCGTTCCACCGGGCCTGGCCCACGGACAGCAGGGGCCGGTGGCTCCCCCCGCCGCGAACGACCACCTCGGCCTCGTGCTCCGGCCCGTTCTCGGTTCGCGGCAGGGCGCCGTGGGCGGCCGTGGCGACAGGCGCCCCGAACGTGTCGGGGGACGCGAAGCGGAGCGCCCAGTCGCGGCAGAGCTGCGCGAAGGCGGCAGGCACAGCGGTGCCGTTGAAGTCGGACGCGAGCCTCTCCCAGGTACCGCCGGTGTCCTCCTGCTCCGGCGCCGAACGACGAGGGGCGACCACCGCGTGGTCGAAGGCCAGCAGCGGCTCGGCGATGCGGTACCGGAGTGCCGCGGTGTGGAACGCGTCGGGTTCGCCCCGGAGGAGTCCGCAGTCCTCGAGGAGCCGCAGGGCATGCGACACATCCGTCCGGGGCCGGCTCACGTGCTGAGTGACGGCCCACGGCGTGACGTGCCCCAGGGCCACCGCCCTCAGAATCGAATGGCACAGGGGGCGGTCGTGCTGGTCCGCCTCCTCGTTCAGGAGCCGTGTGGCCTCCCAGTGGAGGGGGGTCCTCGGGTTGAGGACGGTCCTGCACATCCAGGCGTCGAAGTCCTCGATGCCGGTGGGGCCCTCACCGGACGCGAAGCCGCGGTGGGCGGGAGTGCCGCCGACCACCGAGTGCAGGAGGGTGGCCAGACGCGGATCGTCGATGTCCCAGAAGGCCGCCGCCTGCCGGAAGTCGAAGGGCTCGACGGTGATCGACATCCCGGCCAGTTCGCGCAGTGCCGAGTGGTCGGTGAACAGCCTGTTCGTCACCAGAGACGAGTCGCCGCCGAGCAGCAGCCGGGTGCGCGGGGTGTGCCGGGCCCGTTTGAAGGCCCGGTGGACGACGGAGGGCAGGGTGGGGCTCTGGCCGACGAGATCCGGAAACTGGTCGACGACGACCGGAGCCGGTCTCTCGCCACCGGACCCGAGCAGCGCGTCGACGGCATCGTCCCAGTTGCGCCATGCCGGCACGCGCGGCGATCCGGTGTGGTCGGCGAACGCCTCGGCGAGACGCTGGAGGCTCTCCCTCTCCGTGCCTTCGTGTGCCCCGAAGAAGAAGGCCCCGGTAGCCCTGGTCAGCGCTTGAAGCAGATACGTTTTCCCCTGCCGCCGCCGGCCCGTGACCAGACCGAGGGCCGGTCCGGGCCGCTGGTCGGTCACGAAGGCCGCCAGCGCCTCCCACTCGGCTTCCCGGTCGAACACGGCCTCCGGCCGCTCGATACCGGCTGCGTCCCGTGCCACCGGAGACCTCCAGTGCTGGCCCGTTTCTCTGTGCTGGGCGACCGCGCGTGACCGTGTTCCCGCCCGCGCCCGGCGGACTCGGCAGCCGGACGCCGTGTGCCTCCGGGGCGTGGCGCCCCCGACCCTTCGCCGACGCACCCGCTCAGGGGGAGTCAGGACCCCGGGCGGTGAGGCGGTCGGACACGGAGACCACCCCGTCCGTCTGCTCCGTGAGCTTCTTCACGATGAGGATCTGGGCCGGCGTCTCCAACGTGCCCTCCAGGGTGACCCGGCCGTCGACGACATGGACGTCGACCGCATCCGGTGCCAGCCCCATCGTGTCCACCAGCACCTCCTCGACCACTCGCCGGCGGATCTCCGGATCCGGGCGGAGGAACACGAGAAGGAGATCACGCCGGGTGACGATGCCGACGAGCCGGTCCTCGTCGTCGACGACCGGCAGTCGGTCGACACAGCGCCGCAGCATGGTGCGGGCGGCGGCCGCGACGGTCTCGTCCGCGTGGACGGTGACCGCCGGCGCCGACATCAGCCGGCCCGCCGTGATCGCGTCGCCCTCGTCGCCGCCCCGTGTGCCGGTTCCCGGTCCGGACCGCCGCGTTCCGCACACCGCGTCCGCGGCCAGCGCCTGGCGCACCAGAAGGTCGGTCTCGGACACCACGCCCACCACCCGGTCGTCCTCGTCGAGGACCGGCAGACCGCTGATGTCGTGCTCCGCGAGCCGCTTGGCGACCTCCTTGAACGGCGTTGACGGTACGACGGAGACGACCTCCCCCGTCATCAGGCCCCCGACCTTGCTGTGCTTCGTCATCGCCCCTCCCGGTGGGCCTGTCTCGGGGCTGCGGTCCGCGCGGGACGCGCAGGGGCTTGAGGGGACGCTCTGCCCGGGCCCGGAGCCAGAGCGGTGGAACAGCGGTGACCCGGGCCCCGGTGCGGGTCGCCGGACGGTACGGGATGCCGCGGCCCGTCCGGACGACACCGCCGGTGCTCACGGTTTCACATGGCGTGCTTGATCTCGATGTGCTTGGGTTCCGGCTTCTCCTCGCCCAGACCCACACTCACCGTGAGCATGCCGTCCGTGTACTCGGCGCGGACGTCGCCCTCGTCGGCGCTCTTCGGCAGAGCGAGAGCGCGGGTGATCGATCCGTACCTGATCTCACTGCGGTGTTTGTCCACCTCGCGCTCGGTACGTTCGGCCTTGATGGTGAGGATGCCGTCCTCCACGGTCACGTCCAGATCCTTCACCTCGATGCCCGGGAGCTCCGCGCGGATGACGTACCTGTCGCCCTCCGTGTACTCCTCGATCCTCATGGTGTGCAGATCGGCCATGGCCGGCATGCTGAACCGGGCGGGGAAGTCCTCGAACCAGTCCGGCAGATCGGGGAACGGGAACCTCTGCTTGCGTGCGAGTACAGCCATGATCCGGCCTCCTCGGTCTTGCGGTTACGACACGACCAGTCAACCGCCGCCGCGCCCGGCACGCAGGGGCCGAACAGCCCGTAGCGGGGCCCGATGGTCCCAGCGGACCGTTCCGCCGGGACGAACAGCTCGCCGGACTGGGCCGGACGGTCCTCGTCCCGAGCCCTCACTTTGCGTAACGTGCAGATGCCGGCATCGTCCGGCGGGGCCGGTACTCGCTCGCAAGCGGCTGGAGGAGCCATGACGTCCGACGGCGGAGCACTTCCGATCATGTACGGCGTGGACGCGGCACAGCCCGCCGAGGCCGCTCTGGACTGGGCCGCCGACGAAGCCGCGCGCCGCGGAGCGCGTCTCCATCTCGTGCACGCCGTGCTGCCGGTGACCCACCACGTCCGGGGCGTCGAGGAGACGGCGCATCACAAGGCCATGCACACGCTCGGTGAGGAAGCGCTCGACAAGGCGGCCGCGCGAGCCCGGGAGCGCCATCCGCAGCTCGATGTCACGGTGTCCGCGGAGCCGGGCAACCCGGCAGCGGTCCTGGTACGGAAGTCCGGGCACGCGCAGTCGGTCGTTCTGGGGTCACGGCATCTGGGCCGCCTGGCCCAGCTGCTCAGCGCGGCCTCGACGGTCGTTCCGGTGAGCGCCCACGCCGCCTGCCCGGTGGTGGTGGTGCCGGAAGGCGAGCGCACGGTGGAGGAGCCGCCCCGTGTCGTCGTGGGGGTGGACGACAGCGAGTCGGCCGACGCCGCGGTGGACTACGCCTGCGGGGTCGCGGCGCGGTCCGGTGCCTCGGTGCACGCGGTGTGGGCCTGGCAGCGGCCGCGATTCGGCTTCTGGGACGAGGAGGCCGCGATGGAGGCGTGTGAACGCCACCTGTACGCGGCGACCGAGAGGCGGTCCGCCACGTGGGCCGACGTCCCCCTGAGCCGTGAGGTACTGCCCGGGCACCCGGTCGACGTACTGGCCGGCGTCGCCGAGCGCGCGCTGGCCCTCGTCGTCGGACGCCGGGGACGTGAGGGCTTCGCCGGCATGCGGCTCGGCTCCGTCCCGCACGGCCTGCTGCACCAGGCCTCCTGCCCGGTGGTGATCGTGCCTCCCGCCCGGCCGGTGTGACGGAGCCGGGACGCGAGGGGCGGTGTGACCGGCAGGCCGGATGGGGCCGTTCGGCCCGGCGCGTCGGCCCGGTCGGTCCTGTTGCCGGGCCGGGACGACTGCTTTCCTGAAGATGACGGGAGGGGCCCGCGAGGGACGCGGGGGAGCGGTGGAAAGTGGCCGACACACCATCGTGCACCGCGCAATCAGGATCCGCGAGAAGCGGATGGGCCCCTCCCGCCCATGCGCGCCGCGGCCGCCGGACCGGTCCTGGAACGTCGCCCCTGCGGGGCGGCGACGAACTCGGGGCGTGGCGGCGGCGAACGGCCACTCGAGCCCGACGGACTTCTCGGTGTGGGGCACTCCCGGGCACGGGGCCGACGAGCCGCACACGGCCGCGAGACGCGGTCGCGCCGAGGTCTGACGGGGCCGAACGGCCCCTGCCCGCCCGGTCCTCGCGCGGTCGAGCGGATCAGACGGGTCCCGGCGTCCGTACGATGTCCAGTTCCAGGAAGTGCGCCGAGCACGAGATGCACGGATCGTGGTTGCGGACGGCACGTTCGCACAGCCGGGTGAGTTCGTCCTCGGAGTCCTCACCGCGGTCCAGCCCGGCCTGGACCAGCCGGCGCAGGTCCTCCTCGATGGCGCCCTGGTTCTGGGCGGTCGGCGGCACGATGCGGGCGTCGGTGACGCGTCCCTCGCCGTCGAGGGCGTAGCGGTGGTAGAGCAGCCCGCGCGGGGCCTCCGTCGCACCGTGCCCGATACCGGCCCGGGCAGGCGCCTCCACGTACGGCCGGGCGGGCCGCTCGTACACCGAGATGATCCGGAGCGCCTCCTCCACGGCGTAGAGGACCTCCACGGCGCGGACGAGGATGCTCCGGTACGGGTTCCTGCAGACCTCGCCCGGCCGGCCGTCCTCCGTCTCCGACGTCAGCGGGGGAGCGCCCAGCCCGGCTTCGCGTGCTGCTTCGAGGGCCGTCGGGGAGAGCAGGTGGCCGTTGAGCGCGTAGCGGGCGAGGGAGCCGGTGAGGTGTCTGCGGCCGTCCAGCCGGGAGTGGAGGGCCGTGGAGTGGGGGACCTGTTCCTCGGTGACGTGCTCGGAGAAGTCGCCCAGCGGGAAGCCGCGTCGCGGGAGCGCGCGGTCGTAGGGGAGGACGGCCGGGGTCCCGGACTCGATCGCGTAGGTGCCCGGCTCGGTGAGGGCGAGCAGGTCGGCGTCGCACTCCGCGTCGGGGAAGTCGAAGCCGGCGACCCAGCGCAAGGTGTCCCGGGCGTCGTCGAGGGCGGTACGCAGCCGTTCGGCGAGGGGACGGAGTTCGGCGCGGGTCGGGGTGCGGTGGAAGCCTCCGAGGCGGACGTTGACGGGGTGGATCGCGCGTCCCCCGAGCAGTTCGACGACGGCGTTGCCCGTCTGCTTGAGGCGCAGCCCGCGCTCGACATGGGCCGGGTGGAAGCGGGACATGCCGATCACGTCGTCGTGGCCGAGGAAGTCCGGGGCGTGCAGGAGGTGGATGTGCAGCGTCTGGCTCTCGATCCACTCGCCGCAGTACAGCAGGCGGCGCAGGGCGGCGAGCTGCCCGTCGACCACGACGCCGCAGACGTCCTCGAGCGCCCGGCAGGCGCTCAGCTGGTAGGCGATGGGGCAGATCCCGCAGATGCGCGAGGTGAGGTCGGGGGGTTCGGTATGGGACCTGCCGCGCAGGAAGGCCTCGAAGAACCGCGGGGCCTCGTAGATGTTCAGCCGGGCCTCCTCGACGGTGCCCTCGTGGACGCGCAGGTGCAGAGCGGTCTCCCCCTCGACCCGGCTGAGAGCGGGGACGCGCAGTACCTGGGACCGGGTCGCCGGGTCGTTCATCCGGGTCCTTCCTCCTCCACGGCGGTGAAGGCGGTGACGTTGAACGTGTGCAGGAACCTGTCGATGTCCTCGTCGCCCATCCCGTCACGGTGCATCAGGGGGACCAGCGCGGGGAGGTTGGTCGTGCCGGCCGGGCCGAAGCAGCCGTAGCAGCCCCGTCCGTACGTCGGGCACAGGGCGCCGCACCCGGCGTGGGTGACCGGGCCGAGGCAGGGCGTGCCGTGGGCGACGGTGACGCAGACGTTGCCGCGCCGCTTGCAGGCGAAGCAGACGGCGTGGTTCGGGATGCCGGGCTTCCGTCCGGCGAGGAAGGCCGTGATGACCTCCACCAGCTGCCCGCGGTCGATGGGGCAGCCGCGCAGCTCGAAGTCGACCGGTACGTGCGCGGAGATCGGTGTGGAGGTGGCGAGGGTCTCGATGTAGTCGGGCCGGGCGTAGACCGCCGCCAGGTACTCCCCGACGTCCGCGTAGTTGCGCAGCGCCTGGACGCCGCCGGCCGTGGCACAGGCGCCGATGGTGACGAGGTGCCGGGACTCGGCGCGGATGCGCCGCAGGCGTTCCACGTGTTCGGGGGTGCTGACGGACCCTTCGACGAGCGACAGGTCGTACGGGCCCGGAGCCGGGTCGCCGGACGCCTCCAGGAAGTGGGCGATCTCCAGCGCGTCGGCGATGCCGAGCAGTTCGTCCTCGCAGTCGAGGAGGGTGAGCTGGCAGCCGTCGCACGAGGCGAACTTGAACACGCCCAGTCGGGGGCGGGACGGCGGCCGGGACGTGGTGGGGACGCTCATGTCACAGTTCCCGTACGGTGAGCAGTGGTTCGGCCCGGTCGTAGCCGACGACCGGGCCGTCGCGGCAGAGCAGCAGGGGACCGAGCTGGCAGTGCCCGCAGTGGCCGGTGGCGCAGCGCATGTTGCGTTCGAGGGAGACCTGGACGCGGTCGGGGCGGACCCCCCGGTGGAGCAGGTCGCGGGCGGTCACGCGCATCATGACCTCCGGGCCGCAGACGAAGGCGGTCGTGTCCGCCGGTGTGAAGCGGGCCTCGCCGAGCAGCGTGGTGACGACTCCGACCCGGCCGGTCCAGTCGTCGTCGGGACGGTCGACCGTCGCGGCGCCGAACGGCCTCCCCCATGCGGGGAACTCGTCCTGGTACAGGAGCTCGCGCGGGCTCCGGGCACCCGCGAGGACGTTCAGCCGTCCGTACTCGCGGGCGTCGGCGAGCACGGCGTCGATCAGGGGCCGCAGCGGCGCGAGCCCGATGCCGCCGGCGATGACGAGTAGATCGTGGCCGCGGGCGGCCGCCAGGTCCCAGCACGTACCGAACGGGCCGCGCACCCCGACCCACGCACCGGTCCGCAGGCCGCACAGCGCACGGGTGACGGCCCCGACGGCGCGCACCGTGTGTGTCAACCGCCGCGCGTCGGGGGTCCGGGAGACGGAGACGGGGACCTCGCCGACCCCGAAGGCGTAGAGCATCGCGAACTGGCCCGGGGCGAAAGGGCTCAGAGCCTCTCCGGCCGGCTCCAGGACGAGCGTGACGGTGTCGTGCGTCTCGTCCCGGCGGTCCACGACGCGGTAGGGGAGGGGAGCGAGGGTCATGGCCCGGTCCCGTTCCCCGGCGATCCCGGCGGCCCGTACAGGTCGAGCAGCCGGGTGCGGGTCGCCCTGAGCCGGTCCCCGATGGTCTCGGCGACGACGGTGACCAACGCCAGCCCCAGCTCGGGGCGTTCGGAACACAGGCCGCGTACGGCGGCGGCGTCGAACTCCCAGGCCCGCACGGGGCCCCGGGTCTCGGCGCCGAGGTGCCAGCGCCGGGGCGGGCACAGCCACGACCAGCCGAGCAGGGCGCCCCTGCCGATGGTCTCGACGACGGCCTGACCGCGCCCGGGAACATGGACGTCGAGCGCCACGGTGCCCGACCGGATGACCCAGAAGCGGTCCGCCTCCCCGCCCTCCTCGAAGATCCGCGTGGCGCCCGGGAAGGCGGCTTCGCGGGCGAGTGCCATCAACCGAGTGCGGTGCTCGGCGGGCAGGGCCGTGAGCGCCGCTTCGGCGGTGGGCCCGTCCGTCTGCGGGGTCACGGTGCGCCCTCCGTCCGCGTGGCCTCCCGGTGGAGGGCGTGCGCCTCTTCGGTGAGGTCGATGCCGGTGGGGCACCAGACGATGCACCGGCCGCAGCCGACGCAGCCGGAGCTGTCGAACTGGTCGTGCCACGTGCCCAGTTTGTGGGTGAGCCACTGGCGGTAGCGGCTGCGGGGGGTGGCCCGGACCGGCCCGCCGTGGAGGAGCGAGAAGTCCAGGTCGTAGCAGGAGTCCCAGCGGCGCCACCGCTCCGCGTGGTCGCCGGTCAGGTCGGTCACGTCCTCGGTGGTCGTGCAGAAGCAGGTGGGGCAGACCATGGTGCAGTTGCCGCAGCTCAGGCATCTGGCCGTGACGTCGTCCCAGCGGTCCGCCTCCAGGGTGTCCCGCATCAGCGTGCGCAGGTCCACCGGCGGCATGGACCGGCCCATGCGTTCTGCCGCCTCGCTCACCGCGGAGGCGGCTGCCGCGCGGGTGGGCTCGTCGGCGTCGCGGTGCGGGAGCTCCGCGAGCACCGCCGCACCCTCCGGGCTCCCGCTGCGGCACAGGAAGCGGTGGCCGGCGGCGTCCACGACCTCGGTGAGCGCGAGGTCGTACCCGGCGTCCGCGGCCGGTCCCGTGCCCATCGACACGCAGAAGCAGGTGGCACCCGGCTCGGTGCACTCGACCGCGATCAGGAAGGCGCCCGTTCGCCGGGAGAGGTAGGCAGGGTCACGGTAGCGGCCGCCGGCCATCACCCGGTCGAGGATCCGAATGGCCCGCAGATCGCAGGGCCGCACGCCGAGGAAGGCGTACGAGACGCTCCTGGGTTCCTCCGGCCGCACGGTCAGCCCGCCGTCGGGACGGCGGTCGGCGCTCCACTGACGGACACGCTCCGGATGGAGGAACGACTTCCACGACTGCGGCCCCGCACTGTGCGCGAAGGCGGCCCCGTCGGCACGTCGGCGGACCCGGTACCGCCCCGCCTCGAGTTCGACCCCCCAGCCGTACGGCAGCGCTTCGGCCGACTCCAGCTCGTCCAGGACGATGGCGCCGTCACGGACGGTGGGACCGATCACCGTGCGGCCGCGGCGCACCAGGACGCGGACGAGTTCGTCCAGTCCCTCGCGGTCGAGCACCGCCCCGGCCGGAGCGCCGGGTACCGCACCGGTGTTCTCGGGGTCCGTCATGGTTCGCCCCTCGTCCGGGGGCCGTTCGGCCCGGGAGGCACAGACTCCTCCGCCACGGTCCGCTGGACACGGCCGCAGGGTGTGCTGTCGGTCGTGGACAGGGTGTCAGGTGCGCGCCTCTCCGGCCCCGATATGGGTCCGGCGTGTCCTTGGTGCGGACCCGCCCCCGGGGAGGCGGCTGCCGGTACTCACCCGTCCCGCGGACCGTGGGCCCGGGCCTCGCCGTCGCGGCGGATGTCCGCCTCGATCCGCCGGACCAGCACCGGCACCGCGCGTGCCACCGCCGGGGTGAGTCCCGTTCCCAGCGAACGGTCCACCCCCTCCACCGCGTACACGACGAGACGGCCGGGACCGCGCCCGAGAACGTCGCCGAGCCGGACCGCCTCGGCGAGGCCGAGTCCGTGCGTGCTGTGCCGTGCCGGACCGGCCGGGTGGAAGGAGCCGTCGGGGTTTCCGGACCACCGGTGCGTACGCCCCGGCTGCGCCGACGGGGGGAAGCACGCATCGACGACCACTGCCAGGGCGGTGTCCTCCCAGAGGCCGATCAGCCGGCCGGGGTCCCCGTCGGACCGCTCCAGTACGGTGCCCCGGGACAGCGGCTGCCGCGCGGCCCGGTCCTCCAGCGCGGCGACGACGGCCCACCCGACCCCGTCGTCCCGGCGGAACTCGTTCCCGATCCCGATGACCGCCGTGCGGGCTACCGGTTCCATGACCGCTGTCTCCTCGTCCGGACGGCGTCTGTGCGTGCGGCGTCCACCGGCCCCGGAGCAGGCTGCCGCTCACCTTCCCGCCGAGGCGGATCCGGTGCGGTCGGGCAGCGCCGCGAGCAGAGCGCGGCCAGGACTCCCGACGCCCGGTACCAGGTGGTCGCGCTGCGCACGGGGCTCCCCGAACACACCTGACGCAGCGAACCCGACGTGACGAACGGGAAGAACCTACGCGTTCGCTGACGCGTCGTCCCGCGTCTCGTCAACGACACGCGCCTCCCCGCACATGTCGCACACGTCGGCACCCCGAGGTCCGTCGGTGCCGCAGCCCGGACCGGAGGCGGGCCGCCCGCACCTTCCGGCCGCCCTCAGGTCAGCCGCGTCCGAGCGGTTCGGCCGCTCGCCGCACCGTCCGCCACGACCCGTCACCACACCGCGTGGGGGCGGCCTGCGGGCAGGGCGGGGCAGCCCTGCCCGGGGGCCGTTCGGCCCATGTGCCCGGCGCCCGGGGAGGGCCAGCGTGGTGGAAGGGACTGGGGCAGGTGCGACGGCACCCTTTCGTCACCTGTGCGGACGCCGTGGAGCGCGTCCGCCACGAGGCGGCCCGCTGCCGCGGAGGGGCCGCCCCGGGGGAGTCCCGCCACACAGGAAGGGGCACTGCCATGACCGATTCCCCGCGCACCGTGAGCGACGTCATGACCCACACCGCGGTCGCGGTGGGGCGTCATGCCGCGTACAAGGAGATCATCGAGCTGATGGACCAGTGGAAGATCAGTGCCCTGCCGGTCGTCGAGGGTGACGGGAGGGTCATCGGCGTGGTGTCCGAAGCCGACCTCCTGCCGAAGGAGGAGTTCCGTACCGATGCCCCCACGCTCGGCGAAGGGGCCCGGCCGGACCTGTGGAAGGCGGGTGCGGTGACCGCCGGCGAGCTCATGTCGAGCCCCGCGGTCACCGTCCACCCGGGGGCGACCGTCGCGGAGGCCGCGCGGATCATGGCACGGCGCCGGGTGAAGCGGCTGCCGGTGGTCGACCGGGTCGGCATGCTGGAGGGCGTGGTCAGCCGCAGCGACCTGCTGAAGGTGTTCCTGCGCACGGACGAGGACCTCGCCGAGGACGTCCGTCGCCACGTCCTCGCGGACCTGCCGGCCGCTGCCGGGGTGGAGGTGTCCGTCGCGGACGGAGTGGTCATGCTCAGCGGGGAACTCCGGGACCGCCGACTGGTTCCGCTGCTGGCCAGGGCCGTCCGCGCGGTCGAAGGCGTGGTGGACATCCGCGTGGACCTGACCGGGAGCGCCGCCCGTCCCGCTCAACGAGGTGGGGAGGACTGAGCTTTTACGCCTTCCAGCGCCGGCGGGGTGCGACCGGTGATCATTCCGACCGTGGCCCGGGAAATCCCCGTCACGCTGCCGCAGCTTCAGATGGCCAACAACGTCTCGGTCTGACGACCGGAGTCTTCCTGGGAGTGGGAGTGCTGATCGCAGGCACGCTTGGGCGCGGCGCCGGGTACCCGGTCGTCCTCGCGGGTCAGGCGGTTGCGGGTCTCGGGCTCGGCCTGCTGTCCATCCCGATGTCCCGCGCGCTGGTCGCGGGGCCGCCCGCCAGCCTCGCCGGCACCGCATCGGGAGTGTTCAAGGAGTCCAGCATGCTCGGCGGCGCCTTCGGCGTGGCGGCGTTCTCCGCGGCACAACGCTACTTCGAGGACGACGTCGCGGTGGACGCCGCCCGAGCGGAGGGGCTGTCACGGCAGGACGCCCTCACGCTGGCGAACTCGGTGACCGACTCCTCACTGGCCGATCAGCTGCTGTCGGGTGTCCCGCCCGCGACCCGGGAGATCCTCAGAGCAGCCCTTCGCGAGGTGCAGGAAACCGGTACCGGACAAGCGGTCTGGCTGGCGGGACTCGTGGCAGTCGCGTCCGCTCTTGCACTCCCACTGCTCTGGCGTCCGTACCGTGGGCGCGGGACGCCCTGACCGGCAGGCCGCGCGGTGGGCCCCGGCGGGGTCACCGAACGGCGCGGCCGATCTTGCTCTCCCGCCCGTCGCACAGGGGAAGTCCGCGTGCCACCCACGCTACCGCTCCGCCCTCAAGCGGCCCCTGTGCGCCGGTCCTTGAGGGTACGGGCCACGCGGGTCACTCACGGCCGGGGCGCGCGGTGCGGACGTCCGTCCCCGGTCGCGTGCCCGGTGAGCCGCGCGACCCACGCCTGCCGGCTCAAGCGTGCCGCGGCGAAGCCGAGCAGACCCGCAGCGCACGCGAGTCCCACCTCCGCCGCGTCCAGAGGGCGCGTCTCCAGGACCGACCGCAGGAAGGGCACGTACACCGCGGCCACGCCCAGGGCCGCCGACGCCAGTACCGACAGCGGGAGGAACAGGTTCTCGCGCGTGAACAGGCGGCCGCGCAGCGCCAGTACGACCCCCAGCTGGGCCGCCAGCAGGGAGAGGAAGAGCACGGTCTGCCAGGGGGAGCCGGCGGCACGCGCGACGAGCCCGGCGACCAGACAGACCGCGGTCACCACGGCGCCGAGGAAGAGCACGCGTTGCCACAGACCGTGCCCCATCACATGCTGGTGCGGAGGACGGGGCGGCCGGTGCATCGCCTGTGGGGACACGGGCTCCGCTCCGACCGCGACGCCGGTCAGGCCGTGGGTCAGGAGATTGATCCACAGGATCTGGCCGGCCCGAAGCGGCAGGGCCAGCCCCAGCAGGGGCCCGACGAGCATCACCAGGATCTCGGCCGTGCCGCCGGCGAGTGCGTAGACGAGGAACCTGCGGATGTTGTCGTACACCCGCCGTCCCTCCTCGACAGCGGCCACCACGGTGGTGAGTTCGTCATCGGTGAGTACCAGGTCGGCCGACTGGCGCGCGACCTCGGTGCCTCTGCGGCCCATGGCCACGCCGATGTCCGCGGCGTGCAGAGCGGGGCCGTCGTTGACGCCGTCGCCGGTCATGGCCGTCACGTGGCCACGGGCGTGCCACGCCTCGACGATGTCCAGCTTCTGCTGCGGGTCCGTACGGGCGAAGACCGTCACCGCGGTCGGATCGCCGATGCGGCCGGCCGCCAGGTCCGCTCCCGTGGCGACGGCCCCCTCGGTGTCCTCCGGGCCCACGAGTCCGACGCGTGCGGCCAGCGCACGGGCGGTCGCCGGATGGTCGCCGGTGACCAGGACGGGGACGATCCCGGCGGCGCGGCAGGCCGCGAGGGTCGCGGTCGCGGCCGGCTTCGGGGGGTCGCTGATGGCGGCCAGGCCGAGGAGCCGCAGGC
The DNA here is from genome assembly GCF_005795905.1 of Streptomyces marianii. Lineage (NCBI taxonomy): Bacteria > Bacillati > Actinomycetota > Actinomycetes > Kitasatosporales > Streptomycetaceae > Streptomyces > Streptomyces marianii. The sequence continues at coordinate 7,835,886 of NZ_VAWE01000001.1, forward strand.
CGTGCTCCGCTTCCGAGGCCCTCGGCGGCCGCCCGGAGCACGTCCTCGAGGCCACGGCGAGGACGCGGAAGCCACGGGACGCCAGGCGCGCCGCCTCCCGCCGCGCTTCGGCGACCGGCTCCGGGCCCTCGTCCAGCACGGTGGGATCGAGAACCGCCTCCGGCGCGCCCTTGAGGCAGACGAGTGACCGCCCGGAAGGTGCCCTGTGCACGGTGGTCATCCGTTTCCTGAGACTGTCGAACGGTGCCTCGTCGGTCCTCGGGAACCTCTCCCGCAGGAGGCGCCGCTCCTCACATCCCGCCTTCACGGCCGCGGTCAGCAGCGCTGCTTCGGTCGGGTCCCCGACCGCGGTCCAGCGGTCGCCGGACCCTCCCGCGCCGCCGGGCGGCCGGAGGGCGGCGTCGTTGCACAGCGCCGCGACCGTCAGCAGCTCACGAACGGGCCCGAGTTCCGCGGCGGTCGCCGTTCTTCCGCCGATGCGCGCCTCGCCCCTCGGCTCGTACCCGACCCCGGTGAACGCCACCCGCCCACGGGGAGTCCAGACCTGCTCCACCACCATCCGGCCCTCGGTGAGCGTCCCGGTCTTGTCGGTGGCCAGCACGGTCACGGAACCGAGCGTCTCGACGGCGGGCAGCCGGCGCACCACCGCATGCCGCGCCGCCATCCGGCGCGCGCCCAGCGCGAGCGCGAGTGTCACGACGGCCGGCAGCGACTCCGGTACGGCGGCGACGGCGAGACTGATCGCCGTCACGGCCATCGTGGCCGGCGGGAGACCCCGGAGCAGCCCGAGGGCGAAGACCAGCATGCACAGGGCCACCGCGACGAGAGCCAGCACCCGGCCGAGTGCCGCGAGCCGGCGCTGCAGAGGAGTGGGCCCGGTCCGGCCCTCCAGGAGGGACGCGATCCGGCCGAGTGCGCTGCCCTCGCCCGTGGCGACGACCTCGGCCACGGCCCTGCCCCTGACGGCGACGGTCCCGGCGCCGAGGACGGAGGCGCCCGGTTTCCGGGAGCGGACGTCCTTGTCGACCGGAACGGACTCCCCGGTCAGCATGGACTCGTCCACCAGCAGTGACGACGACCGGAGCAGACGCGCGTCGGCAGCCACGATGTCGCCCTCGCCGAGCAGCAGCACGTCCCCCGGCACGACGTCCGTGGCCGGCACCTCCCGGTCGGCTCCCTCGCGCAGCACGCGTGCGGCCGGTGCGGACAGCGCCGAGAGCGCCGCGACGGCGTTGTCGGCCCTGATCTCCTGCACGACCCCCACGGTGGTGTTGACGACGACGACCAGGGCGATCACCACGGAGTCGGCATGGTCCCCGATCGCGACGGTCAGCACGATCGCGCCGAGCAGAACCATGATCAGCGGATCGCGGAGCTGGCCCAGCACGCGAACGTACAGGGGCAGTCTCGGACGCGTGGCCACCTCGTTCCGCCCGTACTCGCGCAGTCGGCGCGCAGCCTCCTCGTCCGTCAGACCGGTCGGCCGTGTGTCGTCGGGCGGCATGATCCGCGTGGGATGAGAGGTCACGCTCGCCCTCCCGTCGGTTGGGCCGGGTGGTCTCGGGTCCGTACCGCGGAGGCGACGGTCCCGCCGGCCCCGTCCAGGACGGGGCCGCGGCTCGAGAGCCGGCTCGGAGCCCGGGGCGAACGCGGCTCCGAGCCCATTCCCATCGTGCCCGTTCCGGGGGCGTCGGGCGGGGGCCGGTCGGTTCCGGCCGGGGGCCGTTCAGCCCTGCCCGGCGGGGGTGGCCCCGGAGCAGGCTGGAACCGCGTTCCCCCAGGGCCGCAACCGCTCGGGGCGGGATCCGGACGTACGCCGCACGATCGCTCGGAGTCCCGGACCGCTCGTCCCGTGACGCGCACTTCGAGGAGGGTGCTCGCCGTGACCGACGCGACCACCACCGACCTGTACGAGGTCACCATGGCCATGTCCTACCTTCGTGAAGGCATGGACCGGCCCGCGACGTTCAGCCTGTTCGTCCGGGACCTGCCACCTGAGCGGGGCTTTCTCGTCGCCGCCGGCCTCGAACCCTCCCTGGACTATCTCGCCCGCCTCCGGGTGGGGCCGCAGGACGTACGGGACTTCGCCGCGACGCTCCACCGTCCGGCCGAGGACCTGGAAGGGCTGCTCGGCATGGAGTTCCTCGGCGACGTGCGTGCGGTGCCCGAGGGCCGGCTGGTGTTCGCCGGCGAGCCGCTGATGGAGGTCACCGCGCCGTTGCCGCAGGCCCAGTTCGTGGAGACCTACCTGCTGGCACAGATCTGCCATCAGACCGTCGTCGCCTCGAAGGCCGCGCGCTGTGTCATCGCCGCCGCCGGACGACCGGTCGTGGACTTCTCCCTGCGGCGGACGCACGGTCCGCAGGCGGGGTTCCAGGCCGCACGCGTCGCCGCGATGGTCGGTTTCGCAGGCACCAGCAATGTGGCCGCCGCGGCGGAACTCGGGATACCGGGATCCGGGACCATGGCCCACTCCTACGTCGAGGCCTTCCCCAGTGAGGAGGAGGCGTTCAGAGCCTTCGCCCGCGCGCACCCCGGGCCGGTGACCTTCCTCGTCGACACCTACGACACCGACCTCGGTGTCAGGACGGCGGCCCGGGTGCTGGCCGACATCCGAAGGGGACCGGGGTGCGCCGTCCGCCTGGACAGCGGGGACCTGGGGGCCCTGGCCCACCGGGCACGGGGGATTCTCGACCGGGCAGGGCTGCCCGACGTCCGCATCGTCGCCAGTGGCGGTCTCGACGAGTACGCGGTCGGCGCACTGGTGCGCAGCGGTGCGCCGATCGACGTGTACGCGGTGGGCACCAAGGTGGGGACCGCCGCGGACGCACCGTATCTGGACGCGGCCTACAAACTCGTCGAGTACGCCGGGCGGCCGGTCATGAAACTGTCCTCGGCGAAGGCCACCGCGCCCTCCCCCAAGCAGGTGTTCCGCGGGCCGGGCTGCCGGGACGTCGTGGGGCTGGCGGGCGAGGAGCCACCGGACGGTGGGGAGCCCCTGCTGCACACCGTCATGCGGGGCGGCCGGAGAACCGGTCCACCGGACACGCTGGCGGCGGCCCGGGCGCGCTTCGCGGCCGACCTGTCGTCCCTGCCCGAGGCAGCACGCCGTATCCGTGGCGCGCAGCCTCCGCCACGTCCCGTCGTCTCGCCACGCCTGGCCGCCCTGACCGCCAGGACGCGGAACGGGATCGAGGAGGCCGTCAGGCGGACGCTCGCTCGGAAGGGTTGACTCCCGTCCGCGGTCCGGGCCTGCTGACCCCGCACGGGGCCGTTCGACTCCCGGGGCAGCCCGCGTGCGGTCGCATCGTGGTGTCGGGAGGACACCCCGCGACGCGGTGAGGAGGCTGGTCCTGCGTGGGCGGGCGCCGGCGCCGCGGGCGACGGTGCGGCGGGCGACGCCGCGGTGCGGCGGTCCTCCGGATCCCGCCGTCGTCCCGGGCGGCGCTCGTCGCCGTGCCGCCCCGCACCGCGTCACCGCCAGTGTCGGGAACCGCCGACGGGCGCCACCGCCCCACTGCCGAACGGGCACAGCGCCGAACAGGCACAGCGGTCGCCGTCCGGTCCTCCCGTCCGCCGTGTCCCGACTGTTCGCCGGTGATGCCGGATCCGCCGGACCGAGACCCTCCGAGTCAGCCGTCCGCTGCGACGATCCTGCGTCCGGTGACGCGGGACGGCGTGAGCTCGACCCACAGGTCGCGCTGCCCGCCGGCCCATGGTGAGGACGGGGCCAGTTCCGTCAGCCGGCGGACCGCAGCCTCCTCGGTGACGGCGCGCGCCGTCCCCACGGCCAGGACGCTCCACCCCCGGCTGAAGGCGTCGTCGATACGGTCCACCTCGAAGGCGACCTCGCTTCCCGCGGCGAAGGCGGGCACCTTCCCCAGCGCGGTACGGAAGGCGATGTCGGTACCGTCGACCACGTAGTTCACCGGCACCACCGCCGGCCCCTCCGGCGTGAGCACTCCGATCCGCCCGACACCATGGCCGGACAACAGGGACCGGCACTCCGTCTCGTCGAGCTCGGCCAGTCCCGCGTCCCGCTGGGCCGCGCCCAGCCCGGGCGGCTGGTCCACCGTCCCCCCGGCCAGATCGGCCACCGTCGTCTCCAGGGCGGCGGCGATCTGCTGCAACGTGGCCGTGTCGGGCGCCGCGGGCCGCTCCTCCAGGTACTGGACATAGGTGGCGGCCGCCCCGCTTCGCGCCGCCACCTCCTCCCGGGTCAGTCCCAGTTGCTCGCGCCGGGCGGCGAGTCGGCGGCCCATGTCGGTAAGCGGGTGCGGCGACTGTCCGGCGGTGGAACCGTGTGCGGACGTGCTGGACATCGCGGGTCCGCCTCCCCTCGTCGGCATCGGGGTCATGGCCCGCACCGGGCTTCCCCGGCACGGCATCCGGTGCGACGCCGGCGCGGTGGCACGTCGTCGCACGCTCCGGGTCCTCCACCGTCAGGGTGTCCCGCACCGAGCACGGGGCGCTTGGGCCGGACGGCCCCGAGGCGGCCCCTGTCGGCCCATCCCGGAGGCCGCCGGCCCGTGGAAGGGTGGCACCAGGCACTACCGCCCCCTGTCGTCAGCAGGCTCTGTGAGGCGCACCATGAGGTTCTCCGCCCCGCACTCCGTCGAAGACGTGATGACGAAGAACGTCGTCGCGGTCGCCCCTCACGCGCGGTTCAAGGACATCGTGGCCGCCATGGGGCGGTGGAGCGTGACCGCCGTCCCGGTTGTCGACGACGAAAGGCGCGTGGTCGGCGTCGTGTCCGAAGCCGACCTGCTCCGGAAGGAGGAGGTCCGCGGCACCGATCCGTCCCGCGTGGACCAACTGCCCCGCCCGGACGCCGAAAGTTCCGGAGCCGTGCGGGCCGAGGACCTCATGAGCGCTCCGCCGGTCACGGTCCGGGCCGGCGCCACCCTGCCCCACGCGGCTCGCCTCATGGCCCGGCAGCATGTGAAGCGCCTGCCCGTCGTGGACGCGCACGGCGTTCTGAAGGGCATCGTCAGCCGGGCGGACCTCCTCAGGGTGTTCCTCCGCTCCGACGACGACATCGCGGCGGAAGTCCAGGATCTCGTCGACCGCCTCTTCGCGGACTCCCGTCCCGGGGTACGGGTCGACGTGGAGGACGGGGTCGTCACGCTCGGCGGAACGGTCGGCGACAGCAGCCTCGTCGCCGTCGTCGGCCGACTGGCCGGGTCCGTGGAGGGGGTCGTCGACGTCCGCTGCGAGTTCGCCCGTCCCACGCCCGCGGGCGCGGCAGACGACCGCTGACGTTCGAGCGCGCGCCAGTGCGGCGCGGGGGAATGTGCCACACAGCCCCAGGCGTCGCGCGGCGTGCGCCGCACCGGGCCGACAGCGACGGTGCTCGCTGCTCTCGACACGGCCTCCTCCTCGCCCCTCGCGGTGGCGCGTTCAGGGGTGCCGGTCGCGGTGGGCGGGTCCGTTGACCGAGGCCGAAGAGCGGTGTGACTCGCCCACCTTCAGCGTGCCCCGTCCTCACCCTCCTGGACGTCGGTCTCCGGGTGCTCGATCACGACCGGGCATGTGGCGTGGATGGCGCACCGATGGTGGGCCGAGCCCGGCAGCGCCCGGCGGGAGGTGCCCCGGCCGCGGCTTCCCACCCCGGGTGTACGGCTGTTGCGCTGTGGGGCCCGCCCGCTATTCCGCCGGGAAGAAGGTGATCAAAGTGGCCGTGTCGTCCGGCGCGACGACCCGCACGGCGGTTTCCGGAATGTCCTCCGTGGCGATGTCGATCTCCTTCGGGTGAGCCACCATGTGGCGCAGCACCACCGGATAGCGCGGCGTCCTCCCGCCGACGGCGACGATCACCACATCGTCCTTGGGGTCGTAGGAGAGGTCGGCGAACGGCATGCGCTCCGCCTCGTACTGGTGCCCGACGGAGGCGTCCAGCAGTTCGACGGTGACGAGTCTTCCGTCGTGGTCGGCCGTGACGCCGTCGAGAGCGCCCTGCCACTGGCTGCGCTCGAGGGTCGAGGTTCGGGTCATCGTCAGCCTCCTCTGCGCTGCGGGACACCGGTGGGGCTCAGGCGGCTGCCGGCCTGTGGGCACGGAGCCGGCAGGCGACGGCCCCGCGATCGCCGCGGCCCGGCCGTGCGGTGGTTGCCACCCGGATGCTCGGGCCTTCCTTCTCATCATGCGCCCGTGGAACCCTCCACGCCCGGTTGGGCCGTCCCTGCAAGCCGCCGGGACACCTCGACCGGGGCCGCCGTGCGTTCCCCGGCGCGGCGCGGCAGGCGCTCAGCCGGCCGTGACGCCCTCCGATACGGCCGCCCTGCCCGCTTCCAGACGTGCGATCGGTACGCGGAACGGCGAGCAGGAAACGTAGTCGAGCCCCACCTCGTGGAAGAAGTGCACCGATGCCGGATCGCCTCCGTGTTCTCCACACACACCGAGCTCCAACTCGGGGCGCACCGCGCGGCCCTCGGTGACCGCGATCCGTACCAGCCGGCCCACGCCCTCGCGGTCGACGGTCTCGAACGGCGACGCCGGGAACACGCCCTTCTGCAGGTAGGCGGAGAAGAAGGCGGCCTCCACGTCGTCGCGTGAGAAGCCCCAGGTCGTCTGGGTGAGATCGTTCGTGCCGAACGAGAAGAAAGCGGCCTCCCGGGCGATCCGGCCCGCGGTGAGAGCCGCCCTCGGCAGCTCGATCATCGTGCCGACCGGGCAGGCGACGACCACGCCCGCCTCCTCGGAGACGGCGGCCAGGACCCGTTCGGCCTCCTCTCTGACGAGGCGCAGCTCCTCCACCGTGTCCACCAGCGGAACCATGATCTCGGCGCGCGGGGTCCCGCCTGCCCGCAGCCGTTCCACGACCGCCTCGGCGATCGCGCGCACCTGCATGGCGAACAGCCCGGGAACGACCAGTCCCAGCCTGACGCCCCGCAGCCCGAGCATCGGATTCCTCTCGTGCATACGGGAAACGGCCGCGAGCAGCGCCGAGTCGTGCTCATCGGGCGGATCCCCGACCGCGTCCCTCCGGGCGACGCGGACGGCCAGATCCGTGCGGTCGGGCAGGAACTCGTGCAGTGGCGGGTCCAGCAGCCTGATGGTCACCGGCAGTTCGTCCATCGCCTCCAGAATGCCGGTGAAGTCCGCACGCTGCAGGGGCAGGAGCGCGGCGAGCGCGGCATCCCGTTCCGCGTCGCCCTCCGCGAGGATCATGTCCTCGACGAGCCGGCGCCGGTCCCCCAGGAACATGTGCTCGGTGCGGCAGAGCCCGATTCCCTCGGCCCCGAAGCGGCGCGCCCGGGCCGCGTCCTGCGGGGTGTCCGCGTTCGCCCGCACCTCCAGGCGCCGTGCCGCGTCGGCCTGCTGCATGAGCCGGTGCACGTGGCGTACAAGGTCCTGCGCGGCGGCGTCCGGGGGCGCACCGCTGTCGAAGTACCGCACGACCTGGGACTCGACCAGGGGTACGGCTCCGAGGCGGACGCTCCCCTCGGAGCCGTCCACGGAGACGACCGAACCCTCGCCGACGGTCAGGCCGTCGACGACGAGGCAGCGTGCGCGGACGTCCACGATCATGTCCTCCGCCCCGCAGACGCACACCTTCCCCATGCCCCGCGCGACCACCGCCGCGTGGCTCGTCTTCCCGCCGCGAGTGGTGAGAACGGCTTCCGCGGCGATCATGCCGGGCAGGTCGTCGGCGGTGGTCTCGTTCCGGACGAGTACCACCTTCTCCCCGGCGTCCGCCCTGCGCACGGCCTCGGCCGAGTCGAAGACGACCGCTCCCACGGCCGCTCCCGGGGAGGCGGGGACGCCCCGGGCGACCACGTCGGCCGTGCCGGCGGCGTCGAAGCGCGGGAACATGAGGCGGGTGAGCTGCTCACCGTCGACGCGGGACAGAGCCTGACGGTGCGTGATCAGACCCTCGTCGGCCATGTCCGAGGCGATGGTGAAGGCCGCCCGGGCGGTGCGTTTGCCGACGCGTGTCTGAAGCATCCAGAGCCTGCCCCGTTCGATCGTGAACTCGACGTCGCACAGGTCGTGGTAGTGGCTCTCCAGCCGGGCCAGGTACTCCTGAAGCCGCCCGAACGACGTCGGGTCCAGAGCGGCCAGCTCCTGGAGGGGCACCGCGTTGCGCACCCCGGAGACGACGTCCTCGCCCTGGGCGCTCGGAAGGTAGTCGCCGTACACCCCCGTGCGACCCGTGGCCGGGTCCCGGGTGAAGGCCACACCGCTCCCCGAGTCCCGGCCCAGGTTGCCGAAGACCATGGTCTGAACGGTCACCGCGGTCCCCAGATCGTCCGGGATGCGCTCGCGGCGCCGGTACAGCCTCGCGCGCTCCCCGTTCCAGGAGGCGAACACGGCCAGGACGGCCTGCCGCAGCTGTTCGGCGGGCGACTGGGGGAACTCGAGGCCCGACCGCTCGGCGATCAGGTCCTTGAACGACTCGACGGTCCTGATGAGGTCGCAGACGTCCAGGCGGCTGTCGTCGGGGACGTGGTGCTGTTCCTCGATGCGCGTGAGTGTCTCCTCGAAGAGCGAGTTGTCCAAGCCCATCACCGTGCCGCCGAACATCTGCACCAGCCGCCGGTAGGAGTCCCAGGCGAATCGCTCCCTCTCGGACGACTTGGCCAGCCCGAGCACCGAGTAGTCGTTGAGTCCGATGTCGAGGATGGTCTCCATCATTCCGGGCATCGAGACCCGGGCTCCGGACCTGACCGAGAGGAGCAGTGGGTCGTCCGCCTGACCGAGCCGCTTTCCGGCGGCCCGCTCCAGGGCGGACACGTGCTCGGCGATCTGGCGCTCCAGTTCGGGCGGCGGTTCGCCGCTCGACAGGAAGACCCGGCAGGCCTCGGTGGTGATGGTGAACCCTCTCGGCACGGGCAGGCCCAGGCGGGTCATCTCCGCGAGGTTCGCGCCCTTGTTCCCGAGCAGCTCGGCCATGCCGCGGCCGCCCCGGGCGAAGTCGTACACGTAGTCGGTCATGGCTGCTTCCGCGGCGACGTGCCGGCCCCCTCTGCGGGCCGGCGCCTACTCGTCCCACTGTCACCGAGCGCGTTCGCGAGACAGAAGGGGCCATACGTCCCTGTATGGGGACGTTCGGGCCGTCGGACCCGCAGGGACCGGTCGTTCCGCCGACCCGGGGCGTTCGACGGTCGTCCCGTCCCCGGGAACGTCACGGGCCGGGTGCCGCTCCTCAGGCACGAGCCAGGGGCGAGCGGTCGAGGAGGAGGATGCCCGTCACCGCCACGGCCGCTCCCAGCATCTGCACGGCCAGCGCCGGAGGAGACTGCGCGAGCCGTTCGCCGAAGACGGCGATGCCGATCAGTACGGCGCCGACCGGTTCGAGGGTGTCGATGATCGGCAGGCTGATGGCCAGGGAGCCCGCCTGGTACGCGCTCTGCGACATGGTCAGGCCCAGAACTCCGATGACGATCAGCGAGTAGGGCTCCCACGCGAGGAACGCGCCCGCGCCCTGGGTCTGGAACCTGTCGGCCGTGCTCTTGGTCAGGCTGTCGAGGAGAGCGAACAGCAGCGCCGCGCAGACGGCGAACAACGCGGTCCTCGTGCTGCCGCGCCGCCGCAGGCCGGCGGGGGCCAGCAGCGCCACGGCGCCGCCGACGGCGGCGAGCACGGGCACCCAGTCGGCGACGTCCGGAACCGTCCCGTGGGCGGGCGGCGGAAGGACCGTCAGGAACATGGCCACACCGCCCGCCGTGCACACGATTCCCGCGGCCTCCGGACGCGTCAGGGAGATGCCGCGTCGCCAGGCGAGGAACGGCAGGGCGAAGACGAGGTCCGTCGCGGCGAGCGGCTGGACCAGGACCAGAGGGCCGGCGGCCAGGGCCAGGCCGAGCAGTGCGTACGAGGCGACGACGAGTCCCATCCCGGTCAGCCATTTCGGGCGGCGGGCCAGCTCGAGCAGCAGCCGGAGCCGGAGGGAGTCCGACGCGGGTGCCTCGCGCGCCGCCTGCTGCTGAAGTACCGATCCGACACCGAAGCTCAGGGCGGACAGCAGAGCGGCCGCCACCGCGACGGCGAGGTTCATGACGCCAGCATTCCGGTGCGGAGATACGAGGAAGGGGCCGACACGCACGGCATGCCCGCCGGAAGCGGCGGCGGCAGCCTCCGAACGCTCAGTGGAAGGGCTGAACGGCCCGGGCGCCTCGCTCCGCGCAAGGAGACAATGGGAGAGCGGGGGAGACCCTCCGGACGAGGGAGTCGGCCATGACCGATCGCGAGAGCCCCGCCGCCGGTGTCGAAGCGCGCCGTGCGGTACCCGGAAGAGCGAGCCGGATCGACGAACCCCTGCGGGAGGACATGCTGCTCCGGTACATCGGCGCGATGGCGGCGGCGTCCGCCCGGCACGAGGAGCCCCGCAGTCCGGCGGGCGGCGGGGCCCCGGCCCGGCCCGCGCACACGGCCCACCGGGCACGGTCGGCGTCCGATGTGGAAGCCGAACCGCTGCTGGTCCGAGACGTCATGGAGGTCGCTGTCGCGTCCGTGCCGGGGGACTCCGCGTTCATGGCCATCGCTCGAGCACTCACCGACGCCGGAGTGGGATCGCTGCCCGTGACGGATCCGGAGGGCCGGGTGATGGGTGTGGTGTCGGAATCGGACCTGCTGGCCAAGGCGGCGGTCGAGGCGACCGGTCACCGGCCCGGCGTGGCGGGTTCCCTCGCTCGCCGGCGCCTGAACGAGAGTGCCCGCGCGGAAACGGCGGAGGACCTGATGACCGCTCCTGCCATCACGGTCTTCCCCGAGTCCACCGTCGCCGAGGCGGCGTGGCTGGCAGCGCTCTCCCGGCTGAAGAGGATGCCTGTCACGGACGAAGGCGGGCACCTCGTCGGTGTCGTGCGCAGGAACGCCCTTCTGGCGTCTCTCGTGAGGGACGACGAGGGCATCCGTGAAGAGATCGTGTCCAGGATTCTCGTGGAGGAGTTCCCCGGTGCCGGGAGCGCGGTCGAGATCACCGTCCGCAACGGGACGGTGAACGTGTGGGGGCGGATGGAACGGGCCGACGCGCGGCGGTTCCTCGAACGGATCGAAGGTCTTGCCGACGTCGCCGAAGTCGTCGATCACCTGGTGGCGGCCTGAGAACCGCGCGACGGGTCGTGGCGGCTGCCGAGGACGGTCCGTCCTGGGCCGACCGGCCCCAGGGTGGGGACGGTTGTCCCTACGAGCGACGGCGGGACATCGCCAAGGTGGAGGCAACGGCACAACACCCGCAGGTATCGCCTTCTCCCGGACGATCCACGAGGGAGGCCCGTCATGACGGACGAACGCTCCGTGCCCGGTTCGCACGGGGTGGCTGGGGACACCCTGTGGAGGCATCTGGTGTGCGCTGCCGGCAGGGACACGAGACCGCTGGTCCGCCCTGCGGACCGGGCCCGCAGCCGCTTGGTGCTGGAAGACGCCTTCGCCGTGCTGGTGGCGCTCGTCCTGGCGGTGGCGGCCACCTGGGCCACATGGACCGGCGAGCACCGTCGGGTGCTCGACGAGGAGCGGCAGCAGGTGAGTGCGACCACGGTGACCGGCGCGGTGGCGGGCGCGCGGGACACCCGGTCCGGCGTGTCGGGCGGCGCGTCGGCCGAGGCGACCTGGAGCCGGCCGGGGAGCGGAGCGCACCACGGTGTCGTCGAGGTGCCGCGCGGTACGGAGGCCGGGAGCGTGATCCGGATCTGGGTCGACGAACACGGGCGGCCGACCCCGAGACCCCCTACGGACGCGGACATGGCGTTCGCCTCGGCGCTGGCGGGAATCTCGGTGTTCGCCGTGGTCGCGGGCGCCGCCGTGGCGGTGACCGGTCTTCGGGGCCGTCGGCTCGAGCGCCGGACCCTGGACGCGTGGGAGGCCGAGTGGGGGGATGTCGAACCACGCTGGTCCGGTCGCCGGGGAGGGTGAGCGAACAGGACGGAGCGGGTTGCCGGACCCGGCCTGTGCCGCAGCGCTTGGGTCGCGGGCGCGCGCGGAGGAGCGCACGAGCCTCTACACCTGCCGGAGCCCGAACTCTTGGGTCGCGGGCGCGCGCGGAGGAGCGGGTCACCGCGCTCTGAGCGCCGCCGATCGGTCGTGGGGCGCGGCCGCGCACGGAGGAGCGACGTCGGCACGGTGTACGGCGTGCACCGGCGCCTCACGTCCACCCGCCCGTGGAGTCAACTGCCCACGGTCGATGGCGAGGAGGGCTGCCAGCCGCGGCCGGGCGCCGGAATCGACTGCGTCACCGTGCCAGTGCCCAGCTTCCGCGCATGGGCCCGTCGCCGCTGGGCCCTCCTCGCCGCCCATCATTGCACAGTGCAAGGGAGAGCTCCAGGTGCGGGGCGGCCGGGAGTACGTGCTGTCCGGGCCGGCTCGGCCGGAGCAGCCGTCGCCTGACGCGGCGCCGGTATCCGCTGGGCTGTCGGAGGAGTGCAGCCGGAACCCGCCGCGCATGGTCCGGCGGCCTCGCGCGGCGGGTGGGGCGGTTTCCGGTCTACTCGGGCGGTTTCCGGTCTACTTAGGGGTGACGGACTTCTCCACGTCGGCGAAGGTCGCACTGTCGACCAGGCCGGTGTCCTCCAGGACCTCGAGGTGGTCCAGCACGGTCTGGTTGGCCTGCCGCGCGTGGCGGCGGATGAGGTCGTTCTGGGTGGCGGCCCGGACCTCGCCGATGGTGGCGAAGATCTTTCCGTGCGAGGCGCGCAGCAGGTTCGCGAACAGGCGGTCGAACTCGGCTCCCCGGGCGTTCTCCATCTGCTTGACCCAGCCCTGCTGTTCGGCCGTGGCCTCGTCGGGAATCGCAACGCCAAGGATCTTGGCGTCCTCGCGTACCAGCTGGTCGAGCTTGCTGTGGCCGTCCATGAGGTGCAGGCCGGCGCGCTTGACCGCTTCGCTGGAGGCGTTCGTCTGGGCCAGCCGGCCGGCCGGGATCTCCCACAGGCCGGCCTGCCGCACCTTGACCAGGAACGTCTTGTCCACCTCGGTCACCGGCTGGGGTTCGGTCGGTCCGGACTGGGCGTCCTCCGCCGCCTCGTTCTGCGCGTCCGCTCCGTGGGCGGCGCCGGACGACTGACCGTATCCCGCGGTGCCGGACTGCCCGTAGCCGTTCTGTGCCGCGGCCCCCGCGGGGGTCGGCGAGGCCGAGGCCTCCTCATCACCTCCCCGCGTGATGAACAGCACGGTGGCGATGACCGCGCAGACGGCCACGATCACCGCGATGGTCCTGGGGACGGTGGATTCGGCGGCGCGTCGGTTGGAACGCATGATGCCTCCCGGTCGGCATGGGTACTTGCTCGTTCATGTCGCCCGGAAGCTGTTGTACGGCGGCTGGCACGGCACGCAGACAGCAGTACGGGCCCGACCGCCGCAGCGTTCACCCGAGGGCGGGAATCCTTTCGAACGGCCGTGTCCCGGCCCTCACCAGGCTGCCCGGTCCGCCGTCGGATTCGTGGTCGTCACCGCATGGGAACCGCGGCCGCTGACGCATCCCGGACGGAGGGGCGGACGGGCGGGTGCGCCGGGTGTCCGCAGGCGTACTGACCGCGCTGGGCGGTCCGGCTCGCAACAGCACCACGGCCCGCATGAGTTGACGAGGCAACCCGCCGCCCCGCGCGGACACGCGACCCGGGATCCCGAGAACGCCGCTCCTGCCGACGGGAGGCCTCGCGTCGATCCGGCGACCGGCGATCCGACCGTGGTAGTCGAGTCGCATGGATTCCACCGAAGGCCCGGCTGACGCATCCCTGCCCCGACGCTTCGGCCGACGGATTCGTGAGTCCGTCATGGGCGGGCCGGGGGAGCGGGACGGCGGCGACCTGGAGTTGATGAACCGCTCCCTGGGATTCGCCGCGATGGGCTTCCTCACCCTGGTGCCGCTGATGATCGTACTCGCGGCGGCGGCCCCGGCTCAGGCAGCCGGTTTCGCGCACTGGCTCAGCAGGGCCCTGAGCGCATCGACGGCGGCTCAGCACGAGATCCAGCAGATGTTCGCCCCTCCGCGACACGTCCTGCGAGCGACGACGAGCTTCAGCCTGGCCGCTCTCGCGATTTTCGGCGTCACGTTCGGGGCGGCGGTTCAGACCGGCTACGAGAAGGCATGGGGGCTGGAACCGGCTCGAAGCGGCGGCTCGTACGCCGGCATGCTGGCACGGCACGTAGTGTGGCTGTGTCTGGTCGTGGGGTACGTGCTGGTGCTCACCAACACGCCACTGCGGAGGCAGAGCGTCATCACGACGCCGCAGGGGACGGCCGGCGCCGTTCTCGTCACGCTGATGCTCCTGTGGGCTTCGCAGAAGGTCCTCCTCGGCCGCCGGGTCGGGTGGAGAGCCCTCCTGCCGGGCGCCCTCGCAACCACCGTCGGCCTGCTCGGCCTCCGTCTCTTCTCCCGCCTCGTCTTCTCCCCCCTGATCGTGACGAGCGCCGTCGCATACGGCCCCGTCGGGACGATGCTGGTCGTCCAGTCCTGGTTCGTCGGCGTGGGTTTCATCCTCTACGGAGGAGCGCTCGTGGGCAGGATTCTCCACGAAGAGGCATGGCCGGGGCCGCGGCGTCGGCACGGCTGACCGGCGGCCGCTGCAGCCGTTCGCGCAGCACCGGGCCGGGCGCCCCTCGCACTCGGCCGGGCCGCACGGCACGCTCGGCGGTCCCTCGTCCGTGACCGCCCCGGTTCCGCGGCGCACCGCCCCGCGGGGAACGAAAGCCCCTCCGGACGAGCAGCGTCCGCCCGCGATCCGCGCGCCCTCGCACCGTCGACCTGCGCGCTTGGCCGCCGCATTCCGGGTAGGCGCCGTACATGGGCGAGTGGCGACCCTTGAGTCGTGTCCAGGGCTACCTGCCGATCGCCGATCACGGACTCGTCGGTGACGGCCGTACCTGCGCCCTGGTCGGCCGGGACGGCGCGGTGACTTTCATGTGCGTCCCGCGCTTCGACTCGGTGCCCCTCTTCGCATCCCTGCTCGACCACCGGAGAGGGGGAGAACTGCTGATCGCGCCCGCGCGGGTGACCGAGAGCCGCCAGCGATACGTGTCCGGCACCGGTGTGCTCATCACGGAGATGCGCGGTCCGGAGGGGGCGGTCGAGATCACCGACGCGTTCCCACTCGCGCCGGACGCGCGTCTGGAGGAGGACGCGAGGGCCGGTCGTGAGGAACTTCTGCGACATGTGCGCGTGACGCACGGCAGCGTCGAGCTCTGCTTCCGCCTCAGCCCTCGCCGGGGCGACGAGGTCGGCCCGGACGGGCGGGTATGGGTCCTCCGCGGTCCGGGCCGGCCCGCCGTGTACGTCCGGCTCTCCCGGCCCGTACCCGGTACGGACAGCACGATCACCCTCGGGCCGGGGGAAGACCTGACCGTCTCCCTGACCTGGGGCGCCGGGGCCCGCCACGGCGCCGGGAGCCTCGACCGGCCTTCCGCGTGCCTGGAAGCCACCGCACGGGTCTGGAGGCGGTGGGCCGCTCACGTGGTGCGGGACGTGCCCCGCCCTGATCTGGTGCTCCGCTCCGCGATCACCCTCAAGCTGTTGGACCATGTGGAGAACGGGGCGCTCATCGCCGCCCCCACGTCCTCCCTTCCGGAACGCGTTCACGGCACTCGGAACTGGGACTACCGGTACGCGTGGATCCGGGACACCGCCTACGCGGTCTTCGCCCTCCGGCGCATCGGACTGCCCACGGAGGCCGAAGGCTTCCTGAGCTGGGCCCTGACCGCCTCCCACGAGAGCGGGCGTCCTCTCGTCCTCTACGACCTGGACGGACACGCCCCGCCCCATGAGGTCGAGGACGCGGCACTGGAGGGCTACCGCGGATCCGCTCCGGTGCGCTGGGGAAACGCCGCGGCGCGCCAGGTGCAGCACGACGTGTACGGCGAGATCCTCGACTGCGCGTTCCAGCGGGCCGCGACGGGGGGTGTGCTCGACCCCGGTCTGTGGCGACAGCTCGAACGCCTCGCCGAGGAGGCCCGCACCGCGTGGAACCGCCCGGACCACGGCATCTGGGAGGTACGCACACACGGTCGGCCGTTCACGTACTCGGCCGCCATGTGCCAGGTGGCCCTCGACCGGGCGGCACGCCTGTCCCGCATGCTGCGACTGCCCGGTGACGCGGAGGGCTGGAACCGGGATGCCGGGCGTCTCGCGGCCCGGATCCTCGACGAGGCCTGGGACGACGAGGCAGGAGCCCTCACCGAGCACCTGGGCGGCGGCGGCCTGGATGCTTCCCTGCTCGCCCTTCCGCTCAGACGGGTCGTACCCGCCGACCACCCCCGCATGGTCGCCACCACCCGGGCGGTGGCGGACCGCCTCGACGCGGGTGGCGGTCTGCTCTACCGCTACCTGCCCACGGCCTCACCGGACGGCATCGACGAACCCGAAGGAGCCTTTCTCCTGTGCAGCTTCTGGATGGCGGACAACCTGGCCGGACAGGGGCGCATCGACGAGGCGACGGAACTCTTCGAACGGCTCTGCTCCTACGCCGGCCCCCTGGGGCTCCTGCCCGAGCAGGTCGACCCGTCCGACGGTTCGTTCCTCGGCAACTTCCCGCAAGCGATCAGCCATGTCGGCCTGCTGGCCACGGCCGTCGTACTCGCCCGTGCCCAGCGCGGGGTACGCCCCGACCTGTCCACGCGGACGTGGTCGCGCAAGTGACGGTGCCTCACCGGGGCAGGGGCCGTCTCGGGCGGTCACCCGTGCGCCGGCCTCACACGCTGCCAGGGCCGGACCGACGGCGGCGGCCCGGCAGGGACCGGGCAACCTGCGGGCTACGGAGGCGGGTCGACGACCCGGACCCGGGAAGCGGTACCCGGAACGGGACCGGTGAAGCGGTACTCGGCGACGGCCGGAGCGTCCGGGGGGCCTGGCCGCAGTGGTCGAGGGCGGCCGTGTCGCGTGGACTCCCCGGCGGGGGAGCCCGGCTCCGGGCCTCCTCCTGCTCGCTCGGGAGGAGTCGGAGAGCACGTCCGGAGCCGGGCGCGGCGGGCTCTTTCCGAGCGTCACAGCTGGATGTCCCGCCGCGCCTCACGGGCGGGTCTCCGCGCCTCGGGGAGAGCTGCCGACCAAGAGAATTGCATGATGCAAAGGATCGATCCACCCGCCGCGCGCTCGGAGGGTGGATCGATTTGCGGCCTGCTCTGCCGGGGCGCGGCCTCCCGGCTCCTCGAGCGGGGTGTGCCGGGCCCAACGGGCCGCAGCGGGTGAGCGCACGTCCCTACCGCGCCGTCATCGGGCAGTCGGATCGTCCGCCTGCCTCCGGCTCGTCGCGGCTCGTGGACCATGGCAGGCGGGGGCGCACTCCAGCCGGACGAACGGGATCAGTTCCCCTGCACGGCGGTACCCGGCCGCCGTCCCGTCGGTGGGAAGGCCCAGATAGGCGCACAGTCGAGCAGCCGTACGGGGATGGTCCTCGGCGTAGCGGGCCATGACCGTGGCACCGTCCTCCGCGGACAGGAACCGGGCGTTCACCGCGTGGTAGCGCCTGCCGACCTGGACGGTGGCCTGCGGGGTGCGCCGGAGGTTCCGGTACCACTGGGCCGAAGGGCCGTAGCCGGACGCCACGGTCCAGGAGCGGGGTGCCCGGGTGTGGTCCACGACCTCGAGGACCACGGTGCGCGAGGCGCCGCTCAGCCTTCCCGTGTGGATGAGGAGAAGGAGCCTCCTGCCGAACAGGGGGCCGAGCCCGATCCTGAAGAGGTGTACGGGGAGCCGGGCGGCCAGCCGCTTCCAGCCGGTCGGCGGCGCAGGTCGCTGTGGTGGGGGGTTCGAATGGTCCACGAGGCACCCTCCGGTTCCGGCTGCCGCCCTTGCAGCCGTCAGCTGTCGGTTGTGTAACGAGACTCTCCCGAAATGCTTCGGGAGGGTAAGTTTTGCATAGGCTAAATCAAGCGGCGGTCCGTGGTGGTGCCGGACGCCCGCTCGCAGCCGATCGCACCGCCTCACACACCGCGGGGTCAGCCATGCCCGACGTGACACCGCAGCGCTCATGGGTGCTGTCCGTCCTCCCGTACGGCGTGATGGCCGTCGTCACCGTCGTCGATGTGACGGCGGGCCCCTCGGTCGGCTTCCTCCCCCTCGTCTCCCTGGGCCCCGCCTTCGCCGGACTGGCCGGCGGCTGGCGACGCACGGCCCTCATCGGCGGTCTGGCGACGCTCCTGTGCCTCGGGCTCGGGCTCTACGACGGTCTGTTCACCGGCCGCCGGGGCTGGACGGCCCTGGCGTCGGTGGCGGGCGTGACCGTGGCGGGTCTGGTCGCGGCGGTGATGCGGCAACGGCGGGAAGCCGAACTGGCCAGCGTCCGCTCGATCGCGGAAGTGGCGCAGCGCGTGCTGTTGAGGCCGGTGCCGCGCAGTGCCGGGCATCTGCGCGTGGCGGTCTCCTACACTTCGGCCGTCGCCGAGGCGCGCATCGGCGGCGATCTGTACGAGGTGGTGGCGTCACCCGCTGGCGTGCGTGTGATCGTGGGGGATGTCCAGGGCAAAGGGCTGGAGGCGGTCGAGACGGCGGCCCTGGTCCTGGGCGCCTTCCGGGAAGCCGCCCACGACGAGGCGGACCTGGCCGGCGTCGGCGCCCGGCTGGAGCGGGTGGCGGACAGGGAACTCCAAGGTGAGAAGTTCGTGACGGCCGTGCTGGCGGAAGTCGGGAACGACGGGACGGTGACCCTGCTGAACTACGGGCACCCCGCACCCATGATCGTGAGGCCGGACGGACGGGTACGCTTCGCCGAGCCGCCCCTCCCCGCTCTGCCGCTCGGCCTCGGGATACACGCGGGCCACCGGCCCGAGTCCCACTCGGAGCGCTTCACGCCGGGGGACCAGATGCTGCTGTACACGGACGGCGTCTCGGAGGCACGCGACGGAGCGGGGCGCTTCTATCCCCTGGAGGACCGGGGCGGACTCCTGAAGGACCCCGACTCCGAGTCCGCTCTCCAGGCTCTGCGCGCCGATCTGGTCCTGCACGCCGCAGGGCCGCTCCACGACGACGCCGCCATGCTGCTGATCCGTCACCACGACGCCGATGTGAGCGGCCGGAGACCGTCGATCACCGGGTGAGCTCCGGCACGAGGGCCACAGGGGGTAGAAAGGGGCCATGACCGACAGAGGGCAAGTTCCGCACGTCGATGACGTCGACGCGGTGACGCGTGCGGTACTCACGGCGTCCAGGCTGCTCGTGGCCGTATCGGCCCATTCCCTGGCGGCGGTCGAGGACCGGGTGACGCTGCCCCAGTTCCGCCTGCTGGTGGTGTTGTCCATGCACGGGCCGGCGAAGCTCGTGGTGCTCGCCGAGCGTCTCGGGGTCAATCCCTCGACGGCGATGCGCATGATCGACCGGCTGATCGCGGCCGGTCTCGCGGACCGACGGACGAACCCGGCCAACCGCCGGGAGACGGTGCTGCGGCTCACGGCGGAGGGCGGGGCGCTCGTCGAGGACGTCACGAGCAGACGCCGTAGGGAGATCGAGAGGATCGTGCTGCGGATGGCCCCCGCGCAGCGAGCTGCGCTGATCGACGCGCTCACCGACTTCAACGAGGCGGGCGGTGAGCCGACGGTGCCGTCCGCGGACAGTGCGCTGTACCCGCTGGGCTGGGCGGACCACTAGGGCGTTTTTCGAAAGTCCCGTCTGGGCGGGGGCCTCTGGCGCGCACCCTCGCGGCGTTGTCGGTCGTCGGCGCAGCCCGCTGCGCTCTCCTCCCTGCGCCTTGCGATCTTCCCCTCGGCCCGGAGGGCCTGGGGAGACCCCACCCCCTCGGCCGGAGGGCCTGGGGAGACCCCACCCCCTCGGCCGGAGGGCCTGGGGAGACCCCACCCCCTCGGCCGGAGGGCCTGGGGAGACTCCATGCACCAGAGGCCCCCGCCCTGGGGCGGACGAGGCTACCTTCGAAACACGCCCTAGCTCAGGGCTGTCCCGCAGTTCCCGGGGGACCAGCGCGCGGCGTCGGATGCGGTGCATCGCGAGGCGGAGCGCCGTCCTCGTACCGGGTGTATTCGGATGCTTGGACAACGCGGCGAGGCGCCGTGGCCGTCGTCGCGCGCCCACCGGGGATTGCGGGACAGCCCTTGGGCCATGTTGCCGAGGTCGCTCCGTCCGCCGCGGGGCGGGAGGGACTTTCGCAACACGCCCTGGACCCACGAAACGGGGGCTCGGGTGGGACGCCGGCGGAAGAACCGCCCGGGCGGAGTGGGCCGCGTGCGGCGGCGGGCCGCCCGTCGTGCGCCGCGGTCCCCTCGTCAGCACGGCACGTGGGCCTTCGGGCCCAGATGGTACGAGCGGACCACCGCGACAGTGCTGAGCGTCGCCAGCGCCAGGCCGATGCCCAGCGATTCCACCAGAGCCTCGTCACGACCGGACGTGGTGATCCCGCGCGGCGGCACCCGGCCGTGCGGGTCGTGGACGAGCCCGATCCGGTCGCCCGGCAGCGTCGTCGCCGTGCATCCCCGCCAGATCCGCCCGGGGACCGGAGTGCCGTCGAGGTGCCGCACCGCGCAGTAGTGCCGCTCCGTGGCCCCGGGCGCCACGGAGGTCACGACGACACTGCTGACCTCGCCGCCCCAGCGCAGCACTACTTCGTTCGTGGCCTTGGGTGCGGCGACCGCCCAGCACACACCGAGGACGGCGATCGGTCCCACGAGGGCCCTGCCGGCCCGCATACAGAGGAGGAAGACCACCAGGCCCAGCGCGACCAGCATCCCCGCCTCGCCCGTCTGCAGTACCGTCGAGCCGAGGAGGGTTCCCGCGACCCCCGGCCCGGCGATGACGGCCGAACCCACGACGCCCACCGCGATGCCCTCCGCCACCAGCCAGCTCGGGGGCCGGCCGTTGTAGTCGGCCGGACCCCACAGCGCAGCGCTGATCGAGTAGCTCTGCCGTGGCCGTGCCCGCCGTCTTCCGCTCTCCATGGTTGCATTATGCAAAGGACTGCCGGGGCGCGGACACCCGCCCCGGCGGCATCACTCCTCGGCCTCCGGCGGAGGCACCACGACGACCGGGCACCGGGCGGTGTGCAGCACCTCGCCGCTCACCGAGCCGAGCATCAGTCTCCGCAGGCCGGTGCGACCGTGGCTGCCGACGACCAGCAGAGTCGCATCGCGAGAGGAGTCCACCAGAAGGTGCGCCGGCCGACTCCGCTCGACACGCGTGCGGATGTCCAGGTCGTCGCATCGGGACCGGTACGGGCCGAGCCTCTCCTCCAGCAGGTCCTTCGCCACGCTCGGTCGTTTCTCGTGTCCGACGAGAAGGGGGCCGGTGGGGCCGGTGCCGAGAAGGTCGGGCCGAGTGGAGCCGTGAACGACTTCGAGCGGGGCGCCACGGGCGGCGGCCGCGCGCAGGGCGAACTCCATGACGTGCGGCTGCATGTCGTCGACGTCGACGCCGACCACCACCCGTTCGACTCCGGGTTCGGTTCTCCTCCGGGGTCTGACCACGAGGACCGGGCAGCGTGAGTGGGTGGCCACCTGCAGACTCACGGATCCGAGTGGCAGCCGCGGGAATCCCCCCGTCCCGCGGTGGCCCACGACGATCAACGATGCTTCGGCCGACCGGTCGACGAGCGCCGACGCCGGGGAGCCGGAGACGACGTCCGGCTCGACCGCCAGGTCCGGGAACCTCCGGTGGACCGCTTCGGCGAGAGGGGCGATGACACGCTCCGCCCGATCGGCGTGCGCTTCGCCATCCGCGCCGGCTTCGGTCGATCCGGCCGGCGA